>JAWKHN010000031.1:0-12413 GCA_041394795.1 Pyrinomonadaceae bacterium | reverse complement strand
ATGGCTCGAAGCCCGTTTTGGTCGGTTACATATTCGGAGAGATTCCTTTCGAGCCGAACGTTTTCGAAAGCGATGTCCTCCGGCAAGATTCTCTGCTGCGGCGCGATCGGATTGCGCAATACGGCGACTCGCGCCGTGGCCTCGCATTCGACACGGACTGGAACCTTCTTTTGGTGGCGCCCGTCGATGCGTATTTCCAAAGAAACAAAAAACGGTTCGAACAGGTTTCGAACGGCCGAGATGTCGGCGCGCAATTCGATCTTGCCGGTCGGGAGCCCGGTGATTGGTTGCGAGTCGATAACCAAACGCGAAACCGTAAAGCTTCCCGCAGAAGCGAATCCCTCGACCGCTTTTTTGATTGCCGAATCCACCTCAATGGTCGATATCGACTGTCCTTTACGCGTTACATAGGTGGTGTCGGGACCGACAAGGGAAAAATCCGAGGCAGGAAAACCGGTGGCCAAAATCGCGAGCTTGACTCTCGATTTTGCAATCTCGCGGACGGCGCCGGGATTTGGCGCGTATCCCAATGAAACCGCGCCGATTCGTGCGATCCTTGCCGGGTCTCCGCCGCGCAGAGAGGCGATATCCGAAACCCGTAGGATTTCCGAGTCTGCGACAGCGGCTGATTTTATCGAAACCGAAACAGGCGCGCCAAAGGCCGTCGCGCCGATCGCGAAAACAAGAAAACAAAGAGGGAAGAGAAGTTTCAACATGCCTCTGGTTTAGTTGATTACCTGATTGATAGTGCCAAGCATACGGTCGGCGGTCGTGATCACCTTCGAGTTCGTTTCGTAAATCCTTTGCGCCGAGATCATGTTTACGAGTTCCTCGACCGCGCTCACGTTCGAGCCCTCGAGATACCCCTGCGTGATTTTTCCAAAGCCTTCGGAATCCGGCGTTCCGGTTTGCGGGTCTCCGGAAGAACCGGTCGCCTTGAAGAGATTCCCGCCTTGAGCGGAAAGGCCGTTGGGGTTTGCGAAGACGACTGTCTGAATCTGTCCGACGGTCGATTCATTGAGCTGCCCGGGAAGCGCCACCGAAACGGTTCCATCGTTCCCGACCGTGATCTTTGTGGCGTTTGAAGGGATCGTGATTCCGGGCTCTAGCTGATAACCGCTGGTTGTGACGATTTGTCCCTGATTGTTGAGTTCGAACGAACCGTCGCGGGTATAGCCGATATCTCCGTTTGGCATGCGGATTTGAAAAAAGCCGCTGCCTTCGATGAGCATGTGGGTCGGTTGGCCCGTTTGCTGGTAGTCTCCCTGCAAGAACGAACGCGTGTTTGCGATCGAGCGCGTGCCGAGTCCGATCTCGAGCCCGACGGGAAGGTTTGACGAAGCATTGACGGCACCCCCGGCGGCCCTCAGATTTTGATAGACAAGATCCTGAAACTGGATCCGACCCCGCTTGAACCCGGTCGTACCGGAGTTGGCGATATTGTTTGCGATGTTATCGACATTCTGCTGCTGGGCATGCATCCCTGTCGCGGCTGTTAAGAGTGCTCTGTTTGGCATTGTTTCTCCTTTGTGGTTGGTGGATCGGAAGTGTTCCAGGTTCCAAGTTCCAAAAGTTCCAAGATTCGGAAAGCTTCATGGTTCCTATTTCAATGGCATCGGTGGTATGCCGGAATAAGGCAAAGGTTTCATTTAGAAGGGTTCATAGTTCCAATCGCAAGCTCGTAAAGTCAGGGAACTTGGAACTTGAAACTTCTGGAACTTGGAACTTCTCCGGTTACGCTCTCCCCAGTTCCGTAGAAATCTTCTTTCCGACGTCGTTCATCATTAGCGTTACGGATCTTTGCAGGGATTCGAATTCGCGGGTGTTGTTGATCATCTCGACCATTTCGTTTACCGGATTTACGTTTGACGATTCGAGCGTTCCCTGGAGGATATCCGGATTGGGTACGTCCGCTGCCTCACCCTCTCCCGTTAGCGCAAACAGCGAATCTCCGTCTTTTTTAAGCGCGGTTACGGGGTTGTCGAATCGGGCGACCGAGATCTTCCCGATCGGTTTTCCTTTTGCGGTGATGACTCCGTCTCGCGTGATCGCAACCGTTGCGTCTTTTGGCAGCGTGATCGGTCCCTGATCGCCGAGAACGAGATCGCCGTTCTTTGTCACGAGTTGTCCGGCGGCGTCCTGCGAGAAACTTCCGGCGCGTGTAAACCGCGGACCCCTTTCGGTTTGGATCTTGAAGAATCCATCGCCGCGGATCGAGACATCGAGCGTCGCACCGGTTTCGCGAAGTTGTCCGGTTGAATAGTCGGTCGAGCTCGAAGCGAGGACGCCGGCAACCGTGGGTTGCGAATCCGGGCTTCCGCGCTCGTCGGTTTCAAACGTCGAATACGAAAGGCGTTCGGCCTTGAAACCGTCGGTCGAGGAGTTCGCGATGTTGTTCGCCTGAACCTCAAGCGTTTTCTCGCGCGCTTTCATGCCGAGTACGGCGGTGTAGAGTCCTGAATACATCTCTATTGTCTCCTAGGCGACCGCCGCCGGGCGCGAATTCAGATTTAGTATCAACTGAACCTCTCCGGGCATCAGACCGAGGTGCGTTGCGATCATGTCGCAGTCGTAACCTTCGTCAGACATCCTCAGGATTCTTTCGCGTCTTTCCTCGATGCTCGGACGACGCTCGTCGCGTATCGCGGTCGAGTTTTTCTCCTTGATCGAAAAGTATCGGCTTTGCCGAACTTTCGCATCGAGCCAGGCGATGCGTCGCGCGTGATCGCTTGAGGTCTTCAAGTTTCCTTCGATCAACTCCATCGTCTCCTGAAGCGTCACATCAAGGAGTTCGAGCTGGTTTGCGCCAAACTCAAGCTCTCTGCGGTTGTGCCGGTTTCGCAAAAGCGAGAACACCGAAAGAGCGAGACTAAGGAATACCAATACTGTCGTTACTTGCTGTATCTCCATAATTGTTACCTATGTTGCGGGGTTGTTTTGGGGTGGCGGAGCCGCCGGGCGCTGGCCTTGCGGCTGGCCCTGCGGATTGCGGTTTGGCGGGGGCGCGTTCGGTGGCTTCGCGCCCGCCGGCGGGTTTGCGGTCTGAGGATTTGCCGCAGGTGGATTTTCCGGACGCGGCTTTGCTTCGGGTTGATCCTGAGCCGGGGATTGTTCCGTGTTATCGATGCTTCCGGCGAGCGACTCAACCGAGAAGATGTTCGAATGCCGTTCGGCAGGGGTAACTTCTGTGATCCTTATGCTGTAGTAACCGTCAACCACTACGACTTCGCCGCGGGCGAATGGACGATTGTTTACAAGCAGTTCGACGGGTTCATCAACCGAACGGTTGAGTTCGATCATCGAGCCTGTTGCCAGTGCGGCGACATCGCGGAGCGGCATCTCGACGAAGCCAAACCTGACGATCACCTCCATTTCAACGTCCCTTAACTTTTCCAGAAGCCCCATTACGGGGTCGTTGCTTGTACTCATAATTTGTTTGCTAAACCTTGGATTCGATCCTTACGACAAGCTGGCCATTGTCTCCCGCCAGCGATCCCCTGAACTTTTCCTTGCCGCCGATATTTATGTTTACCGAGGCATCGGCTCGATGATTGGTGCGGAGTATGTCTCCGACTCCGAGTTTTGCGAGATCTCCATAACGGACCGATAGCGGCTCGATCTCGGTTGAAACGGGGAACTTTACCCGCTTGAGGCCTTCCCTCAGCGCCAGCCTTTCTTCCTGGCTGACCTTGCTTCCGCTCGAATATGAAGCGGGATTGAACTTGTCTATCACTGGCTCGAGGGTGACGATCGGAATCGAGATCGACATCGAACCCCGCGCCTCTCCAATTTGAAGCTGATAGGCGATCGTTACCACGACCTCGTTTTGGGCGACCATCTGCGCCATCTGCGGTCTGGTTTCGCGCGCCCTTACCTCGCCCTCCAGCGGGATGATCGGTTTCCACGCCTCGACATAGGCGTCGCAGATTATCGATAGAAAATCCTCGACGATATTTAGCTCGAGATCGGTCGCCGCTCTCTTTTCCTCAAGATCGTCTCCCGCTCCGCCCAGCAGTCTGTCGATCACCGGAAACGCGATCGGAGAGCTGATCTCGACGGCATAGCTGCCTCGAAGCGTCGGAACGTAAATCGTAAAAATCGTGGTCGGATCCGCGAGCCCCTTTAGATAGTCTCCAAACGGCTGTTGCTCGACGGAGATCAAATTGACTTCCGAGGCTGTTCGGAGAAGCAAGGGGAGACTCGATGAAAGGCTGTGCGCAAAGAGATCGTGCAGAAGATAGATCGCGCGAATCTGATCTTTCGAAAGCCGATCGGGTTTGCGGAAATTGTAGGGCACGACGCCGGGCTTGGCGCCGGTTCCGCGCTTCTCGTTCTCCGGCATAAGTGCCGACATTTCTTCGCTTGAAATCAGATCTCCGGCGTTCATATCAGTTTCTTGATTCCGTTTCTGAGACGGATGATGGCCTGTGTCCGCAGTTGCGACACGCGTGATTCGGAAACATCGAGGATGATCCCGATTTCCTTCATGTTTAGCTCCTCAAGGTAGTAAAGCGCGATCACCTTGCGTTCCTTCTCGGGGAGTTCGTCAACCAAATCGGAGAGGATCCTGCGTCGTTCGTTGTACTCGAAGCGCTCCAGCGGGCTGCGGCCGTCAAAGGTCACCGTATCGAGAAGGCTCAAACCGGTGTCCTCATCGGGTTCGTCGAGGTTTGAAAGCGTCAAACCGCGGATTTCGTTCATCGCGGCGTGGAATTCCGACAAAGGAATATTTAGGAACTCGGCGACTTCCTCTTCGCGTGCCGAACGCCCCTTTTGCTGTTCGACGGCGGAAAACGCGTCCTGGATCTCGCGCGCGCGGCGTCTTGCCGAGCGCGATGCCCAATCGAGCGCGCGCAGGCTGTCGAGGATCGCGCCGCGGACTCGCATCTCGGCAAAGGTCGTAAAGGCGATTCCGCGTGTCGCGTCAAAACGTTCGACGGCATCGATCAAACCGAGCACGCCGGCACCGTAGAGGTCGTCCTTTTCAACCGATGGCGGTAGTTTGGCCGACATCCGATCCGCGATGTACTTCACCTTTGACAGGTGGCTTGTGATCAGTTCGTCGCGCTCTTCCTGCGAGAGACCCGCATTTAAAGACAGCGCTGACTGTTCGTAGCTTTGTGTAGGAGAACTTCGAGGCATGTTTGGGAGAAACGGAAATTGGATTTTGGTTTGGTGCGGGAAGTCCTTTTCGGGGAGTTAGGACTGCGTTAAACGATTCCAGAAAGACTGCGTTTGTTCGGAAGTTGTCAAAAGGTCTTGCGGGGATCGGTTGCAGATTTGCTTTGCGATAAGCCGTATGGCGCGGCTCGCCGGTGATTGGGGGGCGAATCTGACGACGGGGGTTTGGTCACGGACGGCTTCGGCGAGCTGGTCGTCGTGGGGAACCATCCCGAGAAATCGCACGCGACGGTTGAGAAATTTCTTTACGACCTGTTCGATCTGAAGAAAAACGCTTTCCGCGTCACCGACTCCGACGACATTGTTGACGACGACCGAAATCGGCTTTGTTTCTGTTTCCTGCAGAATCACCTTGATCGTCGCGTAGGCATCGACGATCGAGGTCGGGTCGGGAGTGGCGACGATGATCACCTCGTCGGCGGCGCTCAAGACACCCATCACGTTGTCGCCGACTCCGGCGGCGGTGTCGATCAAAAGGTAGTCCAGATCCTGCTCCATCTTTCGGAGTTTTTCGAGAACGTTCGAATCGTCCTCGATGGAGATGTTGGCGAGCTTTCGAACTCCGCTTCCGCCCGGAAGAAGACGAACGTTGGCCGAAAGATGTATCGCGATTTCGTCGAGCTCCTTCCAGCCGGCAATGACGTGTCCGAGATGGTGCTTTGGCGTCACACCGCAAAGCAGATCGGCATTTGCAAGTCCGAGATCCGCGTCGAGGAGTGTGACTTCGTTTCCAAGCGCACCGAGTTCGATCGCGAGGTTGACGGCGAGGTTGGATTTTCCAACACCGCCCTTGCCTCCTGAAATCGCTATGCTGCTTGTGTGGGAATTGCTTTTCATGCTTGCGCGTTCCTGATGCTGCGTTCCGCTCATTCTCATATCATTCGAGACGATGAGCCGCAACGTGGATGCTTGGTCTTTCATTCTGTTTGGCTGTAATCGATACCGGGGGTGAATTTTGCGCTTCTTTCCGGTAATCCGGATTTGGCAAGTGATTTCGGCCCCGTAATATCGGACCAAATTGAATATGAAAGATCCTCTTATAGGATTGAAACTATCACTTGCCTTGAAATTCCAGAAAACCGAACTATGCGCTCAAACGCATTTGGGTTTGATTTTCACGAGGCAGTACCTGCTCGGAAACCGTTTCGGCATCGGCGACTCGAATGTCTTCGGGTACGCGCTGGCCCATGCAGAAATAGGACATCGGAAGACCGGCGGTCGAAATTGTGTCGAGGATTTTGCCGGGTTTTGAGGTTTCATCCATCTTGGTCAAAACGAGTGAGTTGACGCCGTACATGCTGAACTTGCTGAGAGACTGCATCGCGTCGTCATGATTCAGCGTTGATTGAACCGCGAGGCATTTGTGGATCTCTTCATTTGCTTTCAGGTAATTTGAAACCTCGGATTGATCGGAAAGATCATAGGGGCTTCTTCCGGTCGTATCGATCAATATCGTTGCGTTTTTCGAAATCTCGTTGAGCTTCTGGTCGAGCTCGGCGACGTTCCGCACGACATGGCATCCGGCGCCGATTATTTCGGCGTATGTCTTGAGCTGATCGACGGCGGCGATGCGATATGTGTCGAGCGTAACGAGTTCGACTGCCTTGGCGTTGTCGAGTGTTTCGCGAGCGGCGAGTTTTGCGATTGTAGTCGTCTTTCCAACGCCGGTCGCGCCGATGATCGCCATGATCCTGTGTTTTCTGAGCGGATCGCCGTAGAAGGCGGGGCCGGAGGCGAGAATTCGCTTGAGCACCAATCTCGAGAGGTTTGTCGCCGGCAATGCGCCGCCCGAAAACTGCGGCACAAATTCGGAAAGCTGTTTCCTGATCTTTGCCGGATCGAGACCGGTTCGGGAGAGTTCAAGATATGTATCGTAGAAGGGATAGTCAAAGATCGCACCGTCTCTCTCGAAATTGAATTCCTGGGCGAATTTCGGGAAGGTGCCGCCAAAGGAGTTTAGCGAGAACTTGACTTCGCGGAGTTCGGCGCGAATTAGCTCGATGTCGGTTCTCGTTATTTCGGGTGGTGCGGTGACGACGGCGGGAGAGGCGACGGATGAGAAGGCTCCGGATTCCGTGGAAAGCGTTTCGGCGAGAATGTTTGAGCGGGGGGCGGGCATCGGGGTTGCAGTTGAGGCATCAAGAGCCGGGGAGTTGGCACTTGCCGAAGCGGCGCGCACTTTGGGCATTCTCGGATGGACGATTCTGGGTGCTTCGCTGCTCAGCTCTACGGTTTCGATCGGTCTCTTTTCCGGAACGAACGAATTGCGTTCAAAGGTCTTCGGAGAGACATCTTCTTTTCGAAAGTCCAATGCCGCGCGTCCGGCGCTCTTGGCCGAAGCGGCACGCACGGCGAGTGCGTTGAGAATTCTTTCACGCGAAGCCGAATCAACGGTCGGCATCTGTCTCGGAATCGCCTCGCTGTCATCTACTATTTGGATTCCTGGTTCGTTTCTGTCGGCGGCGCTCAAGGAAAGCGTCTCGGGAACGGCGGCGCTGATCTCGACTTCGTTTCTGGAACGAAGGCCGAGAAAGCCGCCGGCCTTGATCTTCCTTGTTTCGAGTACATAGGCGTTGGCGCCGAGTTCTTCCTTGATCATTTCAAGTGCTTCACGTGTTGTTTGTGCGCGGTATTTTTTAACGTTCATTTTCGTATCTCCATCTGAGCGGTTCCACCGAAGGGTTTTTTTTGGTGGAAGGTCCGCCGGGGAACTGCTAGCTCACTGTCCCCAGCGGTATGAGTTGTACGTTCGGCGCCACTTCTCCGTGGGCGATCACATCCAGATCAGGCAAGAAGCGTTCCGTAAGTTTTCTGAGGTGCGGTCGGATCAGCGAGGAACACAGCACGACGGGCTGCGTCATCACCGCCGCCTGCACCGCGGCCTCGATTTTCTCAAGCAGCTGTCGGCCGAATTCGGGCTCCAAAACCTGATCATTACTGCCTCCGAGCAATCCGAGACGTTCCGCGATCTGGTTTTCGAGAGTCGGATCGAGAGTCACTACAGAGAGTTCTCCATGTTCGTTGGCGAGGTTTGCGCTGATCGTTCTGGCGAGTGCCGAACGGGCCGCTTCCGTCAGGGTATTGACGTCGTGCGTCACGACACCGACATCGGTGATCACTTCGAGGATCGTTGCGAGGTCACGGATCGGAACCCTTTCGGAAAGAAGATTCTGCAAAACTCGTTGCGTCTCGCCGAGGCTGAGCACCTTTGGAACCGCTTCTTCTACCGTTTTTGGATGCGTTTCCGAGAGAGCGTCGAGGAGTCGCTTGGTTTCCTGCCTTCCGAGAAGCTCGGGAGCGAATTTGCGGATCGTTTCGGCGAGATGGGTGCAGACGACGGTTGTCGGATCGACAACGGTGTAACCGGCCGCAACGGCTCGATCGCGGTCGTCGCTTCTCCTGATCCAAACCGCGGGCATGCCGAACGAAGGATCGGTCGTTTCAACGCCGTTGATCTTTTCGCGAACCGCGCCCGGATCTATCGCAAGATACGCATCGGGATGTATTTCGCCACCAGCGATTCGTTCGCCTTTGAGAAGTATCGTGTATTCACGCGGGGAGAGCTGAAGGTTGTCCGTCACGTGTACCGAGGGGACGATGATGCCGAGCTCCATTGCGGCCTGCCGGCGTATTTCGCGGATGCGATTTAGGAATGAATCATCCTCGCTGACGAGTCCGACTAGCCCATAGCCAACCTCGAGGGCGAGCGTATCGACCTTCAAGAGTTTCTCGATGTTTTCGGGTTCGGTGGTCTTTGCGGTTTTTTCTTCGAGAAGTTTCGCCTGCTGCTCGGCCTCTTCCTCAAACATGCTCGATTGTCTCGCGAGATAACCCGCGCCGCCTACAATGGCGGCAAGCGTTAGGAACGCGAAGTGCGGCATTCCGGGGAGGATTCCAAGCAATGTCAAAACGCCGCAGGTTATATAAAGCGGGCGCGGGTTTTGGAGGAGCTGGGAACTCATTTCGGTTCCGATGCTGGATTTGGTGGCGGAGCGCGTGGTGATTACCGCGGCAGCGACGGAAATAAACAAAGAGGGAACGGCGGCCGAGACGCCGTCTCCAACCGTCAATATCGTGTAGGTCTTGATGGCGTCTTCTAGCGAAAGCCCGTGCTGGAAAACGCCGATGGCAAACCCGGCGCCGATGTTTACGATAACGATGATTATCGATGCGACGGCGTCTCTCTGCGTAAATCTGATGGCACCATCCATTGCGCCGTGAAACTCCGATGCCTGGCTGATCTCGCCCCTGCGTTTTCTCGCCTCCTTCTCGTCTATCGCGCCGGCCGCAAGATCGGCGTCAACCGCCATCTGCTTTCCGGGCATCGCGTCGAGTGTGAACCTTGCCATTACTTCCGACGAACGAACCGCACCATGGTTGACGACGATGAACTGTATCGCGAGCAGGATCAGGAAGATCACAAGACCGACGACGTAGTTGCCGCCGATAACGAATTCTCCAAAGGCCTTGATGACGGCGCCGGCGGCGCTCTCGCCCGAATTGCCGTCGGTCAGAATCAGTCGGGAGGTGGCGAGGTTTAGTGCAAGGCGGTAGAGCGTTGTTAGCAGAAGCAGGTTCGGAAATGACGAAAACTTGACAGGCTCTATGATGTACATTGACACCAAAAGCACGACTACCGAGATCATCAGATTGAAACTGATGAGCACGTCGAGGAGAAACGCGGGGAGCGGAATAAGGAGTACTAGAAGGATGATCACCGCTCCGATCGGTACCGTCAGATGCGAATACTCGGAGGCGCGGGCGATGAGTTTCCAGATGGCGTTGTTGTTCATTTGGTTCGGGCTAACTGTTGTTGTGATGTGACTTAACTAAAACCGCTCGGACGCGCCGGTGGAACCCTTGCGGGTTAAACCGGCGAGTTGATCGAGGCCGCTCGTTTTGGCGTTTGGGGCCGCCTTTGGAATTCCGGGAAATGAAAGCCGGACGCGAAAGATCTTGGTTGAGGGAGTCGGCGACTCGAAGATGTCGTGCTAAAAATTCCGACTCATATACCTGCGCCTTCCTTTCCGTTTGTTTCGAATGGCAAGAAAGATGCCAAAGCGTTGGCATCCGAGCTTTTAAAAAATGACTCCTGGCACTATATAATCATCGGACTAGCCGCAATTTAGCCTCGAGCTGGCCTCTTTCGGGGAATTGAGAGTAATCAGATTATGATCGCAGAGAATTTAATCGGTTTTGAGACGATCCCGCAGAATCTGCCCTCGTATTGCATCGAATCGTTTCGAAGGCATGCCAATAACGCCGCGCTCAATTTTCGTGCGCGCGAAGGATGGGTCGGGATCTCCGGCGCGAATGTCATCGAGAAGATTCAGAAGCTCGCAATGGGGCTGAAAAGGCTCGGTGTAAAGCCCGGAGAGAAAGTCGCGCTTATTTCGGAGAATCGTCCCGAATGGTCGATCGCGGATCTGGCGGTGTTGTCGCTTCGAGGGGTTACGGTTCCGATCTACACGACGCAGGCGGTGGATCAGATCAGGTATATTCTCGAGGATTCGGAATCGAAGATGATCCTGGTTTCGGGCAAGGCTTTGTTCAAGCATGCGGAACAGGCGATTCAAAGCGTCGAGCGGCTGGAGAAGGTTGTCTTTTTTGATGAGGAAGGGATGCCTGACGGCGATAATCGAATGATGTCTTTGGAAGCCGTCGAGAAACTTGGCGAGACTGCGATCCTCGAAGACCCCGAGATGTTTGAACGGCAGCTCGCTGAGATAAACCCAGATGATTTGGCGACGATCATCTATACTTCGGGCACGACGGGCGAACCGAAAGGCGCGATGCTGACGCACGAGAATTTTGTTTCAAACGTTTCTTCGATTTCCAAAGGGCTTCCGATAAAGCCCAGCGACCGCTCGCTCTCGGTGCTCCCGCTTTCTCATATTTTCGAACGGACCGTATTTTATGTTCTGAGTTCGAACGGAGTCGCGGTGCATTACTGCGCGAGATTCGATCAGCTGGCGTCGCACCTTCAAAAGGTAAAACCGACGATTATGACGGCGGTGCCGCGTTTGTTCGAGCAGGTTTATCACAAGATCGTAAAGAAGGGTAAGGCCGCCGGCGGTGCCAAGACAAAACTCTTTATGTGGGCGCTTGAAATCGGCCAGCAGTATTGGGACTTTGTCGAAAAGCGCGAAAGGGTGCCGGCGATGCTGGCAGCGAAGCACAAGATCGCGGACAAGCTCGTGTTTACAAAATGGCGGGACGGGGTCGGAGGCGCGCTGAGATTTTTTGTTTCCGGCGGAGCGCCATTGTCAAAGAGCCTCGCCTACGCCTTTTGGTCGGCGGGAATCCCGATTCTTCAGGGGTATGGGATGACGGAAGCCTGCATTGTCTGCGCGAATAGACCAGAGAACAACAAGGTTGCTTCGATCGGGGTTCCGTTTGACGGCATTGAAATGCGCGTTGCGGAAAAGGACGGCGAGGTTTTGATCCGCGGAAAAAACGTGATGCGCGCCTATTTCGGTAAGGAAGAGGAAACACGGAAAGCGATCGACGAAGAGGGCTGGTATCACACCGGCGATGTCGGTTATGTTGACCGCGACGGGCATTTCTATATCACCGATCGGATCAAGGATCTCTTCAAGCTGTCCAACGGCAAGTATATAGCGCCGCTCCAGGTGGAAAGCCTGCTCAAGCAATCGCCTTTGATCGCGCAGCCGGTGGTTGTTGGAAACGGAAGAAAACAGGTTGGAGCGCTGATCGTTCCCGACTGGGACGCGCTAAAAGATGCGATTAACGAAGCGGGGCTCAAAGCCGAAGGAAGCCGCGAGGAACTTTGCGAGAATCCGCATGTTGTAAAACTCGTACAGGATGACGCGATCAGGTTTACAAGGGAACTGAGCGATTACGAACGAATCAAGAGAGTCTATCTCCTGCCGAGGGAATTTTCGATCGATAAAGGCGAAATGACACCGACGTTAAAGATAAAACGCGGAGTGATCGACGAAAAATACGGCGAAGCGATCGATGAGATTTGCGGAAGATAGGAAGCCGGAAGAGTTCCAAGTTCCAAGTTCCAGGGTTGAGTCCACTCTAAAAAGTCGAATTAGAAAGTGAAGGGCATCATTTTCAGTCGCAACGGTTCGATATAGGTGAAAGACCCCTGCCGGCTTGTCCGGCAGGTGAATAAGGTCAGAAGCTAGTAGCGACGACAAATGATTCGTTCCGGCCCCCCTGCCGGCTTGTCCGGCAGGAGGCAAAGGTCCCTAGCTACGGCC
>JAWKHN010000030.1:0-1565 GCA_041394795.1 Pyrinomonadaceae bacterium | reverse complement strand
CTTTGTGCTGGACGAAGGTCCGGATTTCAAACTAAAAAGAATTGAAGTTTTGCCGGGAAAACGGCTTAGCTACCAAAAACACGCGAGACGTACCGAGCATTGGTTTGTGGTTCGCGGCACAGCTAAGGTTACATTAAACGGTGTTGAAAAGCTAGTGTCTGCCGGCGGCAGCATCGACATAAAATGCGGCGACGCCCACCGAGTCGAAAACGCCGAAGAAGTGACATTGGTCTTTATCGAAGTCCAAACCGGCGATTACTTCGGCGAGGACGACATCGTGAGGCTGAATGATGATTTTGGGAGAGCTTAAGGAGTTGCGAGTTTCGAGTTTTGAGTTTTGAGTTCTGTGATCTAACGCCAGAGTTCACTCTGGAAAGTCGCTTTGGCAAGAGAAGGTCATGATCTACGGGCACAACGGCTCGAAATTGTTGAAAGACCCCTGCCGGCTTGTCCGGCAGGTGAATGAGGTCAGAAGCTAGTCGCGGCAACAAACGAATGCTATAAGCAGATTTCGAAAACACCGTAACGAGATAGCCCGTCTTGTACGTTCCGTGCTCTATGCTCCGCCCGCATGAAAGGTAATTGCGATTGATGCTCCCGACGAGTCGAGGTGCGTCAGATGATGCCCCGTCACGAACGACCAGATCCGGTAACCAGGCGCGACCTGCACGGAATCGGTTTCGCATTCTGACTCACATCAAATTCTGACTCCTGAAATCTCCGAAGCGAAAAGTAATGCTAACTGCTATTTCTCGAAATAGAATCTTCCAATCGAACCGTCCTTCTTCATTACTTCTACACTCGAATTGCCGCCAAACCAATGGCTATATTCGGGTTTACTAACGAAATTGACTGTCCAGGAATCCTTGAATTCAGTTGCATGGGCATCCACCGTATCAAGGTAGTTGCCCGTTGAAACGAACTTGGATGCAATCGCTATGGCTTCTTCCCGACCGATTTCGTGAGGTTTTGTATCGGTCTCTTCCGGCCCTTTAATCATGTCACCTGAAATATTCCAAGGATCCACAATCAGAATTGTCGTAACCAGGGCCGATACGATTGCAAAGCTGATGAAAAAGACGATTACTTTGAAACTTTTCATTTAATTCTCCTTTACAGACCAATCTAGTGCTGAGAGAAAATGTAAGAGTTGTTCATTTTTTGCGGCAGCCAATGTTATCCACTCTTTCCGGTCCAACGCTTGCGATGACGATGTACCCCGCTGAACCCTTGCCAAAATCAGCGGCTTCAAACACTACAAGATGTGGGATTTTGCTGTTGAGTGCGTCCGCCTTGCTTGGTCCTGTTGCCCTTTCCGGCATTTCCGGAGAGGCCAAGGTGTCCGCAGGAAGGTTGTAAATCTTTCCACTTCCCTCTGTATTGTTTATCAGATCCTGAACCGAACCGGGGTAAGGATGAGTATGCACCCAGGCAATTACGCGGGCATTCTTGATTCTCGGTGGAGTAGAGAGATCAATTCTGTATGGTAGCCTTCCTTTTTGTGATACCGGTTCAAAAAAGAAAACCCCATCCTTCCTTTGGTAGATCCAGCCACCGTTTTCCAG
>JAWKHN010000029.1:0-4016 GCA_041394795.1 Pyrinomonadaceae bacterium | reverse complement strand
CCGTGCAGATGGGACTGATCTACGTAAACCCCGAAGGTCCGAACGGAAATCCGGATCCGATCGCGGCGGCGAAAGACATCCGCGACACGTTTGGACGGATGGGAATGAATGACGAGGAAACCGTGGCGTTGATCGCCGGCGGACACACCTTCGGAAAAAACCACGGCGCTCACAATCCCGCCGATTGCGTCGGCCCGGAACCAACCGCGGCCGGCATTGAAGATCAGGGACTCGGTTGGAAAAACAAATGCGGCAAGGGCAATGCCGAAGACACCGTAACGAGCGGTCTCGAAGGCGCGTGGACAAAAACCCCCTTCAAATGGAGCCTCAACTATCTTGAGAATCTTTTCGCTTTTGAATGGGAAAAAACAAAGAGCCCGGCCGGCGCGACGCAGTGGATTCCCGCAAAGGGAGCGGCCGCCGAACTGGTGCCCGACGCCCACCGCGTCGACGAAAGACACCCGCCGGTAATGCTCACG
Source organism: Pyrinomonadaceae bacterium (assembly GCA_041394795.1). Lineage (GTDB taxonomy): Bacteria > Acidobacteriota > Blastocatellia > Pyrinomonadales > Pyrinomonadaceae > Aridibacter. The sequence goes on along the minus strand of JAWKHN010000029.1, from coordinate 3,537 downwards.
ACGGATCTCTCGCTCAGAATGGATCCGGCTTACGCCAAGATCTCAAAACGATTCCTCGACAATCCAAAGGAATTCGAACTCGCTTTTGCAAAGGCTTGGTTCAAGCTTACGCACCGCGATATGGGTCCGCGCGCGAGATACATCGGCAAGGAAGTCCCCTCCGAAACGCTGATCTGGCAGGATCCGATTCCGGCATTCAACTTCGCTGTGATCGATTCAAACGATGTCGCGAAACTCAAGGGAGATATCCTCGCCTCGGGTCTCAGCGTTCAGGAACTCGTGCGGACCGCATGGGCTTCGGCGTCTTCCTACCGCGATACGGACATGCGCGGAGGCGCGAACGGCGCCCGCATACGCCTCGCTCCTCAAAAGGACTGGGCGGCAAACGATCCGGCGGAACTCGGCAAGGTTTTGAGCAAGCTCTCTGCGATCCAGATGAAATTCAACGGCGCGCAGACGGGCAACAAACGCGTTTCGATGGCTGACGTGATCGTCCTAGGGGGCGTAGCGGCAATCGAAAAGGCCGCCAAAGACGCGGGCCACGACATGACGGTTCCGTTCACGCCCGGCCGCGCCGACGCGACCCAGGAGCAGACGGACGCAACCTCGTTCGCACTTCTCGAACCGATGGCCGACGGCTTCCGAAATTTCTACAAATCCGGAAACCGAATGTCGCCCGCGGAAATGCTCGTGGATAAGGCAAGCCTTCTGGATCTGACAGTGCCCGAAATGACGGTGCTGATCGGCGGAATGCGCTCGCTCGGCGCCAACACCGGAGGCTCTGAATACGGCGTCTTTACAAAAAGACCCGGCACGCTGACAAACGACTTCTTCGTCAACCTCCTCGATATGTCCACAAAATGGTCGAAATCCTCGACCGAAGGGATCTACGAAGGAAGGGATCGCAAGACAAACGAACTAAAATGGAAAGCGACCCCCGTTGACCTGGCATTCGGCTCAAGCTCCGAACTCCGAGCCGTCTCGGAAGTCTACGCAGCAGACGACGCCAAGATGAAATTCCTCCACGACTTCATCAAGGCCTGGAACAAGGTAATGAACCTCGACCGATTCGACCTAAAACAATAAACACCCACCCAAAAAAAGGGGACGCCCGCTCGCCAAACCAGCAAGCCGGCGTCCCTGCACACAAGCGCAGCGCGACTGGAGCGCAGGCGTCCCCGCCTGCAATAAGCGAAGCGCGACTGGAGCGTAGGAGTCCCCGCCTGCAATGAGCGAAGCGAACAACCCCTTTACCACCACCCAGGCCAGAGTGAACGATTCAACACCACCAAAAAACTCAAAACTCAAAACTCGAAACTCGCAACTCCTCTCGCCTGCAATGAGCAAAGCGAACAACCCCTTTACCACCACCCAGGCCAGAGTGAACGATTCAACACCACCAATAAAACTCAAAACTCAAAACTCAAAACTCAAAACTCGCAACTCCTCCCGCCCACAATGCGCAAAGCGAACAACCCCTTTACCACCACCCAGGCCAGAGTGAACGATTCAACACCACCAAAAGCTATGAAAATATACCAAATATACTATATTCCTACCTTTACAAGATATAGTATATTTGATATAAACACTTACGAGTGAAAGACCAAAGGAAAAGCCGATAGACTGGGTTGCGTCATCATTAGATGATTTGAAGTCCTTCCCTGATTCCGTCTTGCAAACCTTTGGTTTTGAGGTTTATCAAGTGCAGTTAGGCGAAATGCCGAAATCTGCGAAGCCATTAAAGGCTAGAGCGCTGAGTGGCGTTTACGAATTAAAAGAAAATCTTGAAGGCAATACTTATAGGGCTGTATACATAGCAAAGTTGAAAGAGAAAATCTACGTCCTTCATTGCTTTCAAAAGAAATCAAAAAGCGGTATATCAACGCCGCAGAAGGACATTGAGTTAATTAAGAGCCGATTGAAACTGGCGTTGGAAGATAGCAAAGGACAATTAAAATGAGCAAGGAAATCACCAGAGGTTCGGGAAACATTTTCAAAGATTTGGGATTTGAACATCCAGCGGAACACAAAGCAAAAGCCGAGCTTGCGTTGAAGATCATCGCGATCATTTCTGACCGAGCACTTACCCAAGGGCAGGCCGCTCAACTTATTGGCGCAACACAGCCAGACATTTCCAAGCTCAAAAGCGGACTACTTAAAGGGTTTACCTTTGATCGATTATTCTCATTTCTTCTGAAACTGGATACAAGCATTGAAATTCGGGTAACCAAGCCTCGAAGTAAAAGTAAACAAGGGATTCTCGAGACGGTTGGAGCGCACTAATCTGTCTTGAGTTTGATTGAAAATGAGACGGACTGGACCTAAGACAAGTAACGTTTACCGATTATAGGTGAATTTCAACAATTCTCGACAAATTCCTCGTGATCCCGTCGCCATTCGCCTGCGCGCAACGGGTTTGATCGAATGCAAGGGCTTTGCTGAGTCTCAATCTACCGATTCCCCGTCTCTCGGGCGCTCTGACCACTTCCAAATCGCAAATCGCTAGCAATTGCTTCTCCCAAACCGCGCCAACGTAACTTACAGACGCACCGCCTCAAACAAATTCATTGCCTCCTTCACTTCGAGGAGGGTTTCCTCAAAAACCACCCTGCGTGAGTCTCCGATTGTGGTAGCATCCAGCCCACTTTCCGTCACGAGAGCGTTAAGCAAAACTTCGTCGCCCCGCTTGATCCCGATGTCGCCAAGACGCATCTCGCCCGTCAAGACGTTGTTGGAGATGTTCAGCACGCAGGTCGCTCTCATGGTACGGCACATGGAACTTGAGCAGGTTCAAACGGCTGTTCAGATCGCCGGCGAGACCGATCTTTTGAACCTGCATGGTGAACGGCCCCGATCCCGCCGGCGCTTCAGGGCGTGAGTCTTGCGGCTCACATCATAGTGAATGTTGGCCGAATCTATCACCGACGAAGACTGCTCGCCATATTGCTTCCGCCGAAGCCTCCGCGCAGTTGTTCGCTTGCGTTCCGCCACCGCCCCGCCCTAATCTTTTTCCCATCGATCGGCTCACTTGAAACACCTCTTTCGTTGGTTTTTAAGGTTTCTTGCAACTACCTTATAACCAATTAAATCGGGTGTTTCGAGCCGATAGTGTTATTTTCGGGTCATATCCTCGCTTTGTTTAGGCCTAGAGGGAGCTAAAGTCGGACGCAGCTTAATTAACTCTGAATGGGAATCGACCTCGATTCCAGCTCGTATGTTCTCACGAATGTACTCTTCATGAGGGGGATCTGAACTCTCGATCGCAGATACAATTTCTTGAGGACTTGGATATCCAACACCTCCGTCAAAGCGCCTCGGAGCCGTTGGTGTTGCCAATACGTAATCTATATCCTCAGGTATCTCAAATTCGAAATTCAAGATGCCTTGTTCCGAAATCGCGGGTACTTCATCTTTCATTCGAAAATTTATTGGATTGAAATCTGAATTGTTCTCGAACTGATTGGACCAGGCATCTACAATCGCTTTTGGCACCCGCCCTGAAGACCGGAACTTAACACCTACCACGCCCCATTT
>JAWKHN010000028.1:0-7689 GCA_041394795.1 Pyrinomonadaceae bacterium | reverse complement strand
CAGGGGTCTTGCCTCGTTTCCCTGAGGATCAATTTGCTTGACGATTTTTTCCTTGAATCGACTTTTAAGAGTGGACTCAGAAGTTCCAAGTTTCGTCCGGGGGGAGTTCCAGGTTCCGTCCTGACGGAACTTGGAACTCCATCCGACCGGAACCTGGCCTTCCTCCGTCTCTTGGAACTTCTGGAACTTGGAACCTGGAACACTGCGAAAACCAAAAACTCGACTAAGAATCCCCGTTTACCGTCTTATCAACAGTCTCATCGATCTGCTTTTTGACCTCGTCGTCGAAGGAAACGAATCGCTTGACGAGTTTTCCTTTGCGGTCAAAAACAAGGGTTTGCGGAATCCTGTCGTCGTCGCCGAGAAGTAGATATAGGAGTTCGTCTTCGGGAGTCGCTATCGGATAGTCGATCTCGAGCTTTTTCTTGAAGTCCGGCACCAGCGGCCTGTCTTGCTCGCCGCCGACGTGGAGTCCGATCACTTCCAGTTGATCGCTATATTTCTTTTTAAGTTCTTTCAGGTGGGGAATCTCCTCAAGGCACGGCGGGCAATAGGTAGCCCAAAAATCGAGAACAAGCACCTTGCCCTGGCGCTCTTTCATCATTTCGCGCTTGCCGCCGTCGAAAAGGATCCAGCCTTGTTCTTCGACCGGTTTTGTAGGCGGCATCGGCAGGCGCGTGCGCGGCATGCGGTCGGTCGAAACCTGCCCCTCGCCGATCGATACTGGTTTTGCGGGATCGCAGGCTGGGCCAAATACCAATGTTGCGGCAACGAAAGTTATCATGAAGATGCGAAGATTCATGCCGTACATTATAAAAGAAACAGGTTTCGAATGAGAACCCGGCCCGAGAGTGCGTTTTTTGAAGATGCCATACGGTCGATTTTGTGCTTTGGAGCCACATGAAACCGATGCAAAATTCGGGCGAAACCCGTCTCCTGCGGTTTCGCGTTGAGTCCTCGGTGCACTGAGAACAAGGTCACACAGGGTAATGCAAAACGAGGATTCTGCCGATAGGTGCCTCGCGAGGCTTGCGACCAAATATGAACAGATACCCCGAAAAAATTGCAGCGATCATCGAAAGTGCGGAACATTTCGTCGAGTTCGATGGGGATTCTTCTGGAATAAGCGGTGATTTTTCGTGCGGTGTTGCCGTCGCTTTTGAGGTCGCGATCGACGAATCAACGACAAGAATCAACCGTATCGGTTTTCAAACCGCGGGTTGCGGATATGTTGTCGCGGCAGCGGAAACCGTCGCCGGGTATATGAAGGGCAGAACCCTGCGAAGCTGCGGGGGCGGCCTCCCAAACTACGAAAAACTCTTGGAACTTCTGGGCGAAGTACCCGAATCACGCGAGCATTGCTACAAAATCGTGATCGAAGCACTCGTGCAAACGATTCGCAACTATCGGATTCAAAAGAGCGATCTTTGGGACGGCGACGAAGCGTTGGTTTGTTCGTGCTTTGGTGTTTCCGAACAGGATATTCAAACCGCGATGAGCGAGTGCAACGCCGATTCGACAACAGAAGTCGGAAAACTTACGAGAGCCGGGCTAGGATGTGGAAGCTGTCTGCCTGTAATCGAGGACATTCTAAAGGCGGTTGAACAGATCGGTTCCTGATTTATAGGTACGAAAACACTCGTTTGCCGACTCCCGGGAAGGCCGGGTTTTTGATACCAACCTTTTGCGAGAAGCGATTTTGAAAATGCCAGCGGCAAGGCGACCACAAGCCGGATTCGACTTCTTTTCCAACACCAGAATTTCAAACCAGTTCGGTTGAATAATGCTATACTAGCCAATCATTGAGGTAGCTTTTGTTTCCATAGTCGGGTTTCGAGAAGCGCAGTTAAATCCTCAATTTCCTTCGTCTTTTGCATTGGCGAAGTTTTTTAATAAAGACACGGCGAGGCACGCGGTTTCAACCATTGATTTTCCACGTTTCGCACTTGCCGATATTTCCCGTGCGTCAGCCGTTTGAAGAAAGGGCGCGCGGCATATTAAAACAACGGCAATGGCGGGCTCATTTTTGAGCGAATCCGCTGAATAGTTTGCGGTTCGGACTGAATCCGCGCAACTGTCTTCTAATGGACGACCCTAGTTTATCGTTTCTGCTCTTTCAGACCTCCTCGGCAACTGAATTTCCCGATGCGGTGACGATGGCGTTTAACGCCCTCGTCGTGATTTTGCTCGTACTCGGCAACGGTTTTTTTGTCGCATCGGAATTCGCCCTGGTAGCGGTTCGCAAATCGAGAATCGAGATGCTCGCTTCGGAGGGCGGCAAATCTGCAACGCGCCTTCTTGGTCTTCTTAACAATCTCAACGCATATATTTCAGCAACCCAGTTGGGAATCACATTGTTTTCGCTTGGTCTTGGTTATGTCGCCGAGCCGGCGGTGGTGAAAGTGGTCGAACCGTTGCTGATGCTTTTGGGGAATTCGACGGGTATCACCGTACTTACGTCAGAGGCCTTGGCGCATTCGATTTCGTTTGCGGTGTCGTTTTCGCTGATCACGTTTTTACACATCGTTTTTGGAGAATTGGCCCCCAAGACGATGGCGCTTGAGATGTCGGAGCGGGTGGCGTTGGCGATATCGCTTCCGATGTCGCTGTTCTACAAGATTTTTTATTACCCGATCAGGCTTTTGGACTGGACCGGGCTAAAAACGGTCAGGCTGTTTGGACTTCATTCATCCGGCGAGCACGGCTCGATTTATACGGAAGAGGAAATCAGGCAGCTCGTAAGGATCTCCGAGGAAAGCGGGCATCTGAACGAAGAAGAAAGAAAGCTCATCAATCAGGTGTTTGAATTTTCCGACACGACCGTCCGCGAGGCGATGATTCCGCGTACTGAGATCGTCGCCGTATCGGTGATGATGCCGCTTGAGGAGATCGCCGAAACATTCCGGACCTACGGATTTTCGCGTCTCCCGGTTTATCGCGATTCGATGGACGACATCGCCGGGGTCGTGCACAGCAAGGACGTCATGATCAGCCTTTTGACTCCTGAAAATTTCAGGATCGAAAAGGTGCTCCGGAAACCCGTCTATGTTGTCGATACTGCGAGACTTGAAGACGTTTTGCGGCAGATGCAGAAAGAAAAGTTTCACTTCGGCTTTGTGGTTGATGAACATGGCGGAGTCGAGGGCATCATCACTCTTGAGGACTTGCTGGAAGAAATCGTCGGCGAGATTGCCGATGAATACGACCACGAGGTAGCCGAACAGATTCACGAACAAAAAGACGGCAGCTATTTGCTCGACGGCGGACTGGCCGTTCGGGATCTCAATCGCCAATTGGATATGACGCTCCCAATCTCAGAAAGCTATACAACCATCGCCGGTTTCCTAATGGCCGAATCCGGCCAGGTGCTATCGGGAGGCGAAACCGTTAAATATAACGGACATACCTTCACCGTCGAAGAAGTCGATCGCAGGAGAATTCTGAAAGTAAGAATGGCGAAAACGGCGGGAGCTTAGTGGTAAGAAACGGCAGGGATTGAAGTGGCGGAAAAATTCCAAGTTCCGTCCGAGCAGAGTCCCAAGTTCCGTCCGAGCAGAGTTCCACGTTCCGTCCGAGCAGGGAGTTCCACGTTCCAAGTTCCAGAAGTTCCAAGTTCCGTCCGGGCGGAGTTCCAGGTTCTGTCCGGGTAGAGTTCCAGGTTCCATCTCTACCAAGAGGAAACTTGGAACTTCTGGAACTTGGAACTTGGAACTGGCGTCCCCCTCGCTTGCCTACCTCGCCCGATCGGAGAATAATGAAGAAATAGGTTTTGGCCCGCGGTTGGAGTTTTGATTCCGGTCGCGGGCTGGGTTTTCAAAAGGCATCGTATTTAAAAGGAAATTTATCATGAGCGTTATTGAAGAAATTTGGGCGAGGGAGATTCTTGATTCCCGCGGCAATCCGACGGTCGAAGCGGAAGTCATGCTGGAAAGCGGCGAGACCGGTCGGGCGTGTGTTCCGAGCGGTGCCTCAACCGGGGAGAACGAGGCGGTAGAGCTTCGCGACGGCGATCAGGCCCGTTATCTGGGAAAGGGTGTAAAAACCGCGGTTGCAAACATCAACGATCGCATCGCCTACGAGCTCCGCGGGCTCGATGCGCTTGATCAAACCGTTGTTGACGAGGCCTTGATCGCGGTCGATGGCACGGAAAACAAGAGCAATCTTGGCGCCAACGCGCTTCTTGCAGTTTCGCTTGCGACGGCGCGCGCGGCTTCCTCGTATCTTGGGGTTCCGCTTTACAGATATATCGGCGGATCGAATGCCAAAACGCTTCCAACTCCGATGATGAACATCATCAACGGCGGTTCGCATGCGGACAACAACGTCGATTTTCAAGAGTTCATGATCATGCCCGTCGGGTTTGAGAACTTCAGCGAAGCATTGCGTGCGGGAGCCGAGATTTTTCACAGTCTGAAAAAAGTTTTGCACGGACGCGGCCTTTCAACCGGCGTTGGAGATGAAGGCGGTTTTGCCCCGAATCTCAAATCAAACGAAGAGGCCGTGGAAACGATTCTCGAAGCGATCGGAAACGCGGGATATACCGCGGGTTCCGATATTCTCCTGGCTTTGGATCCGGCGACCAGCGAATTTTATGTCGATGGGAAATACGTGTTCAAGAAGTCAGACGGCAGGGAACTCACAAGCGAGGAGATGGCCGAATTCTGGGCGGAATGGTGCGACAAATATCCGATCATTTCGATCGAGGACGGAATGGCCGAAAGCGATTGGGACGGTTGGATCAATCTCAACAGCCGAATCGGCGACCGCGTACAGCTTGTCGGAGACGATCTTTTTGTAACCAACGTGAAGTTCCTGCAAAAGGGCATCGAACTCGATGCGGCGAATTCAATCCTGATCAAGGTGAACCAAATCGGAACGCTTACCGAAACGCTCGATACGATTGAGCTCGCAAAGAAATACAACATGTCTTGCGTTATCTCGCACCGTTCGGGTGAAACAGAAGATCCGTTTATCGCCGATCTTGCTGTGGCGACGAACGCGGGGCAGATCAAAACGGGTTCGCTTTCGCGTTCCGACAGAATCGCGAAATACAACCAACTCCTAAGGATTGAAGAAGATCTCGATTCTTCGGCGCGATATCTTGGCAGGGCGAGTTTTTATCAGATCTCTTCTTGAACAGGTTCGAGTTTGGTGCTTTGTGAGAATTCGGAAATTGTTTTTGGGGCGTGGAGCGTCTTTAAAACAATTTGTTCATTGCGGGCGTTTGGGTATCCCCCGGGCGCCCCGATTTTTATCGGTCTGTTGTTCGCGGGATGAAAACGATTGGCAAACGGATACTTGTGATTGGCATTTGCGGTGCCGGGAAATCGACTCTGGCCAAAGAGTTGTCGGCGCGAACCGGTCTGCCTTTGATCCATCTTGACCAGCATCACTGGAGCCCGGGTTGGGTTGAATCCGACAAAGCGTTGTGGAGAGAAAAAGTCGCCGAGCTTTGCACCGGAGAGAGCTGGGTGATGGACGGTAATTTCGGAGGCACGCTCGACCTGCGATTAAAGTTTGCGGATTCGGTTGTTTGGCTGGACTACTCAACTCCGCGTGCGCTTTGGCGTGCGCTGAAAAGAGTTGTGCGATATTACGGAAGATCACGACCGGACATGACCGAAGGCTGCCCCGAAAGATTGGATCTCGAGTTTCTCCACTACATACTTACGTTCAAAGCGACGAAGAACAAAAAAATAGAATCGCAGCTAACCGAGTTCTCGAATTCGAAACCGGTATTTCGATTCAAGCACCCCTCCGAAGCGAAGGGCTTTTTGCGAAGGGTGCGGGGTTAAGAAGAGTTCCAAGTTCCGTCCGGGCAGAGTTCCAAGTTCCAAGTTCCAGAAGTTCCAAGTTTCCTCTTGGTGGAGATGGAACCGCGACCGATTGTAACGCTCAACAAGCCCCGAACGGGGCGGAAATAAAGTAGCCAGTGGCAAGCGGAGCGCCGCCTCTGGTTTGGATTGCAAAAGGAAACAAGGCCCCAGCGGGGCGGAAAGAATCGCAAGTACTGCTATCGAAGCCCGAAGGGCCTTAACAAATCTTCGTGAAACGTGGCAATTCGCCCCTTCAACGCGTAAAGCCATTGCCGCACCCTGACCAGACGTGGCGCTCCGCTTGCGACTGGCTTGCGTTTTTCCGCCCTTCCATGGCTTGATTGAGCTCCGCTAAACTAGCGAGTTATCTGTGAAATCGACTTTCTTGAGTTTGGAAACAGAAACTCTCAAAATAAGCGACTTGGAACTTGGAACTTGGAACTTGGAACTCTGCTCGGACGGAACTTGGAACTCTGTATTGAACAATGTCATTTACAACAACAAAACAACTCCCCGGCTTGGGGGCTCTCGAAATCTCAACTGACCGTTCGCGACTCCAACTTTCGGTCATACAGAATTTTCTAAACAACGACTCGTATTGGGCGAAGAACAGAACCGGCGAGCAGACTGAAATCGCGATCAAAAATTCGCTTTGTTTTGGCGTCTATTCTGCCGATAAGCAAATTGGATTTGCGAGGGTCGTTTCAGACCGGTCCACGTTTGCCTACGTGGGAGATGTATTTGTCCTTCCCGAGTTTCAGGGACATGGTCTCGGAAAATGGTTGATGGAGACGATCCTCGCGCATCCCGAACTTCAGAATCTCAGACGCTGGATTCTGGCCACTTTCGACGCCCACAAACTCTACGAACAATACGGTTTCCACGAACTGGTGCATCCCGAAAGATGGATGGAACTCCCCGCCAAGGACGCATATTGATCAAAAACGCGCGCTTTCGAAAAGATCGAATAGCGCGCGTTCTTCGTTTCAAGAAAATCTCGGAAGGCAGCAAAACATCCGCCTGTCGAAAGTGCCGTCCCAAAGATCACCCCATTTCATGAAATACCCTCAACCAACTTAGGCGGCACCGGAATTGATTCTCAATCAAACCGAATAATCGGGCGTTTCAGCCAAATCGCCACTCCGAAAAATGACCAATCGGCGGCCACAATCCGAACAACTCGAAACTCGAAACTTCTTACCCTTTTCGGCCCAATTGGAGTACACTCAAACCGTTAACCCAAGTATTCGCTTTGGCTTATGGAAAAAGAAGTTTGGCTTTCCTATTCGATTCGGAAGAACTGTTCGTTTCTCGCCCTGATAATCTGCCTCGTGGCAGCTTCCCCAATCTTTTCGCAAGGGAATCCTGAAAACCCGTTCTCGCGTCTGGCAATATTCGTTTCGCCGGAGAGACCTCGCGAGCCAATGCCGGCCTTAAGAAGCGCGCAGATAAAAGGGATCGAGGTTTTGACACGCGGTTCCGGTCTCGCCTGGACGAGCGATACCTTGTTCCGAACCGACGACGATGGAGAGAGCTGGCGTGAGGTTTCCTTCTCGTCATTTCACGGCAGATCGATCGTCGATGTGAAGTTCCTCGAAGGTCATCTCGGCTGGATCGTCGCGAACGAATCGGATCTCGATAGGTTGATGCTTCTGAAGACGGAAGACGGAGGCGTGACCTGGACAGAGAGCATGTTGATCCTCCCGTCAATGGCTCGCGCCGAAGTCTCGCCCGAAACGGTTTCGCTCGACATGATCGATGAGTGGAACGGATTTCTGAAGGTCGTATTGCCTTCGAGTTCGAATTTTGACAGGCGCGCGGTTTATAGAACATCAGACGGCGGAAATACCTGGGAGGAGTTTAAGATCACTTC
>JAWKHN010000027.1:0-9380 GCA_041394795.1 Pyrinomonadaceae bacterium | reverse complement strand
CGGCCCAGTTCTACGATCAAACGCGCCCAAAACCGGAGCTGAGGAACCTTGCTATTGTAGTTCGCGCGCAGATCATCAAGCAGCAATTTCGTGACGACATCCCTCTGAAGGACTTCGTTGTCTTTTGTCGCGAGTCCCATCCAGTCGTTGAGAGTCGTGACAATTCCGCGACGGGAAAGCTTTAGCATCCCGACTGTTTCGAAGTCGTAAAACGCGAGACCCTGGCTTCGGGCTTTCTCGGGAAGCGAAATTATCTTTCGGTCGCGGTTCATCAGCGCAAAGCCAGAGGCTCTTATCGCGGCAAGCAGCGTCGGGAGCGACTCATCGTCAAAGGCCTCGATTTTTTTCGCTGCTTCGACAACGGCCTTGTCCGGAAACACGAGATTGATCGCGCTGCTTTCCGGAAGGCCCTTTTCGACATAATCGTTTAGGGGATCGTCGATTTCGATCTTGGTTGTTTGAACGTCGGGTTCCGCGATCTTCGGTTTTGCCGTTGGCGGTTTCGGAGCGGGCCGACGTTGTGAAAACGCCGGTCCGCAGGGAAGGGCAGTGAGAACAACTGCCAAGGCGACGATTTTCAAAAGCGGGAGTCGAGAAAGAAAATCCGGAACACACATACATCTTGAAATCATCGCCTTCGCCTCCCTATTTCATTTTCGAGGCGATCTTTTCCAAAAGCCCCTCAATCGCCGCCCACGCGACATCGGACGTCGATCCCGCCATCTTCTGTTCTGCCGAGAATTTCTCAACCGCCGTCTTGCCGTCCTTTTGAAACACGGTCACGACTACCTCGACTTCCGAATCACCGAGTTTGGCGCCATCCTGTGTTCCCGTAACCTTCCCAAAGAGTCCGCCGATTTTGCCGGCTTTGGACTGTTTCGCGGAGACTATCTCGACTCCCAGAACATAATCGAATCTGCCGTTGGCGATATCATTCGCGTTGACGACGACGCTCGCCGCAAAGCCCTTTGCATTGAGCGCTTCAGTGAGTTTGTTTCGAATCTCGTTTTGATCGACTTTTGAGTATTGGCCACTAAAGAAATCGACGCCAACCCACTTCTTGTTCGCCGCTTTGTCGCCGCCGACGCCGGGAAAGCCTCCGGCAGAAAGCGAATCAATCGTCGGCATCTGAATGGCGTAGAGATCGTCGAGTTTATCGGCCCTTTGATAATCGTCACCTGGCATGAAGAGCGATGCGAGAAGCGATTTTCGTGAGATCTCGGTGGTTTCCGTAGTGACGGTCATTACAACCTTGTTTGCGGCGTTATAGGAACTCATCTCGCCGAGGAGAAGGAAACCGGTACGCGTGCCGCCGGTGCGTTTTACGATCATCCGATCAAGACAATCCGGTTTTGCGGGCGGCATCTCGGGTTCGTCGATCGGACAGATAAAATCGGCGGAAAAATCGGCGTACCAGCCGTCGGTTACCGTTTTTGCAAATTCCTTTTGGATACACGAATCGGCTGAAGCGTCGAGCGTTTGGGTGACGATCAGATGTCTTGCGGTAAGGCCAAACATCTCCTTGCGTTCGCCGGTATCCTTGACGCCGATCGTTACTACGACCGTCCCGCCCTTTCGGGTTTTTGTGCGCGTAGCGGCGGGTTTAGCAGTTTCGACTTCGGATTCGAGTGGTTCGTCGAAGTAGAGCTTTTGCTTGTCGTTTAAGTAAACGCGCTTTTTCTCGTCGCATTGAATTATCTTTGCGACATTCGGCATAAAGGAAGAAATATCCGGATCGCCTTCCTTAATCTCCATGACGATTTTGGACTCGCTCCTCTCGCGAGATCCTTTGATCATGCGGGTCGTTTCGCTGCCCTGCCCGCTGACGGTAACCTTCTGCTTCACGGTAAGATCCGCGAAAACCAGCGCCGGACATGCAAGTACCGACACAAACAAAACGAATATTGCTCTCTTCATAAAACCCATCCCGTATTGAAACGAGAAAAAGTGTCGGCACTTCGATCACGGAAGCACGGCAAAATTTCCCTTTGTTCAATACGCGGAGGAATCGAATAAAAAGGCTCAAATTAAGTTTGGGATGCGAGTGTGTTGGCAGGCGTCCCGCCTGCAACGAGCGCGAAGCGCGAACGGCCTCGAGTTAGAGCAACTAAGAAATGGAAGCGCTCTAAAAGAACCGCGAACGCGACCGTTCCGCAGAGAAACGTCGGCGTAAAATGAAATTGGACGGCAAGCCGTCCAATTTCCCGAGGGTTAGCGCGCTTTCCGCAGAGCAAAGCTCCGCGCTGAGAGTAATTTACCGGATTTCCACCTCAAACGGCATCATCAGCATTGCCTCGCCGCGGCCCATTTTTTCGAACATCTCGGCAACTCTGAAGGCTTCGCGCATTTCCTTTGGCAACGATTTCGCCAATGCGATTCGAGCTTCCTGCTCCCGTTTTTCCTGTGCCGAAGCGCCGCCGCCGAAGAGTTCCTCGAAAAGACCCGGTGAACGCGGAAGCGCGACGCGCGTGATCTGCTCCGTTTTTGGAAGTTTCGCCAGATCGCGTGCCACCTCAATCGCCTTTTCCAAGCCGCCGATTTCATCGACGAGGCCACGTTCCTTTGCCTGCGTTCCCGTCCAAACTCGCCCCTGCCCGAGTTCGTTTACCCTTTCGGCGTCAAGTTTGCGACCCTTTGCGACCTTAGGTACGAAGTCGGTGTAATAGATTCCGTCCGCCTGTTCCTGAAACTTGGCGCGTTCCTCATCGGACCAATTTTCGGTTTCCCTGAAAAGACCCGCGTTTTTGCCGCGCATCACGTATTCATTCGAAACACCGAGCCAGTCATAAAGACCCTTTATGTTTGGCTTTCCGAGAAATACTCCGATCGAACCCGTCAGTACTGAAGGCTCGGCAACAATTTTGTTGGCGTTGCAGGAAATGTAATAACCTCCGGAAGCGGCGTAATCTCCCATCGATACGACGACCGGTTTTTTGGTTTTCGCCTTTTCGATCGCATGCCACATGATGTCCGATGCCAGTGCGGAACCGCCCGGACTATCGACCCTGAGCACGATCGCCTTGATCGTGTCGTCCTTGGCGGCTTCCTCGACCGCATCGACGATCGTATCCGAACCCGTTGTTTGCCCGCCAAACGGGCTGTTTGAAGAACCGCCGCTAGTGATCGCACCCGAAGCATAGATCACGGCCATCCTAGCGCCGTTGTTCAGATCAAGCGATGAGGCGGGAATCTCTGTGTATTGGTTTGAATCGACGGTGCGGAGGTCGTCATCGGCCTTGTAGCCAAGGCGCTTCTTGAGTTCGTCGTAAACCTCGTCACGATATTTCGCTCCGTCGATGAGTTTTAATTCCGTTGCTTTTGTCGCGCGGTAAGGAGCGTTGTCGATAAGTTCCTTGACCTTCTCCTCATTGATTTTTCGTTCGCTCGCGACGGTGCTAACGAGGCGGCCATAAAGATGATCGAGAATGGCGTTGATCACCTCGCGCTGTCCTTCGGACATGTCCTTGCGGGTGTATTGATCGGGCGCGTTCTTGTATTTTCCGATTTGGATTACTTCCGGCACAACGCCAAGCTTGTCGAGGCTTCCGCGATAGAACATCGCATTGGCGGCGAATCCGTTTACATATAGATCCCCTGTCGGAGGCATGTAAATTTTCTCGGCGGCCGAAGCGACGTAGTACTCTTTGTTCATGCCGAGTTCGGTAAACGCAAATACGGGTTTGCCGGAGGCGCGCAGATCCTTGATCGCTTCTCGAAGTTCATCCGCCTTTCCCCAACCAAAATCGGACATGCTGATATCCAAAAGCACGGCCCCGATTCGTTTGTCCGCCTTTGCCTTTCTGATGTTTGTGATCAGATCGGTGAAGGAGGCCGGACGCCGGATTCCGAATAGTGCCGCCGCCGGATCGCGTGGAGAATGGTCCGGAATCGATCCTTCGATTCGAAGCACCAACACGCTGTTGTCGGAGATGCTGCCGCCCTTAAGGGAATCGGCGATGAGGATAATGCCGATAACGGCGACCATTAGGATCGCGACAAAAATGCCGCCGACTATAAGGATAGTTTTTGCTGTTCTAGACATAATTAATGGGTTTCCGCTCGCATGGATTTCGATCGGCAAACAGTCATTCTACGTTGAAAGTCCGAAAAATGTTTGACTCGCTGATTGTCATTTGCAGGACGGACAGCAACGGGCGTGAGAGCCGATCTGCGCCAACTGAGCGCGCTTTAAACAAGGGCGCGGTGAAATCGTTAAGAGTTGACCCGCTTGAGACATTTTACACGAAAGCGCGCTTCTAGGGTTAGGGGAACCGGATCCGGCAACCATATTTGATCTCGGCTAACGAGGATCATGATTTCCCAACGATCAGGTTCACGGTGCCAAATGCCTTGCTCCGAACTTCCTCTACATTGATTCCGGCTTCTTTTGCGAGGTCTGCGGTGCGTCTGTTGAAGTGGTCATCGATCAATGCAACCGTCGCCAGATTGAACACGTCAAAAAGATATCCGAGTAGGCCTTTGGGGCGTACGTGCTCGAGCAAGATAATCGCTCCTCCGGGTTTTACAACGCGCATGAGTTCACGGAATCCCGCAATCGGATCCGCGACCGAGCAAAAGAGGAGCGTTGCGAATGCCGCGTCGAACTTGTCGTCGGGAAAAGGGAGTGCCTGGGCATTTGCCCTTATGAGATCGGGAGCGGAGTTTTTGACTCTTGCACGAGCCAGCATCTCTGCCGAATAATCGCTCGCAACAGCGTGTTCGCAACGGGGATAATGCGCGAAATTGAGGCCGGTGCCGGCGCCGACTTCCAAAATCAAGCCTCCGTTCGGAAGCAGTGAAGCGACCTCGGATCTCCAGCGATCGAGGAATGCGCGTTCCATTGGGGCCATGAAGCTATCGTAAATTCCAGCTGCGGATTTATAGAGCATAGTTGAAGGATAAAACAGAACACGGCTTTAAATGTAGTGCGCTGCAGAAAAGGCGCGAAATTTCCGTCCGAAACCGGGCAAGCAATAGACCGAATGGTGTTTGCGGACGCGATGGGATTGTGGAATAGTTGGCGTTCGGGTTTTGATGCGGACGGCGAAGGAATGAAGGTACAATGATTGACGCAGCGTTTCGGATTCCAACGTTTGGAAGTATCGGACTTTTGTTTGGGCCCGATGTGAAACGCAGGCCCTGAGATTGGGCATCGATCGTTTTTTTGAGATTTATGGCTAAGAAAGGCTCGGTACTGGTATGCGATGACGAGGAGATCATGCGTGATGTTCTCGAAACCGTATTGTCGGGAGCCGGATACAAGGTGGATTTGGCGAAGCAGGGCGAGGAAGCGCTGGAGATGTACCAGTCGCATTCCTATGACGTTGTTTTGATGGATGTCTCGATGCCCGGCATTGGCGGTCTAACGACTTTGGAGGAACTCATCAAGATCGATGATGAGGCCGTAGTTTTGATGATCACCGCCTTTGCCACCTTTGACACTGCTATTTCGGCTTGGGAGAAGGGTGCGAAAGGCTGTGTTCGAAAGCCCTTTAAGAACGAACAGATTCTCGCCTTGGTGGCCAAGGGGATTCGAACAAGACGGAAAGAGGAAGAACGCCAAACGCTACGGCAGGCGATGGCGAGATCAGTAAGCCGCGAATCTGTCGTTGGCAAGTCCGAAAAGATGGAGGAGATTTTTCGGCTCGTCGAGAGGATCGCTCCGGCGCGTTCGACGATTCTTATTACGGGCGAGAGCGGAACAGGAAAAGAGGTAATCGCCAAACAGATTCATCAATCGAGCACGCGTTCCGATAATCCGTTTGTGGTCGTAAATTGTTCGAACATTCCCTCGGAGCTTCTCGAAAGCGAACTCTTTGGGCACACGAAAGGAGCTTTTACGGGGGCTGTTTCGGCGAAAAAGGGCTTGTTCGAGGTTGCCGACAGCGGTTCGATTTTTCTCGATGAAATCGGGGATTTGCGACCTGAAATTCAGGTGAGGCTGTTGAGGGTAATTCAGGAACGAGAGTTTACGCCGTTGGGCGAGACCAAACCGGTTTCGGTAGATGTGCGGATTATCGCCGCAACCAACGTCGATTTGAAGGAAGCTGTAAAGAACGGCACGTTCAGGGAAGATCTCTATTACCGTCTCTCCGTTGTTCCGATCGAACTGCCCTCGCTTCGGGAAAGAAAGGAAGACATCCTACCCCTCGCGCAGCATTTCATACGCAAGTACAACGAAGAGAACGTTCGCACGATCTCGGAGTCTCTAACACCCGAAGTGCTCTCGCTTTTGGAAAATTACTACTACCCGGGAAATGTTCGCGAGCTTGAAAACATAATCGAGCGCGCGGTTGTAATCGCGCCGACCGACGAACTTACAAAGGAGTGCTTGCGTCCGGAAGTTCTGGATCCGGAGCTCGCTCGGGAAATGATCCGCGACAGCTCAGGGGCCTCGGGCGATATCGATTTGGCTCAGGGAATCACGTTTTACGACGAGGTCAAAAAGTTTGAAATCGATCTGATTCAGAGGGCTTTGGAGCAAACCTCGGGACATCAATCAAGGGCCGCCCGTCTTTTGGGACTAAACGCGACCACGCTCAATTCAAAGATCAAAAGCTACGATATCAGACCAAAGGCTTCGGGGGCCGGAGACGGGAAATAGCGTATTGGGTTATGAGTTTCGAGTTTTGAGTTTTGAGTTCTTCCCGGGTGAGTTCCAAATTCCAATAATTGAGTCCACTCTAGAAAGTGGATATTGAAGGAAAAAAGTTCACAATCAAGGGCTAGATGATTCGATTGGAAGAAAGACCCCTGCCGGCTTGTACGGCAGGAGGCAAAGGTCCTTAGCTTCGGCCGTTAAATGCTTGGTGTGTCAAGGTTTATTGTTTTTCTGGAAGGGGCTGACCTTATTCACCTGCCGCACAAGGTGGCAGGGGTCTTGCCTGGTTTCTCAAAGGATCAATTGGCGAGTCGATTTTATCTTTGAAACCACTTCTTAGAGTGGACTCAAAAATTCCAGGTTCCAAGTTGGTTTTGCGTGCGTTGGGAGCTTCGCTCTGAAGAAGGCAATTTGAGCCTCAATCGTGACGTTGCCCGAGCGTGAATTGAATCCAGTGTGCGTCCGCATTTTAAATCCACGAATTTCGTCGTTTCATCCATTTGAATGAATAAAGCCCATTTTAGGACTTTTTCTCGTTTCTCCTAAACTGTGGAAAATAAACAATTTAACAACTTAGATTAAAACGGTATAAATTTTGCCTTAGCACTCCTCATATCGCTTTTGAGATCTTTGCAGGATCAAGCAATCCGGTATTGATTTCTTACAATTCAATTTTCGAAGGGAGATAAATCTATGTTGGCACACAAGATCAGATCGGCCTTTTCGCTTTTTGCGATCGGGCTGCTCTTTTCCGCGGTAGCATTGGCACAGATCACCACCAGCAGCCTTGTTGGTACGGTATCGGGGCCCGACGGGCTCATTCCCGGTGCGACCGTTACGATCAAAGACAACAAGACGAATCGTGAGGTTTCGACCGTTACGGATTCGTCAGGCAACTTCAAGGTTCCTAACCTGCAGTTCGGTGCATATACGGTTACGGTAACCATGTCAGGCTTCAAGACCTACACCGCAAACGATGTGGTAATTGAGGTTGGTGCTGATTATTCGCTTCCGGTAATGCTGGAAGTCGGTGAGGTTTCGGAAGTCGTAAATGTTACGGCGGGTGCCGATACCATTAACGCCGTTGACTCGGAAATAAACGCAAATATTTCGAGAAAACAACTTGACGACCTTCCAAGTCTTGGTCGCAACCCGCTTGGTTTTATCGTCCTTCAACCCGGCGCGTCTTCGAACCCGAGTCAGAACACGGTTATCAACGGTGTTCGCACATCGGCTACGAACACCACAATCGATGGCATCAACGTCCAAGACAATTTTATCCGATCGAATGCCACCGATTTTTCTCCAGCGAGACCAAGTGTCGATGAAGTTGAAGCGTTTGCGGTAACTTCCCAGGCGGGTGCAGACGATGGCTTCGGTGGTTCGCAAGTCCAATTTACGACACGGCGCGGTGGCAACGATTTCAATTTCAGAATGTTCGTACTGAACAGGAATTCGAAGTTTGGCGCCAATTCTTTCTTCGCTAACGTTGACAACCGCGAGATAGGTTTTCGAAATCGGAACCAGTTTGGCGGGTCAGCGACTGGGCGCATTATCAGAGACAAACTGTTCTTTTTCGGTTCATACGAAAAGCTTATCGATCGGCAACCTTCGACTCTGCAAATAAATACCGTGCTCACTAGCGCTGCAAGTCAAGGTCTATTCACTTATACTGCTGCAGCTGACGACGCCGGTCATGGCGTTGTTGCCGGACAAATTATATCAGTGAACATTTTGGACCCGATTTTTGGAACCGGAATTACAAGCATAAATCCAATCGTACAGTCCAGATTCCTTTCTCAATTGCCGGCAGGGAACTCAACCGGTGCTGGCGATTTGCGGAACACGACTGGCTATTCGCTTATTCAGCGTGCTGACTCTGAGAGAACGAGTTATGTTGGGCGTATTGATTACCTCCTAAATTCGACGAGCACGGTGAATGGGGTTTTCCGATTTGTAAAGGAAAGCAATCTCAGGGCAGACATAGACAATTCTTTTAATATTGTGCCGGTGACCACGCAGCCTTCTGTGAATCCGTTTATGTCGTTGGCTTGGAACTGGGCTCCGTCTTCGAACTGGTCAAATGAGTTGCGCGGAGGGTTTGCTTTCGGTGAGCCTCTATTCACAAATGCGGCTCTTCCCGCGCAGATCGTTAATGTTCCTTTGATTACCAATCCTGAAGTTACGTTCGATGATCAAGGACGTATTACTGATACGTACAATATCAATGATGCATTAACTTATGTTAGAGGGGATCACGCTTTGCGGTTTGGTGCCCAGTTTCAGGCTGTTCGCATCAACTCGTTTACTGGATTTAACATCAATCCGACATATAACATCGGAATAAACCTAAACACGCCACAGATTTCGGATGATCAATTTGACGATGACAATCTGTTCCCTGGGGGAGTGCCAACCACTCAAAGGGGCACGGCAAATTCCTTGCTAGCTTTGCTTGGTGGAATAATTTCTTCGGGCTCGCAAGCATTCAACGTCGAATCATTGGATTCCGGCTTTGTTCCAGGTGCGGTGACTCGCGACCTTTGGGAGTATGATGCTTTGGGCTTCTATTTTTCCGATCAGTGGAAAGTTGCTCGGGGGGTCTCGCTAAATCTGGGAATGCGTTACGACCGCTACACGCCGGCGACACTTTCCAACGGACTCGGATTGGAGCCCGTAATTGCTGATCTCCATAATATCTTGCCTTCACTCTTGGATCCGAATGGGCGCCATCAGTTTGTCGGCGGGAACGTGGGAACGGTTGGACAGGTCTATTTCC
>JAWKHN010000026.1:0-15908 GCA_041394795.1 Pyrinomonadaceae bacterium | reverse complement strand
CGCCCGACTGGACGGCGGATTATCTGCATCACGAGGCGATGTTTATCGCCGATAAGCTGGCAGAAAAGGAATTTTCCGCGACCTTTGAAAAACTCGATGCTGAAAAGCAGGCGGTGATAAAGAGCCGTCTGAAAACGATGCTTCGAACTAACACATACGACGCATCGAGCGGCGTCCTGACCGTCGATCCGATTCGAATGGAGGCGTTTCGCGAAATTCTCGCCAAGAATTCGAAGACGTTTACGGACGGTAACGCCGATTACGCTATTCAGAAAGGCGCGCAGTCGGATCCCGAGAGGCTAAGGAAGTTAAACACATTCTTTTTCTGGACCGCCTGGGCCTCGGCCGCGGACAGACCCGGCAAGGCCATTTCCTATACCAGCAACTTCCCCGCCGAACCGATGGTTGACAACGTACCGACCGCGGACACGATAGTCTGGACCGGCGTCAGCGTGATCGCTCTGATCGCGGGAATCGGAATGATGGTTTGGTATTTTGCCGGCTTGAGACAGGAAACACCGACCGACGACGCTCCAAACAGTGATCCGCTGATCGGTTTCCAGCCGACTCCTTCGCAAAAGGCAACCACGAAATACTTCTTGATCGTGACGCTTCTGTTCCTCCTGCAGATCATACTCGGTGTTATTACCGCGCACTACGGCGTCGAGGGTATGGGATTTTATGGAATACCGCTCGCCGATATTCTTCCGTATGTCGTTACCAGAACCTGGCACGTGCAACTCGGCATCTTCTGGATCGCTACGGCATGGCTCGCGGCCGGACTATTTATCGGACCGATAATCTGCGGATACGAACCCAAGTATCAGAAACTTGGTGTTGACGCGCTTTTTGGTGCGCTGCTGCTCGTAGTTCTCGGATCGATGGCCGGTCAATGGCTAAGCGTGATGCACAAGTTCAGCGGAGACCTTTGGTTCTGGTTTGGCCACCAGGGTTATGAATACGTTGATCTTGGAAGGGTTTGGCAGGCCGCATTGTTCGTCGGCCTTCTGCTATGGCTGTTCCTGATTCTGCGGACGGCGATTCCACCGCTGAAGAAAAGCGAGGGACCGAAATCGCTCTTGCTGCTCTATATTTTCTCTACCGCAGGCATCGCGCTGTTTTATGCGCCCGGACTTTTCTGGGGAATGAAATCGCATATCACGGTAGTCGAATATTGGCGCTGGTGGGTCGTGCATCTTTGGGTTGAAGGCTTCTTCGAGGTTTTCGCAACGGTTGTAATCGCTTTCCTTTTTGCGAAACTCGGCGTAATCAACACCGCATCGGCGGCGCGCGCATCGCTGATCTCCGGCGCGATTTATCTCAGCGGCGGCATCATCGGTACGCTTCACCATCTCTATTTCGCCGGTACACCGACGATCGCCTTGGCGTTTGGTTCGGTATTCAGCGCGCTTGAGATCGTGCCGCTAACATTGGTTGGATTCGAAGCTTGGGAGAATATCCACCGCAGCCGTGCGAGGGATTGGCTCGGACAATACAAGTGGGTGATCTACTTCTTTATCGCCGTCGCGTTTTGGAACCTTGTCGGCGCGGGAATCTTCGGCTTCATGATCAACCCGCCGATCGCGCTCTACTACATGCAGGGATTGAACACGACCGCTGTTCACGCCCACGGTGCCCTTTACGGGGTTTACGGAACGCTTGGTTTGGCGCTTACGCTCTTCTGCTTGAGGGCGCGTGACGCGGAATCGATCTGGAACGAAAAGCTGATCTCATTCTCATTCTGGGCGATAAACGCCGGTCTGTTTATGATGATGATCCTCAGTCTGCTTCCGATCGGATTGCTTCAGACGGTCGAATCGGTAACAAACGGTTACTGGTCGGCAAGAAGCGCCGAATTCATGCAAACCGAACTGATGTCAACTTTGCGCTGGCTTCGAGTGTTGGGCGACACGGTTTTCGCAATCGGCGCGTTTGCCTTTGTATGGTTCGCACTGGGCCTGATCTTTGGCAAGAAGAAAGGCTAGCAACATAGCCGCTGGAAGGATAGCCTCGGAGCCGTACAAGCAACGATGAAACGGGGGTTCGTCGATGCGGGAAAGGTTCCGAGGTATTCCGGAAGAGTTCCAAGTTCCAAGTTCCAAGTTCCAAGTGCCAAGAGTAGAATCCCCTCTAAAAAGTCGATTCAATGAAAAAATCGACCGGCAAATCGATCCTCAGGGAAACCAGGCAAGCCCCCTGCCACCTTGTGTGGCAGGTGAATGAGGTCAGCTGCTAGTCCAAACCACATTGATACATCCGGAGGCCCCTGCCGCCTTGTGCGGCAGGTGAATAAGGTCAGCCCCTTCCAGAAAATCAATAAACCTCAACACACCAAGCATTTAACGGCCGTAGCCAGGGACCTTTGCCTCCTGCCGGACAAGCCGGCAGGGGGGCCGGAAGGCGTCATAGGTTGCCGCGACTAGCTTCTGACCTGATTCACCTGCCGGCCAAGCCGGCAGGGGTCTTTCTGCCTATTAAACCGTCATGCCCCAAAAAACCGCCCTTTTTCCTTCTATAAAGACTTTTTAGAGTCGACTCAGATCCCGATCTCAATAGGAGCCTCCGTCCCCAAATCATGCGGTCGATAGTCTCCTTTGCTTTTATCGCGTTTTCGCTTCTTCACAAAAGCAGTGTGATTAGACCTACTTTGCGGGTATTCGCTTTCCGCTTCCCGTCATCCACAGCCCGCCTTTCTCTCCAAATCAGACTGAAGAACCGGTCATTTGAAAATTTCCGCGACACGTTTCCCGTTGTCTTTGCAGTTGAGTATGAAAGGCAAAGGCTCGTCGCACGACGGCCGCAATAAAATTCTAGATGAGGAGAAACAACAAAAATGCTTAACACTAATTCGAAACCGTTTGGAACAAATCTTTTGGCAAGACTCGGATTGATCGTCACGATTCTCGCGATTGGCACGCTCAGCGTGTTCGCGGACACCATCAATCTCAATATGCAGGGCGATACCGCAAGCATTCCCAAAGGAAACACGATCGATAGAAATCTCTATGGAATCCCGGCCGGAATACCTGGGTCGATTCGTTTAAAGCTCAAATGGCATGCCGTCAATGTGCTTCCGACGTACAACGTTCTAAAGGTACAACTCATGCACGGCTCGACAATTCTCAAATCAACCAACTGCTATTCGATGCACTCAAACAAATCGCCCAAATGCGATTTCACAATCCCCGTCAGCCAAACCGAAGCCAGCAAATCCGGGGCGTGGAAACTCCGCGTTACAAACAACAGCGCGTTCGAAACCATGGGCTTTGACATCGAGAAAGGAGGCGACATCAATCCTCTCGTACCAAACTTCAAAACCTATTACACGCCGAATTGTCCGGATACCGTCAATCTCGACATGGAAGGGACAACCCTGACGCTCACAAAAGGCAACACGCAAACACGCAAGATTTACGGAATCGCCAAGTTACCTGGCATGCTCAGATTGAAGGCGAAATGGCATGCCGTAAACATCCTGCCCACCTACAACATTCTCAGGGTCGAACTCCGAAGACCAAATGGTTCGGTCGCGAAATCCGGAAACTACTATTCGATACATTCAAACAAGAGCCCGAAACTCAACTTCAGCTATAACATCAGCGCATCCGAAGCCGCACAATCCGGCAACTGGTCGCTCCGAGTTACGAACAACAGCTCTTTTGAAGTAACCGGTTTCAATATCGAAAAGGAATCGCAGGACTTAAATCCCCTCGTTCCCAACTTCTTCAGTTCCTACAAAGCGACTTGCAGCTTCTAAGGAATCTCCCGCGATGACGGGGACCCGCGAATCGTTGGTCCCCGTCGTTATTTTATTTCCCGGAGCAAAGACCATGAAACGGAAACATCTTCTAAACGCAATTCTTCTGGCTCTAGGTTGCATCGCGACCGCAGTCGCCGCCGCTCCCGTTTCAATGGATGAACTCGCGGCCGCGCTTGAAAAAACCGAAGTCGCGCCGAAAGAAGCGATATCGCTCAAGCTCAGCAGAGCGATCGCACCTCAGGACGGACGAGTGGCCCTGATGATCGGAAGCATGGATGTTACGGCGTTTGTCGCGGTCGAAGACGAAACCGTCAGATACGACGCGAATCGTTTTCCGATCGACGCGGGGTCACACGATGTCTCGCTTTATCTGGTGGATGCGAACGGAGCATGGACACTCGTATCGCAGGAAACGCTCGTGGTTGCCGCCGCGATTGATGATGGACAGCAGATGCCGGACGAAAACTCCAATGCCTTCACAACCGAGTTCACGCCTAATGTTTCGCTAAACCTAAAAAGCAGAAACGAGATTTTGACTTTTCCAACCGATTCCGCCCCAGAAAGAAATCCGGCCACGGATCTTGCCGGACAGGGCACGATAAATATAAACGTCACAAAAAAGGACTTTTCATTCCGAAGCCAGTTTGACCTCGCCGGTTCGAGCTTTCGGCAAGAGGCGCTCCGATTCGGAGATTTGGCCGACCGCGCGCCGTTGATTGATCTTTCGAGTTATCTGATCGAAATCGGAAAGGGACGATTCAAGGCAAATCTCGGACACGTCTCGTTTGGTACAAACCGGCATCTGCTTTCAGGATTCTCAAGCCGGGGCGCGACCGTGCAGTTGCCAATCGGCAAGCAGAACGAATTTACGATCGCCGCCGTCAACGGAACGGCCGTCGTCGGATTCGGAAACTTCCTCGGGATCACAAAACGCCGCCACAATCTACTCGCCACGACATTCGCGCGCGAGTTTTACAAGGATTCGCCGGGTGAACTGCGAATCGAATTGACGGCGATGAGCGGTTCGCTTCTGCCGCTTTCAAACCTCAATCAGGGTGAGATCAACGACGCCGAAAAGAGCCTCGGAGGCGGTGTCAGGATCGCGGGCTTTTTGGCCAAGCAGAAATTGAGATACGAAGCGGGATTTTCGCGAAGCAGGTTTACAAACCCCTCGGATCCGCTGCTCGAGCAAGAAGATGAGATCGTCCCAGTCCGCACCGAAACGAAGAACGCTTACTACGCCGAGATTTCCTACGACATCCTCAACGACATCGAGATCGGTGGAGGCAAAAAACTGAAAACCACGGGCACCGTCAGATTCGAGGAGATCGCACCGCTATTTCGAAGCATCGGCGCGTTCTCGCAGGCGGACAGACGCCGGCTCCAGTTTGAGATAACGGGAAACATCGGCGGTGCCGGCTTTGGTTTTGGCAATCTAGGTGAACGCGACAATCTCGCGAATATCCCGTCGATTCTTAAAACGCGTACGCGGCGCAACAACTTCCTTTTCAACATCCCGTTCGGCTCGATGTTCTCGCAGGAAAAACCGAGCATTTGGCTCCCAGTCGTTTCTTACAACTTCGATCTTACGCACCAATACGGCATCGCACTTCCAGACGGCGGGCTTTTTACCGATCCGTCGCAGGTGCCCGATCAAAAAAGCTATTCGCAAAACTTCAACGCACAGTGGACTTTTGGCGAAAAATACGGTGCTGGATTTACTCACACCCGCTCGTTTCAGGACAACCGTCAGCCGGGACGCGAGAACGCCGATTTGGCGACCGCTTCAAACACGTTCACCTTCAGCCTCCGTCCGATCGAACGCTTGAATCTCGATCTCGACTTTTCGCGCGAACGCCAGAAAAACTTTGAGACCGCGCGAATCGACCGCAATTTCAGACTTGGCACACGGGGAACCCTCAGGCTTCCCTATCTGAAAAACTCGGTTCTCAACGGCGGGCTTTCGTTTGCGCTCGCGGGCGACGACCTCGATCTAAACGACACGAGAAACGGCGAGTTCGATCTCCAATACAGCTACAACTTCAGCTTCGGAGAGCAAAAATTCAAGAAGCTGTCAGGACAGTTTTTCATACGCTACGCAAACCGCTACGGCGATTCAATCGACCGTCAGTTTCTAATCAACACGCTTACAAAATCCCAGGCCTTTAACGCCGGGCTTACGATCAATCTCTTTTAGTACTTGGGGAATTCGAGATGAAAAAGACACTCGCCATCGGCACTTTGATTTTCTTGTTTTGCGGCTTTGCGGCGGCGCAGATCGCGGTCAACCCGACCGGCGTCAATGTAAACTCGCAAAACCCGACCTCCGTCTTTCTGACATTCGGACCGATACCCGCCGGCTATTCCCCCGCCGAGGCGCAATGGTGCGGGAGCATTTCTCCCGCACCGCCTCCGGCAATCGGAAACCGGTGCGCGCCGGGCACGATCTACGGCACGCTTCCGGCGCGGCTAAACATATCGGCCTCAAGCGGAAACGCCGGATTTACCGACATCATGGGAATTCCCTCATCGGTCGTGAGAAGAGCGTATCAGGCTGCGGCCGGCGGCGGGGATTCGGGATTCTTTTATGTGCGAAGATTCGTTTCGGCTAGCGGAGGTCCGGATCAGTTTGTCGCCGTTACATGCCGTATGGCGGGAGGCGGCGCGAGAGTGCCGTTCGCGCTGACGAACGTCGAACTCGAGACCGGGAATCCTGAACAGATCGTTTTTGTAAAAAAGGGGGGACCGTTGCCAAACATCACCGCCAATATCAAATACAACGGCACCGGGCGCCTGCGCGGCAGATGGGAAGTCGTGCAACCGGGCGAGGACGATCCCGAACCAAGGGATCTTCTGACGGAGGCGAGCATTCCGGTTGAACAACGTCCGCTTCAACGCCGCTATACGGAAATCGCGAGATTCAGTCATTTCCTGCCGCCGGTAGGTGAATTCAAATTGGAGCTTGAAGCCGGGAAATCGCTGTCGGCGGTGGCCGAAGGACGGTATTTGATTTTGCTTAGAATCGAGGCCGTCGATGACAAGGAATCGAGTTCAAACCTCGCATCGGTTGGCGTCGGAAATGGAACGGTTAGAAGCGGCGCCGTCGCGTCATTCCCGATGCCGGTGTTCAAGTTCTTTGTGGTCGGAAACGTAGCGGGTTGGGGAAAGACGGGAGATCTGGTGCAAACAAACGCCCCGATCCCAGGCGCCAACGGATCACCATTATTCGCCTGGCCGGCCCACATGGATGCCGAAAGCTACCGCATTTCCGTTTCGAACTTTGCCGGAGAAGTAGTCTTTTCCGCGATCACTCCGAAGGGCGTCCTTTCATACACCGCTCCTTCATGGTTTTGGCAAAAGTTCGACGGGCAAAAACTGAAATGGAAGGTAACGGCGTTCGATCCGGAAGGAAACCAGCTGGCGGAATCGTCGCCAAAGGATTTGTTACGTGGAATTTGAGGCTTGCGGGGCAACCCGCGATTCGTGCGCTAAAAAAGGCAGGCCTGGAAAGCCTGCCTTTTCGTTATCTATTTTGATCGCGCCTACGGCAACGGAACCGGGCGTTCCATGATCACCATGTGCTCATCGCGGCTGACCATTCCGACAATCACAAAGCCGGCCTCCTTTGCTTCGGTAACTTCCTTTTGAAGAGTCGAAGTTCGCGAAGTCGCAAGCAGTTTGTATTCAAACAACGGGGCCTTGCCCGGCGGTTTTTCCATGATCAGAACGATTTCGACTCCCCCGATCAACTGCTGCTTGGCGATCATCGTGCTGGGAATCAAGCGATATCCGGCATCGGCCATCTCATTGAGTTCCTTTTGCATTGTCCCGGTACGCGTTGTCGCCAAGAGCTTGTAGCTATAGGGCGCCTCGGGCGAGCCTTCGTTTGATAGAAAAACCGCCATTTCCGAACCGCTCGTCGGCGCACCGACGATCACCCGAAACCCAAGCGCCGCCGCCTCGTCAAGTTCCTTCTGCATCGTCTTGGTCCTAGTCGTCGCTAGCAGTTTGTAGTCGAGTTCGGTGTTCGCCTGTCCAAACCCCGAAACGGCAAAAAGCATATAAGCCACCAAAAACAATACCAATGTTCTAATCATTTTCCTCATTCCCCTTCTTTACCAATCGCTCCATTTTCTCACGAACAGAACCCGGCAGGCTCCATTCAATCGTTCCTTCTCTGGAATAGATCCCGACGATCAATTCGATTTGCGACACATCGTCTGCAATCAACGCGTTCCCGTCCGCACCGACAAGCGGAAACGAAACAAAAAACACATCATAGTCATACTTCCGCTTGAATACTCCGTTCAGCGCCTTGACGAATTTAAGTGAAGGGACGCTTCTTCCTGTAATGCTACCCGCCTCGCCTTCCTTTAACCCCTTGGGTTGAATGATGGCTCTCCAGTCCAGCGGAATCACTCCCGAACCCTCGTTCGGATCAATTTCAACCATAACAACGAGTTCGGCGGCGTTCTCGGCCTCTTCCACAAGCTTGCGTGTTTCCTCGTTTGAAAGCCGACCCAGCAACTGCTGGTATCTTGCGGACGCGCGAATCATCTCCGAAGACATGAGAGTTGCCCGCAGCTTGTAGTTTATGGCGCGTTCGGTATTGATGCCGCGCACGCTGAAGCGGCTGCCGACCTTGCCATTCTTGCGCATCTTCTGCCCGATTGCCTCAACCTGCTTCATGTTCCAGGTAAGATAATCTTCGTCGGCCCCGTTCGAATTCTGTCCAAATGCGACTCCGCACAATACAAGACACAATAAAATCGTTGTGAAATAGAATTTCATATTTTCGATAACTGACAGCCCGCAAACGGGAGAAATCCGGGCAATGGAGAGAGGTTAAAACCACAAGTCAATAGTTTGTATAACATATCCCTCGCTACGGACAAAGCCATTCAACCGGCCTCCTTACAATCTTCGGTTTCGAGTTTTGAGTTTCGAGTTTCGGGTTCTTTGATTGGAGGCGAATAGTTTGCCCGGACTTGAGAGTGGGTACAGGGGTTGTCGTTTCGCTCATTGCAGGCGAGGGGAGTTACGAGTTTCGAGTTTTGAGTTTTGAGTTCTTTGATTGGAGGCGAATAGTTTACCCGGACTTGAGAGTGGATAAGGGGTTTTTCGCTTTGCTCTGGGCATGCGGCTCGGGTTTAGTGGAAATCGTGGCTGCCGGCGTATTCGGTCATGAAGGATAGTTTTTCGAAATACATTCCTTTTACGAGGGCGGAGGCGCCGTTGTTTTCCACCACTCCTTTAATAAGCATATAGGGGCTTTCGATTATTTCTCTTCGGAAGCGGTCAAAGACGTCGGGCATTACTATGAAATTTGAGATTCCGGTTTCGTCTTCAAGACTAATGAACAAGACACCTTTTGCCGTTCCCGGTCTTTGACGACAGATCACCGCTCCGGCGACCGTTACCGCCGAACCTTTTTTCGCGGTCCTGAGATATGACGCCGAGGCGATTCCGCGTCTTTCCATCACTCCCCTTATCAATGCCATCGGATGCCTGCTGACGGTGAGCCCCGTGATCGAAAAGTCGGCATGGAGTTTTTCGATCTCGCTCATAAACGGCAGAGGGCTTTGCCCGGGTTTGTCATATACGCGCGCAAAGAGCGGACCGGCGGGACGGATCTCCTTTTCCGAGATCCAGAGCGATTCGCGTCTATCGGGTTCCTCGCTTCCAAAACGAAGCGCGCCGCTCAGGGAAAGGTTTCTGATCTCCCGTTTGTTTATCTCCGGAACCCGCGCCAGAAGATCGCGTATGTTTTCAAAGGCGCCGTTTTGCCGACGCTCCTCCGCCAACAAAAGCGCCGTCATCTTTCTAAGCCCTCTAACGTACATCAAACCGATGCGAACCACGGGGTCTTCCGCCGCGCCTTCGAGCGTGCAGAGATAATCCGAAGACTGGATATCGATCGGGGCGAATTTCTGTCCGTGTCTCTCGGCATCCTTGATCAGCGTCGCCGGCGAATAAAATCCCATCGGCTGGTTGTTCAGAAGCCCCGCCGTAAAGGCGGCGAGATAATGGCATTTCAGATAGGCGCTGGCGTATGTAATAAGCGCGAAACTCGCCGAATGGGATTCGGGAAAACCGTAGATCGCAAACGAGTCGACAGCCTTTGCGATCTTCTCGCGGGTGGCCTCGTTGATCCCCTTCTTCTCCATACCCGTCATCAAACGCTCGATTATCTCGGGCAGCTTCTTGTCCGGACGCTTGAAGCCAAAGGCGCGCCGAAGCTGTTCCGCCTCGCCTCCCGAGAAGTCCGCGGCTACCATGGCGATCTGAAGCAGCTGTTCCTGAAAAAGCGGAACACCGAGGGTTTTCTTGAGGATCGGCTTGAGAAGCGGATCCATATAATCAACCTCCTCATCCCCGGCGCGCCTCCTGACATACGGGCCGTACATCTGTCCGACGATCGGTCCCGGACGAATAATCGCAACCTGCACCACGATGTCATAAAACTTCTCGGGACGCGTTTTTGGCAACGAACTCATCTGCGCGCGGCTCTCGACCTGAAACATCCCGACCGTGTCGGCCTCCTGAAGCGTTTTGTAAACAAGGGGATCGTCCTTTGGTATCTTTGCCAGATCGACCTCCTTTTTGTAATGCGCCGAGATCAGATTAACCGTGTCGCGAATCGCGGCAAGCATCCCCAACCCCAGCAGATCGACCTTTATGATCCCGACATCGGCGCAGTCTTCCTTGTCCCATTGCACCACCACGCGTCCCGGCATCGAGGCGGGCTCCAGCGGGACAACGTGATCCAGTTTCCCGCGAAAGACGATCATTCCCCCCGAGTGCTGACCGAGATGACGGGGATAATCCTGTATGCGGCCGACGAGTTCTATGAATTTCGAGGCGCGGAAATCTAGATCCATCCCCGAGTTTTCCTTTACGCGTTCGAGAAACTCTCCATCGTGGCGCGGACGAAAATGGGAGGCGAGCTTTGCGAGTTTTGATATTTCGGTTTCCGGAAGGCAAAAGACTTTTCCGACTTCGCGTATCGCCGAACGCTGCCTGTATGTGATGACGTTGGCCGTCATCGCCGCGCCGCGTGCGCCGTATTTCTGATAGAGATACTGTATGACGAGTTCGCGGTCGGGTCCCGAAGGGAGATCGAGATCGATATCGGGGCATTCCTCGCGTTCCTCGGATAGAAAGCGTTCGAAGAGAAGATCGCTCGTCGCCGGATCGACAGCCGTTATTCCGAGACAAAAGCAAACCGCGCTGTTGGCCGCCGAACCCCGCCCCTGAACCATGATGTCGTGCCGTCGGCAAAAATCGACGATGTCCCAAACGACAAGAAAATAGCCGCACAGCTTTAGCTTCTCGATCAGATCGAGTTCCTTTGTGACCTGATCGGAAACCTTTCTCGGAAGGCTCTTTCCGTAACGCTGGTACATCCCCTTGCGCGTGATCCGCCGCAGAAAACCCGGCATCGTCTCACCTTCGGGAACATCGTAATCCGGAAAGCTGTATCCGATATCGTCCATCGAAAAGGAAACATCGGAGGCGATCGCGTCCGCGACATCGAGCGCCGCCGGAAGATCTCTGAAAAGACGCCTCATCTGGGGCGGCGTTTTCAGATAGCGCTCGGAATTTATCGAAAGAAGCCGCCCGACATTCGAGAGATTTCTGCCGTTGCGGATGCATGTAAAGAGATCGGCGATTTCGCGGGTATAGGCATCGTGATAACGTACGCCGCCGGTGGCGACCACCGGGCGACCGCGAAGGGCCGCCATTTCCAAAATCGTTTGGTTGATGCTTTCCTCATCGCGCCTCAGATGACGCTGGATCTCGGGATAGAAACGCTCGCCGAAAATATCGCAGAGCCTGTCAAAGCTTTGCTTCTGAAGTGCCGTATCGCGTCCCGTGTTTCTGATCGCGAGCGGAAGAAAACCGCCGTCTCCGCCTCCTGAAAGACACGCCAGATCTTCCGAATGTTCTTCGAGATCCGACAGCGAGACGCTGTGCTCGCCTTTCGGGGCCTTCATTTTGGAAACCGTTATCAAACGGCACATGTTCTGATAACCGCGGAGGGTAAGCGGTATCAATCCGAGATAGGAACCGTCGTGCATCGTAACTTCGGCTCCGATGATCGGTTTGACGCCGACCGCCCTCGCGCGCTGGTGAAAACGCACCGCCCCCGAAACACCGTCACGATCCAAAAGCGCGACAGCGTCAAGCCCCTTCTCGGCGGCAACATCGGCGATATCCTCGGGCAACGACCCGCCGCGAAGAAATGAAAAAGCCGAATTTGTGTGAAGTTCTACGGGCATCGGTTTAAAGGCGGAGTTCCAAGTTCGCTCGGAAGAGTTCCATGTTCCAAGTTCCAGAAGTTCCAAGTTTTTCTTGGTTACCGCTCTTGTAACCTTGAAGATTCGCGGCTCTTAAGAAATGCAGCTACCGAACCAGAACCTAACTCGCAAAGAAATTATCAATTCACCCCAGAAGAACTTGGAACATGGAACTTCTGGAACTTGGAACTCTGCCCGGACGAACTTCTGAGTCCACTCTAAAAAGTCGATTCAATGAAAAAATCGACCGGCAAATCGATCCTCAAGGAAACCAGGCAAGCCCCCTGCCACCTTGTGTGGCAGGTGAATGAGGTCAGCGGCTAGTCCAAACCACATTGATTCATCCGGAGGCCCCTGCCGCCTTGTGCGGCAGGTGAATAAGGTCAGCCCCTTCCAGAAAATCAATAAACCTCAACACACCAAGCATTTAACGGCCGTAGCTAGGGACCTTTGCCTCCTGCCGGACAAGCCGGCAGGGGGGCCGGAATGCTTCATTTGTCGCCCCGACTAGCTTTTGATCTCATTCACCTGCCAGCCAAGCCGGCAGGGGTCTTTCACCTATATCGAACCGTTGTGACTGAAAATGATGCCCTTTTCTAACCAACCTGACTTTTTGGAATGGACTCAGAAGCTCCAATTTGCCCGGAAGCCACCAATTTTCCTACCTTCACTTTCCAAAACAACCACTCAATTCGAAACCCCTATGCCCGGGCGGAACCTGGAACTCCACCCGAGCGAACTTGGAACTTCTGGAACTTGGAACTAGGAACTCTGCCCGGGCGGAACTTGGAACGGTTCCCCGTTCCGAGCGACCTCGAGATTCCACTTCTGGGTGTCAAATGCCGTAAACTATCCATATAGAACTTTTTCGTTGCCGGATCGTTTGTTCGAATGGCAACCGCATTTAACCCGGCCGATTTGGTCGCGAAGGCAATAAATGAATAGAAAAATCATTGGCATTTGTATTTTGGTTTTGGTATCCGTAACCGGTCTTTTTGCTCAGGATGGCGATGTGATCAATGTCGACACAAAGCTCATTAATATATCCGTCGCGGCTCGCGACAAAGACAAAAAGCTCGTCGAAGGGCTGGCAAAGGAGAACTTCTCGATGTCGGTCAATGGCAAAAGGCGATCGATCGACTTTCTTTCGTCTGCAGACGATTCGACATCGTTTGGCGTGATTTATGATCTCCATCCGAAATCGACCGAAAACACGCGTTCGGTATTGGCGGCCCTTGAGGATTTCGAGAAATCGCTGCCTGAAGGGAACGAGTTTTTCCTAACGCTTTTCAACGAATACGGAAGTCTCGATTTGACTTTTGTCCCTACCGAGGAGCAGATAAGACGGCACCTTTCTTTCGCCGACCGCACCGGACCCAATTCGCTCTATGATGTAATCCATCACGTCGGACAAAAACTACTGACGCGCCCGAACCGCAAACGCAGCCTGATCATCATCTCGGACGGAAAGGACGACAGGAGTCATCACAGTTTCAGCGAGATCTCGAGACATCTGAAAACGTTCAACATACAGGTTTTCGCTGTGGTCCCGAGCGACGCCGATAGCTGGGAGGCTGGAGATTTCAGCATCGGAGATTCTCCCTCAAAGCTCGAAATCGACCGAGGCCGGCTGGATTCAGCGGCCCTTGAGTCACTCGCCAAAGTGACCGGCGGTTCGGCAAGCGACGACCCGGCGCTTTCAAACGCCGCGCTCCTTGCCTCGGCGCTCAGAGGATTCGAAACAGAAATGAGGAGCCGTTACGTGATCGGTTTTTACCCGCCAAAAGGCAAGAAATTCAAGGTCGAGCTTGAGGCAAGAGACAGCGCGGGAAACAAGCTTGAATTGAGTTATCGCGGGGAAGTCAGGATTGAGAGGTAGAACAGTTTCGAGTTTCGAGTTTTGAGTTTTGAGTTCTTTGGATTCTACTTTGCGCCCTAGTAAAGGAAAGAAGGCAAGCATATTATTGAACGGAATTACGCGGCCATTCGCGTAACAACATATCGCAAAAAGGTCTTAATCCTATTCGGACGCTCCGCGTCCAAATAGGAAAATTCCGGATTTTACGTTTTCAATACCAAAACGCACCCAAAACCCTTGTCTCCTCTAATATCCTCTCGAAAACTCCCTCAAGGCCTCGGTGTCATATATCACGATTTTTCCTTTTTCGATCTTTACTATCTCGCGGTCGGCGAGCCTTCTGATCGAACGGATCGTTGTTTCGGTGGTCAGACCGGCGATTTGGGCGATGTCCTCGCGCCTTAGCTGTATCGTCACCGGAACTTCGCCTTCTTCTTTTTCCGATAGCCAGAGAAGAATTCCGCTGAGCCTCTCTTCGGTCGATGCGTTGGCAAGTATCTCGATCGAGCGCGCCGTTTCCCTAAGCAGTGACGACATTCGGGACATCACGAAGTCGGAGAACTCTTTGGACTCGTCAATCAACTGCAGGAAGTTTTCGCGATTGATGATAAGAAGCTCGCTGTCTTCATGCGCCGCCGCGCTGGCGGGAAAAACGCTTCCATCAAGCACCGGCGGAAATGCAAACGAATCACCGGGACCAAAAATGTTTACGATTACTTCCTTTCCCGGGCTTGGAAATCTAAAAACCTTTACACGCCCCGTAATCACGGTCGGGAAAAAGTTCGCCTGCTCGCCTTGCTCGAATACGATCGCTCCGGCGGCATATGCCCGCCGATGACCGTTTTCAAGCAAACGCGCCATTATCTGGCCATCGGAAATCGGCCCTTTCTGTCTTCCGGGTTCAATCATTTCTAGTGATTCTACTCTCAAGGAAGGCGAATTCGCCAGTAAGTTCGGGATTGGACAGGTTCGGCTAACTATGAAGAAACGGACTCGTCTTATCGTGATGCCTGCGGCTTACAACAAGCTTTTCGCCCCGCCAGCGACGTTTTCTGAATCCCAAAAGGTGAAAAATCTGGAGCGGAAGGATGCTGGCGATATTCGTATTTACTATCAAAGCCTCGGAATTCGTGGGATCGACGGCGACACCCGGCAGATACTTCATAAAACGACCGATACGCAGCGTACGCAGAAAGCGCGAAACACGCAGCCAAAACG
The DNA here is from genome assembly GCA_041394795.1 of Pyrinomonadaceae bacterium. Classification (GTDB taxonomy): domain Bacteria; phylum Acidobacteriota; class Blastocatellia; order Pyrinomonadales; family Pyrinomonadaceae; genus Aridibacter. Next base: position 772 of record JAWKHN010000026.1, on the reverse strand, counting down.
GTTTGATCTCGCGTCCGACAAAAAAGCCGTCGTTTCCAAGCTTTTGATAAAGCGGCATAAGGATCATGCCCGATTCCGGAGCAAACACCTTCCCGCCTTTCTCGGTCGCCAGAAACTCGCCCTTTGAAATTTCCTGGAAATTCTCGTATCCCGGGCGCATTTCAAACTCATCCTCGGCATTTATGGCGTGGCGGTAACGAATCTCGATTATCCTTCGGCCTCCGGTCGCCCTTTCGAGCTCGCCGCGGTTTGCAGCTTCATCGATCACACCCGCTGGAACAACGCCCGAGTTAACAAGCGCGAGCCTTACAAGAGCCTCCTGATTGCGAACCGCCTCATCCGTAAAATGCTGGCCGGCCTCAAAACCGAGAGTAACGCAACCTAGTTCGTTCATGTATTCCATGATCGTACCGTCAATCTGTTCCTCGATTCCGAGCAGAAAAGTAACGGGAAACTTCTCCGCAAAATTCCGGTTTCTGAGTGTGTCGCCGATCATCGCAAACGGCGTGCTTTCCGAAGATGTCGAGTGCAAATCGAGAGCGAACACCTCGTTACGCGCTTTTCCAAATACCTCGTCGATAAACTTGAGGAGTTCGGTTTGCTCCCTGTCCTCCAGCTTCGTACCATCCGAGCCGGACCGGTTCTGCGACGCGTTCTCGAACGTCCAATGTCTGTTAAGATCCGTCTCGACAAAGCGTTCGTTCCGATTCAAGGCCCGAGTGTTACCGGCAAGAAACCAAATATTGCCGCGAAAATCGATCTCCCGGCCTGC
>JAWKHN010000025.1:0-17178 GCA_041394795.1 Pyrinomonadaceae bacterium | reverse complement strand
CATCAGTTTGTTGGCGGAAATACGGGAATAGTCGGTCAGGTATATTTCCCCGATAAGGACAACTTTGCACCTGTAATCGGTTTGGCCTGGTCTCCTTCATTCGATAGCGGCATCGGAAACTGGTTGTTTGGCAATGAAAACGAAACCGTTTTCCGTGCCGGTTACAGAATCAGCTATATCAACGATGAGTTGATTCGCGCACCGGACAACGCAGTCGGCGGTAACCAGGGATTGCGCGTTGTAGCGAATGCGATCAACCCGAATACCAATACGACGGCGCTTAACGCCAGAATCGACAATCTCCCGACGATTGCAACACCGGCCTTCAACCCGAACCCGACGTTCCTCCAGAACAACTTGTCGGCGGGTCGCTTCGGTACCGTCTTTGCAGTCGATCCTTATCTCGAATCACCGCTTGTTCAGGAGTATTCGTTTGGTATCCAGCGTGCGATGCCGTTCGATACGGTTCTCGAAGTTCGATACGTAGGAACGCAGAGCTCGAATTTGCTCCGCGGTGTTGATTTCAACCAAGTGGATATCCGCAACAACGGATTCCTTGATGATTTCAATCGCGCGCGCGCGAATTACGTGCTAACCGGTAACCCTCAATGTTTCCCGGCACCGGGTTGCCAAGAATTGACGGTATTTCCGAATTTGGTCGCTGGCGGACTGTTAAACAACTCTACAGTCCGCGGACAACTTCTGAATGGAATACCTGCGGATTTGGCGATTCTATACCAGACAAACGGTCTGGCCGGAAACGTCCAGTTGCTTCCAAACCCTAACGCAGGACCTGTGGATGTTGTTATCAATGGATCGTATTTCCGCTATGACTCACTTCAGGCGGAACTACGGAGGGATTACAAAAATGGAATTTTGATCGGCGCAAATTACACGTATTCGAAGAACATCACGAACGGTGTAGGTACTGCACAGGCTCGCTTTGAACCCTACCTTGATTTCTACAATCAAGGGTTGGAACGCGCTCGTGCGGACTTCGATCAAACTCATAAAATTAACGCCATTGCCGGATATCAGCTTCCGTTTGGAAAAGGCCAGCGTTGGTTTAGTGACAACGCGGTTGCTGACTTTATCATTGGCGGTTGGGAGATGACCGGTATTTTCCAACTCGGTTCAGGTGCTCCGATAACAATCACAGATGCACGGGGTACATTAAACCGGGCGGGTCGTTCGGGTCGCCAGACAGCCGTAACTAATCTGACTGCCGATGAACTACAAGCTCTTACAGGAGTGTTTGTGACGCCGACTGGGATCTTCTTCCTCAATCCGTCGGTTTTGGGCAGAAACCCGGACGGTACACTGCAGGTCGGAAGAGACGGTCGCGGTGTTTCCGGTAACTTCGATGTTGCTCCGTTTGCCGGACAGGTGTTCTTTAGAAACGCACCTGGAACATCGAGTGCGATGTCGCGAGCTATGTTTAATGGTCCTACTTATAAGAACCTTGACCTTACCTTGATTAAACGATTCAACATCGGTGAAAAGGCCTCGGTTAGGGTCCAGGCGGACTTGTTCAATGCGCTCAATTCGGTGAACTTTGTTCCGAGCCAGTTTCTTGATGTTAATAGCGTTAATTTTGGCAAGATTACGAGCACTACATCACCGAGAATCGTTCAATTCGGAGCCAGAATCGAGTTCTAATCGATTCGGCGACGAAACTGAAACTTGTTGGCCGTCCGGAGTACATAACTCCGGACGGCCTTTTTTGGAATCTAAACAAACATAGTGAACACTGTGAGCGACTGAAAATGGTGCTACTTTGGAAATCCCAGGGAAATACATTGCCCAAAGAACCCGAAACTCGAAACTCGAAACTCGAAACTCCCCACGTTTCAGCGAACCGCGATTTGCGTTTATAATCAATGCACATATCGCGAATCCGGATCCCGCAATCGTTTCGGGATTTCTCCCGGCTTGAATTCCGTCCGTGCGATTCGCGGAACCATTGGCCTCAACTTCTTTTTTGGATTCTTTTCGCTTAAATGGCGCAAAACGACAGTACATTGCTTTCGATAAAACCTGTTGGCGCGGGCGATTTGATCGACCGGGCGGTGCGGTTTTATCGCGGAAATTTTTGGACGATGGTGATGATCGCGGCCCCGCCGGTTATCGTTGGTTCCATCTTTATGCTGGCGTGGATGTCGATTTCAAGAGCGCTTTTTAATGTAAACGCCTCAAATCCCGAAGAGATGGTGTTCTATCAGCTTTTTGTGGGATTGGGTAATCTCGTCATCTGGGTGATTCAACTCGTTGCCGTGATGATCGTCATGGGAGGCGCGGCACGGAATTTTGTCCGCCATCTTTTGTTTGGTGATCCGGTCAGTTTCAAAAGCACTTACAGTAATGTCAAGACGAGGTTTTTTGGTCTTGTCGCGGTCTCAACGATCCTCACGTTCTTTCTGGGGTTTGTTTATCTCGTCCTCTTCTATATTTGGATGATAATCTTTGCCCTCGGAGTGGCGGGGCTCGCCGTTGCGCTGGCATCATATCCTTCGGTTGTGGCTGTCGTATCTGTTCTATGGGGATTGGCGAGCGGATTTGCGGCGCTTTGGCTCTACTTCCTTTTGGTGTCGAGGTTTGCTTATGTGCCGCAGGTAATGCTGGTCGAAGGGCGCGGAGCGATCGAGGCCATTGGACGGTCTATGAGTCTCGCGGAAAAGAACGTTTTCAGGGTCGGCTCACTAGCGATATTTGGAGTGACGGCGATCTATATCGCGTTGATGCTTCTTTATGTACCACTCGGATTTTACGCTTGGGCGGAGGGTGTAAATCTCGTTAGTTTTGACTTTGCGGATACGTTGCCGGCATGGTACGAGATCGCTCTTAAACTCGTAACGCAACTAAGCGTGATTCTGATAATGCCGGTTGTGGTCATCGGTCTGTGCATCATGTATGTTGACGAACGTGTCCGTCGCGAAGGATATGATATCGAGCTCTTGGCGGCTTCGAGATTGGGCGATATTCCGGATGTGCCCGATCAGTTTGTCAATCCACTCGAGCCGGCGATTTCTAAATCGCATTCCGAGGTTTCCAAAACGACCGATGGACTGGCGGGTCTGAATTTGTCATGAAAAACCGTTTTTCAAAATCCGGATTGATTTCGGCTCTCTTTGTGGGGCTTTTGCTGTTTGCATGCTCGGTGGAAGTCTCCGCGCGCGATGTCGATGATTTTCTGGAAGCGGTGATTGAGAAATCGAAAACTCTGCGGGAATTTGCAGAGAGGGATGGTTTTTTGGAGACGGAGGAAGATCGCGAAAAAGCGCTGGCGCTGCTTAGGGAAACGAGCGAAGAATTTCCGGAGGGCGAGGAATTAAAGGGAGACGACTGGGAGTTCAAGACTGACAACGCGTGGATTTCGGTTTCGATAAAGGTTTTTGAAGATGCGAAATCAGAAGACGTTGAAGATACCGAGTATCTTAAAGCCTTCTTTGTTGCGGTTCCGGATCGATTGGAGGCGATAGCCGATCGGGTTTCGGATCTTGAGCTCGGGTTTGGCCGGGTATCGTCCAAGGATGAGGAGAAGCGTCGCCTCCAACAGATATTGAGCCGCGAGGAGTTTATGGCCGCACCTCCGCAAGGCAAGGGACTCTTGGCGAGAATCATGGAATGGCTTCGAAAGAAGCTCAATCTCGAAGATAAGGCGCCGGATATCAAGCCGCTTGAACCTGGAAAAGTTGACGGCGTCAAACAAGCGATTCAGGGCGTGATACTTGCAATCGCAGTTGGATTGATAGGTTTTCTCTTTTTCAAGTTTGGGCTTCCGTTTATCAAGCGCCAACGCGCGGAACGAGCGGATAAGGGGCCGTCGATAATACTTGGGGAGAAAATCGAAGCCGGGGCGACAACGGCATCATTGTTTCAGGAGGCCGAGGCTTTGGCGCTCGAAGGAAATTATAGGGGCGCGATCAGAAAAGGGTATATCTCGCTCTTGTTTGAGCTTGGCAGGAAAAGGCTTGTTGGCCTCGCGGGACACAAAACCAACCGCGATTATCTGCGGGATTTGAAAGGCAAGCCGAAAATCAAGGACAAGTTCGGCGAGCTTACAAACGACTACGAAGTTCATTGGTACGGGGCCAGGAGCGGCGATGAAAACTCCTGGGAAGAATTCAAGGACCGTTATCGGAGCGCGTTCGATTAGTCTTTTAGGAAACGGGAAATGCGAGAAAGGATCATTCTTGTTGGTGGGGTTGTGCTGCTCGTCGGGCTTCTTGTCGGACTGAATGCGCTCAACTATTCCCAACGCGAGAAGATTCCCGATTCGGAATCGAATCCGGACCGTTCAACGTTCAACACCGGTCCGACGGGGACCCGCGCTTTTTACGATCTCGCGCTTTCGCTTGGGATGAAGGTTGAACGATGGAGAACACCGGTCGAAGAGCTCAAGACAACAAAGAACAACGATATATCAACGTTTGTGGTGATCGGCGCGACTCGAAAGGATCTGGAAGAGTCAGAAACCCGCGAACTGCTCGATTGGGTTTCGAAGGGCGGCAATCTCGTTTTGATAGATCGCGATCCAAACGGCTTTTTTCTAAAAACGTCGGCACCTTGGGCGCTCAGCGTTGTTCCCGCCTTTAAGGAGAAGCAGATCGAGGACAAGCTCTCGCTTTCTGGTGTTGACCCGGCGAATTCGACCGAGATGATCGGCAAAGAGGCGGCGGCTTTGCCCAAGCTTCCCTCGGTTTATACAAAGGGGATAAATGCGATTCAGCCTTCACGATTCGCTTCATCGCTTGAGAGTTTTCGGATTTGGAAGCCAAAGGAAAAGCCGGCGCCGGGCGATTTCGCGCCTGGTAAGGGTTCCGGATCGGATGATGTTCCGGTTATATCAAAACCGGCTCAGGGCGTTCCTGGCGATGCACCGGTTCCTCCTCCCCCGCCCGTTGTCGTGACAGAGAATGATTCAAATGCGAACACGGTGGGCGAAGAAGATTATGACGACGGTGCGGACAATGCCAACAGCGCCCGGCCCGATGCCGTTTCCTCAAGTCGTAACGATGGCGCGATCTCGGGGCCGATAGATGAAGTTACGCGGGAAGGAACGGAAACCGAGAAATCGGAAGGGGATTATGAATCCGTTGCCGACGAGTTTCAAGACGGAATCGACTATGAGAAATTGGCGCCGGTAGTCTATTACTCCAACGACAACAAAAAGTTGGCGGTCGAAGTCGCGTACGATTCCGGTACGATCTTTTTTCTGACCGATCCGTACATCGTTTCCAACGGGGGCATAAGACACGCCGACAACGCGTCATTTGCGCTGACCGTGATCGGCAAACCGTGGGGCAGAACCGTATTTGATGAATATCACCAAGGCTACGGAAAAGGCGACAACCAACTGTTGAATTACTTTTCGGGAACCCCGGTAGTACCGGTGATGATTCAGTTGTTCGTTTTTCTCGGCCTCCTGATGTACTCAAAAGGCCGGCGATTCGCAAGGCCTCTGCCCGCTCCCGAGCCGAGTCGTATTTCGAACCTCGAATACATCGGGGCGATGGCACAGCTCAAAAAGAGCACGAAGGCATACGACCTTGCCGTCGAAAACATCTTTGGCGATTTCCTCGCACGCGTTTCAAGGCTTCTGGGGATCGATGGAAACAAATTCTCCAACACGGAGTTGGCAGACATGGTTTCGCACCGGACGGGAAGAAGCCGAGAGGAACTGGAGAGGATTTTTGAAACCTGCGCCGACATCAAGCATGGGAGCGCGGCAAAGAAAAACAAGGTGCTCGAGGCGGTAAGCGAACTTCGAAAGATTGAAAAAGAGCTCGGTTTGCCGAGCAGGGGAACCAAGCGTTCGAGATGATTGGAGCGTGGCAATTCGTTTTGATCGTTTTGCTGTTTTTTGTGACGACATCGATCGGAGTCGTTACGGGCAGCAATTCGCTGATTACAGTGCCGGTGATGTTCGAGCTCGGCGTTGAGCCTAAAACGGCGATAGCGACGAATATGTTCGGTCTGACATTCATGGCCTTTGGAGCGACGCTCTCTTTCGCAAGGCGCGGACAGATCGACTTTAAGGCGATGAATCCTTTTGTCGGAGTTACGCTTCTCGGATCGGCGTTGGGAGCATTGCTGGTCGGCGTAGTCAGCATGGACTGGATTCCGCGTATCGTTTCGATCTCGATGATCGCCGTTGCCGTGTTTACGATCTTCAAGCCCGACGTTGGTGTCGGCGCAACGAAAGACGAGGTTCGGTCTTCCCGAAAGATTCTGACCGTAGGTCTGGCATTTGTGTTGGCGATTTACGGAGGGTTTTACAGCGGCGGTTACATGACGGTGCTGACGGTTGTTTTGGTGGCATTTGGCGGGATGTCGTTCGGAGATTCGGTGGCGGGCACGAAATATCTGAATCTTTTTTCTTCCGCTATCGCGACCGCTGTCTTTATGTGGCAGGGGCTTGTTGACTACAAATTGGGCGCGGTCCTCGCGGTAACGATGTTTGTCGCGGCGTATTTTGGGGCCGCGGTCGTGTCGAAATTTGAGGATATTTGGCTGAAGAGGATATTCCTCGCAGTCGTCTTTTTATTGGCAATCAAGTTGTTTGTTTGATTCTTTATGTTAAATCACACACCGCAAACCGCGGCGCATATCAAAAGGGAGTTGTCCAAGGTAATCGTTGGACAGGAAGAGGTCATCGAGCAGATCCTGGTGGCCGTGTTTGCCGAAGGCCATGTGCTTTTGGAAGGCGTGCCTGGAACGGCGAAAACGCTTCTCGTAAAAACGCTTGCGAGGATTCTTGGCGCTCGATTTTCGCGTTTGCAGTTTACGCCGGATCTGATGCCTTCGGATATCACGGGCACGAATGTCTTCAACATGCAGACTTCGGAATTCAAACTCCGTCCGGGACCGATATTTACGGATATTCTTCTCGGGGATGAAATAAACCGCACACCGCCGAAGACACAATCGGCGTTGCTTGAGGCGATGGAGGAACGCCAAGCGACGATCGACGGCAAGCGCTATGTGCTTTCGCCGATGTTCACCGTTCTTGCGACCGAGAATCCGATCGAATACGAGGGAACTTATCCTTTGCCGGAGGCCCAGCTCGATCGTTTCCTGATGAAAATCCTGATCGGCTATCCCGAACCCGAAGAGGAGCTAGAGGTTGTATCCCGCTGGGATGCGGGGTTCAACTCGCGGCATCTTGAGAAAGTCGATATCGCGCAGTTTGAGGACAAGGAAACGGTGGCGCGGTGTCGCGCGGAAGTCAGGAGTTTGCGAACCGAGCCCGGGATTTTGAAGTATATCGTTGAGATCGTGCAGAAAACGCGCACGCATTCGAGCCTTTTGTTTGGCGCGAGCCCAAGGGCTACCGTGGCGATGCTGCTTTGCGCGAAGGCGCTTGCCGCGATTCGCGAACGCGAGTTTGCAACGCCCGATGACGTACGCGATGTCGCGGGGCCGGTAATGAGGCACAGGATTTTGTTGAGGGCCGAATCCGAACTCGACGGTACGACAACCGACTCCGTGATCGCGGATATTCTCAAATCGGTCGAAATACCTCGATAGGAAGATAACTCTTTCGCCTCGTTCCAAAAGTAATGAAATCGGCAAGATTTCGTTGTAAAATGTCTCTGAGATGCACCACTCAAGACGCGAGTTCTTACGTGGATTCGGAGCCGGGTTGCTGGTTCTGGGATCCTCGAATGTGATTTTTGCGCGCGGGCAGGATCCTTTCCAGATGCTCGTGATCGGAGATTCGCTTGTGTCGGGGCAGGGGCTCCTCGAAAAAGATCGGTTCTACAATCTCGTCCGAAACCATCTTGCCGAAGAAGTATTCAAAACCAAGCGGAAGGTCTCCCTAAAAAACAAATCTCACGCCGGCGCGCGTTTGTTTTTGCAGGAAGACGAGATCAAGGCGCTTTCGGATGCCGAAATCGACGAGGACATCGAATACTACAAGGAAGTTAATTTCTCGTTTCCAAGCACCACGTCACAAGTTGAAACCGCTCGCAGGGAATATGAGGCCGAAGGGGTTTCGGCCGACAATGTGGACATGATCTTGATGTCGGGGTCTCTGACAGACATAAACGCCTCTTACGTCCTCAATGGTTTTCTAAATTACAAGCCTCTCAGAAGAAAAATCGAACAACATTGCTTTGGCGGAATGAAGCGCTTTTTGGAGACCACGGGCAAAGCGTTTCCAAACGCGAAAATTTTCGTGGTCGGGTATTTCCCGATGCTTTCAAGCGAGACTCCGACGGGCGACATGTACAACACGATCCTTGAGCTCTACAGTTTCCCGCGTCCGACAAAACCGTTTCTAAACAACATCGCGACAAAGCAACTATTCAAGATACTTCAGGCGCGGATGAAAAAGCGTTCGCGGATTTGGTTTGAAGAAAGCTCGAAAGCGCTAAAACGCGCAGTTGACGGGCACAATCAGGCGGTTGGAAAACAGATGGCGTTCTTTGTTCCCTCACCGATTCCGGAGTCTCGTTCTTATGGAACCGAGGATACTCTGCTCTGGAAGATGGGTAAGAAGGGCCGATCGGAAGATGCGATGTATGAAGTCAGGCTGAGCGAATGTCCGAAAGAGATCAGCAAGCTTTCCGACGTGGATCAGAAATTTGATGTGCGTATATGCGAACTTTCCGGTATAGGGCATCCAAATCCCGAAGGATCGATTGAGTATGCGAAGGCCATCAATGCGGTCGTTGATGAAGTTTTTGAGTCAGCCGTGAACTAGCGTTTTAAATCGAATCACTCCTTTGAATCCACGTACTCGATATCATTTCCATGCATCCAGCCCTCCTCGCCGTGTTCGCACGAAACGCGGTACCAGGCGCTCGTCGGCGCGCGACGCTCGATGATTCGCAGCCGGTCGCCTTTTGGCAAAGTCGCGACGCGTTTCGCTCCCGCATTCGGGGTTTGCCGGAGAGCGGCGGCCTTTATCACCCGGCCGTTCAAGAGGCTGTCATCGATTCCTTCAGCGGGTATCGAATGCGGGTTTTCGGTCGGCTTTGGTGTCGGCGATTTTCGAGGCTTGCCAGGAGTCTTTGGAAGCGGTTCCTCGGTGTTGGCGGTGTTCTCGTTTGACGCTCTTTCGCCTCTAGCCAGAAACCAATATCCCGCACCGACGACCGCAAGGACGAAAAATCCACCTACGAGCAGTCCAACGAGCAGAATCAGCGCGTATTTCAGACACCCCTTTTGAGATTCATTTTTGGCGGCGGGAATACCGGGCTCGTATCTCGAATAACCGCTGATTGACGGTTGTTCCAGAGGCAGGTCGGGAATCGCCGCCGGAATTTCGGGTTTGGACGACACAGGTACTCGAATCACCGTCTGCTCTTCCTCATCCGACATGAATTCGGAGGGTAGCGGCATCGGTTCGACAACGAGCGCTATCCCATCCGATGGACAAAAGGCCATCGCGTCCTCATAGACATTTCCGCATTTTGGACAGAGTTTCATCGGGTATTCAGATGTTTGATCAGATCGAACTCGAAGAGTCGGCGAAACCGTCGACTCGGGCAGTTGAACCAAAATCGAAGATCAGTCAAACATCAATGTAGTTTACAAAGGAATGCGGAGCAATACCAAGAATTGGTAAAGTAGAAGGACGCAACCCGCGAAGATCGGGAAAGTTTTATGAAGATCGCTGTGGCAATGAGCGGCGGGGTCGATTCGTCGGCCGCAGCCGCGTTACTCAAGGAATCGGGACACGAACTTGTCGGGTTTACGATGCAGTTGTGGAATCAACGTCGCAACGTCAATCTGGATGAGGAAGGCGAACCGATGCCTTCTCGCTGCTGTTCGCTCGACGACGTTTACGACGCGCGCCGTGTGGCGGAAAGCCTCGGGTTTCCGTTTTATGTCTTGAATCTCGAACGAGAGTTTGAGGATTCGGTCGTCAATCCATTCATCGAAAGCTATCTCGCGGGCGAGACTCCGATACCGTGTGTCGCATGCAATTCGAGGCTAAAGTTTGCGTCGCTCGACAAGATGGCGCTGAGTCTAGGCTGCGAAAAGGTGGCGACCGGGCATTACGCGCGCGTGGAATTTGACGAGGCGCGAAACCGCTACCGGCTTTTCCGCGGGCGCAACCACTGGAAGGATCAAAGCTACTTTCTTTGGGAGCTGACGCAGGAGCAACTCTCGCGCTCGCTCTTCCCGCTTGGCGACATGCTCAAATCCGAAGTCCGAGACATAGCCCGGGGAGCCGAACTTTATACGGCCGAAAAAGAGGAGTCGCAGGAAATTTGTTTTGTGCCCGATGGAGATTATTCGGGGTTTATCGATCGATATTTGGAGAGTGTTGGGCGAGCGGACGAGACGCCGGAATCCGGGGAAATCGTCAACGCAAAAGGCGAAACGCTTGGCGAACACAAGGGAATCCATCGTTACACTATCGGTCAAAGACGCGGACTTGGAATCGCGCATCCAAAGCCGCTCTATGTCGTTCAAATAGAAAAGGCAAAGAATCAGATCATCGTAGGCGAAAAGGAAGAGCTTGGAAGGATTTCATTTACCGCCAATGGAGTGAATTGGGTCGCATTCGAAGAACCGTCGGAACCGGTGAGAGCGGCGGTAAAAGTTCGTTATCGCCACGAACCCCAACCGGCGACGATCACCGCGCTTGAAGGCAATCGGGCGGAAATCGTTTTCGATGAACCGCAGGATGCGATAACTCCGGGACAGGCGACTGTTTTTTATGACTGCGAAGAAGTTGTCGGCGGTGGCTGGATCGAACGCGGTTAAGCGGATTGTATGACGAAGAAGGAGCTTAGGAGAATATTCCGTGAGCGAAGGCGTGCCCTCGAAATGAGCGAAGTGGAGCGCCTTTCTGATTTGATCGCCGAAAACATGATCGGGTTTCTGAAGGGGCGCGAGATTTCCGTTGTAAGCCGGTTTTCACCGATGAGAGATGAAAGGGAAATCGATGCAGGTTTGATCGAGAGGCGACTGCGCTCGAAACATCCGCATTTTCGCGTGGCATTGCCGCGGGTCGCAAAAGGTTCGAAAACGCTTGAACATGTTTTTGTATCAGATTCAACGCGTTTTGATGAAAGCGATTGGGGAATCAGTGAACCGATTGGCGAGGACGACGCCAAAGCGAGCGATTTCGATCTCGTGGTTGTTCCGTTGCTCTGCTTCGATCGCGATCTGAACCGCGTTGGCTATGGCGGCGGTTTCTACGATCGATTTCTCGCGGAGACCAAAGCGGAGTGTTTGAAGGTCGGCGTTTCGCTTTTTCCACCCGTTGGACGGATCGATGAAATCCACGAACGCGATATTCCGCTAGATGCCGTCGTGACTCCACTCGAAGTATTTGCCCGGACAGGTCGATAAGTAATCTCATCAAAGGCGGCTTTTGGCGCAAACGTTCGTTCAAGTGCTGCGAAAAATGCCGGAATATTCTTTTTTTGCAACAAACAAACCTTACACGCGTTTCATGCACCAAAGTCATTGCAGAAAACGGTACTTTCACACGGAATCATTTGATTTGGGTCGATCTTATTCGGAGAGTTTTTGCCGAAGAAGCGGCATTAATGGTTTTTCCGATATATACAGGGCATCGAAGGTGCATTAATCCTTCGCATTGGGGTGGAGATAAGAATTATGTACAAGCTCCTGCTTACCGCAACGGTCCTCACGGCTGTCGCCTTGCCCGGATTTTCCAAAACAAATTCAGGTTTTGCACGTGAAAGCGTGTTTCCGTCCGTCAGTTCCTCGCTTGTTGACGACGTAACATCAACCGAAGCAACACTTGCGATTCCATCGCTTCCGGAAAAGGCGAAATGGAACAGTTCCGATGCGATCGTAAGGGTTGAGATCTCGGTAGATGACAAGGGAAAGGTGTTTAGCGCCAAAGCCGTTTCGGGCGATCTTGTTCTTACTAAGCCGTCGGAGGATGCGGCAATGGAATCGAGCTTTACTCCGGCGGAAGTTGAAGGCGAAAAGCTGGCGATGAACGGGGTTTTGGTCTATCAGTTTGCAGATCGCGACAAGATAGAAATCGGGCTCGAATCGATGAATCTCGTCCTCACTCCGACCGTAAAGAAAGCTCTGACAAAGAGATACAAGCTACATTTTTGGATCTACGAGCTGGTCGAGCGGATCGAAAAGCAAAGCGATGTTGCGGGTGAATTCGAATCAAGATTTGTTTCGATGGGCAAGGCGGACATAAAGGTTATCGTCAGCGATGACGCAAAAACTCCGGTTGCCGAACTGACAAAGGCGGGGCTTGAAATCTACAAGGAAAACGGCGCTTCATATTACGGGAAGATCGATCCCGAAAAGATCATCGGATTGGCAGAATTGGATTTCGTCTTGTACGTCTCGCCGTAGTTTCTTCAAAGCTTCATAAAAGTCTTCGAGTATTTGGATTCAGAGGCTTTTCATTGAAAACGTTGGATCTGTTTGTTTCGAGCGAAATTCAATCGGTACCTTAAGGATTGGCGCCTGTTTGGTGCAGATTTCAAGGTGACAAACTTAGACCTGAGTCCACTCTAAAAAGTCGATTCGTTGAAAAAATCGATCGGCAAATTGAGACTCAGAGAAACCAAGCAAGACCCCTGCCACCTTGTGTGGCAGGTGAATGAGGTCAGAAGCTAGTCCAATCCACATTGATTCGTCCGGAGGCCCCTGCCGCCTTGTGCGGCAGGTGAATAAGGTCAGCCCCTTCCAGAACAACAATAAACCTTAACACACCAAGCATTTAACGGCTGTAGCTACGGACCTTCGTCTCCTGCCGGACAAGCCGGCAGGGGGGCGGAAGGCTTCATTTCTTGCCGTGACTTGCCTTCGACCTGATTCACCTGCCGGACAAGCCGGCAGGGGTCTTTCATCAATCTCGAACAGTTTTGACTGAAAATGATGCCCTTTTCTTTCCAACCCGACTTTTTAGAGTGGACTCAGACCTGGAACTTGGAACTTGGAACTTGGAACCTGGAACACATGCCCACACAATCGTTTAGCTACTAACTCCGCAGCCCGGTTTGAATTTTGGGTTACTTTTTCAATAGATCCCTGATCTCGGTCAGCAATGCCTCTTCCGCGCTTGGTCCCGCTTCCGCTTCCAGGCCCTTGAAGAACTTAACCGCCCAGCGTGCGATCAGGAAGACTACAAATGCGACGATCACAAATGAAACGATGTCCGCAATCAATTGGCCATATTGAATCACGGCCTTTCCTTCCTTGATCGCCTCGGCGCATGATTTAATCGGTTCGCTTGTGAGGTTCAAACACTGGGTTGTAAAATCCACACCCCCTGTAATCATCCCAACGACCGGCATCAAAACCCCGTCAACCATCGTCGTAATAATCTTTCCGAAAGCGGCCCCGATTACGAGACCGATCGCGAGGTCGAGTACGTTTCCGCGTTTTAGAAACTCCTTGAAATCTTCAAACATTTTGGTCGATTCTCCTTGATTTGAAATTGGGGTATTTCGAGACTTTATTGCTTAAATCGTTTGTAGTCAACAAATTTCGTTCCCGCCAGAGTACGCCTCGGCTGAGGCGCAGATCGGCGGGAACAATAATCGGATCTCGTCATCTGGAGGGATAAGGATAAACGACTACACTCTTGTTGCCATCCTTATCAACCGAACGGACTCCAAAGAAATAGTTGTCCTTCGACATCGCCGTCATCGTGTATTTTGTTACGTTTCCGACAAACTTGGAATCGGTCCAATGCGGTTCCGTCGTTCGCCTCCAAACGATTTCATAACCCGCAAGATCGGCCTCGGTATTGGCCTCCCATTTCAGATCCGTGTCATTCGTCAAACGCGATAAGTCATAAGCGACTGCCTTGGGCCTTGCCGGCGCAACTGCCATCGACGCCAGCGAGGCAACATTGATTCGTGCCACGTTTGCGATATAGCCAAAATCGAGATAGTCGATCGTGTCACCGTAAAACACTCCATTTTCTGTTCGTACGTTCTGGTGCTGGTGCTCGTAATCTTCGTGGGGCTCTGTGAAACGAACCGCCGGAAAGCCGCGTTCGAGAAAAGGGATATGATCGCCGCCGCGGAGGTATCTGTCGCGCCGGAAGACCAACTGAACGCTGAACTTGGGCGAGTAAATTCTCGCCGTTTCATAAATATAGCGACCCAATTGCCGCGAAACCGAATCGTTCTCGCCTCCTATGCTTTTGCGAAGCGCCGCCTGTTGCGGCGTTTCATTCGAGGGCACGCCTTCGGCGAAAACTCTTACCGACTGCCTGTCCGGCTTGTTCTTCATCGTTTTGACGCCGCCGATGATGTCGTTTGTAAACATCGCGTCGATGTTTACCTTGGCCTTGAGCGATTCCTCGGCAAAATACGTTGCGCCGAGCAGACCCTGCTCTTCGCCGGCGACCGTCATTAAGATGATCGTCGCCTCGAATTTTTGTTTTGACATCACGCGCGCCATTTCGATTACCGCCGCAGTACCCGAACCGTCATCGTTTGCGCCTGGCGCATCGCATTCGGCATCCATTGGCGACGTGCACATCGAATCGTAGTGGCCGCTTACGACATAAACCCGATCGGGATCGGTCGTCCCGCGAAGAGTCGCCACGACGTTCGTAAGATTTGTCGGCTCGGGAATCCGCCTCGATTTTTCCTGAAGAAAAGTCTGTTTCTCAACCTTCAGGCATCCGTCGCATTCCGCGCTGATCTTTGAAAACTCGTCAAATATCCAATTGGCTGCGGCGCCGATGCCGCGGTTCGGATCGGTTTGCGTGGAAAGCGTGTTTCGTGTGCCGAATGAGACGAGCTTTCGGCTGTATTCCTCGATCTTTGCGGGCGAAACGTTCCGGACCAACCCTTGAATCATTGAATTGGGTTTGGGTTTTGATTTTGACTTCTGCGCGAAAAGGGGCGTTGATGCGACCAAAACCAGGCATAGGGTAAACAAGAGTTTCTTCATTTTACGGTTTCCTCAGCAATTTATTTAACAAACGTAATCGGGACAGTTTATCCGAGAAGCTCGCGCACGGCGTCTGCAAACTTCGACCGAACCGAATCCATATCCGAAGCAGACTGATTTCCGGCGACTATCGTGGCGCGCTGCATTGAAATGTCGGACGAATAAAGCAAAGTATCTTCAAGCCTGTCGCCGCCGCGTGCCGAAATCAACGGAACCTCGGAATCCAGAACGCAGGCGTCAAATTGTTTGCCGATTTCGAAGAACTCGCCGGGCGTTTGTCCTTCGGCCTGCATTCCGCCATCAAAAACTTTGGCGATTGTTCCGTTGGCACCCGCTTCGCCAAACGTACCCCGCTTTCCGGTCAAAAGCCTTTGCCCATAGTCCAGGAGACGAAGCTCTTCGAACGGATTGAGCCCGACATGCGAGTCGGTGCCGATCGACCACACTCCGCCGGAGCGCGAATAACGCCCGAAATCAAAAAAGCCGTCTCCGAGATTCCCTTCGGTAGAGGGGCAAATTACGACGTTGGCACCGGTTTTTGCAAGTCCGACGGTTTCGTCTTCGGTCATGTGCGTCGCGTGGACAAAATTGAATCGCTCGTCAATATCGACGTTATCCAAAAACCATCGCACCGGGCGGCTGCCGAGAAAGTCGATAGCGTCTGAGACTTCCTTTCTCTGTTCGGAAATATGGATGTGAAACGGCGCCTTGCGCGGTCCGGCGTCAAGTATCTCGCGAATCTCGTCAGTTGAGGCGGCGCGCATCGAATGGACTCCGAAACCGCATCTGGCGAGTTCGTAATTGTCGCAGGCGCGTTTCGATGATTCCAAAAGATTCAGATAGTCATCGACCGAATCCGAAATAAATCGCTTTTGTTCCGACAGCGCGGGTTTTCCAAAACCGCTCCATTTATAAAAAACGGGTACCAGCGTAATCGCGATCCCGGCGGTTTGTGCCGCCGAAACGAGTCTTGCGCCCATTTCAGCGGGGTTTGCGTACGCGCGGCCTTCCTTGTCGTGATGAAGATAGTGAAACTCCGTTACCCCCGCATAACCATGACGGCGCATCTCGCCATAAAGCACGGTGGCGATAATTTCCATCTGATCGGGATCGACTCCAAGCGCGAGCCGGTACATCGCGTCGCGCCATGTCCAAAAATCGTCATCGCCCGATTGGCGCTCCCCAAAGCCCGCCATCGCGTATTGAAACGCGTGCGAATGCGAATTTCGAAAAGCCGGAACGCCGATGAGTTTAGAATCGCCATGCGCGGGCAATATCGATACGATCCTGCCTTCGGCATCGGTCTCGACCGAAACGTTTTCAAGCCATCCGCTTTTTTGGAGCAAATACCGGAAATTCATGATTGTTGTTCGACTAAACTCAACGTCCCCCAATCAGCGTCAGCGCCATTCCCAAACCCAAAAGGAGATTTCTGAGTTGCGACTTGATCGGCTCCGCCTTGACGCTATCGTAAAGGCTTTCATTCTCGGACATATAAAGATCCTTGCTCATTTCAAGCTGCATCGCATGGATTCCCGTTTCGGGCCTGCCTTTTGAACGCGTTATGTAACCACCGCGGAAAGGCGTGTTGTATGAAGCATTGAATTCATCATCGAAAGTCGAGAGCGCGATCAATGAGAGATCCTCAAAAGTGGACTTTCCGAGATTGTCGCCGAGGATGAAATCCGGAAAAGGAAATTCCTGTATCGTTGGCACATGCCGGCGTATCGAATGTCCGTCAAATAGTAGCGCTATGCCGTGTTCGTCTCGAAATCCTTCGAGATAAGCGTCTATCGCGGAATGATACGGAGAGAAATACTTCTCGATCCTTTCTTTACGGTCTTCGTCCGATACTTTGGGTCTGCCGTCCTTGTAGATCGAATTCCCATTAAAGTCCGTTACGGGACATAAATCGGTGGTCAATCGCCCGTCATCATAAAGCGGCGTACTTTCGGGCTCGCGGTTGAGATCAATCACCCACCGCGAGTATTTCGGGATGATCGTTGTGATTCCGAGCTCATGTGCGAAATCGTATAAAAGATCGAGGTGCCAATCGGTGTCGTCGGGGGCCGCCATCATTTCCGGGACGTAGAGATCGGCGAGCTCGGACGGAAAACCCGTCCCGCAATGAGGCAGGCTGAGTAGAATCGGGAGCGCCTCGCAAGATGGCGGGACGATGTTGTAGATGGAATCGATAGTCATAAAAACTGTGCGGTGTCCGGAAGAGTTCCAAGTTCAAAGTTCCAGAAGTTGAGCGCACTCCAAAAAGTCGAATCAAAGAAAAAGTCAATTGGCAGGTTG
>JAWKHN010000024.1:0-18442 GCA_041394795.1 Pyrinomonadaceae bacterium | reverse complement strand
CGAGGCTGTCTCAAAAGTCCCGCCCCCGGCCTGGTGAAACGTGGCAAAACAGGTAAAATATTGTCATGAAAAAGAAGCGTTCTGGCAAGGGAAAACTGGGGTCTGCGCGGGATTCGGTGGAGCAGCCTGCGATGTTTCAGGCTGATTCCGAGGAGTATTTGCTTGAGGAGGGTTCGGTCGAGAGCGGGTCGGCGTACAAGAAGAGGCCGGCGTTCAAGGCGTATGCCCAGAGCCAGCGGATGCTGTTTCCACCGAGCTACGAGGAGATGGTGCCTGAGAACCATCCGGTTAGGGTGGTGAGCTCGGTGATCGACAGGATTTCGCTTGAGAACCTGTACGGGGCGTATCACGGCGGAGGAGCGTCGAGCTATGATCCGCGGATGCTTCTGAAGGTGATTGTGTACGCGTATGTGCGGAACATCTACTCGTCGAGAAAGATCGAGGAGGCGCTGAGGGAGAACGTGCACTTCATGTGGCTGAGCGGGGGGACGGTGGCGGACCACAACACGATCGCCCGGTTCAGGAGCAGCCGGCTGAAGGACGGGATCAAGGAGGTTTTCGTCGAGGTGGTGAAGCTGCTTCACGCCGAAGGGTACGTTGACCTGAAGTCGATAGTGACGGACGGAACGAAGTTCGAGGCGAACGCGAACCGGCACAAGATAGTGTGGGCGAAGCGGGTGAAGCGGTACAGGGAGTCGATCGAGAAGCAGATTCGCGAAGTGGCCGAGTACGCGGCGAGGGGCGACGGCGACGACGACCCGAACCTTCCCGATTTCGAGGACATCGACGCGGAGAAGCTCGAGAAGGTGGTCGAGGACCTGAACACGCGGCTCAAGGGAAAGGATGTTCCAAGGGAAGTGAAGGGAAAGTTTGAGAGGGTGCGCGCCAAGGGGCCGGAAAGGCTGAGGAGGTACGAGGAGCAGGAAAGGATCCTGGACGGACGGACCAGCTACTCGGTGACCGACAAGGACGCGACGGCGATGAGGCAGAAGGACGACCACATGAGAACGGCCCCGCTCAAGCCGAGCTACAACGTGCAGTTCAGCACCGAGGGCCACATGGTGACGAACTACACCGTCGGGCAGGAGCACACGGACACGACGGCGCTGATACCGCATATGGACGATTGGCGCAAATGCTACGGAAGCATGCCGGAGTCGGTAACGGCCGACGCGGGCTACGGCTCGGAGGCGAACTACCAGTACATGGAGGACAACGGCATCGAGGCCTTCGTCAAACACAACTTTTTCGACAAGGAAAACAAGGGATGGGAGCCGGACAGATTCACGGCCGCGGCGTTCGGATGCGACGCTGAAACGGGCACGGTAATCTGCCCGATAGGAAAGCCGATGGTTCTTATCGGCACGAGGACGGAGAAGACGGAAGGCGGGCACGAAAAGACGCTGCACAGATACAGGGCGGAGGGATGCCGGGAATGCCCCCTTCGGGACTCCTGCATAACGAGAGGAGACCGGCGGCGAAACAGGGTCATTGAGATAAGCCTCAATTCAAGGAGGCTTCGGAAAAAGGCCGGGGAGCTGCTGGAAACCGATGTCGGCATTGGGAAAAGGAAAGAAAGATACAAGGTCGAGGCGGTAATAGGAAACTTGAAACACAACAAGAACTTCAGAAGGTTCCTGCTCAGAGGCATTGAAAAGGTAGCGGCGGAAATCGGAATTCTATCAATCGCAAACAATCTGAGCAGACTCGCCACACTCCAGACGGCGTAGTCCCGCAGGATTTCGCATCGTCCAGCCGGATTTCGCCTTGAAATCGAGAGAAATGCTCTGAGTTTTGATACGGCCTCTACCCGGAAGTCACCGCCGCTAACGCGGCTATTCCATCATATCTATCGATTCGTACTGAGTTTGGATGGGCTTTGAGTTTCCCTCCTAATACCAAAGAGAATGGGATGGAAACCGATTCGGTTTTCATCCCTAATCATGCGGCTCTCGAGAGTAGTTGCTCGGAAGGAGACAGGCGATCCGCCTTTTTTGCCCAAGCCGGATGCCATTCAATCGACACCGCGCCTTGCCTCAGAACAAGGAGGGCCTGCTACCGCTTGCAAAGTAAATCCTATTTCGTAATCCAATCACCCGCCAGATACTCCGCCATGAGTTCGGTCCAGCTCAATACGAAACCGTCTTCGAGACCGTCGGTTCCCGCATGATTGTTCTCAAACTCGAGAAGGCGCAGGTCCATCGCGTCCTTGAGATCCGTAAACGCTTCGAGATAGGTTTCGAGCTTGGCTTTTCTTTCCTTCGACTTCTCGGCTTCGTAGAGCTTTTCGGCAAAGCCCGCGATCTTGTCGAGCGGGATTCCAGCCTTTTTGCCAAGCGAGCCCAAACCGAATGATGCGGTTTTATAAAGGAATTCTCGGAATTCCTTGTCCTCATTGAATTGATCCTTGTATGCCTGCACCGAATCAAGAAAACCGCCGCTCATCGCTCCAAACAGATAACCGATTTCACGCCCGGCGTCGGCCGGGTCGCCGCCGTTTGCGGCACGATCCATGATATTGCCGGAAATTTCACCGATCACTCCGTCGTTGCCTTCTCCGTTGCCCATTATCGCCTCAACCATCGAGGCGCCATTGTATTCAAGCAGGCTTGAGATCGGAGAATAGACCACGCCGGCAAAGAATTTTTGAAGCACTTCCGGATCGCGATTCGTGTTTACCGAACCATCCGGATTGCGAAGCGCGGCGAATCGATCGACCACCGCCTGGCCGTGCTCGATAAAGAATCTTCCGGCAGCTTCCTTTGTATAGAAGTTGTCGCCGGTCGAGGTCGCGATTGCCTCAAAAATCTTCATCGCGTCTTCCGTCGGCTGGCCGTTCCGTCCGGTCATCTTCGAAACCGTGTCAAGAAGATTTCCAAGCGCGGGATT
The DNA here is from genome assembly GCA_041394795.1 of Pyrinomonadaceae bacterium. Classification (GTDB taxonomy): domain Bacteria; phylum Acidobacteriota; class Blastocatellia; order Pyrinomonadales; family Pyrinomonadaceae; genus Aridibacter. The sequence goes on along the minus strand of JAWKHN010000024.1, from coordinate 15,553 downwards.
CAATGCCCAAGGGTTGAACATCCCAATATTGTTGGCGTCTGCGTCAAGCCATCCGACCGCATTTCCAAGCACCGAATGGAATTGCGCGCTGTTGGCTTCGATCGCCCTGCCGATGCCGGCCAGATCTCCGGACATTGGAGGCGTAGTTGAGCGGAAGTTTATGAAATTCTGCAGTGCGGCCGGACTCATGCCCGCAAGCGCCGCCATCGCATCCACCGAAAGCCCCTCATGTTCGGGGTTCGCGGACGCCGCGTCGATCGCCTTGTCGGCATAACTGGCAATCAGATTGTCGTTCCCGGTTTGCGCAATCACTTCGGCGAATCCCGTCCAATAGGCGATGTTGAAGTCCTTGTCGGTCGCCATGTAATCCCTTAGAAAACCGTTCACCGAATTCGGATCGGCCTCATAGGCGCTTCCGAGCGCTTCCGCCAAAACCTTCTGATCATCCGCTGACAAATAACCCGCGCGTTGAAGCGTTTCGATACCGTATGGGTGTTCCATAACGGCAGCGATGTATTCGGCCTGTTTTTCAGGGGGCAGTCCGCGCAGGTCATCGGCGACGGTTTGGACATCCACCTCGTGATTACCGGTCAATTGGGGTGTTGGATACCCCTGTATGCCGTTTGTAATCTTCAAAGCCGTGGCCCTCTCATCCCGATGAACGCTTCCGGAAAGCAGATGGTCTTTCGCTCTTTCAAGGAGGGCTTTTCCATCCGCGTCTTTTGCGAGTTCCGTCAATTGTGCATCAGTGAGGGATTCGGCAAAGCTCTGCGCCACCTCGTCGCGGTCTCTGCCTTCGATCTTATCGAGGATCTGCTGCCCAACGAGATTGGCCTGGGTCGGATCGGTGAGCGCCAGATTGGCAACTTCATGTCCAACCGCATCAGTGTCGAGATGAGACGTACCACCGTGTTCGCCGATGATGCGATCGGCCTCTTGGGCGGGGTCGGGAGTAGCCGATGTGAAACCGGTTACAAGAGCTGTTTTTGTCATTTCCGCTGTCTGCGCGGCGTCGGCCTGTTTGAGCGCGACCGCTCCGGTTGCCGCCGGATCCGTTGCGGTCGTTTTGACCCTTGTTTCCTTGGCTGTGGTCTCCCTTGGCGGCACATAGTCGTTCGATGTTTTGGTTGCGGAATTTCCGGTATCGAGTGTAACTGACATCAACTTGCTCCTCTTAATGATGTTCCTGAATTGAAAACTTGTGGTTGTTATCGGCCAAGGAGGAGACTTGTTTCCATGTCACCGGATTGTTTGAACGGTTTTGGGCGGCTGATCTGAGCAATGGGCCGTGCGAGACCCAAGTGGAATCGTTCGCTCTTTGCCGGAGGACAAAAAAGGACCCGCCGAACTTGAAATTCGGCGGGCCGTTGCAACTGGAATGTATTCAAAAAAGTCTAGCTTGCGGTTCCGGCCGCCTCGACGTCCGGGGTCCATTTCAGAACCGGTTTTCTTGCCGCAGTAGCTTCGTCAAGCCTGCCGATGCGGGTCGTATGCGGTGCGTTTATAACGATGTCCGGGTTCTCCCTCGTCTCCTCTGCAATCGATCGCATGGCATCGACGAAAAGATCCAGCTCCTGGCGTCCCACGGATTCTGTCGGTTCGATGAGCATCGCGCCATCGACGATAAGAGGGAAGTAAACAGTCATCGGATGAAATCCGTAATCGATAAGGCGTTTTCCGATATCGAGCGTGTGAACGCCCTGTCTGGTCTGGTTCTTGTGTGAAAGGATAACCTCGTGCATCGGGTCGGCCTCAAACGGCTTGTGGTAATCCTCAACGAGGAAATGCGCCAGATATCTCGCGTTAAGAACCGCCGCTTCCGTCGCCTGGCGGAGTCCCGAATTTCCATGCGTGTTTATGTATGACAACGCGCGAACCATCATCCCGAAGTTGCCAAAAAACGCCTTTACGCGTCCGATCGAGGCAGGGCGGTCAAAGTCCAGCGCATAGGTGTTACCGTTTTTAACAACGCGGGGAATCGGCAAGAACTCGTCCAGTTCGGCGGTGCAGCAGCACGGTCCCGAACCAGGTCCGCCTCCGCCATGCGGGGTGGAGAAAGTCTTGTGGAGATTTAGATGGATGACATCGACTCCCATGTCTCCCGGACGCGCAACACCGACAAGCGCGTTCATGTTCGCGCCGTCCATGTAAACCAAACCGCCGGCCTCATGAATGATGTCGCATATCTCGCGGATGTTCTTTTCAAAAATGCCCACGGTTGAAGGGTTTGTAAGCATCAGTCCCGCGATGCCGCCTTCGCCGCAAAGTTCCTTCAAATGCCCGATATCGGTAAACCCGTCTTCGGTCGATTTTACGGTCTTTACCGTAAAGCCCGCCATGTGCGCGGACGCGGGATTGGTTCCATGCGCCGAATCGGGAACAAGCATCACGCGTCTTTCATGCGAAGCGTCTCCGTCCCTTTTATCGAGCGCCGCTCGAATCAACATGACGCCCGTCATCTCGCCATGCGCGCCGGCGGCAGGCTGGAGCGTTACACCGGGAAGTCCCGTGATTTCGGCAAGGTCTTCCTGAAGCTGATACATCAGTTCCAACGCGCCTTGTGATTCATCTTCCGGAGCAAGGGGGTGATGGTTTGCAAACCCGCCGATTCGTGCCACCTTTTCATTTAGCCGCGAATTGTATTTCATTGTGCAGGATCCCAACGGATACATGCCCAAATCAATCGAAAAGTTCCATGTCGAAAGCCTTGTAAAATGCCTTACAACATCGACTTCGGAAACTTCCGGCACGCCCGCCAAACCATCGTCGCGTCGCATGTTCGCCGGGAGCAAGTCATCCAGCGAGGCCTCTTCTACATCAAGCGCCGGAAGTCTGTACCCGACTCTGCCCGGGCGCGAGCGTTCGAAAATGAGCGCTTCATTCTGTGTCGGATGCGAAGTTACTTTCTTGATCGTCATTTCTTAAATCCCGTAAATTTGTTTCCAATTAACCGGCGGCGGCCAGGGCTTCGACAAAACGGTCGATTTCCGCGCGCGTGTTTGTTTCTGTGACGCAGACGAGGAAATCGTTGTCGTGATTGTTGTAATACCGGCTGAGAGCAATACCGCCGAGAATACCTTCATCGTCTGCCAGTTGTTTGAGGATCGACTCCGCGTCTTTCGGACCCGTAACGACAAATTCGTTAAAGCCATGCGAGTCAAAGGTAGCCGAATATCCCTCAAGGGAATCGATCTTGTTTCGAGCGTAGGCCGCTTTTTGAAGATTCTGCACTGCAACTTCCTCAAGCCCTTTTTTTCCCATCGTTTCGAGATAAATGGTTGCCGCCAAAGCTATCAAACCCTGATTCGTACAGATATTTGATGTTGCCTTGTCGCGCCTGATGTGCTGCTCGCGAGTGGCAAGCGTAAGTACGAAACCGCGATTTCCATTCTTGTCGTAAGCGATTCCGGACAATCTCCCGGGCATCTGCCTTACGTATTTGTCTCGGCAGGCGAACAATCCGACATGGGGTCCGCCAAAGCTCATCGGAACACCAAAGGACTGACCTTCGGCGACAACGATGTCGGCTCCGCACGCTCCTGGCGTCTTCAGAAGCCCAAGAGAGATTGCCTCGGTAACAACGACTACGAGCAACGCGCCAACGGCGTGCGCCTTTTCGGCCAAAGCATCGAGATCTTCGATGGCCCCGAAGAAATTCGGACTCTGAACAACAAGCGCGGCGGTATGATCATCGAGTTTTGCGAGATCAGATTCGAGCACGGTTCCGGTCGACGAATCAAACCCGATTGTCTCCAAAACGAGTTCGCCATGCTGCGTATAGGTTTTGGCAACCTGCGTGTACTCCGGATGCACGGTTTCGAGTACCAACACCTTGTCCCTGCGCGTAACCCTTTGCGCCATCAGAAACGCTTCCGCCATCGCGGTCGAACCGTCATACATCGAAGCATTCGCCACATCCATCCCCGTCAATTGGCAGACCAAGGTCTGAAATTCGAAGATGTATTGCAGCGTGCCTTGAGTAACTTCGGGTTGATATGGAGTGTAAGACGTGAAAAATTCGCTTCGTTGAATCAAATAGTCAACGATTGTCGGCGAAAAGTGCGAATAGACGCCGCCACCGAGAAACGAAACCTTTTTTGCCGCCGAATTTGCGTCGGCAAGCCGCTCCATCTCGGCGATCACCTCATTCTCGGCCATCGGTTCGATGACGTTCAAATCTCTCTTCAATAAAATATCGGCAGGGATCGAACGGAATAGATCGTCTGCCGATGAAAGCCCGATATCACGCAACATTTCCGCGCGCTCTTCGGCCGAATTTGGAATGTATCTCATTTTCTTAAAAACCCATGAAATGACGAACGGAATTCAACGGCCCCTTTTGGCCGGTTCCGCTTCAATAGCCTGAAAGGTACGCCCGACGGTGCTAATCAGCTTCCGACTGAAGAAATTCGGAGTATTCTTCGGCATTTAGAAGGGCATCGGCCTCCCCGGAATTGTCCATCTTGATTTTGACCATCCAGGCGTCTCCGTAAGGATCGTCATTTACAGACTCAGGAGAATCGTTTAGTTCTTCATTTATCTCAACGACTTCACCGCCTACCGGCGTGAAAATCTCGGAAACGGCCTTAACCGATTCAACCGAGCCAAAGGCATCATGGGCATTGAAATTGTCGCCGGGATTCGGCATTTCAACATAAACCACGTCACCCATTGAATCCTGGGCGTAATCCGTAATGCCGATCACGGCAACATCGCCCTCAACCCTGACCCACTCGTGGTCTTTGCTGTATCTCAAATCTTCTGGAATATTTGCCATTTTAGTTCAAAAAGACTTCCTTTAATCGTCCTCAAATTGAATTTAAATCGTTGTCCGCTTTCGTCAAAACGGATCGGAAACAATGCTCTCCAACCCTAATCGGCCCGCTTGTAAAATGGAGTCGGAACGATCTCGGCGGAGATCATCTTTCCGCGTACGTCAATCTTAATACCTTGTCCGATCTTTGCAAACTCCGTCGGTACAAAAGCCAGTCCGATGTTCTTCTTTAGATACGGAGCGGGGCTGCCTGAGGTCACAACGCCAAGCTTTTGCTCGTCGATATAAACATCAAATCCGTCTCGGGCGATGCCGCGATCGGTCATTTCAAAGCCCACAAGCTTGCGTTCGAGTCCCGCTTCCTTTTGGGCGGCAAGCGCGTCACGCCCAATAAACTCAGACTTCAGTTTGCAAATCCAACCGAGATTCGCTTCGAGCGGCGTGATCTCATCGGAAATCTCATGACCGTACAGCGACATCGCCGCTTCAAGACGGAGCGTGTTTCGCGCGGCAAGCCCGCAAGGAAGGATTCCGCCTTCATCGCCATAACCGCCGGCCTCGAGCATCTTGTTCCAAAGTTTTTCGGCCTCGCCGGCGTCGGCGTAAACCTCGAAACCGTCTTCGCCCGTGTAACCGGTTCTGGAAATAATCGATGGAACTCCGTCAACCTCGCCATTCGTGAAATGGTAGTAACGAATCGCATCGAGATCGGTATCCGTTAGGTTTGCGAGTATCGACAGGGCATTGGGACCTTGAATCGCGATCTGGCAATACTCAACCGATGCATGTCGCAAATCGACGTCAAAATCCGCTTTGTGCGAACTGATCCATTCCCAATCCTTGTCCTGGGTTCCGGCATTTACTACCAAAAACAGCTTTTCGGCTCCGAATCGATAAACAAGAAGGTCATCCACCACCGTTCCATTCTCGTAAGTCAGTGCCGAATAATGAGCCTGACCATCGACGAGATTCTCGACGTTGTTCGTTGTCAGCGAATTTACGAATGGAATCGCATCGGGACCATCGACGTGGATCTCCCCCATATGCGACACATCAAAAAGTCCGCACCCTGTTCGAGTTGCCATATGCTCGGCGATTGTTCCGGCCTTGTACTGAACCGGCATATGCCAACCGCCAAAATCGACCATCTTTCCTCCCAACGCGATATGAGCGGCGTTGAGCGGTGTTTTCTTTAGATTTTCTTCTGACATAATTTTGTGATTATGGTGAAGTTAACACCGCCTGAAAACGCGGTCAAGAAGGATGGTTGGGGAACACGGAATTCAACGTGAAATACAAAGACTTCGCATTGCAAAAGTACCGCGATCGACATGTTTTTTGACGTGAGGAGAGTATTGAATGTGAGTGTTGGTTTCGACTTCGAGTACGGGATTCGCAATAACGATGCCTCGAACGGACAAATCGGGCACTCGACATGTTTTCACGTCGATTTCGTTGCCAGAAAACCGGAACAAGTATAACGAGCAACTTGGAACCTGGAACTTGGAACCCCGGGGAACTTGGAACCTGGAACCTGGAACTTGGAACCGTCGAGCAACAAAATCCTGCAAGGCAGCGCCCGCTTACGATTCCGGCGGTTTGCGCTTCTTCTTCTTTTGAGTCGGACGATCGATCTTGGAGGCGGCGTCAATCACTTCGGCGCAGTTCCCGTCGGCTCTCTCAAGAGCTGACAATTCCTTCTTGTCTTCGGTCTTTTCAGCATAGGCGGCGAGTTTTGGTCGAAGTATCACGCAGTAGTCGTAGAGCGTATAGAAGGCGTAGGGAAGATATTCGTCATCCGCCTTCCTGTCGTAAACATCCTCGAATTTGTCAACCGCCTCATCTAGAATACGGGCGATATCGTCGTATAATTGGGCCTTGGTACCTTTTGGCAACTCGCCCCAGTGTTTTACATCCTTTTCGATCCTCTTACGATCATCTGCGGAAAGCGTCTCGATTCCGGTTATCGCATAGATCCTTCTTTCGATCGCATGCACGAAAACCTCCATGCGATCTTCCACGTGCTGTACGTCTCGCACGAGCTCGATCTCTTCCGCCGTAAGATGGTCACGCTTTTGTCCAAAGGAAGTTGTTGCGAGCAAAAGGCCGGCAAAAACAGTCAATAACAAATAAAGGGAATTTCGTGTCATAGCGCTTTGATGCGACTCGGCGCAACATTGTCACCGATCTTCAGGAAAAAATTGTTGAGGGGCTTGTTTTTGGAGAATTCCTTTTGGGAAAAGCTAGCGTTTCGTCCAATCAATCCACCACCTTCCAAATATCAAATGCGAACCGCCTTCGGATTTCTAATCTCAACGAAATAAATGGGAAACCATCAATTGTCGTTCGGTGAAAAGCGGTTTTCGGAGAATCAATCGGATAGGAACATCAATCCGTGGCAAGCTCTCCAAAAAATTTCTCAACCGATTTCTTTCGAGCGTCTTTAACTTCGCCGATGATTTTCTCAGCGTGATATCCATGGCTCGGAGGCATGTTCCTGCGGATCAGTTCCAAAGAGGGAATAAACTCTCTGAGGCCGATCTCAAATCTCTTGTATCCCTTTAGCGCCTTGCTGGCCTGGCTGTATTGAGAAAGGTATCTCATTGTGTCCTGCAGGAGCGCGCGAAATTTTCCGAGTGCCGCCAGCGATTCGTCATATTCGTTTTTTTCCGCCGAGGCGTCTGCCGCAGCCAGCGCCGAATCCATATAACCAAGCGCGAGTTTTACGCGATCGGATGGATCTTTCTCGGCATCGAGTTTTTCCCGTATGTCCTTGGGGACGACCGCCAATGGAGGAGGTACGACGCCGGGAGGGAGTTCATCCGGTTCTTGGGCGAAAATTCCTGAAGCCAGCGTAAAAACCAGGGCTAGGGCCAAAGCCATCGAACCAAACCAATTCACGGAGGCGTAAGACTCATCGAATCGAGCAAAACCCACAACCCTTTTCAATTTAGTTTTCATAATCCTATTCCTTCGATTTGGCCAGCTGCCTCCTGAGCGAAGGCAATCTTAGGTTCACTCGCCCGATCTCGTCACTGAAAGTTGCTTCGTCCGCCAGCTTGAGAAAAGTCTGATAATTCGCCATGGCGTCGGCGAATTCCTTAAGCCTGTCATGCGAAACCGCCATGAAATAGTAGGCCGCTGGAAGATCGGGTTGAGTTTTGATTATCCAACTGTACTCTTCTTTGGCTTTTTCAAAAAGGTTTGAATGAAAATATGCAGTAGCGAGATTTGCCCGTACCGCATGGGTTTCGGGAAAACGCCTCTTGAGTTCCTCCAATACCTTTATGGCGTTGGGGTAATCCTTTAACCGCACCAGCGCGGCCCCAAATCCGATCGCAAATTCCTGACGCGACGAATCCATGCCATAGGCACGACGGCAATAGTCCAAGGCTTTTCTCGGATCACTGGTGCGAAGGAGGGAGCAAAGCCCTCCTATCAGTTCGATATTTTCGGGATCCTTTTCGAGAGCCGCTTCGAGAACTGCAGGGTCTTTGTTCAACTCCGTTTCAAGCAACGCACGCAGTTCGGTTACAGCCGGTTCGCTTCCATCCATTCGATCCAGAACGTCTTTGGCTTCGGACATTCTTCCCGAAGCGATCAATGCCCGGACTGCTAGAAGCGAAACGCCGGTATCTGCGGGAAAAAGGCGTTTGAGATTGATTCCGAGTTCAGCGGCCTTGTCGTATTCCTTGCCTGCGAGCGCGATTTCAACTTCCGCGAATTTTGCCCGTTTGTTTCCGGGGTCAAGCTCAAACGATTTTTTCAGGCTTTCGGATGCATCATTCAAACTTCCAAGCAATCTCTCAACCGTTGCCCGTGCCGCCCAGACGGCAGAAGTCGCGCCTGCTTTTGACGATATGAAAACCAACGCGGAATAGTGCTTCTTCAAAACGCTTTCCGGTGGCCGGGTCATTTCATATAAGTCAGTTAGCGAAACATACGCCGGAGATGTCAATGGATCGATTCGTATCGCGCGGTCAAGAAACTCCTTGGCTTCGGTCAATTTCCGGTTTTTTATCAGCTGCGAACCTAACGCCGCCAAACCAAGCGTCCAGTCGGGACGCAACTCGACCGCGTTTCGCAAACAATTCTCGGCGCCAACTCCGTCCCCTTTGGCGTCGAGTATCGAAGCCTTTTGATAAAGCGCCTCAGGGAATTCGGGAAGGAGCTTCAAGGCCTCATCGTAGAGCTTGAGCGCCAAATCCAAATCCCCCTTCTCATGGGCGTCCTGGGCCTGCTTGAACAACTCGATCGCTTTCTCGTCATCATTCGATTCCGGTGTTTCCGAGGTTTCGGTTTCAAGGTACTCCGGCATCTGATCATCGTCGTCTTCCTGACCGAAAGCGACCGGAGCCGCAAGAAGAAAATGCAGGAATACAAAAAACACTATTCCGACGATTTTGATTTGGAAAGACTTGTTAAAATTTCCAGCGATCATACATTTTATCTTTACCGGCGATTCTAGCACTCGACATAACATGCCTCAATCTATTTCTACGGGCCCCTGTGAAAACGATTATGGACATCGAAACCTGGTCGGATCGCTGTAAGCTTCTCCATCGGGAATCGTGTGATCATTTGCACGAAATTGCGATGTCGAGATCCTGCGTTCAAAACAACCTGGTTTGGATTTGTTTCCGGTCGCCTCATTCGCTAAGCTTTTCATTCCTAGATCTACGCATTTGCCAAGTCGGAAGCCGTCCAATGCGCTCCGTACTGAATCTGGATGGAAAATCGAATTCAAAACCAATTGGAAATCAAGGAAAACGAACTCCGGGCTTGGATGCGGCGTCAGCCGAGATTGTTGGTCGCATATTCCGGTGGAGTGGACAGCACCTATCTTTCGGCCGTGGCGCATACAGAACCCGCCGTTGAACTGGTTTGTGTAACTGGCGTGTCGCCGAGTGTATCGGCGGACCAACTTGAGGAGGCAAAGCGGCAGGCTTTTGAAATCGGTTTCAGGCATGAACTTGTAGAGACGGGTGAAACTGAAAAGCCCGAGTATATAAAGAATGCGCCGGACAGGTGTTTTCATTGCAAAACCGAGTTGTATGCCAAATTGAATGAGTTTTCTGAAAGAGAGACGAAGGGCGCGGTGATAGTTGACGGGACCAACGCCGACGATCTTTCGGACTTCCGCCCAGGCGTTGCGGCGGCCGAAAAAGCGGGCGTAGTCAGCCCGCTGGCAATGTTTGGATTTTCAAAGGAGGAAGTCAGGTCAGCTTCGCGTCAGCTTGGAATTTCGGGATGGGAAAAACCTTCGTCTCCCTGTCTTTCTTCGCGTATCGCATACGGAGTGCCCGTAACAATTGAGCGTTTGGCCAGGATTGAAAAAGGAGAGTCCATCCTGCGTTCGCTTGGGTTTCGCGAGTTCAGGCTACGATCTCACAAGAATATGGCAAGGATCGAGATTTCGAAATTGGAAATGGAGCGCCCAACGTTTTTATTGGAGATCATGCGCGTCACCTCCCAAATCAAGGAACTGGGATACGATCATGTGACGCTTGATCTGGAAGGTTTTAAAAGCGGGTCCTTGAATCGATCGATAGCGGCGCCGAAGAACGGATAGCAGGCGAAAATTAGCGGGTTGAGCTCTCGATTTTATTTTTCATGGTGAATCGGCAGTTTTCTGCATTTGCTTTTACCTGCCGGCTGCATTTGGGACCCGTTCTCCTACGCAAATCAATTCGCTGTTTCTCTATTGTTAATCAGTATTTACACTTGCTTTTCGACTCGATCTAAAGTATCTTTTGATACTTGGAGAAAAGGTGAGGTTGATTAAGTGATTCATTGGATCGCTCGCTTTTCGCCATATTCAAGCTTGGTATCGAAACCGGCTATTAAATTTTGACCTGCAGGGATCGGCTCGATTTGGTCTTTACAAAGTTTCCCTGTGGAGCATTTTGCAATTACTTCGTGGCTTCTCGAATAGGGTTGTGTTACTATCATCCCGTTCGAAGGGCTACATTATAGTTTTTAAATTAATTTCGGCGGAGGAATGTGATGAAACTCGCTTATAAAGCGTTTTTACTTACGCTAACGATCATGGCGCTTGTGTTTTCAGCGTCTGCTCAAACGTTAAGGCCTGAGAAAGATCCTAGAAATATCGCCCCTACAGTTGGAACCGGTGGTCCGGTGGGCGGTCCGACGGGTCTGTTCACGGTCTATGACGGCCAAACCCTCAGAAAAGGGGAATGGACGTTCAGTCTTGCATACAGCAATTTTGACCGTGATCCGGGCAATGCGGACGTTGTCGAGGTTCCTGTAAGCTTCCAGATTGGTCTTAACGACTACATGGAGCTCTTCTTCAATACCGATGCGTATCGTGCCGTAAATGTAAACTCGCCGAGGAATCTTTCGAGTTTGTATCTGCCGAACGCGTCGTTTGGAATGATGCCCGCGGTTATCCTGGCTCCGAATGGTCTTCTTAATGGCCAGTATGCCGGTCAGGCGATTTATCGTCCGTTGGGCAACCAGCCGTTTGTTCCGTATCCGTACACTGGCGGATCGGCCGGAACATTCTGGTATCTGAATGGCCAGCAGGGAAATCCTGTTCTCGGACCGCCGCAAGCCGGTGGCGCCGCGAGCATGTTCCCGGGCATCGGTTCGGTTTACGGAAGCATCCTGCCGGGTGTAGTTCTCAGCACTGTTGACGTTCCCGTAAACAATGCTACCGGAACCCGTGATCTTCCGACCGTATTTACAGTCGCTCCGAGCTATTTGGCTGACGCTCCGCTTATCGGCAGGCCGTACGGAACGTCTTCCTTCAGCACCTATTCGGTTGGTGCGAAGATTCGTTTCACCGGTCCGAACAATCCGATCGGTGTCGGTGTGATTCCGTTCTACAGATTTTATAACGACAGTGCCGAATCCGTGGGTGGATTTGGTCAGTTGCAGCGCGGCGCTTCGCCGGGCAGCCGTCGTGGAGACATCGGTATCATCGCTTTCGGTGACGCGCGTGTCCGTAAATGGATGAACCTCTCCGCCAACGTTGGTTACATCAATAACGGCAGCATCAAGGCCGATGGCTTTACGCTTCTTGATCGCGGTGACGAACTTCTTGCCGCATTCGGTGTTGACTTCCCGGTTAACAAATATTTTCAACCGATCGTTGAATTCCGTTCGCTTCAGTATGTTGGTGGCAGAACCTTCAACACGTTCGAAAACAATCCGATGGATCTCATCGCCGGTGCGAGGGTTTATCCCTTCCGCTGGATGAGTCTTGGCGCCGCCTATAGGCAACACCTGAACCAGCAGGATCGAGATTCGCTCGATGGAAATACTTACACGAACTTCGTAACGATTCCGTGCTTTAACCCGACGGGTCCCGGAGACAACGAATGCTCGCCGCAAACGATTCAAACCGTTTCGGAAGGTGCTCCTCTTGGTTTCAGAACTTCTACCGATCCGCATGGATTTATCCTTCAGGCTACGATGGGGAGAAGGAATCTGAGACAGGATGAAATTCCCAACAAGCCGGCGACTATAAATTCGGTTGACCTTAGTCGCGACACGATTAAGAAACCGTGCCCGGCCGGTTACAGGCCAAGGGAAGGAGAAACCTGCGACGACGATCAAACCGTGAATATACGCACCTCGGCTACTGATCCCGAAAATGACGTTCTTACCTATAACTACACCGTTTCGGGTGGCAGAATCGAAGGTCAGGGTGCAAACGTAACCTGGGATCTCAGCGGGGTAAGCGAAGGCGAATACACGATGACCGTCGGTGTTGACGACAGTTGCGGACAGTGTACCGAGCCTGTAACGAAGACAGTTACCGTCTCTTCTTGCGATTGTGTTCAGGCCTGTGACTGCGGAAGCCTGGAAGTTTCAGGACCTCCTGCTGTTATCAAGCCGTGTGAAGAAATGACGTTCCGTGCTGAAGTCTCGGGTGGAAACCAGAATGATTACACGTACAACTGGACCGTATCGGATGGTGAAATCGTCCGCGGCCAGGGAACACCGACTATCGTTGTTGGAAATACCTGTGAGCTTGCCGGTCAAACTATTACGGCAACTGTTGACGTAGCTTCTGAGTGTGAACAGTGTAAGCTGTCTGGTAGTGAGACAGGAATTGTCGATAAGAAGCCTGAAGCAGTATTGATTGATGAATTCGGCAAGATTCCGAATAATGACGTCAAGACTCGTATCGATAGCCTGTTTATCCAGCTTCAGTCGGATCCGTCTGCTACTGGCTATATCATTAACTACGGTTCTGCAAAGGATGTAAGAGCTCGAGAGAAACTCATTCGAGATTACATTGCTTTCCGTAACTATGATGCTGACAGGGTTGTATTCGTGAATGGTGGTACTGAAAGCACCATCAGAACCAGACTTTGGGTTGTTCCGCAAGGAGCCGACACCTCGAATGTCAACGAATAACGATTCTTGAAATCAATTGGACTGAGCCGCCTTTCGGGGCGGCTCTTTTATTTGTTGGCGCTTTACAAATTGACACCAAAAGGCTTAATATTCCGAAAGTATCGATTTCATGGGATGGATCGTTCCACCCTCTTTCCTCAGATATCGGGACAAACCAATCCCTGTCCGACTTCATCGAACCAGTTCCGGCGGATCGACCCGGATGCATCTTTCAAAACGATCATTGAATGATCGAACACCCGAGTTCAAATATGAGAATCAAGAGTATTGCGAGTGCCTTTCTTTTTGTCGTACTTTTCATCGTCGGATTGTCGGCGCAGTCTTTTTCTGCGAGCACGTTTAGCCGGTGGAGGGTTTTGGGCCCAACGGGCGGTGACGTCAGAAAGATCGTGGTCGATCCAAAAAACCAGGATCATCTGTTTGTAAGTACGCTCGACGGACAGGTCTATGCCTCGTACGATGCGGGAGAGAATTGGAAGCTTCTTGCGAACTTCAGAAAGCCGCAACTCGTACTCGACAATCTTATCGTCGATCCGAGGGATTCCAACCTTATTTATACAGCTGGACATAGACACAAGGTTCCGGGCGGATTCTTCAAAACCTCCGATGGAGGAAAGACCTGGCGAGAGTCGCCGGAACTAAAGAATCAGGCGATTCAAGCGCTTTATCAAGCGCAACAAGATCCGAATTTGCTGCTTGCTGGTACGGTCACTGGAATTTGGATGTCTCGGGATTCAGGGGATACTTGGACTGAGCTCGATAGCGAAACAACTCCTGAAAAACTCGATTCGCTTGCGATCGATCCGGAAGATCTCAATACCTTTTACGCTGGAACATGGTGGCGTGCTTACAAAAGTACCGATGCCGGAAAAAGCTGGAAACTTATCAAGGACGGCATGATCGACGATTCCGACGTGTTCGCCATCGATATCGACCCGGCGGATCCGGACAAGATCATTGCCGGGGCATGCAGCGGTATCTATCTTTCGCTTAACAAGGGCGAGCAGTGGAAAAAGGTGCAGGGCATTCCCTCGCAATCGAGAAGAACGCGAGACATCATTCATAACCCCGGTAAAGAAGGATATGTATATGCGGGTACGACCGAGGGTTTGTGGATGTCCACCGATTCGGGCTCGACCTGGCGTTTGACCACTTCAAAGACCGTGGAAATCAATTCGATTGCGGTTAACAAGGACAATCCGAACAAAGTATTTCTCGGCACCAACAATTTTGGAGTGATGGTGTCCGAAGACGGCGGGCGCAGTTTTAAGGTTTCAAACGGAAACTTTACAAGCCGATTCGCATACAACATCGTGGGCGATTTGGAAAAGCCGAATAGAATTTACGCGACTACCGTAAATACCGCGACCGGAGGCGGTTTCGTATTTGTCTCGAACGATTTTGGCGTTACATGGAATGAAGCGGTGACGAATATCGATACCGATCGAACCATCGTCTATTCATTGCTTCAAGACAAGGCCGCTCCGAATAATCTCTATCTCGCAACTAGTGCGGGAGTATTCAAATCTGCTAATCGCGGGGTTAGTTGGACAAAGCCGACCGGGCCGGCCTCAAAACGCGTTAAGAAAGGAAGGAGATGGATAACCGTCAAGCCAAAGCTCGCGGCCGGGATGGTGGCAACAATATCCGAAGCTGTTATGGTGTTGTCTCCAACCAACGACGGCAAGAACGGCTTGATAGCGGGAACCACAAAGGGACTTTACAGAACCTATGACATGGACGGCGGTTGGAAAAAAATCAACCTGGGCGCAGGCATAACTCCGACGATTACGTCGATTTACGTCGCTCCCGAAATGCCTCAAATTATTTGGGTCGGAACTGCGACCAGCGGGTTGATAATGTCCAATGACGGCGGAGAAACCTGGACCAAGACCGGTCTTTCGGCTGGTGTGCCAATCAGTTCGATCGCATCGGATCCGACCAAACCCGAAAATCTTTTCGTGGGTACGACACAGACCTTCTATCTGAGCCGGGATTTGGGCAAGACCTGGGTTCGAAGGGGAGGAAACCTGCCGATCGGAAATTACACCAGCATTTTGATCGATCCCGGCAAGCCTTCGGAAATGTATATTTCGAGTTCCTTGGATAGGGACGGCGGTGTCTTTTTCAGTGAGGACAATGGTTGGTCGTGGTCTCGTATTGACCTCGATCAGTACAATCTGCCTTCGAGAAGGGTGTGGAGCCTGACGTTTAGTCCGGGGAATCCCGATCAGATCCTCGCCGCGTCGCATTCGGCGGGTATTTATCAGATTAGCCGTGATAGAGGTACTTCGGTTGAAATCACGGATGAGACAGCCGCTACCGAATCTCAATAGATTCAAATTATTTTTTGCTATTGCGAAGGACCGCCGAACTGGCGGTCCTTTCTTT
>JAWKHN010000023.1:0-22563 GCA_041394795.1 Pyrinomonadaceae bacterium | reverse complement strand
ACTGTTCAAAGGTCTTGTCTTCACATTCGCTTATGAATCTGATTCCGTCTCCGACCTTCCAGCTTGTCTTCAACAGGCTGCCAAATTGCCAGAGTTTTACGTTCTCCGGCTTCGTCAGCACATCCCAAACCCTTTCAGGGCTCGCTTTGATTGCCAGTCTCGAGATGTTAGTCGCCATATTCCCCTCTTTCTTCTATCGCTTTACCGTCGCATGGACACGAACTCTTTCGGTGCTGTTCGAATGTTTCGAAAAGTCAGATCGATGATCGATGATTTTGTCGAAACACAAACATTAGAAATTCGGCCCCTTTTGACTTTTTTCTTCCAAAACGTAACACAATTGTTGAAATACCGCCTTGCAGGTGAATACTTTTATCGAGCAGGATTTCTTAGTTGATAATATCCAAATCCTGAGTCCACTCAAAAAAGTCGATTCAACGAAAAAATCGGCTGGTAAATTAAGCCTCAGAGAAACCAGGCAAGACCCCTGCCACCTTGTGTGGCAGGAGAATGAGGTCAGCAGCTAGTCCAAACCACATTGATTCATCCGGAGGCCCCTGCCGCCTTGTGCGGCAGGCGAATAAGGTCAGCCCCTTCCAGAACAACAATAGAACTTAACACACCAAGCATTTAACGGCCGTAGCTACGGACCTTTGCCTCCTGCCGGACAAGCCGGCAGGGGTCTTTAATCAAAATCGAACCGTTGTGCCCGTAGAAAATGAACTTTTCTATTTAAACTGACTTTTTAGAGTGGACTCAAATCCTCCAAGGCACTGTTGGAATTTAGCATCATTTAAAACGCACCCTAACCGACCAAAGACGAAACGGGGGTCGCAAACACTATGGTTTGCGACCCCTTTCTTATCCTGCTATCGAAGACAGTTAGCGGATTTTCAAGTAAACACGATATGGCTGAGTCATATTCAAATCGGTGTTTTTGACGTAGAAGACGAACGTCCCATTGCTTGGAATCGTTAGATTCGTCATGGTCGTTACCGGTAGGAAGTTTCTTTGATCGTCATAGAATTCCAGACGACCGGAATCATCGCTCAAGCTCATGCTGAGAACCTGCCCTGCGCTCGCCTTGAACCAGTATTCCTTTTCCATGTTCGCGCAAATCTCCCGCTTTAGAGTTACCTCGCTGGTGCCGGGTTTGAACTTGATTTCTTCATCGCGCGCACATGGATCAGGTGCTGCGGAAGAGCTGACAGTGCTTTTAATCGAACTCTTGGGCCTCGACGGCGCCGCCGGTTGGGGCTGGGTCTGCGGTGCCTGAGCTACCGGTGCGGCGGCGGGTTGGGCCGGAGTCTGCGACGCCCCTGGCTGGGGGGTTGGTCCGCCGGCTGAAGGAACGTTGATGGTGCATGCCTGCGCGGCAAAGGCCACCAGGACAAATAGAAAAAGGTGAATCAGTGTTTTGCTTTTCATTTACGGAATGTTTCTCCTATTTTTTTCGATCGCGACTTGAACGGGGGAGTTCCGTCGTCGGCTTGTTTTCTTGTTTGAATTCCCGTCAAACGGTTGTATTTGTCGGCACATTTAATTCGAGTTCGTGCAACCCTCAGGTTCTTTTCAACTCGTCGGCGGGTGTTGTTTCCGGTTTCGTTTCATCGTCTTCAATATCTCGCATCCAATCGGTCGCTTCTTCGAGGCTCGAGAGCCGGCAAGATGTTCCGCTTTGAATATGTTCGATATCAATGACCGATTGTTCTTCCCTTTCTCGTTCTCTGTCGCGGACCAAAAGCCAGCGAATAAAGAAGGATTTGCGCGTTATCATAAGTTTCTCAAGATCTATGAGTTTCGTTTGCGGGATGAGATTAGCAACGAAAACTTCCAAAAAACTTCCAACTTTGGAAGATTTTTGAAATTCACGGAAAAATCTTGGAAGAATCGACTGAATCGCGGATTCTTTTTGTGGATCGGGCGACAAAAGCGTCAAAGGGTTCAAGTGGGGAATTGGATGAGATTGGTCGAAACCGTCGGGTTCATGATAGTTTGATGGTAAGGATGTATGAGTTCCCGAGTCGAACCAAAGTGCTTTGATTCGAGGGATTAGTCTGGATTTCGGACGATCTTGGTTAAACGCCTTCCATAAGGAAGAGGTCCGAGAGATTGTTCATGTAACTGTAGGAATAACCTTTTCCATCGGGCGTGAGCCGGACTCCAAGGATTTGATCGGCCCCGACGGAGTTTTCGGGTTTCAATTCGAGCATCTTTTTCCTGGTACGCGCCTTGAGGTCGTATTCGTAAACGATCGCCGGCAACTTTCCGCGGTTCCAAATATAGAAGCTTTCACCCTTATCCGACCAGCGAATCAAGGAGAAACCGGCTTCAAGCTCATCGAGTTCAACCCGCTCCTCGCTCTCCGCTCTGTACAACACCAGTTTCCGCTCGGTGTCTCGCAAAACAACCCAGTTGCCATCGGGCGAGATCGCGCGCGATGAAGTGAGTTCCAATTCCACGTCCCCGCCAAAGAGGTTTGGCGATCCACCGTCAATCTCCTGAACATAGACGCGTCTGCCTCTTTTGGAATCGCTTGCGGCAAACAGAATCTTCTTTCCGTCCGGAAAAAAGCTAGCGAAAACGTCATGCGAAAGCGGCGGTTTCGCCTGGCTATCTAGCCTTTTGACTTGCCCGTCGACCAATGACAGCAATACGAGATGGCTATTTGATTCGGTATCACGCAATAGAATCGTTGTGCCGTCCGGCGAGAATACGATCGGAGAACCATCCGAAATTTTCTTGGCCGCCGAACCATCGGCGGGGCGAAGGTAGGCCGCAAACTTGTGGCCGCCGCTAAGCCCGGCCTCTTCGAAGAGCAAACTTGCGCCGTCGTCGGACAAATCCCTTAGAAGCGTCCAGTCATGCCACGACATATTACGCTCGCTTCTTTCACCTTCGAGCCGACGGACCGTTTGCACACGAAGCTTGTCTTCTGAAAGCAGCACTTTTCCATCGCATGAGATGTCGCAAAGCGTCAACCTACCGGTTCCGCGATAAACCTGACGCGCTTCACCGCTCATCGAAATCGCGTTGAGAATGCGCGCGTTATCTTCCGTTGCAGAAGTAAACCAAATCTCATCATTACGCCACGCGATGCCCTGAGCGCTCGATTGGAGTTCTGTAAGAACCCGGCCGGATTTCGGCGCCTTCGAACCAAGTTCGACCAGGACAAGAAATCCTCGATCATCAGCAAAAAGAGGATATTCAAAAAAAGCGATGCGCTTCCCGTCGGGCGCGATCCTTGGATTGCCCAGAAATCCCGTAGATTCATAAATCACGTTGCCTTCCGGACACTCAAGAACGCGCTTGCCCTGGCTTTCTCTAACAACGGCGAGAGTTCGTTCGATATCCGAATTTTGTTTCGGAAGGCAATCCACGCCAAACACATCCTTTTGGATCGTTGTTAAAGGCTGATCAGGGATAAAACATCTGGCGAGGTCTGTTGTGGTTTGAAAACCCTCAAAACGCGGATTCAGACCTACGAGCATCTCATCGTCTCCTATGGCGGCGTGAACGATGGCATTGCCCATTCCCACTTCCTGAGTGTCTCGCGAATCCAGATTCATGCTGAACATCCGATCAGTCCCTTCGTTCCAGTCCGCACTGAAAACAATCGACTCCCCGCTTGGGGCGAATCGCGCGGATCTGACTCGTCCATGCCGAAAAGTCAGCTGCGTTAGTCTTGGATGAGTCGTGGCAGCCGCCTCGGCGGGACTCGCGGTTTGAGGTGGAGATTTGGACTGAACGCTCTCGAACTCTCCGCGTTTGATACTTGCTGCGAGTTTTATCGTTTCCGTTTCCGGTTCGATTCCGAACACGCGAAGCGATTCGCGACAACGCTCATATTGTTTCAACGCCTGAAACTTGTTGCCCGTTTCGACATAAAACCGCATCAGCAACCGATGGACGTATTCATCGGTTCCATCCTCGGCCGTCAATTTGTTGAGGATGTCGATGCTTGTGGAACGATCCCCGCTTGAGGCGAGCAACTCCGCGGTTTTTGTAGCGGTCTTGCGATGTAGAATTCGAACCGACTCTCGGCGCGCGTAGGTCCAATCATCGTACATGTCATCGATCAGCAAATCGCCGCCATATGACTCGACGGCTCTTTTGCCGGCCTCGAGGTCGTTTGTCTGAATTGCAAAATTTGCCAGTTTTTCGTACTCGTCGAGATCGATATGGAGCGCACCCGGCGCATCTAGAGTGATTCTCTGTTTCTCCGTCAGTATAAACTTCGACTGTCTGCCTTTTGTAAGATCGGGTTCAAGCGCACGGCGGGCGTCGTAGATTGCCTTGTTGAGATTGTTGATGGCTGTCGGTGGCGCTTCCTCCGCCCACAAGAGATCCATCACTTGTTCGCGATGAAGCGAATGAAAACGGTTCAATGCTAGAATCTTCACGAGCGATTTCGCGGATCGCCGAGCCCAACGGCCTTCTTCTACAATGCCGCCGTTGACACTAACGCTAAATCCGCCGAGCAACCCGATTTCAAGACAGGAATCAGGCGCGCCTGTCTTGTCTGACATCGTATGAACTGTCGTGCTGTTCTCCAACAATCTGATCCTTTAATTCGGGTGCTTTTCCCACCGATTAAACCGCTTTTCCGTTCGCCTTACAAGCCGCCAAACGAGCAAACTATAAATAGCTCTTATAAAGGACATCAAAGTCAAAGCACCTATTCGCTTCTGGGGAAACTATTTTTCGAATGATTTTGCAAATGAGGTGCGACCAAACTTTCTGATTCCACGGCCATCCGATGGCCTTGGAGGCCCGATCAGAAATTCAAAGCAAGATTTATCGAACCAATGTCCTCAAACAATGCTGGGTTTGGCAGCTTCCCGTAAACCGCTGACCATGCACGAGTTGCCTCTCTTTGTTCAACTGCTAAAAAGAAACCGGGCTGGATTCAAGCTATGTTAGAATGCCTTGTGAAGCTTGCAAGAGACATCAAGGTTGATCGAACTGTGGTGAAAGTCACTTCGATGGACGAATCGGACGAAAAGGAGTATTGGCTCGCGCAAACCCCTGACAAACGTCTGGAAGCGCTCGAACTGATGCGACAGGTTGCGTACGGATATGATCCAAATACCGCCCGACTTCAAAGAATTCTTGAGATTGTTGAACGCGAATAACGTCGAGTATCTGTTGGTTGGCGGATACGCTGTAGGATATTACGGTTTTCCGCGTCCGACCGGGGATCTAGACATTTGGATACGTTCCAGCCAAACAAATGCAAAGAAGATCGTTCGATCATTGGAAGAGTTCGGGTTCAATTCAACGGATTTGTCGGCCGAACTATTTATGCACGACAAGCAAATCGTTCGGATGGGAGTTCCTCCGTTTCGTTTGGAGGTAATGACGCATATTGACGGTGTCAACTTCGATGAATGCTACTCTGAAAGGGAAGTGGCGGAATTCGGTGGTGTAATGGCAAGTCTTATCAGCCTCAAACAGTTAAAGATAAACAAGGAAGCGAGTGGCCGATACAAGGATTTGGCAGATTTGGAAAACTTGCCTTGAGTAATGCCCGGCCACTTCCGTGGAATTGTTGATGATCTTTTCGAAGCGATCCCTCCTCTTGAAAACAAAACAAGAATCGCCGTTCCAACCAATGCTCAGAGCATCTCAACGATCTGAATATTGTTGCCGCAAGTGTCGTTGAAGACCGCGATCTTCACGGTTCCCATTTCTGTCGGCTGCACGCTGAATTCGACTCCAAGTCCCTGCAAGCGTTCAAACTCCTTTTGAACATCATCAACGCCAAACTGCGTATACGGAATTCCCGCCTCAAACAACGCCTCTTGATAAACCCTCGCCGGCTCGAAGTGATTTGGCGCCGGCTCCAGTAGAATCTCGGGACCATCCTGATCCTCCCCGCTGACAACCGTGAGCCATCTCGCGTCCTCGCTGATCGGCATGTCGATTTTCTTTACGAACCCGAGCTTGTCGGTATAAAACGCCAATGCGGTCTCTTGGTCTTTTACGGGGATGCTTACGATCTTTACTTTCATTTTTGACTCCTCATAAATCTTGAATCTTGGAATTTGAAAGCAAAAGTCTACTAGAACGAACTCAATCCGACTTCGCGAAAGTTGCTCTTTTTTGGAATTCCGACGGGGTCATTCCCGTTCGTCCTTTGAATAACGATGAAAAAGATCCGGGGTTTTCGAACCCAACGCTAAAACAGGTTTCGGTGACACTAATCCCCGCACGCAGGAGCAGCTTCGCCTTCTCGATACGGACATCGGTCAAAAACTGCTTTGGCGTTTGACCGTAATATTTCTTGTAAAGCCGAAGAAGATGATACTTCGATGTAAACTGAGTTCGAGCAAGAACGTCCAACGTTACCGAATTGTCGAAGTTGCTCTCGATGAATTGACGCGTGCTGATTGCCTTTTCAATCTGCCACTCATTCGAAAAGCGTTCGCTTTTAATACGCAGGATCTCGGTTTGATAATAATTCATGGCGATCAAGAAATGCGGGTTAGTCCCAATCCGTTGAGAAATTCAGTTCTTCGATTCGATACGCATGCAGCATTTCGTGGTTTAGGAGGTGGCGGAACATGATAAACGGCGAGTACGGCTCGAAATAGTCATGCCGTGCCGGTTTGTTCCATTCGTCTTCCGAAAGATCTGAAAGGAGTTGAACCAACGACGCGCGTTCTTCAATAAAACGAATCAGGCTTTCCTCGAGATCAACCTCAAGCATCGCGCCGGCTTCGTCTTCGGGTGAATTCGAAATTCCCCCTATTAGCGCATTTGGCGTCGAGAGGATTAGCTTGAGCCGCTCACGAAAAACGGCATCAGTCTGCGAAAGGTGAGCCGCATGTTCATACGCCGACCATTTCCCGTTCCCCGGCCTTCGTTTGATGATCGCCGCCGGAACTTCGCGAATCAGCGGAACAATAACGCCCGGCGACGCTGCTAAAGCGGCTATCAGATTTGAAGTTTCAGACATTTGTAACGAGCTCCCTGCCATCGATTTAAACGATTCACAATTCCCTGACAAATCTCGCTCCCACTACCAACAAACTCCCCCGCATTCTCGGACAACCATTCGGCGATGGCACACGATTTACTATTCGGTTTTTCTAAAACGTTCATGCCTCAAACTCTCCAACTCAGACCTCAACGGCTGCCAGTAGGCTCTGTCTGTCTCCCGCTCTATTCGCTCTTCTTCCAGAAGTGCCCGGTCAAGTGCATCGAGGTCGCTCGAAATCGCATGTGCCAAAAGCGGTCGCTCGGATCCGATTTGTTGCGCTATTTCCGGATAGATACCAACAATCTCGGTCAGCAATTCTGGCGTTCTCATTTCCTTAAGCCAAAATTCAATCTGATCTGGATTTGCTTGATCGCGGTTTGAAAAGTAGTGGGATTCCAAAAGCCGGCGAATCATCGGCCAGTCCTTGTCCCGCTGCGTTTTCTTCGCCTTTACGAGATCCGGAAGTGACAGGAGGTGGCATTCGTACTCGTCGAACATTCGAATTGTGGTTCTTCGCTCCCACAACACATGGAAATCGTCGAGCTCCCGCATCTTTGTCATCACATCAATTCTCAACCCAAACGCCTCGGGAACAGCGCAGCGAAAATGAATGGCGTGACCACGTTCAAGGAATTGTTTGGAGAAAGGAGGGACCGCAATAACTTCCGCCTTGAGATCCTCAAGACACCTGCCAAGCTGGACCAGATTCTCATCACTCGAGAGAATCGCAAAATCAATGTCCCGGCTAAACTCGGCTCCGCCGTACAATATGCAAGCTTGCCCCCCCATCAAAAGGGCCTGAACTTGGTTCTTGGCTATCGAAGAAAGGACTCTGCGTATCGGGTTCTGGATCAAGCGAGCCTCCAAGTGATAAATAGACTTTCCACAGTTCCATTGACTGCCGCCAACGTTCAATCGGCGTCAACGAGTACCATTCTGCGAGTTCTTCTCCCACGAGTTCTTCAGCTGAAATCATGACAATTACAAAAGAGTATCATTACATTCCCTCGTATCACCAACCAACCCATCGTCGTCGCTTTCTCTCCTTTGAATCTCGCTCCTCTTATCAAAAAGCTAATTTTTCTTCTCCGCCAACTTGGCAACGTCATTCAACGCTCGGATTGCGCGTTCGAAATCTGTCGTTTCCGATACCGTAGAAGCGTCTCGTGCAGATTTGGGTGACCTTGAGAGGTCGACCCGCTCGAAGAGTTTTGATTATACAAGCATGTTGGGACGGCAAACTCTGTTGAAGCCGTTGCACGACAGGAGATAACGCTTGTTGTGCCGCTCGGAGGCGACAATTGCCTCGCCAAAGGGGGGATTTGACATTGGCGCAGTTCGTAGCCCGCATTTCTCACAAATGAAACGTTTTATCGGGAGATTATGCGCAGAAGTTTAGCCTAAAACTCCGCTAGCATAGTGATTCTATGGTCGCGGAGTTTTAGGCTAAGATTCAAAGCAGAATCTTTCGAGAAGACGTTTAGGAACAAAGTGCAATTTTCGCGCTTGCCGTACACCATTGACTGCACATCAGTTAGCTCTTTTTGTTCCGCCTTTGTGAAAAATGCGGGCTGGATCCGATTAGCGACAGCTGCACCAAGTTAAGCGGAGCTTGACGTCAGGACTTGTTTATCGAAGCAAACCGAGCCTTTCGATCAATCAGTCGAACCGACCCCCTCGTGAGGCAGCAAGCAAGAACGTCCTAGCGACCGTACGAGTTGCACATTGATAAGAAACTAAGCCTCGCCCAAATAGTGGCCTATAACTTCGATCTTGCCAACGATGTTGTCGTTGAGTTCTTCCAGGTCCTCTGCAGGAATCCACCATTCCGTATGGATATCGCCGCCCACCTTTTCGATGGGATATCTGTCCATGAAAGCCTTCCTGACTTCGAATTTCGTCACGAATCCCTCCCGAAACTCCTTGGTATTCCACCGCTGGGTAATTTGGATTGCGTAGAGCTCATTCGTAACAGGATAAAAGATCGGTTGTTCGGGTAGTCTGGGAGGCCATCTTCGAAATCCGGATTCCTCCACCAGTTTGAGTTCATCCGGTCCAGTTGGTCGATAGAGTGTAACCGTTTCGATGTTCATTGGTGATTATAGTGTCGAGATTTTAAAATGCCCTTTGCAATATTACAAGGAGTTCATTGGGGAAAAAGAAACATTACTTTTGAGCGTTGAAGCGCGTTGTGAACTTGAGAGAACAGTTCGGGCGCAAACGATTGAAGCTCGGACAAGGACCGTTGCCGGATTATTTTGAGGCTGTCTGAACGCCAGAGCTTTTCCGCGATTCAGAGGTCGATGAGTGTTGCGAGAAGTACGGTTGGAAAATGGAAAAGTTGATTTCTTTAGAATGGATTTGAAGGGCTCACAGATGCTAAGATTTCAGGCAGGCTGGTAATTTTTTGAATAGAGGCTCAAGAGATCTATTATCCTGGCACATACGAAGACGTTCAATACAACTATGACGCGCTTTCGAGGCTTCAGAAGGCGATCGACGAGACCGGAACGGTCGATTTTAACTACACGACCAGAAACTGGGTCTCTTCGGTGACAGATGTTCACGGCGAGAAGGTCGGCTACAGCTACGACGCCGCCGGAAACAGACGGTTTTTGAGGCTAAACGACATCGACCAGTTCGATCACAGATCCGATTCGGCAAACCGTTTGCAGAAGATTATCGATGTCCAGAACGGCAACGCGACGATCGATTTCAATTACGATGCGGCGGACCGCATGAGGCGCGTGATCAGACCAAACGGTGTCGATACGGTTTATCAGTACGACGGGATGTCGCGTCTGACGGTCCTGCGCGATTTCGACACGGCGAGCACGCCCCCTGCCATCAATCACCGCGCATTTTCTTATGATCAGGCGAGCCAGATATCGAACATCACAAACAAACAGGATTCGAGGAGCTTTACATACGATCAGATCGACCGCCTGAATACGGTCACGGGAAGCGTCGCCGAGAATTATTCTTACGACGCAGTCGGAAACAGAACAGCATCTCACCTCAGCTCGACATACTCCCACTCGCCGTTTAACCGCCTGACTGCAACCGCTTCAGCCGGTTACACTTATGACGCCAACGGCAATATGACGTCTCGCGTCGATGGGTCAGGAACTTGGGTCTATGAATGGGATTTTGAGAACCGCTTAAAGAAAGTGACTCGTCCAGACGGGCAGTTTGTCGAATATCGGTACGACGGGCTCGGAAGAAGGGTCGAGAGGATTCCGAGCTCAGGCATTTCCACCAAGTTTGTCTATGACGGTCTGAATGTTTTTATTGACAAGAATTCTGACGGGAGTACGGTAAAATACATCAATGGCTTTGGCATCGACAGCCAGTACGGAAGAATTCAGAACGGAAACACACAGTATTTCCTGAAGGATCATCTGGGCTCGACAAACAACGTCGTCGATTCAAGCGGAAATGTCATTGAAACCGCCGAGTATGATGCCTTCGGAAACGCCACCGGCAATCTCTCGACCCGTTATCAATTCACCGGGCGCGAGTTCGATGAGTTTTCTGGGCTTTATTACTACCGTGCGAGGTGGTATTCGGGAGAACTGGGAAGATTCATCTCCGAGGATCCGATCGGATTTGCCGGCGGGGATGTAAGTCTATATGGATATGTTAGGAATGATCCGACAAATTTTAGAGATGCCTTAGGACTAGTTCAACAAGGTCCCGTTAACTATCTGAGGAACCCGGCAGCACCCGAACATTGGATCGTCAATGGACTTTCGAATACGATCTCAGACCTGCTTGGCCTTGACAGTGTTGCGAAGTGGGGCTGGACAATAGGGGATTATCGCTGCGCAACATCAGATCGGCTAGGTGCCGGTGCGAAACTATTCGGCTGGACAGCAGTCCAAGCAGGTGGGGGCTTCATTGCAGGAAAACTCCTCGGAAGATTAGGAGGGGCCGTTCGGCCTTCGTCTGCGCCTGCTAGTGCACTAGCAGACGCCTCTAGTGCGGCATTCAAAGCCGCAGATGATATTGCTTCATGGATTCCTAAAGAAAAACATCTACTTGGATCCTCGGCTAAGCGTGCTGCCAAGTTTGGAAGTAATAATGCGAACGACGTTCGCGCAATTGTCGCTGAAGCATTAAATTCGCCCAACGCAAGGTTTATGGCGAACAATGTAGATGGTTCATTTCGGGTGGTCACTGACTTTGGAAGAATCATAGGTTCAAAGGGCCAGACGTCTGTCAGAGTAATTGTGGGGAACAATGGTAGAGTATGGAACGCATTTCCGGTGAGAGTACAATAGAAATTGAATTCAATGTATTGAATAGGCCAACCTATCCGTTGCGTAGGCAAGCTATTTCTGACATAGAAGGAACACTAAGGATTCGATTCGGTGACAAAATAGTGTTTGATGAACGTGACATTCTGCTTGCCGAATTTGCAATGTGCCTTTACGAATGGTTAACGGAAGTCGAATCAGATCCCGAACTGCCCTTTGTGTACGAATCGATGGATTACGAGGAGACTCCAATTTTGCGAATCGAAGTAATCGGCAGCAATGTATCCATTTCTTCTAAGTGGAATGAAGAAATTCATATAGCTTCAGATGCAACGAATATTAGTTCGTTTGTTTTCAGCGCAAAATCGTTTCTAACTAGGTTCGAGGCGGCTATACCTGGAATCTCGACTTGTTTCAGCTGAACGCCAAAGTCATAAGTTAGGGCCTTGATTTCCGTCCAAAGGAGCGTCGGTAGCTGACACTTTGGATATGTGGGTATCATTAAGGTAATTCTCCAGAAGATCATCGATGTCCAGAACGGCAACGCGACGATCGATTTCAATTACGATGCGGCGGACCGCATGAGGCGCGCGATCAGACCAAACGGTGTCGATACGGTTTATCAGTACGACGGGATGTCGCGTCTGACGGTCCTGCGCGATTTCGACACGGCGAGCACGCCCCCTGCCATCAATCACCGCGCGTTTTCCTACGACCAGGCGAGCCAGATCTCGAACATCACAAACAAACAGGATTCGAGGAGTTTTACATACGACCAGATAGACCGACTAAACGCGGTAACGGGAAGCGTTTCCGAGAATTATTCTTACGACGCAGTCGGAAACAGAACAGCATCTCACCTCAGCGCCACATACTCCCACTCGCCATTCAACCGGCTAAACTCAACGGCGACAGCGGGTTATACATACGACGCCAATGGCAATATGACGTCACGAGTCGACGGAGCGGGAACATGGGTCTACGAATGGGATTTTGAGAATCGTTTGAAGAAGGTGACTCGTCCAGACGGGCAGTTTGTCGAATATCGGTACGACGGGCTCGGAAGAAGGGTCGAGAGGATACCAAGCTCCGGTGTTTCGACAAAATTTGTATAGAAGGGGCTGAATGTATTTCCCGACAAGAATTCTGACGGAACCGAGGTAAAATACATCAACTCGGAAAGTTGTTTGCGCTCGCGTATGTTGGCGCGCTTGTGGCGATCGTGGAGGAGAGCATCATACAGGGAATAAAACAGTCGATTGAAAGCGGTGGGAACATCTTCTCGGGAGCCTGGAACGGTTTTAAGGATGGCCTGAAGCGGCTAAAGGTATTGTTTTCAAGAAAACTCAAGGATCTGATCGTCCCGGCGGTCTATGGCTTCTTTTGCGCTCCCGGTTATGGAGTGGAGAACCAAGGATTTCCAAACTCCCAGCCAGGAGTAGACGGAAGGGATAGTGCGTGCAAGGCGCATGACGAGGGGTTATATGTAAGAAGGCGGGCCAAGTCCCTGCTCCTTCCAGTTGATTCGATCACGAGTTACGATTGGCGATTGATCAAGACAAGCTTCATGGCGACCGCCAAGTCATATTTTGCTGATGTAGCGTTCGGAGGAGGGCATCGAATAGGAAACATATTTGGTTATACCGTCCCATTTGCGTTTGGAATCAGGATTGTAAAGAACGGCGGAAGGTGATAAGGATGGCTTTGATCAATTTTCGTTTAATCTGCTTGATCGCTTGTGCACTTTATATGGCATGTTTTCATGGCAGCTTCTCCGTGAAAGCACAAACTAGTCGATCAATCGACTTGAAAAAACGATTCAAGTTGGTTGAGTTGTTCGAAATCCCGAAGAGCCAGTTCTATCAAGTGACATTTACCAATAATGGCCAGTTGCTTTGGACAACGAGGAACCGGAAAACAAGAATTTGGAATTATCGAGTGGGGAATTTTCAAGGAGAGTTTACGCCCTGCCGCGGAGGAGATGATTCGTTCGGAGGGATAGAAAATTTCTATGCGATCGCAAATGACAACGGAGATCGCGTTGGAGTGGGTTGCAGGGATTTCTTCTTTGAGTTGTGGAATCTCGTCGACGGCACGCGGCTGTCCAGATTCAAGGTGGCCAAGGACAAATATGCGAAGGGAATCTTTCCATATATCCATGGCGACGGAAGGAGGGTGTTGTTCAAATTTACGGGGATTGGAGAGTATGCAGAATTGTGGGATGCCGTCAACGGCAAAAAGATCGCAACACTGACATCTGAAGCCACAAAATGCCGTTGCAACAGAACCGTTTACGTTGCGAACGGTATTAGTCCCGATGGGAAAACCGTGGCAGTCTCTTTTGCCGGAAAAACGTTTCTTTTTGAAGCGGAGACTGGCAAGCTTCTTCGCCGGTTGGTTGATGATGAACTCGTGCCCGAGACGGGTTACGAAACAACCCACGTGGGAATAGTTACTACCCTTCTATTCAGCAGGAACAGCGAAACGCTTTACACTCTTTCGTCTGACGGAATAAAAATATGGGAAGTACAAACCGGGAAATTGATTCGAAGGTTTAGGGACGGGCCACTAAAAGGTATTTATGCACTTGCCGTCAGCCCCGACGAGGAGATAATCGCGATGGGCGGCGAAACCGAACGAGTTACGGTGTGGAGTACCAAAACTGGCAGGTTGCTCTGGAAATCGCCGGATCTTGGCAAGGAGATTGGGATTCTTAATTTTAGCCCTGACTCACAAAAGATCTTGGTCTTAACAGCTACGCGAGCGACTCTATGGGATGTTAAAAACGGAACACTGCTTGGACAATTTCCTCTTGCCGCACGCGAACGATTCCCGGCTATCAGCCCCGATTGGCACCATATCACGCTGTATGATCCGAAAACAAAAAAAATAGGGTTGTATGAATTTCTGAATTGATTGTTAGCCGACCGGGTCTCTTAACATCACCGTTGCCGACTTTCCGCGCTAAAAGGGAGAAAGTCCGATAAGGCATTGCAATATCAGAAATTGAAGGAAGAAGGAGAATCGCGCTTTGCTCTTAATCACTTTCTCGACTCTTTGGTTTGAACAAAACGCCTTCGCAGAACGTCCTGATTAATCGTTTCCTTTGTGCAAAACGCAGGCAATTTGTCGCCGGCCAGATACCATTGGCAAATTCACTCAAAATGGGATCACGACCTCGGAGGAAGAAGAGTTTCGGTAACGGACGAGCGCGGGTTTACGATCAATTTGGCTTATGACAGCGCTTATCGTCCCACAACTGTCACCGATCCCTTAAACCATTCCGTTGTATATGCTTACGATTCCGTGTCGAATCTTACTGCGCAGACGGACGGCTAGAGGGAATCACGACACATTATTTTTCAACACCTTCAGCAAAGGAATTGTTTGTGACTTAAAAAAAGGATTTTCCGTTCCCCAAAAGATGTAGCTCAGATGCAGCTCGTTCTTGGCAAACTGGTAGATTTCTTCAGCCGTTACTTTCTTCTGGGTATTTGGGTTTATGTAGCGATAGTTGCCGTCTTGAACAGCTAACCCGGTCGGCACTCTTTTGTAACTGCTTTTGATCAGTGGGTAACTTTTTTGTTCCTTTTTATACGGAAACAGATCGGGGCCGCCGACTCCGATTTTGTTTGCCCACGCAAATTCGTACACATCTTTTAACGATGAAGTAGCTAAACCAGGAACACGGCAGCCGGGCATAAAATTGGCGTAAACCATTACGATTGATTTTGGAAATGCGTTTTTCAACGCTGCCAGATTTTCCATAACCGCCTCTTTGTATCGCGGACAAGTAAAACCCGGTGGATGCAGTTTTCCGACGCTTCCGAATCCGACGGATGTTTCGTCGGTATTTATTCCTTCAACAATCCCGTCAAACTCTTTTCCCAACGCGGCATAAAGTTTATGTAGTCTTTTCTGCACTTCCGCGTCCCAACGTCTCGTCGCCCAGCCTTCCTCAGTATAGTCCGTTTCGTCATAGTCTTTGAAATTGTATGTTTTATTTGCTCCGCCGTTGTAGATCGGATCTTCCAACAGATACTTCGGCGCGTGATTATACTTCATCGAGAATGAAACATCTTGAATCTGAATAAACAGCTTTTTTCCCGATTTCTTGAGAAACTTCAAATCCTCTTTGATCAAACTAAAATCATATTCGTCTTTCGCATGCTCTAATTGCCGCCACGAATAGGCAACTTGAACACCGTCAAACAGTTCGGGTTTCCAATAGTTGGAATTTCTGAGCAGGTCTCTGTCCATCCCGATAAACATAAAATTCTTTATCTGAGCGAACGAACTGCCAGAAGCAAAAAGAAGCAAAGCAAAGGTAACAAGTATCTGTTTCATACTCCGAAAAACTCCGAACTTTATTGATGCTCGTGTCCGCCTTCGGGCAAATTGCCGCGGTAAATCTCCGCGCCAGTTTCTAAAAATTCTCTCGACTTTTCCGCCATTCCGACTGCCAACGCTTTTTCTTCTTCGATGTTTTGTTCTTTGGCGTATTCGCGCACATCCTGTGTGATTTTCATCGAACAGAAATGCGGCCCGCACATCGAGCAGAAGTGGGCGAGTTTTGCGCCTTCGGCGGGGAGGGTTTCGTCGTGAAATTCTTTTGCTTTTTCGGGATCGAAACCGAGATTAAACTGATCTTCCCAGCGGAATTCGAATCTCGCTTTTGAGAGGGCGTTGTCGCGGTATTGCGCTCCGGGATGTCCCTTGGCGAGGTCGGCGGCGTGGGCGGCGAGTTTGTAGGTGATAACGCCTTCTTTTACGTCCTGCTTGTTTGGCAATCCGAGATGTTCTTTCGGCGTGACGTAGCAGAGCATCGCGGTTCCGAACCAGCCGATCATCGCCGCGCCGATGCCCGAAGTGATGTGGTCGTAGCCCGGCGCGATGTCGGTCGTCAAAGGTCCGAGCGTGTAGAACGGAGCCTCTCCGCAGACTTCGAGCTGCTTGTCCATGTTTTCCTTTATGAGATGCATCGGAACGTGTCCAGGCCCCTCGATCATCGTCTGGCAGTCCATTTCCCAGGCGATCTTTGTAAGTTCACCAAGCGTTTCGAGTTCGGCGAATTGCGCTTCGTCGTTGGCATCCGCGATCGAGCCGGGTCGGAGTCCGTCGCCGAGACTGAATGCGACGTCATACGCCGCCATGATCTCGCAAATCTCCCGAAAGCGAGTGTAAAGAAAACTTTCCTCGTGATGCGCGAGACACCATTTCGCCATGATCGAGCCGCCGCGCGAGACGATGCCCGTGGTGCGGTTTGCAGTCATGGGAATGTACGGCAAACGCACGCCTGCATGGATCGTAAAATAGTCGACGCCCTGTTCCGCCTGTTCAATAAGAGTGTCGCGGTAAATCTCCCACGTCAGATCCTCCGCTTTTCCATTTACCTTCTCGAGTGCCTGATAAATCGGTACGGTGCCGATCGGGACGGGTGAGTTTCGCAGAATCCATTCGCGTGTGGCGTGTATGTTTTTGCCCGTCGAGAGATCCATCACGGTATCCGCTCCCCACAGCGTCGCCCAGCGCATCTTCTCAACCTCTTCCTCGATCGAAGAAGCGACCGCCGAATTGCCGATGTTTGCGTTGATCTTTACAAGGAAATTCCGACCGATGATCATCGGTTCGGTCTCCGGATGGTTGATGTTTGAAGGAATGATCGCACGTCCGCGCGCCACTTCTTCGCGTACGAATTCCGGCGTGACAAATTCAGGAATCGCGGCCCCAAAGCTCTCGCCTTTGTGTTGATGATGAAGAGATGAACGATCCGAACGGCTCTCCTTGAGCGCTTCGTCAAAAGCCGCCTTTCGCCCGAGATTCTCACGCAACGCTACGTATTCCATTTCGGGCGTGATAATCCCGCGCTTTGCGTAATGCATCTGCGTCACGCACTTGCCGGCTTTTGCCCTGAGCGTCGGACGGCGGAGGGCCGGAAATTCTTCGAGCCGCCCCTCTTCCTTTTCGCGTGCGATACCTTCCGCGCCTTTCGTTAGGTAACCGTTGTCTTGCGGGAGCACTTCTCTTCCGGCGTATTCCTCGACGTCCGCGCGCCCGCCAATCCATGCGGCGCGCAAGGCTGGAAGACCCTCGGTCGGATCGCATCGTACTTCGGGATCAGTCCAAGGACCGCTGGTGTCGTAAACGCGAACCGGCGCGTTATCGGAAAGCGATCCGTCCGGCTCGCGTGTCGAGCTCAGCGATATCTCTCGAAACGGCACGCGCAATTCTTGATCCGCGCGTTCGCCGCATTCGACATAGATTTTTCTGGAATTCGGGAGAGTAACTTCGGTGCTCTTTTGTTCTTTGCTCATTTTCTTCCTCCGTCGGTACAAGCCGCATCAGGTTCAAAGGGTTTTCCGCATGCGACGCTCGCAAACGGAATCTCAGCCGGGATCGGCTCCCCTGAAAATATGTGGAAACGGTATTGTATCAAGTTGGGCTGTTGAGAGCGAAGAAATCCGAATGGTCGAGAGTTCGAAAACTATGGGTCTTCTTGTCTTTCATATTCCCTGGAAATCCATCTCGTACGAATCTTCCCGTTCTGCTATCATTTTAGTATCATCGGAGGTTAATGATGCCGGATATTTTGGTTAGAAATATTGATAAAGACCTGCTGGAAAGATTGAAAACCCGCGCCGAGCAAAACAATCGCTCTTTGCAGAAAGAGCTTATCGCGCTTCTGAATGCTTTTGTTGGCGAGCAACAGCTTTCGAGTGATGAAACCGCTTCCAAGATCAGGGATTCGCTTCGCGGCAGAGTACATACCGACAGCGCAAAATTGTTGCGCGCCGATCGACGCAATATAAGATGAGATTTGTTGTAGATGCAAGCGTAGCGGTCAAATGGTTTGTACCGGAGGATTTTGAAAGCGAAGCAGTCAGGTTGTTAAACGGTTCGAATAGCTTCCATGTTCCCGATCTCATTTATCCGGAATTCTGCAATGTGATTTGGATGAAGGTCAGACGCGACGAAATCACATCGGCCGAGGGCGAACAAATCGTATCGGCGTTTATGAAATTCAAGTGGTCGACCTATTCACACAATGAAATAATCGAAGCAGCGTTTGCCGGAGCGACGGCAAGCGACGAAACGGTTTACGATTGGACGTATCTGGCCTTGGCGGTTTCGCTGTCGTGCGAGATGGTAACCGCAGACCGTAAATTTTATAGAGCATTGGAGCCGACAAATCTCCGTAAGAATCTGCGCTGGATAGGCGACGTTTAGAGAAGAACCGGCGCTCCTCTTTTTTCACTATCTTGATTGCTTCCAAATCCGCGGATTCACAGCCATTTCCGCTCGAAACAAAAACAATCCAAGCTTAAGCGATGTTTCACACGCGCTGAAAATGAGAACGGTTCCGCAGATCACGGAGCAAGTGTCGTCGCTTTGAGAAAAAAGCCTTTATCAAATACTGTCTTGCACGCAGCAATTGACGTACTCACACACTGCGGCAGTAGTTCGGTGCTTTCGGGCCGGCGATTTCCCGCACTACGCTTGCGGCAACCCGGACACTTCGAAACAATGCGCTTGAGCAAGTGCTCCGGCAAAACCTAATTCGCATCCATTGCGTATTAGGGATTACCGGTTGCTTTCAAGTGCTCAGCATCCATCAACGTTTGGGGCTGTATCTACCAAGCTCATTTCGAGGAATTGCCATGCGAATCTCTAAAGGCTTCTTACTATTTTGGATCATATTGACTTCCACGCTTTCGGGATGCGGTCAGAAACCAACGGGAATTTCTGAAAGTGAAATTATTGTTTCCAAACCGACCGATGGGCGACCCCAAACCAAGTTCCGCATTGAGACCGTCGCCGAGGGACTCGAGGTTCCTTGGGGGATGGTTTTTCTAGAGAATGGAGACATGCTTTTTACCGAAAGACCCGGACGGGTTCGCAAGATCGCGGATGGAAAGCTTGTTGCGGCTCCCGTACTCAAAGTCCCGGACGTCGAGCCATCGGGCGAAAGCGGTTTGATGGATATTTCGCTCCATCCCGATTTTGAGAACAACAAATTCGTCTATCTCGCCTATGCCTACAACAAGGATGGCAAGCATGTGAAGGTCGTCAGATACAAGTATGACGGCTCAAGCCTAAAGGAAGACAAGACAATAATCGAGGGAATTCCGGGTGCGCCGAATCATGCCGGGACGCGCGCGCGGTTTGGTCCCGATAAGAAACTGTATGTAACGACGGGAGATGCGACGGACTGGAATCTTGCACAAAACAAAAAATCACTCGCCGGAAAAACTCTGCGTTTGAACGACGACGGTTCGGTTCCAAAAGACAACCCGTTTGTCGAGAACTCGGATTACCTGCCAC
This sequence comes from Pyrinomonadaceae bacterium, assembly GCA_041394795.1. Classification (GTDB taxonomy): domain Bacteria; phylum Acidobacteriota; class Blastocatellia; order Pyrinomonadales; family Pyrinomonadaceae; genus Aridibacter. Next base: position 2,997 of record JAWKHN010000023.1, on the reverse strand, counting down.
AAATCTGGACGATCGGGCATAGAAACGCGCAGGGGCTTGCGTGGCAACCGGGCTCGGGACTTATGTTTCAAACTTCTCACGGACCGAGCTATTTCGAGGGTCGCGGAGGCGGAGCGGACGAGGTCAACATCGTCGAACGCGGCAAAAACTATGGCTGGCCCGAAATATACGGGATGAAGGAAAAGGCGGGGATGGAAAAGCCTTTGCTCGAGTACAGCCCGGCCTGCGCGCCTGCGAGCGCCATGTTTTACGACGCCGACAAGCTTCCGGGATTCAAAGGCAATCTCTTTTTTGGTTGTTTGCGGGGAACGCGAATCATACGCGTGGTGTTGGACGGCAGGAGAGTTGTCGGACAGGAGAATCTGCTCGAAGGAAAATTTGGCAGGATCAGGGCAATGGAACTGGGGCTCGATGGCTACATATACTTTTCGACATCAAACCGCGACTCGCGCGGTACTCCGGCCGATACCGATGATCGAATCATGAGAATCGTGCCGGCGGAGAAATAGAAATGTTATTAAAAACACGAACTTTCAGAGCAATACTGATCATCGCAGTCTTGGCATCCCTTTCAACGTTCGACGCGGTTGCGCAAGCAAAGTTCGCAACTCGGCTAATCGTTCTGAATAAGAATGCAAACTCGGTTTCGATCATCGATCCGGCAACCGGAAAGACGGAACAGACCATACCCGTCGGAGAAGGCCCTCATGAGGTTGCGATTTCCGATGACGGAAGGACGGCGTACGTAGCCAATTACGGAGCAAGCGTACCGGGTTCCTCGTTTTCAGTGATCGATATTGCATTGGGATCTGAAAAGCGCGTCGATGTATCGCCATTGACGAGGCCGCATGGGCTTCACCTTCTTGGCGGCAAGCTATACTTTTCGGCGGAATCAAACCGGGTGATCGCGCGTTTGGATCCCGCCACGCTGAAAGTGGATTGGATAATGGGAACCGGACAGAATGTTTCGCACATGGTTGTCGGCACCGCCGATCAACGCTCGTTCTTTACGACCAATATCGGTTCGGATACGGTAACGGCATTTTCACTCGCCGCCACCCCGCCGGCCGCATCGAGCATCACTCAGATTCCGGTAGGAAAGCAACCGGAAGCGATCGGAATTTCGCCAGATGGCGCCGAGGTTTGGGTTGGTTTGAACAATGACAACGCGATAGATGTGATTGCGACCGCTTCGAAAACCGTCGTCAAGCGAATCGATCTCGGCGCGAGACCATATCGCGTATTATTTGAACCGACGGGGAAAAGGGTCTATTCCACGATTTTCGCCACCAGCGAGATCGTTGAAATCGACCCCGTTTCGAAATCCGTCATAAGACGATTGAAGGTGGACGGGACGCCGTTCGGCATCTCGTTTTCAAAGGACGGGAAGACGGCCTACGTCAGCCTGAATCGCGAAAAGGCCTATATCGTGGTTGATCTCGAGAAACTCGAAGTTGTCGCAAGAGGTGAAACCGGCGACGGCCCGGACGGCATCGCAATCACCTCGCTTGAGGTCCTCAAATAAAAGACGGGAACTGAGTTTCGAACGCGGCAATTCTTGGTGCACGCATTTCATTTCGGAATTGGAAAAGCGGCCGCTTCCACAACAGAACTCGAAACTCCAAACCCAAAACTCGCAACTGCTTCCTCCTAATCCTCTTCCTTAGGCAAACTCTTCGTATTGCCCCGCTTGAGCTTTCCAAACCTGGTATTCGGCAACCAGCTTGGCATTTCGTTTTCATTGGCGACCCGCAAGCCGATGATGCCCATCACCTGCGCGACTGTCTGCGCTCCGGACCAATCCCAGCCTTCCATCACGTCATCCGACGGTTGATGATAATGAACCTTCTCCCACGCCTTTATCCTTTCAACCAGCGAGTCCTTCGATCCTTCAGGCCCTCCGAGGAGCATCAACGCAGGCACTCCGCGTTCGACAAAAGAATAGTGGTCCGAACGAAGGAATACTTTTTCGTCGGGCATCGGATCCGGCATAACCGAAATCCCCATCGCTTTTGCGACGTCGTCCAGATTCTTGCCAAGAGTCGAGTATTCGGCACCATACCCAACCATCACTTTTACGGGACCGTAAACCTCGCTTCCAATTCCGTCCAAATTCAAGTTCCCGGCGACCTGCTTGATATCCCATGTAGGATTCTTCGCCCAATACTTCGAACCGTAAAGCCCGTACTCCTCGCCCGTAACCGCTAGAAAAACCAGCGAACGCTTGGGTTTGGGATCCATCTTCGAAAAGGCTTCGGCGACCGCCAGCATTTCGGCCGTTCCAAGCGCATTGTCAGCCGCACCGTTGTAGATCTTTCCGTTGTCTTTTCCATAAGCATCGTAATGAGCTGAAAACAATACCGCTTCCGCTTTCAATTTCGGATCGGAACCCTCAAAATACCCGGCAACATTTCTTGCCGTGCCCTTTGATGAGCTTCGTTTCATTTTAATCTTCGCCTTGAGACCCAAGGCAAAGCCCTTGAAGGAATTCGATTCGGCATTCGCCTTTGCCGTATCCATCGGTACCGGTGATTTTGCAAAGAGCTTTTTGGCACCCTCTTGCGTCATGTAAATGATCGGCACCGGCGCTCCGCCGTTTTCGCTTTCGCTCTCAAGCGCGATCTGTCTTCTGGAAAAATAGTCCGCCATAAGCGATGGCGGATCTTTTTCCCGGCCGTTGTCTATGTAGATCAAAGCCTTGGCACCCGAACGTACCGCGTTAACCAGGTAAAACATCGTCGCTTCCTGTTCGTCCCAAGCTTTCTTAGGAATATTCTTCGGAGGACCCTCCATCATCACCGCAATCTTCCCGCTCAAGTTCAAGCCTTCCAAATCATTACGTTTGATGGAATCCGCGACGATGCCGTACGAAATAAACACAAGATCGCCTTCAACGCTCCCTTCTGTCTTCCCAAATGGAGCGACACCGAAATCAACGCCGTTTTTTAGAGATCCGGTGTCGAGTTCAATGCCGGTTTCCTCCGTGTAAACAGTTTC
>JAWKHN010000022.1:0-45203 GCA_041394795.1 Pyrinomonadaceae bacterium | reverse complement strand
TCGAAGAAAGGTTGGCGGCCGTACCGCCGCTCGTAAACACCCCAAAGGCCCCTTCGGGGAGTCCCGTAAGTTTTACAAGCCATTCCATCGCCTGATTCTCGGCGAAAATGCACCCCGCGCCTTCAAGCCAAAACGCTCCATGCACGCTCGCCGCACTTGTAACGAGATCAAACATAACGGCCGCCCTCGTCGGGGAGGCCGGCACGAAGGCGAGATGCCGCGGATGGTCGATCGAAATCGACGATTTGATCAAGACATCCTTAAAGAGATGAAACGCTTTCTCGCCTCCGATTCCGTCTTCCGTGATCGTTTCACCAACGAGTTCTTTTAGTTCCGAGGCTTTTTTGGGAAATCCGAGGGTCGGGTTTGAATCGGTGATTCGGGCGATAGCGAATTTGATGACGTCGAGAGACATCTCGACGAGATCCATGTCAACTGTATGCATTTCAGATTATTCCAGGGTTCATTTAACGACAACGCTGATTCCGCTTAGGGAACCGATCAACTCCGCTGCGTGAAGAAGCTTCTCGCGCGGCAGAACGGAAAGCCGTCGGGTTTCGATATCAATTAGTTCTGCGTTTCCTCTCGACGCCGTGACGTAGTCAACCGGAACGGCGCGCGAAGGTACGTTTAGCTGAATCTCATCGGGAGCGATCTCTCTTACGATTTTTGAGTATTCGGACAACTCCTCATCGGAGTATTCCTTTAGAAGCATTGTTTGAATCGCGATTACGCCGGGATGCACCTCGCGCAAGGCACGGATCCCTTCGATTATCCCGGAAAGCGAGATTCCGGGTGCCGGACGGTCGATTCTACTTAGATCGTCCTCATTCCAAGCGTCCAGTTTGCAGAAAACACGATCCGCAAGCAGAAGTTCGTTTCTGACGGATTCCTGATCAAGGAGCGTGGAATTGGTGAGCACGATTACAGGCAACCCGGTTTTTTCCTTTACGGCGACAATCGATTCGCCAAGATTGAGAGCCAGCGTGGGTTCGCCGCTTCCGGAATAGGTAACGACATCCGCATTTCGCCAGTCGGACGCATCGAGATCCGACATGATCTTCTCTGTTGTGACAAAAACGGCGCGTTCGCTAGTAACGACGTTTATTTTCCCCAACTGGCAATAAACGCACTCGAACGAACAGATCGAGTCGGTGCAAAGGATGTCGATTCCGAGAGAACGGCCCAATCGCCAGGATTTTACAGGACCATATACGGAGGAAGGAGTTTTAGTTTCCACAACCAATTTTTACCACAGTTGGGAAAGCCTTTGCCAAAGCAAACCGGTTCAAAGGATGCGCATACCCAAATTATCCACTAAGGGTTCGATCCGATATTAAACATCTTCAAGTACGACGAGCGCAGTCTGTCCTCCGCCCTGAGTTACATTGACCAAAGAATCATTGGAAAGCCGAACCATCCCACCCTCGGCGCGATTGCGGAAAAGAAAAGGATCAAAATCAACGAGAAGCGCTTCGATGGAAACCGTTTTGTCAAAAACCGCGACCTCCTGCTTCTCGATGGGCGCCCGTCTTTGTACCACGAAATTTTCACCCAGTGCGGACTCTATCGCATCGTCCCACTCGGATTCGTTCGTTTCCCAACCGAGTACGATCCCCTTTCCGCCATAGTCATCGGTAGGCTTTATCAGATACGCCTCCCTCTCCGCCCTTATCAATTCGAGCAGATTCGATTCGCCGCCCGCATGTGCGACGGGTTCGTCACCAAGCACACGCGTCCAGGGAATATGCTTTTCGATAACTTCAATCTCCGCTTCCGAAAAGAGATGCGAATGAGATCCGCTCGAAAGCAACGCGAAAAACGATTTTTTGTGCGGAATTTTGCAGCGAAAGCCGTTGGCGAGGCAAATGTTTCCATCCCGGTAGGCGCTCAAAAGCGGATGACTGCCTCCATATTTCTCAAGAAATTCCGCGATAAGCACACGCTTGTAAACGATATCGATTTCGAGCGTGCCCGCGAAAACTCTTGTTCCGTCATAGTCGAGATCGTCGGGGGTGACGATGATAGTCGGGAAACCCATCGATTCGAAATAGTCGCTAAGGGTCTCGAACTCCGGGCCAGTCGAGACGCCCTCCCAATCGACGATCGCTATCGTCGGCTTCGCTTTTGTTCCTCCAGTTTCGCGATACGATTCAAACAAGGCACGCAACAACGCCTTGTGCGGAGCGGGCGTCCAATGCGAGTTGTTGTGCAGGAATTCGGCGGTAACGGGGACGTGTTCGAGAACGCGTTCTAGCTGCATCTGATCCCCGACTCCCGCAGGGGTTTCGGCGTTGTATTCGAGAAACTTGAAAGACCTGCCATCGATGAAGGTATCGAGGCGTGAGGTTACCGAAGTTACCGAATATCCCGGATCTATGAGCGCCAGTTCCCGCTCCACATCCGTAAGACCGAGATAATCGAGCAGTGAATGGTCTTCGAGCGCCGCGGCAGTTACCTTTTCCGCGATCGAACCGATCGCCTCGGCGGCCAAAGCGATCTCGTCATATTGCCTTCGAGAAAGGAAAAAAGGGCGGAGGAACGGGCAGGTCGGGCGATCTCCATACAGAAGACCGAGCTTGCTTTGGATTGTCAGCAGTTCCGAGAATAGCTTCGAATCTTCATAATAAGCTGTTCGCAGCTCCAGGTTTAGCTCCGTGACGACTCTCTCGATTTCGGGATTCATGTTTCAATGGTAACCCGAATTCGGGGTAAGCCAAAGAAACGGCAGTTTCGGCGAGACGGGAATTTCTCAATTTGCGTATCGAAGCCCAATCAAAAAAGGCCGCATGCGCGGGGCACTAACTGCCCTCGCACGCGGCCGCAATTTCATCCGAAACCGATTTAGTTCGGCAGTTTTCTGTCCTTGAACGCGTCAAAGAACATAGTATGCCTGCTGACCAAGGGGATCTTTCTTCCGGTTATGAAAAGGTGCTTTATGTTTGTCGTCGGCTCGAGCAAGTCTCCGTCCGTAACGACGATGTTTGCAACCTTTCCAACCTCAAGCGATCCTACCATCGAATCGATCCCGAGTATCTGCGCCGGATAGAGCGTGACGCTTTTCAGCGCATCATCCCGCGACAAACCGAACGCGCCCGCAAGCCCCGCCTGGTAGGGCAGATCCCTTACGTTTGCCCCGTCATCACCGGTGGATACACAGAACCTGACTCCGGCCGCGGCAAGCTTCGCCGGAACCTCGAACAACGAATCGTAGGCGTCGTCCTCGGAAAATGGAAGACCGTAGATGCGGTTGAAAATCACCGGCACATCCGCTTCCTTGAGCTCTTTTGCAACCCTCGACGCCTGAGCGCCGCCATTGATGATCGCCTTGAGTTTGTTGGCCTTTGCAAATTCCAGCGCTCCCTTGATATCGCGATCCCTTTGGGCGTTGAATATCACGGGTCTTTCGCCACGGACATACGGTATCATCGCCTCCATCTTGAGATCAGTCATTGGAGCGGGCAATGATTTGTCTTTCTGGTAGGCCTCCTTTACATCGGCATACCGCCGTGCGGCTTCGATAACTTTCTTGAGCTCTTCGAGGCGTTCGTCGCGTCTTTTTACGGCGGCCGAGAATTCCAAAATCCGCGGACCGGTAACGGGATCAAATCCCGCAAAAGTGCTCACCTGCGGAAAATCGATTACAAGACCAAAATGGGAAACGACGGCCATTTCGGCCTGCGTCGAGCCATTGAGGTTGATAACCGCGGATTGGCCTGAAACAAGCGAACCGGCCGGCATCGAAAGTACCGTGGTGATGCCGTTGACACGCGTTACATTGATGTGCGACGTGTGCGGGTTGATACCCAGTATCGCCTGAGCGTTTGGATTTATCTCCCCGGTCTCGGCGATATCCACGGTTCCCGCGGCACCATTGCCGATTTCCAGAAGCCCCATGTTTGTTCCGGCATCTATCATCCCCGGATAAACGCTGAGCCCCGTGCCGTCAATCTTTGTCGCGGAAGAAGGAATCGAGACCGTCGCTCCGAGAGCGGAGATCTTTCCGTTTGCGATAACGATAGAGCCTTTCTCGATAACGGCGCCGGAAACGGTTACTATTCTGGCGTTTGTGATCGCAAACGTTCCCGCCTCGCCGGTCAGGTTTTGGCTCCCCGGACCATTCTGCGCGGAAATCGAAACCGCGAGCGCAATCAGAGCGATGGCCAAAGCCGCAAATCTATAAAAGATATTTGTATTCATTAGTTTTGCACCTCCTCTCGAGGTCCGGGTCTGCGGCCCGCACCGGGTGCCGGCCCCTGTCTCTTGGCAGGCGGCAGGTTGGGAGCGAGCGCTTCGAGCCTTTTTCGTTCGGCTTCGATGTCAGCGCGTCCCGAGATGTCCTTGTCGCGGTCAAAAAAGAGTTCGCCATCGACGTAGGTTTTTTCAACCCTGGAAAACGCGCTGAACGGGTGTCCGCTCCAGATCACGAGATCGGCGGCTTTGCCGTTCTCGATCGAACCGGTGAGTTTCCCGACTCCAAGCTGGATTGCCGGATTCAATGTGATCATCTTCAAGGCCTCTTCTTCGGGAACGCCGCCGTATTTCATCGTCTTTGCGGCGTCCAGATTCAGACGTCTCATGCGTTCGTCATCATCGGAGTTTAGAGAAACGACGACACCGTTTTTCCAGAGAATGTAGGCGTTGTAGGGAATCGTGTCATAAGCCTCAAGCTTGTATCCCCAGTAATCGACAAAGATCGAGACGCCCGCCCCGTATTTCTTGATCTCGGGCGCGATCTTGTATGCCTCGAGTCCGTGCTGCAGGGTCGCGATCTTAAATCCGAATTCGTCCGCCAAGCGAAGCAAATTCAGATGTTCGTCAGAACGGTAACCGTGCGCGTGCACGAGTCTTTTCCCTTCGAGGATCTCAACGATGGGCTCCAATTCCTCGCTCTTTTTCGGCTCGATCTTGGTTTTCCCTGCCTTGAAATCATCCCACGAACGCTTGTATTCGCGTGCCCGAACCAACGCGTCGCGCATAACCTCGACGGTTCCCATTCTCGTTGCGGGATAGCGTCTTTCGGCTCCCGGCCTTGAGTTTGAACGCTTAACGTTCTCGCCCATCGCGAACTTTATTCCCGGAGGCGCTCCCGCAAAAAGGAAGTCTTCGACCGGACGACCGTATTTGAATTTCACAACCACATTCTGCCCGCCAATCGGATTCGCCGAGCCATGAAGGAGATTGGCCGCCGTCACGCCGCCGGCCAAAGCGCGGTAAATCGTGATGTCGGTCGGATTCAAAACGTCGCTCATTCTAACCATCGAAGTAACCGCATAAGTCCCTTCATTGATCGAATCCAGCATCGAATGCGAGTGCGCGTCGATGATTCCCGGGGAAACATATTTGCCGGTCGCATCGATCACAACGGCCCCGGCGGCATTGAGATTTTTTCCAATCCGAAGAATCTTTCCGTCTTTTACGAGAATATCGGTATTGGTCTTGGTGCCCGTTGCGGCCGTCATAACGGTCGCGTTCTTGATTAGAATCGTCGGAGATGCAGACTGCGCGATTCCCGAAATTTGCACGGCGGCAAGAACGATCGCCGCCAGGATCATTTTTCTGAATATCATCATTGTCTAATCTTGACCTCCGGATTCGGTTTGGGGCGCTCTTGAACCGCTGAATGTTGCGGGGCCCTGTCCTGTTTGAATCGTGCCCTCGATGTTGTCGCCGTTGATCGTTCCGGCAAACGAGAGCGAGAGACTCGTCCCTTGAAAATCGACAGAGGTATCAAACGTCATCCCGGTTGCCGAAACCCTGCCGTTTCTGATTTGGGCAGTCGAAAACATCGAAGATGAGATCGTTCCGGTCAACGTGTTGCCCGATTGAACGAGATTCATGGTTAGAGGAACCGAAACGTCCGGCGCCTCGACCGTAACGTTCCAAATCCCGCCGGCCTTTGCCATCGCTCCCGCCGGGCCTGAACCCGCCGGCATCTCTTTCTTCTTGGGCAATTCGAACATCTTCCCGTCAACAAAGACATGCGTCAGCGTTGTGTCTTTTCCGAGAAGCTCCCCCTTCGCGATGACGAGATTAGCGATCTTGCCGGCCTCAATCGATCCCAACTGCGCATCGACGCCGAGCAATTCGGCCGCCGAAAGTGTCATCGCACGAATCGCGTCATCCTTGCCGAGTCCGTTTTCGACTATCATCCCGACATTCTTTTGATAGTCTCCCATGTTCTTAAGTCCCGCCGATTGAAACGCAAATCTCACTCCCGCATTTTTGAGCATCGAGGCATTCTTCAAAGCATCCGCACGCATCCTTAAAACGCTCATCGTTTCCGGATCCGCATCGGGATTCTCCGAAGTGGTACGCATCGGCAGATTGACGCTCAAGAGCACCGGAACCTTTTGCGATGCCAGCCGAGATGCGACCCTGCCCGATTCGGTTCCGCCAGAAATGACCGCCTTGAGCGAGTATTCCTTCGCGAGGTCCAAGGCGCGAATGATTTCTCGTTCCGAGTTTGCATTGAAAACAATCTGTTTTTCGCCTCGAACAACGGGAATCAGCGCCTCAAGCTCCGGATCGGATTCGGGTCTCGGAATCCCGCGCGGGTTTTGGGCGTACATCTTGTTCATCCGATCCAAACGAAGGGCGTCGTTGAACATTTGCCTTATCGCAGCGAACGTTCCCATCAACGAACCGGGAAACGTTCCCCGCTCGGTTGTAAACGTAACGTGCTGCGCAAAGCTTCGCTTGACGATCATCGATGAAACCGAGTCACCGGCAAGATCAATCACTACGGACTCGCCGTTAAAGATCTTGTCCGATCCGACCGTTAGCACAGTCGTAAAACCTTCCGCGCGTACCTGATCAAATGTGGACTCGTTTGCCTTTAGTTCGTCCGCCGCCTGTCGCGATGGACGAAGACCGGCAGAATAGTTCGAGTTCGAATCGGAATCCGCCGGTTGCGGTGCCGCTCCCCGCCCCCTCGCTTGAGGAGCGGGAAGACCGAGCGACGATCCCGGATCTATAAAACCCGGATATATCGTCAACCCGCTACCGTCGATTTGAAGCGCGTCGGCCGGAATCTTTACGGATGTCCCGACGCTTTCGATCAGCCCATCCCTTAAAACGATGGTTCCCGAACTTATCGGTGCCCCCGAAACAGTAACGATCCGTGCGTTGGTGATCGCATAGGTTCCTTTTTGCGCGAAAGCGGGAATCGAACCTAAAACGAAAACCAAGCCCAATGCGAATAGCCGCAAGGTTCGTGTTTTCATAATTTTTCTAGAATTCTACCGAATTTAAGTAGTCACGTTGGAACATTTGAGACCAAAAACCGACCAAATGCTCTTGGACAAGATTCGGAACGGAGATCTCGGATCATGGTATTTCCAGCGTGTTACGGCATTCTATACGAAATGGTTTCAATGTGGCTAGAGTTCGCGGGGCTAAAATCCACCGACCCGATTCGGGCGAAACTATTCGGGGCCCGCGCTTGCTTCGAAATCGAGGAGTTTCGCCTTTCTTTCGGTTCCCCACCTGTAGCCGCGGAGTTTACCATCGCTTCCGACGACCCTATGGCAAGGGATCAGTACGGCGATACGATTTTGACCGCAGGCGTTCGCAACCGCCCTTACGGCCTTTGGCTCGCCGATGTTTCTTGCCAGTTCGGCGTAGGTTATCGTCTTTCCAAACGGAATCTTGCGCAACGCTTCCCAAACACGCATTTGAAACGACGTTGCACGAATATCGAACGGAAGATCATCCGTCGCCGGTTTGCCCTCGCAAGCCTTGGAGGCCTCATCCAAATAATGCGCGAGCAACTCGCGGTCTTCGGAAATCTCTGCGTTCGAGAACTCGGTGCGAAGTTCGTTCTCCAGGTCTTCAACACGATCACCGAGTTTTAGCGAGCATATTCCTTTCTCCGTTGCCGCCAAAAGCAATTTCCCCAACCCGGAGTCTGCGATCGCGTAGTTTATCCTCATACCAATTCCGCCTTTTCCATATTCCGAGGGAGTCATCCCGAGTTTGCCAGTAACCGATTCATAAAGCCGGCTCGAAGATTCATAACCCGCCGAATAGATCGCATCGGCAATCGGCACGCCTTTTTTGATGTTCCCACGAAACTCGCCGATTCTTTGGTATTCGAGGAATCGCTTTGGCGAAACCCCCGCAATTTCCTTAAAAGTGCGCTGCAAATAGCCCGCGCTCTTTCCGGTCAAATCCGAAAGCGCTTTTAGATCCGCATTCTGATCGGTTTCGATGTGGCGGCATATGTTGACCACGAGATCGATTTTGGGATCGACCATATCGGAAACGGAGGGCTTGCATCTGAGACAGGCGCGCAATCCAGCCGCTTCCGCTTCTTCGATACGCGCGAAAAAGCGCACATTTTGCCGCTTGGGAAGTCTTGCACGGCATGACGGACGACAATAGATGCCCGTAGTCAACACCCCCGTATAAAAAACTCCGTCAAACCTGCCGTCGTTTTCCGTAACCGCTTTCCAAAATAACTCTTCCGTATTCATCTTGTTTGATACCTATTCATCAATTTTTTATGGAATCTTTGACGACCTTGCGATCTCGCTTTCTTTGTCCCGCAGCGATTGCCCGTCATCTCGTCGAACACAAAATCTGGCCGCGTGAAAATTCATTTTCGATCGATTTCGAGAATACCTCCCGGCGACCGATGCATTCTATCCGTTTGTTGCTGTAGAATTTGAGGAATGGAGCAAACGCCCAAAATCACGGTTTTGTTTGACGGAGTCTGCAATCTTTGCAACGGGTTCGTCAATTTTATCATTGACCGGGATAGTAGAAATCGGTTCAGATTCGGCTCGCTTCAATCCGAAATCGCGGCTGAATTGATGGAGAAGCATGGAATCGACGCTTCGAAAACGGATTCCGTGGTAGTGATCGACCGGGGAGTCGCGTTTACGCGCTCAACGGCCGCGCTTTGTATCGCAAAAAATATGGGTGGGGTTTGGCCGGTGCTTTACGTTTTCCGTGTCATACCGGCATTTATACGCGATCCGATTTATGACTGGGTCGCGCGAAACAGATACAAATGGTTCGGAAAGAAGGAACTGTGCCGTATCCCCACACCGGAAGATGCATCGAAGTTCATCTCCGGGTAAACCGTTAATGCGTTTTTATGTACTCTCTCGAAACACTTCAATTCCAGCAACTGCTTGCGTTGTTCGTTAGACATTGCAGAACAACGCTCGGCGCGGACCGCTTTGCCGACCTCGCGCCCTACACAAGCAGGTTGGAACTGAATCGCGAACTCGCCGCACTTGGCGAGGCGATGGCGCTCGCGCGGGAAAACACGATCTGGCATTTTAGCGAGCTCCCCGATCCAAACGACACGCTCGATACGCTGCGCGTGGAAGGGGCGCATGTCGATCCGTTGAGCCTTTTGGAAATCGCTACGCTTTCGAGCCAGGCTCTATCAGCCAAAAGATTGATAAACGATTTTTCTGAATCAGCCCCGACGCTTGCTGAAATCGCGGTTGGGATCGATCCCCGCTTGAAATCGCTCGCCGACGAGATCAACTCCAAGATCCTTCCAACCGGTGAGTTCGATGATTCGGCATCGCCAGAACTTAGGCGAATCAGACGCGAGATAAACAACAGACGCGCGCAACTCACCAAATCTCTTGAAAGCCTGATCAGCCAAAAATCGGATGCGGTGCAGGACGATGTCGTCACGATACGCAACGACCGATACGTGATTCCCGTAAAGGCGGATTTCGCGGGAAGGCTTCCGGGAGTCGCCCACGGCGCATCTTCATCCGGTGCGACGATTTTCGTCGAACCACTGGCTGTAATCGAGGCAAACAACGAACTTCTTCGTCTTCGCGCTAAAGAGGAAGGCGAAATTGCAAAGATTCTTTACGGGCTTTCGGAATCAGCCAGGGAGATGCTCGATTCGCTTTTTCAAGCCGCCGAAATTGTGGGCATTCTCGATTTTATCAGTGCGAAAACGATTTTCGCGAAAACTTTCGACGCGACGATTCCCGTCGTCAGCGATGGCAATGAGTTTGCGCTTGTAAACGCCCGCCATCCGCTTCTCGAGGAAGGCCTTAGAAAAGTTGGTGAAAAGGTTGTCCCGGCCAGTTTTGGCCTTTCAAAGGAAAACCCCGTGATGGTGATAAGCGGTGCAAACGCCGGCGGCAAGACGATTGTCTTGAAAACCGCGGGACTTCTTGCGCTGATGTCCGTGTGCGGTCTGCCCGTACCGGCAGACGAAGCGCGGGTTCCCTTCTATGCCTCGATCGCGGCGGATATCGGCGACCACCAATCCATCGCGTCAAATCTCTCTACGTTTTCGTCGCACGTTTCAAACATATCGGGAATGTTTGAAAACCTTAGATCTCCATCGCTTGTCCTGCTCGATGAAGTCGGTACGGGGACGGATCCGGATGAGGGATCGGCGCTCGGCGTCGCTGTCGTCGATGCTTTCAGAAAGCAGGGGGCGCAAGTTATGGCTTCTACGCATTACAAGGGTTTGAAGATTTACGCCGCCAATGATCCAAACGTCATAAACGCCTCGGTTGAGTTTGACGAGCGCACTCTCGAACCAACATATGTTTTGCTGACGGGTCTCGCGGGCGCTTCATCGGGAATCGAAATCGCCCGCAGATTCGGGATTCCGGAGGCGGTTATTGACGACGCCCGAAGCAAACTTGACGAATCGGGCCGAGAAACCGAAGCCTATCTTTCGAAGCTTCAGGAGGAAACCAGAAAAGCGAGGGATCTAAGACGGGCTTTGGAGGAGGAACGCGAGGCGACGGCCGAGCGATATTCCAAACTCGATCTGGAGTTCCAGAGAAAGGAAAATCAAAGAAGAAAGGAATTCGGAAATTCACTTGAAGAAGCGCTCGCGGATTTTGAACGCCAAGCCAAGACGCTTCTCAGACAGATTTCCGACAAGAAGGAGCGCAAAAAAATCGAGACCACAGTCGCTTCGGCGCGTTCCAAACTGGTGCGTGAACAGAAGCAGGCGACGATGGAAACGGCCGCGCCCAGAACCGTCAAATCCGATACTCTCCGATCTGATCTTCCGCTGGAGGAAGGTGCAAAAGTCTATTTAAAGTCTTTCGACAAATACGGTCGTTTGGAAAAACTCGAAGGCCGAACCGCGCATGTGGCCGTAGGCTCCCTGCGAATGAAACAGCCAATCGAAAACTTGGTAGCGGTTGAAATCGCGCGGCCGGAACAAAAATCAAAACCGAAGCCCCCAAAGAAGGCCGCCACAATCGATCAGAATCTATCGGAGCAGAGCGACGCAAGCGAACTGAATTTGATCGGCCTTACGACGATGGAGGCCGAAGACGAAGTCGATCGGTTTCTTGATGATTCGTATGCCGCGAAACTCATGCGCGTGAGAATTGTTCACGGTCATGGAACGGGAGCATTGAGAAATTTCGTGCGTGCTTTCTTAAAGGGACATCCTCATGTCGAGAACTTCTCTCCCGCACCGCAAAACGAGGGCGGAACTGGGGCGACGATCGTTGAACTGAAAAATTGACGCGCGTTTTCGGGCTTGCGGGAATCCCATATTGAAGCCAAAATCTATCCAAAGTGAAGTTTGACCAGTATTTCATCGACGACCTCCGATCCAGGGCGGACATTGTCCGGATCATCGGAGACTATGTTCAGCTAAAGAAGCGCGGCCGTGACCATAAGGCGTGCTGCCCGTTTCACGATGAGAAAACGCCTTCATTCTCGGTTAGCCAATCAAAGGGATTCTATAAATGCTTTGGATGCGGAAAGGGCGGTAATGTCTTTACTTTCCTGATGGAGATCGAGGGCCTTTCTTTTCCTGATGCGATTGTCCGCGTCGCGGAAAAAACGGGTGTGCCGCTTCCCGAACAGATCGATGATCATGATTACGAGCAATCAAAAAAGAAGCGCGTAGAACGGGATCGAGACAGAAAACGGACGCTCGAATTAAACAGCATCGCGCTGGACTTCTGGCGCGAACGCCTCGGAGACGACAATCCGGAATCCAAGGCCGCCCGCGAATACCTTTCCTCACGTTCCCTGGACGCCGAAACAATCGAAAAATTCAAGATCGGATTCGCCCCGGACTCATGGGATGCGCTTCACAACCACCTGAGGGAAAAGGGGTTTGAGGAAAAGGATATTCGCATGAGCGGGCTTGTATCGGTCAACGAAGAGAAAGACAGTGTTTACGATCGATTCCGCGGACGTGTCATTTTTCCCGTGCTTGATATCGAAGGATCGCCTGTCGCTTTCGGTGCGCGAATCATGGGAAAGGGCGAACCCAAATACCTAAACTCGCCCGAAACTCCGGCCTATACAAAAGGCGAGCACTTGTACGGCTTGTTTCAATCCAAGGACGAGATTCGCCGTTTGAAATACGCGATCCTGGTTGAAGGTTATCTCGATTTGATCGCGCTTCATCAGTATGGTGTCGAGAACGTCGTCGCCAGCCTCGGAACCGCGTTCACTCCGGAACAGGCAAAACTGCTCGGCAGGTTTGCACGAAAGGTTGCTGTTAATTATGATGGTGACAGTGCGGGCGTAAAGGCGGCAAAAAGGGCGATTGAAACCCTTCTCGCGTTGGATTTTGAGATAAAAGTTTTGGTACTTCCGGACAACTTGGATCCGGACGATTTTATCCGCGCGGAAGGCAAAGAGGCCTACAAAGACCAACACAGGAACAACGCTTTACCCTATCTACAATTCGTACTCCAGAGCATAGTTCGGGAGCGTAAGTTATCGGATCCAAAGCAGACGGCTTTGGCGATAGAGGACGTTATGCCCGTTCTTACGGCTGTTCGAAATACAGTCGAAAAACGGCAGACCCTGAAGCAGGTATTGGAGTATTTCGAGATCAATGATCCGGTGCTTGAAAAGCATGTTTGGGAAGAGATTTCGAAACATGGGAGATACGCTCAGGCAGCTGTTTCCGGAACCGAATCGGTTCCAACTCGATCGACCGGTATCGAGAAATTGATAAGAAGACAGAGCGCCTCGAAGGTAACGGTTGCAGAAGAAAGGCTGCTCGAATTGTTGATTCACGACCGGGATTTGCGGGCTTCGATACTGCCGCTTTTGGAAGCTACGGATTGGGAGCCCTTGGGAACCTCTTTGATTTTTGAGACATTGTTCAAACTCGAGGCAAATGGCGTCGAGCAACTCGGTCAATCGCTTTTGCAGGAGACCGAGGAAGATGAACTTTCACAGGAACTTCTTCCGACTCTGTTGATGTCGGAAAAGCATCGCGACGAGGACGAAGCCATCGATGAATACCTCGAAGAGGCAGAAAGTTGCGCGATGCGTTTAAGAATTATGGCGATCGATAGAAAGATCGGTGAAATAAGCCGTGAAGTTTCTCTCGCCGAGCAGGAAGACAACAATGATCGCGTCGGACAACTCGTCGCCGAGCAGCTCGGCTTGGCGGGATTGAAGCGGGATATCGAATTGAAACTGCTTGGAATCGGTCGATAACTTGTTGAATTTTGAGCGCGTTTGCGCATTTTATGTAACAACGTATTAAGGCCGTACATAATCAAACAGAATTTCAAAATATGGCTGAAGAATTGAATGAAAAAGAAAGCTTGATAAAACGCCTTCTGCGAATCGGCAAGAAGAAGCAGTTTTTGAGCTTTGATGAATTAAATCGGGAGATCCCCGATGATTTGATGTCGCCCGATGATATCGAGGAAGTCCTCGGCAGATTGGAAGCGGCCGGAATATCGGTTGCCGATCAGGACGCTCACATGCTATCGCAGGCGGCGCATGTCGCGATGTCCGGCAAGGAAGACGAAGAGGACGAAGACGGCAATCTTGATCTTTCCGCAGGAAAGCTGGACAAGACAAACGACCCCGTGCGGCTATATCTGCGCGAGATGGGAATCGTTCCTCTCTTGACGCGTGAGGGCGAAGTTGCAATCGCGCAAAGAATCGAACGCGGTCAAAGAAAGGCCCAAAAAACGATCGCCCGTTCACCGATCGCGATCGAGGAATTGCTCCAGATCGGTGTCGATCTCGAAGAAAGAAACTCGAGCATCCGCGAAATCGTCAACTTTTCTGAACAAGCCGAGCTTACGGGCGAGGAAGACAAGGTTGACGAATATCTGCGATGGACGCTTGAAGGCATCGAAGGGATTTCGACGATCTACAAGAACACGCTGAAGATTTACAAGCAGTACATGACGGAGAAGGAAAAGGCCGGCAAAAAACCGTCCAAACGCCTGATGCGCCTCAAGTACAAGCTTGCCCGAAGCAGGATCGAGCTCGCCCAGGAAATCAAGCGCCTTGAACTGACGGATGGAGCCCAGCAGCGCATGGTTGGCGCGATCGGCAGGGTTGTCGGTGATATACGCAAATCAGAGCGAGCCATCAAGAAGGCCGAAAACGAAATCGAGAAGAAGCCGACACCAAAACGAAAGCGCGAGCTAAACGCGAAGGTGAAGGAAGAGAAGGCAAAGCTTGCCGAGATCGAGGAGAAATATTACACCGAAACTCCGAAGGTCAAGCGATCGCTTCAAACGATCCTGACAAGCGAACAACTGGCCGGTATCGCCAAGCGCGAGCTGGTCGAGGCAAACCTCAGACTCGTCGTTTCGATCGCCAAAAAATATACAAACCGCGGACTGCAGTTTCTGGATTTGATTCAGGAAGGAAACATCGGTCTTATGAAGGCGGTTGACAAGTTCGAATGGCGTCGCGGCTACAAGTTTTCGACCTATGCGACTTGGTGGATCAGGCAAGCGATCACGCGTGCCATCGCCGACCAGGCGCGCACGATCCGAATTCCGGTACACATGATCGAAACGATCAACAAGCTGATTCGCACCTCGCGTGCATTGGTTCAGGAATACGGACGCGAACCGACCAGCGAGGAAATCGCCAAGAAAATGGATATCCCCGTTTCCAAGGTGAGAAAGGTTTTGAAAATCGCACAGGAACCGATTTCTCTCGAAACTCCGATCGGAGAAGAAGAGGATTCGCACCTAGGCGATTTTATCGAGGACAAGTCGATCTTGAATCCCGCGGAATCCGTCACGTTTTCAAACCTCCGCGAAATCACCGATGAAGTTTTGGCGACATTGACGCCGCGTGAGGAAAAGGTGATCAAGATGCGCTTTGGGCTCGGCAACACCGGCTCGGAGCATACGCTTGAAGAAGTAGGGCAGCATTTTACGGTTACCCGCGAACGCATCCGGCAGATCGAGGCGAAGGCGCTTCGAAAGCTTCGCCATCCGTCGCGTTCGAGACGCCTCAAGGCGTTTCTTGAGGGCCGTCAGCAATAGTTCCGGTAATTAGGCACCGGAGAGACATAGGATTTGGGGATTGGGTATTCGAGGGCATGCGCTTCCCCATCTGGATAAAGACATCGTGGTAGCGGACCCGAACGAATTTTCGATGACGAAAGTTCGAGTCGCACAGTCCGCGACCACTTTTTTTGTATCTGAATCATTCGCTGATTCGCGCGTTTTACAAAGGATTTGAGCAATAGACTTCGGGAAAAACTGCGCTCCATTTTGGAAACTGAAGACGGCTTTGTCGTTGGCAGGCATGGGAACTCGTATCGCGTGGCGCTTTGCTACCCGAATACGTATGCGATTGGAATGGCCAATCTCGGACTCCACACGATGTACGAGTTGTTCAATTCGCTCCCAGGTGTTTCATGCGAACGTGTCTTTTTGCCGGATGAACGGGACATACGAGAACACGCTTCGACGCGCACGCCGCTTCTTTCGCTGGAAACCCAATCGCCGGTCAGGGATTTTGACCTCGTAGCTTTTTCGATTTCGTTTGAAACCGACTATCTGAACATGGCGAGGATGCTCAACCTCTCGGGTATTCCGCTTTGGTCAAAAGACCGGGGCGAACGCGATCCTTTGGTGATCATGGGCGGAGCCGCTTCATTCCTCAATCCCGAGCCGATCGCTGATTTTACCGATGTCATCGCGGTTGGTGAAGGCGAGATCCTCGTTCATCAACTCAATGACGCGATCATGGACTCGGAAACCAAAGCCGATGTGCTTGAGCGTCTTAGCGCTTATGGGCGCGGGTTTTATGTTCCATCGCATTACGAGGTCAAATACGACAAGAAAGGAGTAGTTACGTCCTACGCTCCGATCGCGGATTTTGTCCCCAATCGCGTCGGAAGAGCTCTTGCCTCCATAAATCCAAAGGAAGGAACGCTTCGACGCGCACTAAAGCGCGGCGAGACCGAGCTAGCTGATTTCCTGCTCAATCAGGAAGTATTCTGCCCCTCGACCTCTGTTTGGGCTCCAAAGGCGGAAATGGGCGAAAGACTCCTTGTCGAGATCTCGAGAGGTTGTTCTCAGGGCTGCCGTTTTTGCTGGGCGGGATACAATTATTATCCTCCACGAGTGGTTCCTGCAAAGGACATTTTGGCGAAAGCCAAGGAATGGAGGTCGCGTACCGATCGCATTGGACTGGTTTCGACCGCCGTTTGTGATCACCCCGAAATATCAGAGATCCTCCGCGGTTTGAGGGCAATGGACTATCGGATTTCGGTGTCTTCCTTACGGCTCGACCAAATATCGGATGAACTCCTCGACGCGCTCGTCGAATCCCGGGACCAGCAAATCGCGGTCGCGCCGGAGACGGGATCTGATCGCCTGCGGCGAGTCATAAACAAAAACCTTACCAATGATGAGATCGTCGATATCTGCGGAGCAGTTTTTGATCGTGGAATGCTGACGATCAAACTCTATTTGATGGTTGGGCTTCCGACCGAGACGATGGAGGATTTGGAGGAAATGGTGGTCCTGGTTGAAAGAATAAAGGATCGCATGCTTGAGGCGGGAAAGCGGTTTGGACGAGCCGGAAAAATAATTCCCTCGCTCAACGGATTTGTTCCAAAACCGAACACGCCCTTCCAATGGGAGCCGATACTGAACGAGAAGGAACTAAAGGCACGGATCAGATGGGCCTGCAAAAACCTGTCCCGAATCCCGAACGTCGATGTCAGATTTATGTCGGCGAGAATCGCGCATGAGCAGGCGCTATTTTCCTCGGGCGACAGAACGGTCGCAAGAATCATCGCCGGAGCGGCCGAAAACGGCGGCAACCTTCGTGAGGCGATCCGACAATCCGGCGTCGATGTCGCACTTCATACGAGTAGAAACAGACCCCATTCCGAGATTCTCCCGTGGAACATTGTCGATTCGGGACTATCGTTTGAGTTTCTAAAAACCGAACATGAGAAATCGCTGGAAAGCCTCTCGTCCAAACCCTGTCCGGCGGTCGAGAAATGCACGGTGTGCGGTGTCTGTCCATCAACCTGGCTCGCCGACGCGCCTGAACCGCTGATTCAGATCCAGCCTGCGAGAGTCAAGGCGCTCCTTGTCTGAATCCGGAATACAAAAAAACCGGCGAAAAGCCGGTTATCATTCGGAATTCTATTTTTATTGTTGCCTACTCAAACATGTATCCGGCTGGAGTCGCCGTATGGTCGAAGACGTATGTGTAGTCGTAACCGCCAAACGGTATCAACGGTATGGTTCGAGTGTAATAAACGCGGGCTGTCAAGACCCCTTTAACCTGTCGGACATCAATCCAGGTGTTGACCGGCAAATTGCCGTTGTTGATCGCCAGTTTCAATCGATTTTGAACCACGGATTCCGGTTTCGCGTTCCCACTGGGAACGGATATCGCAAATACTACGGCCGATTGCATTTCTTGCTTGAATACTTCCGCCTGGTACACGACCGGCAGATACTGAATCAAGGCGTTTGCAATCATCCCGATAAAAAGCAAAAACGCCAAGAGCTTCACCCCAGCGCCTCCGCGTTCGGATTTTCGGTCTTTCGGACCAAATCTTTGATTCATAGTGCGGCTCCTTCCTAACTGCCCCAGAAGGACTTCTCAAGAACTTTCGAAACGGCGTTGCGGATTTCGCTGACGGGAACTTTTTCTCCGCTGACGATTTCCGGCTCTCCAACGCGACGCAATAGTATCCATTGGAGACCGCGTTCCGTATTCTTCTTGTCGTGACCAATCAATCTGATCACCTCATCGACGTCAATTCCATCCGCAGGCGGCAATACGCCCACCGAACGAACAACGTCGTTTAACAAGTTTACACTATGCTTATCACAAAACTCAAGATTTTTTGCCAATTCGTTCGCGGCAGCGATTCCATATCCAACGGCCTCTCCATGCAGGAAATACTCGTAGTTGGTCGCCCTTTCAAGCGCATGCGCGATCGTGTGGCCGAAGTTCAAAATCTTTCTCGATCCGGCATCGCTGCGCGAAACATTTTCACGCGCGTCACGACCCACAACATCCGCCTTTACTGCGACATGCATCGCGACGAGTTTTGAAATCTCTATTGCGAATTCGTCGTCGGCAAACAATTGCGCGGGGCTGGTGAAATCGGTGCTCGAAACGAAACGTTTCGTCTCATCAAAGACTTCCCCACCCGAAATGCCGGCGTGTTTCACCATTTCGAAAACACCTGCCCGAAACTCTCGCGCATCCAATGTCGCGAGCAGGTCAACATCAGCCAAAACAAAACTCGGATGGTGAAAAGAGCCAACCAAATTCTTTCCAAACGAACTATTGATCCCGGTTTTTCCACCAACGGAAGAATCGACCATCGCAAGCAAAGTGGTTGGAACCTGCACAAACGGCACTCCTCGCAAATAGACCGCGGCCGCAAATCCGGCCAAATCGCCCACGACTCCTCCGCCAAAAGCCACTACAAAATCGGTTCGCTTCAGTCCAAAACGAGAAAATCCGTCGAGTGCCGCTTCCAAAGTCTCAAGGTTCTTGAATCGCTCGCCGTCACCGACGAGGATTGTTTCGGCCTCGATCCCTGAATTCTCCAGCATGGAAACCAGCCACTGTCCGTGCAGCTTAAAGATCTGTTCGTTGGAAATCACAACGCACCGTGAGGAAAGTCTCTGCATCCGATCGAGAAAGATTTCGTCAACCGATTCGAGCCGACCGCTTCCGACTATGACGTCATAGGCTCCAGCATCTGGAGTAACTTTGATGTCAATCTTCTTCATATCCGAATACACCGATCCTTTCGCAAAGGTTTGAGAAACCGTGAAATCGAGACCGAATAATCACTTCCTCAAACCAAACACTAAAGCAAAAACGACAAAGCCGCGAGATGACTCACGGCTTTACGTTTCAGATGATTTAGAGCAGACGCAGCGACGTGGGAGTGTGCCGCGTCTGCCAATCTGTGGTAACTGTCCTCACCCCAGCTACCACTCGAAGCTGGGTTAAACCCCTCTTCGGTGAAAGAATTTTACTTTACGTTAACGATTTACGCAAGCAAATAAAGAGTTCTGAGGCGGTTTTACGGTGCGAGACAACCGAAATATATTGGTCGTGAACCTCAATCCACGCTTCGGCTTTCCATCTTCGCAGAAAGGGCGTTTTGTTCTCATGCAATTACTTGAAGCAAATTGCGTATCCAACGCCCAACAAACACGCTTAAATTCTGAGACAAACTAGGGCAAAGCTTCCCCGATTACTTTTGCCAGATCGTTGGCCAAAAACTCGATTTCCTCCTGAACGGCGCCCTCAATCATGACGCGCGCAAGATTTTCCGTACCCGAATAACGAAGAAGCAGACGACCGCTTTCCCCGAGCTTCTCCTCAACTTCGGCCTTTCTGTTCAGTATTTCCGGCACCTCTTCAAACGGAAGCTTTCTTCCAACACGGACGTTAACGAGTATTTGCGGGTACGTCTTCAATCCCGCCGTCAGCGACGAAAGAGATTCGCCCGTTTTTGTCATCGCTTCAAGCAGGAAGAGTGCGGTTTGAATTCCATCGCCGACCAACGAGCGCGAAGGAAAAATGATATGCCCCGATTGTTCTCCGCCAACCGAAAGATCCGAAGCAAGCAACTCCTCCAGCACATATTTGTCGCCGACATCTGTTCTCCGAAGTGCAATTCCCTTTTCTTTCAAGGCCAATTCGAGACCAAGATTGCTCATCACGGTGGCGACGATTGCTTTGGATTTCAAGGAGCCCGAATCACTCAGCAAATTGGCCATGATCCATAGCGTTGCATCACCATCAACAATATTCGCGTTTTCATCGACGAACAGGGCTCGGTCGGCATCTCCGTCAAACGCCACTCCGATGTCCGCACCCAATTCCCGAACCTTTTCTTGAAGCGCGTCGATATGAAGCGAACCGCAATCACGATTAATGTTCTCGCCGTCAGGATTATCGTTAATCGAGAAGACCTCCGCCCCAAGTCTGCGAAACAGATCGGGCGCGATTGAATATGCGGCTCCATTTGCCGTATCGGCAACGATTTTCTTGCCGGTCAAATCCATCGAGCCAAAATCGTCCTGGAAATGATGTTCGTAGTCTTCCACGAGCCCGGGTTGGCTCGATACCTCTTCGATCAGCGAAAATTCAGATAAATCGTTTTCATGAATCGCGTTCTCGATCACTTCCTCAATCTCACGCGAGACCTTCTTTCCGGTTGGCGAAAATATCTTTATTCCGTTGTCTTTGTAAGGATTGTGCGACGCCGATATGACGATTCCGGCATCAAAACCGTGGGTTGCGGCAAGATATGCGACACCGGGAGTGGTTATGATCCCCGCTGAAATACAGACGGCGCCCGCCGATTCCGCGCCGCTTGCAAACGCCAATTCAATCTCCGGCCCGGACTTCCTGGTGTCTCTGCCAACCACGAATTTGACGGGTGATTCCGTGTCTCGGCGCAGAATGTTTGCCAATGCGCGCCCGATTATCCATACTGTTTTATTATCTAATGGAAATTCACCTGCGAGTCCGCGGATTCCGTCGGTGCCAAATAGTGTTTTCATAACGAAGCTGATCGGTAAATTACCGCAACTATTTAAAATTGTGGGACTTTTCAGACCAAACGAAACTTATATAGCAATCGTACCCTTGACGCAAAATCGAAATTGGTCATAATAAAACATTGTAGAACACATAAATGTTCTAAATAGACTTTACAACCTTTTCCCGGCAAAACGAATCCTTAAAACGGTTGTTTCTTCCCACTGAAACCCGGCCTCGATTGTTGCCGCGAGAAAGTCATCAGCATTAGAATCCGGAAACAAATTATGAAGAGAAGTTTTTTTGCAGTAGTTTTCATGTCTTTGCTTTTACCGGTGTTTGTTTTTGGGCAAACTGAAGATCAGCCCGAAGACAAAAAGCGCGTTAGAGTCATCGTTTCTGATGGGACGGCCCCCGCTCCTTCGCCAACGCCCTCCAAAATCCTGATTATCTCCAATGGTGACAAGGAAGAAGCGCCAGTCGCTTCGAGCGCTACTATTCTGCCCCCACCGAAACCAAAATCACTTCGGATGGGCGAACTTCAGCAGAGCATGAACGAGGCAAAGAGACGCATGGCGGGAATGCCGTTGCGCATCTCGATGAATGACGAGGAGCAAACCACGGAGATTGTTCGTGTTGCCTTTTATGATTGGGATTCTAAGCAGGTGGATTATGTAGTCGTCCTGAAGACGATGTTCCTCGATCCAAACTCCGAAGCGCTGGTAAGAAGCGAGGCCGGAAAATCGTTGAGACTAAAAACGATCCGCGGAAACGGTGTCAATACACCGATCATGCTGATCGATAGCAGCAACAAAACTCATTTGCCGTTGATCGTTCAGTACCCCGTTGAGCGGGACGGCAAGTTTCTCGAGATGTCGTATTACGTTTCGACGCATCCTGGACTTGTTACTCCGGAGACCGTAAATGCTGGCAGGCTTTACGTCAGAAACGTTTTGAATACCGCGCGTACCAAACTCCGCGAGAAAGGGATCTTTATACAGCCAAAGGTTGCTGATATTGCTGAAAGATTGGCATTGGTTGAGCATGTCGATCATTGGAGATTTAGAAATGAATTCCATGGCGCGATTTACAATGACGTTTACATGCTCTACGCATTGAACCAGAGCCAAACATATCGATATTCGGTCAGTAGTGCCGGCGCCGGCGGAATGGTGCAGATGATTCCCTGGACATACCGAATGCTTCGGTCCCGGTATTTTCAGGTCGGCCTGATGCCCGATTTCGTCGAAGGAATGAGAAACCATGTAAACGCAGCTCAGGCGATGCTTTTATACATGCAGATGACGTGGAATGATCTCGCTTCGAATTCAACCGTTTATAAAGCGATGGAAAATGGCTGGGCTTCGCAGGAACAACTGATGGCGGCTGGATACAACTCAAATCCCGCGAAATTGGCGGGTTACATTCGGCGCGGAGGTTCGGGTTGGACAAGACTGATTCCGAGAGAAACGCGAATCTACCTTGAGATATTCTCGTCGGTCGAAAAATACGTTCCTTTGAATCCAAGAACAAATTAGCGCGCTTACAGCCATTGAATTACAACAAACAAGGGACCGGGCACATACTTTAAGCCCGATCCCTTCTTTTTTTCAAAAGCCCCTTTTTGCTTAACTGCGCGCAGCCACAGACTCGCCTTGTAGATGTGCTCTTACGTCATCAATGCTTTCACCGACAAGCTTGCTTCCCTGGAAATACTCGTCTTTTGTCACTTCAGCGACAACAACGAAAGGAAGAGTCTCCAAATCGATATCTTCGATTCCGGATTCAAGCATCGCGATGTAAAGCCCCATCAGCGGCCCCAGATACATATCGAAGTACCATTCCCTGCCATCCGCGTCTTCGCAAAAATATCGATTCTTCCTGATCTCGCGCCCCCTAAACATAGAAAACCCGTTGTATTCTTCACGAGTCAATTCGAGTCTTGAATACGCGTTACCTTCGGATCCAACTCTTTTCGATTCCATGTGGAACCAGTATTCATCGGTTTCGGGACGGCGCGTTTTACGGAGTCTGAGACCTGTGTTTTCAATATGATTGTCAAAAATCTGAAGATGCGGATCCTTTGTTTCCATGCCTTCCGGCAACAATTCCACAACAAAGGCCCGGCGCTTCAGGGGTATGAGATCCGTTGTCAATTCTTGTGTTTTGATTTTCATGTCCTATAATTGGCGGTTGGAATTTTCGAGGATCAGTTGGTAATGATCCGAATCGTATTTCGTAGTTCCAAACGACTTTATTTTATCTAGATTCTTATTATGCGAACTTTACTAACTACAGTCATTTTAGCAAGTTTTCTTCTTTATTCCGCATGCTTCGGGGAGGAAGAAACCGCCAAAAACAGCAATTCCGAAGCGGCATCATCCCCGCTTGCCAAAAACGATAACGTTGCGACTCCTTCGGAAGCGAACAAACCGGGTCTCGAATCGAGCGTCACCACGCCAACGCCCGTCAAAAGGGTTGAAGCCGTCACACTCAAACCCTTGATCGAGAGCTATTGCAAGGCTCGGCGCGAGAAGAACGAAGCGGCGATTCGCAAACTATATTCGGCGGCAAGCGTTAGGGATTTGGAGGCGAAGGCGCGCGAGGACGGCGAGGCTTCGATCGTCGAGTATTTGGAAGTCGAGCCGGTTGGCTCAAAATGCGCGGTTTACAATGAACGTGTCGCGGGCAATGTCGGCGAGGCGCTGGTCGTCACCGAATCCTATCCAAACGGCTCGTCATGGAAATTCGTAAAGGAAAACGGCGAATGGAAGATGACGAATCAGAGCTCGGATTTCGACAAGGTGAAGGCCGCGGCTAAAAATCAGTAGCTTCGCCGATCACCGATTTTCCGAAACAACATTTGAAAAAGGAGGCCCTTAAGCCTCCCTTTTCTTGTGTCCCGTTCGGTCCTAGGCGCCGGCCTTGAATGCCGGAAGAACCTTTCTGGCATTTGGTTCTTTCTTAAGCCCCAAAGCCCAATCAGCCTGCATGAGAGTATGAATATCGCGCGTTCCCTCATAAATAACAGCCGCCTTGCAGTTGCGAAGGTAACGTTCGACCGGATAATCGTTGGTATATCCGTTGGCTCCATGCACCTCGATCGCCATCGAAGCCGCCTTTTCCGAACGCGTAGTCGCCTGCCACTTGGCCAAACTGGCGGCCTTCGTTGAAGGACGACCCTCATTCTTTAGAAATCCGGCCTTCATCCAAAGCAGACGCGACATCTCATAATCGGACTGCATTTCGGCAATCTTTTGTTTTACGAGCTGGTAGTTGGCGATCGTTTGTCCCTGCACTTCTCGCGTATTCGCATATGCTACGGAAGCATCGCGGCTCGCGCGAATCACGCCGGTCGCTCCGGAAGCAACCGTGTAACGACCGTTTTCAAGCGCGAACATCGCGATTTTGAATCCTTCGCCCTCTTCACCAAGCAAGTTCTCATGCGGAACACGCACATCCTGAAGCGTGAAATAACCCGTATCTCCCGCGCGGATTCCCATCTTGCCATGCAACGTGCCGGACGAAAAGCCCTCAAACGAACGCTCCACTATAAAACAGCTCAAACCCGAATGATCGCGAACCTTGCGCTTTTCTTCATCCGTCCAACAGAAGAAAAGGAAATTGTCGGCAGTGTTGCCCAACGAAATCCACATCTTCTCGCCATTGAGGATCCAATGATCGCCATCACGTCTTGCGGTTGACTTCATGCCGACAACGTCCGATCCCGCGTTGGGTTCGGTGAGCCCGAACGTCGCGAGCTTCTCGCCTTTTGCCTGCGGCACAAGATATTTTTGCTTCTGCTCCTCGTTTCCCCACGTCAGGAGCGTCATCGAATTAAGACCCACATGGACACTCATCGCAACTCGCAAGAATGTATCGCAGGCCTCCAGTTCTTCGCAGACAAGACCAAGCGAGATATAGTCGAATCCGGCCCCGCCGTACTCTTCCGGGATGCAAACACCCAAAAGTCCCAGCTCGGCCATCTTGTCAAAAATCGATCTTTCAAAATGCTGTTTTTCGTCCCATTCCTTAATATGGGGGGCGACTTCACCCTGCACGAATTCGCGCACGGTGTTTTCCAGCGCCAATTGTTCTTCAGTCAGGTCAAAATTAATCACTTCTGCAAAAGTCCTCTCGTTTGATATTGATATGGTAAATTACTCACTACGAACTTTTCTGAGTTTAGCACTTTAGGTGCTTAATCGCGATTCGGGGAGACAATGACCGGTCTTCTTGAACAACCTGCAAATGATCTCAATCGAAGAAGCATTACAAATCGTCGAAAGCAAGGTTCCGCTTCTCTATCCGGGTTCGGAAGAACTCCGGCATGCACGAGGCAGGGTATTGCTCGAGGACATAGTCGCCGATATGGACATCCCTCCGTTTGACCGTTCGCAAATGGACGGATTTGCGGTTAGGGCTTCCGACCTTGGTACATTGCCTGCAACGCTCAGAATCGTCGGAGAATCCGTGGCCGGGCGTGGCTGGGACGGCGATTTGAAAAAAGGCGAAGCGGTTAGGATCATGACGGGTGCGCGAGTCCCAAATGGGGCGGATGCGGTTCAAATCGTGGAGGAGACCGAATCAGATGACACCGGCGTCATCGTCAAATCCTCAGTACGGACGGGGGCGAACATTGTTCCGATGGGTTCGGAAACTAAAAAAGGCGGACTCATTTTTGAAAAAGGCCGAGTTGTCACTTCAAACATGATTCCAGCTTTGGCATCATTTGGAGTGGCGCGCATTTCGTGTCGAATCTCGCCGCGCGTATCGATTCTGGCAACAGGGAGTGAGATCGTCGATATCGAGAAAACTCCTCAGAAAGACCAGATTCGAAATTCCAATAGCTGGATGCTGGCCGAACTCGCAAAGAACTGCAGGGCAAACGCAAAGATTCTTCCGATCGCCTCAGACGACCTCGAATCTCTAACTGAACTCGTTCGGCATGAATTGCCTTTGTGCGACATTTTGATCATATCGGGCGGGGTTTCGGTAGGAGACTATGACTTTACAAAACCCGCGCTTGAAAACGCGGGGGCCGAAATTCATTTTGAAAAGGTCGCGCTAAAACCCGGCAAGCCGACTGTATTCGCAACGCATGGCAACAAGCTCATTTTCGGACTTCCCGGAAATCCGGTCTCGGCCGCCGTCACGTTTCTTGTTTTCGCGAGAAATTCGATTCTGCGTCTCCAGGGGGCTTCGGAAGCCAGATTGGCAGAATCAAAGGCCGTCATGAACCACGATGTTAAGGGAGCCAAGGGAAGGGATTCGCTATTGCCGGTGACGCTCTCGACCGATGAAAAAGGTACCAGGCTTGTTGAAACGATTCGCTTTGGAGGTTCGTCGAATTTTGTCCGGTTTGCGGATGCCAACGGACTTGTTTTTGTAGCGCGGGATGTCGTTGTCAAAAAGGGCGAAATCGCGACCGTTTATGAATTGCCTTCTTAGCAGCGGAGCGTTTTGTCGTTTTGGTCGCGCTTTGAAACGGACGGATTCTTGAACTTCGTCAAGCCTTCTAAAGCTTCTTGATTTGAAACTTCCGATCAATTTGGAACCAAACAATTTTGAATGGGAAAACTATGACTTCCGAACTCACTCATTTTAATGAAAACGAAGGGGCCAAAATGGTCGATATCGCTGAAAAGCCTTTGACAAAAAGGACGGCAAAGGCCAGTTGCTTTGTTAAATTGCGGCCGGATGTTGTCGAGGCTGTTCGGAACAATTCGACTCCAAAAGGAAACCCAATGGAGGTTGCCAAGATCGCCGGGATAATGGGAGCCAAGAAAACCTCCGAGCTGATTCCTTTGTGCCATCAATTGAACCTCTCGAAAGTTGGTATCGATACAGAACTTGCAGATAACGGTGTTCGCATCGTCGGAACCGCCGTTACAACCGGTCAGACGGGAGTCGAAATGGAGGCGCTGACGGCAGTTTCGATCGCGGCGCTTGCCGTTTATGACATGTGCAAGGCATTGCAAAGGGACATCGAAATTAGCGATATTCGGCTCGAAGCAAAGGAAGGTGGCATAAGAGGTGACTATAAAAGGCAAGAGTAATGGGCTTGCGCACCGAAATCGAGGCCATCTTCAACTAATTGCGAAACCAAACTGACTTCACGATATTCGAAAATCAAGATTTTTGCGTTTCGGGTTGTGCTCCGGATTGTTAGAATCATTTAAGCGAAAAGTTGATCCCGGGTTTTGGAGATTGCCGGTTTCCCCCGCGCCAATCAAGTTTTGATCCCTCATTTTCGCCTGTATTTGAATATGGAAGCGGCGTCTGCTCAACTGGTTTTTGGTGATTTTAGATTCGACCCGAATTCGAAATCGCTTTGGAGGGAGGAAGAATTTATTCCTTTGGCTCCAAAAGCGCTCGAACTGCTTGCCCTTCTAATCGAAAAACGGGGCGAGCTGGCCTCAAAGAACGAGATTTTTGAACGCGTTTGGTCTGATTCATTCGTCGAAGACGGCGTTCTAACACAAAACATTTATATTCTCCGTCAGGCCTTGGGAAACGACCTGGAGGGCAAACCCTTGATCGAAAATGTTGCCCGTCGGGGATATCGGATTCGCGTACCGATCACGGACGCCGTCGCTGCAACCACATTCGATGACGTAGCGGAGCCGATTGCCGCTCCGAAGTTAAACGGTTCCAACGGTCACGGTGGTCCGAAGTACAGTTTGCCGGTCAAGAGTAGGCGAAAATGGCTTTGGCTCGTTCCGATTCTCCTTATCCCGATCCTTCTTGCCTCTGGTTATTTTCTGTTGCGAAGGCAAATTTGGAGCTATTTTCACCCGCCGTTCGAGAACGTTGTTTTCGAAGCTGTAACCGATACCGGGAATGTTCTCGATCTTGCGGTTTCGCCCGGAGGTGATTTTGCCGTTTTTTCCAGAAGCAAGAAACTTGTGCTTCGCGACCTGAAAGCGGGAAAAGACCTCGATCTCAACATTCCTGAGTTCGAGAAATTCGGAAAGCTTCAATTTTCGGGTGATGGCAACTCCATTTATTTCCGCGACAACCAGATCGCGGTCCAGAATGCCGATATTTACAGCGTTTCGAGATTTGGCGGAAAACCGGCACTGCTCGCAGAAAACACAATAATCGGATTTGGCGTTTCGTCGGACGGAAAATCAATCGCGTTTGCGCGTGCCGGCAAGGATTCGAAAGGCCACCAAATCGTTATCAAGGATTTGAGAACAGGTGCCGAAAAGGTGCTTCTAACCCGCGCGTTCCCGGAGACACTCTATCGGAAATCTTCGATAAGTTGGTCTCCCGATGGTACGAAGCTCGCATTTGTAACCCATTCCGGCACCGATCGCGCCACAAAACTTGTGATCGCGGAAACGGCCGATGGCTCGCAAACCGATTTCGCCAACCCGCGACTCCAACGATTTGAATATGCCGCGTGGCTGCCGGACGGCGAAACCCTGCTCGCAGCCGCGGCGGAGCCGACCGGAGGCGTTCAGCTATGGAAGATCTGGCATCAAAGCGGAAATATTCAGCGAGTTTCAAACGGACTCGAATCGTATGACAAGCTTTCCGTTTCAAAAGATGGAAAAACGATTCTTGCAAGGAGAACCAACGATTTTTCGAATGTCTGGACTGTCGATCCGTCCGATCCTTTGAACGCGAAAAGGGTCACGCGCGGGAGTTCAAGCAAGGCGGGACAAACCTCCCTGTCGTGGATTGACGACGACGATCTCGTATTTGCGGATGTCGATGTAAAAACCCGTCTATCCCATCTCATTAAATATGACGGGAAGACCGGCAAAACGGATTCGCTGACAAAACCCACCGATTTTCATTCGGATTTTGCTTCCGTGTCACCCGACAAATCGATGATCGCCTACAACACAAACCGCGATAGGCTTGTAACGATCAACAGGATCCGTCCGGATGGCGGAGGGCTTGAGGAACTGCAATCTGGTGGCAGTGGGCTGCGTCTATTCCCCGTTTGGGCGCACGACGGCAAATCGCTTTTCTATATCTTTAGAACCAGAGACGAGGCCTCGATTCGCCAACTGGATTTGGCCTCCAAAAAAGAATCCGTCTTCTTTAGTGATTCGTCGGTCACACCGGCTGCCTTTATGGAAATATCTCCAAACGGCGAGTACTTGGGGTTCCTCGACATGAAAAGAAGCGAGATTGACGGAGAGGCGTCGGAAGGGTTCAAATTCGCAATATTGAGGATCGCGGACAAATCGATACAAAGATTCTACGTCAAAACGAATAGTCCAAAACTCGCGTTCGCTCCCGACGGAAGCGGTTTTGATGTGATCGAAGCGGGCGAGGGAGATGTGAACATCGTTCGACAGGACTTTGACGGTGCCTCGGAACGAAAGAAGATTTTCTCGGTTGCAGGAGAGCGAATCTTCAATCTCGCTTGGTCGCCGGATGGAAAACGCCTCGCTCTAGCGAGGGGGGTTACGCAACAGGATGCTGTGATTTTGCGCAACTTCGAGTAAAAACCTTTCAGACGAATCGAACATTGGGGTATTATTGAACGTTAGTAAATAGGGAACGATATACGAGAGGAGACAGCGAAATGAAGTACACGATTTCCGAAGAAACCCGACCGCAGGTAAAACTTTTGATCGTCGCAACGGTGATCAGCATTGTTTTCCTTATCGCATCCATTTACTCATCAGCGGCTTCATATGTGCTTTATCCGCTTCAGCTTTTCGCGACTTTTGTCCATGAAGGCAGCCATGTGATCGCAGCGCTGATAACCGGGGCGACCGTTAAAAGCCTTACGGTTTCACCGGATACAAGCGGTGCCGTTTGGTCGGTGACCAACAGCTGGTTTTCAAGGGTTTTGACATCAAGCGCAGGATATCTTGGGACAACGGCATTTGGGATCGGGCTTCTGACATGGTTTCGATTCGGATTTTCATCGCGCAAGGCGCTTTACTTCACCTCGGGCTTCGTGGCCCTGATGACCGTCGTTTTTGGTTTGCTTGCTCCGATTTGGAATCTTTTTCCGGATGGCGTTACGGTGCTTAGTGTCGCGTTTACGGTCGTTTCCGGCGCTCTGCTGGCAGGCGGTCTTTTCGCAATAGCACGTTATGTTTCGGATAAATGGGTCGATTTCTCTTTGGCGTTTCTCGCCGTTCAATGTCTTCTAAACTCTCTCGATAGCCTCAAATCTCTCTTTGTGATCAGCGCCACTTCGGACGCTCATTCCGACGCGGTAAATATGGCGAATTCTACAGGTTTGCCGGCTGTGGCATGGGTGCTGATTTGGATCGCGATCTCATTTGTGATGATCACTGTTGGGATGAGGCTTTATGCCGTTTCTTCCAAGTCTGCCGAGCAGGAACTTCCCTTTGAGGATTAGTTTCGACGCGCGGACCTCGATTGAAATTCAAATTCGATTATCTGTTTTGGCCGATCAGTACGGTATTAGTAACAGGTAGGGTGTTTTTATTCTCAATTTCGCCGCAATTTCAGAAGTTTGCGGTATCCGTTTGATCAATTTTTGCGGATTTCCAAGATTTGTTAGTGGAGAAAGAAACTCTGACAATTGAAGATTTGAGTATCGGTTGCCGATTGATTTATCGATCGAAGCAGAACTGGAGAATGGGTGCGCTTGCGAGAAAGGACGATGAAATCGCAACCCTTACGATCTGCTCTCCAACCGGAAGAACATACAGGCTGCGAAGAAAAACTACCGATACGATTCGATATGAAGGCTCGATAGCGATACTCGATTCACCCGAATTCGCCGAGGAAGCCTGGCGCGACAACTTCGGCGAATACGATCAACGTTGGTAGGCCTGACCGGAATTTACCGAATTATTTTTGTGAACCGGCCGGAAAGTCCGTGCGAGCGACCCCCCTAACCATTCTCGAACGATTCTCCTGAATAAAAACGACAACCCGCAATTTTTCCCGATTCCATCCATCTTCAGCGGTCAATTTCACTTCCGTCTTTCCCGTTTTCTCGCCATTCGGAACCCGCGACGAAGCAACCAGCTTTCGCACCACCGAAACATGACTCAGCGTGCTTCCCGCGTTTTCACCGGCATCGACTGTTGAACCCAGTCCGTCTTCTGCAATCGCGACAAACAGCGTCGCATCCTCGACTACCGGCATTTCCGAGTATTCGATCTTCGCAGTATCGCCATCCATCGAAACGCTTAGGTTACCCTTTTTCTGCTTGAGGGCCGCCGTGACGGCTTTTTTGGCATCCTTTTCCCTGCTCCCGATAAATTGGATGTCCCCGTCAATAACCATTTGAGGGGTATAGATCTCCCCGGTTCTGAACTTCCTGTCATAGATCTGCTGACGCTGAGTAAACAGCGGGGATGCGAATGGATCCTTCCAGCCAAGATCGTCCCAATAATCCACATGAAATGCGAGCGTAACCACCTCAGCTCCTCCAAACGGCTGTTCGCTATCGTACTTTGACAAAAGCACTTCGGCCGGCGGGCAACTCGAACACCCTTCGGAAGTAAACAGCTCGAGCAAAAGCGGCTTCTTGGTCACGTCCTTGCGGATCGCCGATCCGCTCCCGGCGTTCGAAACGACAGACGCACGCGATCCAACCACAGTCGCGCACGAAGAGATTGAGACAAATACCAAAAATACGAAAATCGATCGAATCATTTTGCGATTATAGCCTCCAACACCTATCACGTGAAAATCCCCATGGCCCCCATCTGCCGCAACTTCTAGATAGGGATTGCACGGATTTTTATTCCCCGCCCCATTCTGATAATATTTTGGTTTTGCTTCAAGCCTTCTGGTTGCGTCTTTGCGGGGTCAAAATCCCGGAGACTCATGTATCGGCGCGTACTTCGCATGCCTTTGCAACTAGCAGCCTTTAAGCTTGGGAATTAAAGCAAGAGCAATAAACAAAGCAGTATGAAAGCGAGCCAGGCGAAAAAGGAATCGATTAGAATCCACAATGCACGAACCCACAACTTAAAGGGCGTCTCGTGTTCCATTCCCTTGAATGAGCTGACGGTTATCACCGGCGTCTCAGGCTCGGGAAAATCTTCGTTGGCATTCGATACGCTCTACGCCGAGGGACAGCGCAGATATGTCGAATCGCTTTCCGCTTACGCCCGGCAGTTCCTCGAGAGAATGGACAAACCGGATGTCGAGGAAATCACGGGGATTGCGCCCGCGATCGCTATCCGTCAGAAGAACTCGACCCGAAACCCGCGTTCGACGGTCGCCACGCAAACCGAGATCTATGACTATCTGAGGCTTTTGTTTGCGCGTGTCGGGGAGACATTCTGTTACAAATGCGGCGAACAGGTTTTGCGCGATTCGCCTGAATCCGCGGCCGAAGAAATCATCGATAGCCTTCCCGATGGCGAGCGGTTTTATGTTCAGCTTCCGATCGAAGCCTTCTTTATTCCCGGAAAGGAAAAGCAAAATCAAACCGCTGTTTTGATGAGCGTACTCGGACACGGATTTTCGCGTTTGATTCGAAACGGCGAAACTCTGGATCTCTCGCGTCCCGAAGATTATCAGTTCGAGGACTTCGATCAAACCATGATCCTGGTCGATCGTCTCAAGGCCGGA
Organism: Pyrinomonadaceae bacterium; assembly: GCA_041394795.1. Lineage (GTDB taxonomy): Bacteria > Acidobacteriota > Blastocatellia > Pyrinomonadales > Pyrinomonadaceae > Aridibacter. The sequence continues at coordinate 12,920 of JAWKHN010000022.1, read as the reverse complement.
AAGAACATCAGAAAGAGACTTGTTGATTCGCTTGAGATTTGTTTCCGCGAAAGCCGTTCGGCTGTTGTCGAGACGGCGGGCGGCGAAAGATTTTCGTTTTCCGAAGCGTTTATCTGCCGAAACGACGGAACCGAATTCGAAGAACCCGAACCCAGCCTTTTTAGTTTCAATTCCCCTTTTGGCGCCTGCAGAACGTGTCATGGTTTTGGAAACACGACCGGGATAGATTTTGATCTCGTCGTCCCCGACCACAGCAAATCGCTTTCGGAAAACGCGATCGAGCCATTCTCTTCGCCCCAGCATCGTTGGGCTTTCAAGGAACTAAAGGAATTCGCCGAAGAGGAAGGAATTCCTATGAATGTCGCATTTTCCGATTTGACGGAAGAACACAGACTCTGGATCTTGAGAGGAAAAGGCGTATGGCGCGGCATTCCGGGGTTTTTTGCGTGGAAGGAAAAGAAGAAATACAAGCTTCATGTTCGCGTATTTCTCGCCAAATACAGGGGTTATACAACCTGCCCGGATTGCGGCGGAGGTCGTTTGCGACAGGAATCGCGGGCGGTGAAGATCGGCGGCAAAAGTTTGCCGGAAGCCGTCGCGCTTTCCGTCGAAGACGCAAAATCGTTCTTTGACAACCTGGAGTTGGGAGGCGAGCGCGGGAAAATCGGTCGAAAACTGCTGGAGGAGATTCGAAGGCGGATCACGTTTCTGTTTGATGTTGGATTGCAGTATCTGACGCTTGACCGTCTTGCTTCGACGCTTTCGGGAGGCGAAGCGCAAAGGATCCAGCTTGCCACAAATCTCGGCTCTTCGTTGGTCGGGGCTCTTTACGTACTTGATGAACCGTCGATCGGACTCCATCCGCGCGATAATGACCGCCTGATCAGAATTCTCAAGAATCTTCGCGATATCGGAAACACCGTTTTGGTGGTTGAGCATGACGAGGAGATGATGCGTTCGGCGGACTATATCATCGATATCGGTGTGAATGCCGGAGAACTCGGCGGCGAACTGGTTTACGAAGGCGATTTCAAGGGACTCAAGAAAAACGATGTTTCGCTGACCTCGAAATACATACGAGGCGTTTCCTCGATTCGACTTCCGATCAGCAGGCGCGAGAAGACCGGTCGGAAGATCGTTGTGCGGGGTGCGCGGGAAAATAATTTACGGAATCTGGATGTCGAGATTCCGATTGAGATGTTTGTCTGCGTTACCGGGGTTTCGGGCTCTGGAAAATCAACGCTGGTTCATGACGTCCTATTCGCGGGTCTGAAGAAACTGAAAGGCGAATGGAAGGACGAGGTAGGGAAATTTCGAGCGATTGAGGGTGCGGAGCAAATCGATGACGTGATCATGGTAGATCAGTCGCCGATCGGAAGAACACCGCGTTCGAATCCCGTAACGTATGTAAAGGCCTACGATGGAATCCGAAGCCTTTTCTCCAAAACAAATCTTTCGGTTAAACGCGGCTTCAATCCATCGCATTTCTCGTTCAATGTTCCCGGAGGAAGATGCGAGGTTTGCCAGGGAAGCGGAACGGTAAAGGTGGAGATGCAGTTTCTCGCCGATGTCGAACTGACCTGCGAGGATTGTCGCGGCACAAGATTCAAGCCCGAAATTTTGGAAGTAACATACAAGGGCAAGAATATCGACGACGTGCTCAACATGACGGTGCGCGAGGCATCGGAATTTTTCAAATCCGCGACCCCGGTGCGAAGCAAATTAAAAACGCTTGAAGCGGTAGGTCTCGGATACGTTCGCCTCGGACAATCCGCCACGACGCTTTCCGGCGGTGAGGCGCAAAGGGTCAAACTAGCTGCCTATTTGGCTACAAAATCACGCGACAAATCGCTGTTTATTTTTGACGAGCCGACGACCGGTCTCCATTTCGACGATATTGGCAAGCTCCTTTCCGCCTTCCGCGCGCTTATCGCCGAGGGAAATTCGCTGCTCGTAATCGAACATAATCTGGATGTTATCAAGACGGCGGATCACGTTATCGATCTCGGCCCGGAAGGCGGGGTTGGCGGAGGCTCGATTGTCGCCGAAGGCACGCCGGAAGAAATCGCAAAAAACAAAAAGTCGATAACCGGGCGCTTTCTGAAACCTTATCTCAAATCCAATGAGACTGCGGCATAGTCGGCGATCGTCGCAGTGTTCTCCAAAAGCACACCCGAATAATACCAAGAAGACATTTAGGCAGATTATTGTTGTTCCAAATTCAGTGGACCCAACTTTCACATTCTTGTCCAGTGTAATTTGGTGTTGCAGCTCTTAGTTATTAATGTTATTTTTAGCAACTACCCTCAAATACTGCTAAATGGAGGCAAACATGAGACTTACGTCAACTTTGTTATTAGGGCTATCAATGTTGTTTATGACTGCAACGGCGGTTTTGGGGAATGGAACACAATTCCTATTCAAGAAAAACTTTGTGAAATTCAACGGGATTAGGTATTTCACCACAAATTCCTCGAGTCTTGATCTTGGCACATGGGGCGAGAAAAAGATGCCACTAACAAGCGGCAACTATGTCGATGCGATCGGATCATTCGATGGTTACACGGTGAAGACAACCGCTCCCTATGAAGTGTCTCAGAATTCGGAATTAGAATTTCTTTCTGGTGTGAGGGCAACTTTTCCTATCAAAGGAGTCAATGTAAAGTTGGACGTCCAGGTAATGCGGAAAAAGATAGAGAATTACGAATGCACTTTCGTGCGGCAACACGTAAAAGACATTGGCGCGCTAGTCGATTCAATCAATGCGAATCAAGCGCTTAAGGATAAGCTCAAAACAAGCAATGAGCACCGTTTGGTTACGGATGTTTTGCGGGTGCATGAATGCGAATTTGAATCAGATGCCACAACTGCCGTAGGCGTAGATCTTTCGCTAGGAAAAAAACCTCCTGTGAGCGCCGATACAGATACGACTGTGAAACGAAAACGATACATTAAGGTCAACTATGCCGCCGAATCCGTTCTTGCATACAGGCTTCACAAGATCAAATGGGACAAAGTAGTTAAGAAGAATCGCAAGAAAATCATTCGATTGGAAGACGACAATCAGGGCCTTGGCTAACTTGCTGAATGGGAGGTTCCTTATGGCGAAATCGTATTTTGCCTGACATGACCGAACACCATTTAAACATATAAAACCCCGGACTTTCGCATCGAAAGCCCGGGGTTTTTCTATTGGAATTCGGAATCACCCTTTCGGAACCAATTTTCAAAATCAACGGTTCAAAAGTCTAATCACTTTCGAGAATTCGAACCCGAAACCTATCGGAACGATTCTCCCTTCTCATCAAAAACCTCTCGCCAGATTCTTGTGATTTCAGACAATATCTTGCAGTCGCAATACCCTCCGTTCCGGCTTAGCCAATTTGAAACTTTCCCAAAATCCATCGCGTTCATCATCATGTACTGCATCGCGAAACGCGAGCTGTGATCGCACCCCGACTGTTCGACGCGTTTTTCGATCGCCTCAAACATCCTCTCGATCTTCTCAAACGGAGCCGGCAGATTTTCGACAAACTGCCTTATCTCTTCCCCGTTCATCTGCGCCAATACATCGATTTCGCGTTTCTTTACAATCGCCATAAATTATTGCCCCCGTCCGCCGGATCTCCCGGCTCCCGATAATAACCGCGGAAAACAAACTTAGCGCCCGTCCGCCACCTCGTCTTTCTCAAGCGATTCGGCCGCTTTATCCTCCGCCCGCTTTTGCTTCAACCCTTCGCGTCCATCGTAACTTATAAATCGCGGAAGAAGAATCGCAAGCACGATCGTTCCGATAACCGCCAACACGCCTCCCGAGACGATCGAGGTGCGAACATCCGTAAAATAAGCGACGATCCCCGATTCGGCGTCGCCAAGCAAAGGGCCCGTCATAAAACTGATCATTTCGATTCCCGCAAGACGTCCGCGGAAACGATCGGGTACGGTTTGGTTCCAAACCGTCGTCCTGAAAATCCCGCTGATCATGTCAAAAAAGCCCGCCAACGCGACAAAGAAAAGCCCTAGATAGAACCCAGGCACAAGCCCGAATATCGCGATCGCGACTCCCCATCCACCTGCCGCTAGCGCGATCATCAAACCGTGCCGGTTGACGCTCTTTGTCCAACCGCTCGTCATCGTTGCCGCCAAAGCACCGACCGCCAAAGCCGAATAATACAGCCCTACCGAGGTTCCCCTTCCAAGCGAAACGGCAAGCGCGGGAAAAAGCGCCTTCGGCATCCCAAAGAACATCGCGTTAATGTCCACGACATATGTTCCAAGCAATTCCTGTCGTTTGATCGCATACTTGAAACCCTCGACGACGGATCCGACGCTTGCCTTTCCCGCCCCTTTCGGAATCGCGGAGGCGCTGATCATAAAGACCGCCGCCAAAGAGGCCGCAAACGTAACGACATCAATAACATACGCCCAACTCGCGCCATGCCTCGCGGCAAGATATCCGCCGAGTACCGGCGCGATGATGAATCCGATTTCGAATCGCAATGCGTTCAATGCCGCAACCGCCGACATATGTTCGGGAGGTACGAGTTTGGCGATTAGCGCTTCAAAAGACGGTCGCTGAAGACCCGCCAATCCGGCGTGAACCCCGACCGCGACGTACAAAAGCGTCGTCGTTGGAGCCGGCAAAAGCGCATTGCCCAACAAGAGGAGAGTGGTCAGAAGCTGGCCGACCTCGGTAACGCGGAGCATCTTCCGGCGATCGATCGAATCGGCAAGCGCTCCGCCGACAAAGGCGAGCGAGAACATCGGCACGAATTCGGCGAGCCCGAGCAGACCAACTTTCAGGCTCGATCCTGTAAGTTCGAACATCTGGACCGGCACGACGATAAAAGTCATCATCGTACCGAAAAAGGAAATCAGCTGCCCAAAAAAGAGCAGCCGATAATCCCTGGAAATTCGCAACGGCGTGATGTCCACCGCGATTTTTGAAAGCAAGGCCATATCAGGCAAGGCTCGAAAATGACAAGACGAGGTTCAAACCCCAAACCTCAAGTTCATGCATAAACGGAGGAAAACGCCGAGAACAAAAAGCCAGCCCTTCTAAAGCCGAACGGAAAATGAATCAAATCTCCATCCATCCCAAACAAAGACCAGCTTTCGCAAAACATTCCAACGGATTCAAGATCCCGACCTCTGTCAGCAAAAGAACTCGAAACTCAAAACACGAAACTCGAAACTCCTCAGGCTAGATGCTTTTTCCAAAATTCCACCGTCCGCGACCAAGCGAGTTCGGCGGCTTCCTTGTTATAACGCGCCTCGTTCGTGTCGTTATGGAATGCGTGGTTGACGTTGTCATAAACAAATACCTCGAATTCCACCTTGGCCTTTGAAAGTGCTTCCTTGTAGGCATCGATCCCGGCGTTGATCCTCTCGTCCAAACCGGCATAATGAAGCATAACCGCGCCCTTGATCTTCGGGACGTCTTCGGCCTTGGGCTGCCCGCCATAGAACGCGACGGCGGCACGCATATCCGGCGAATTCACCGCCATTTGGTTTGCCATCGAACCGCCCCAGCAAAACCCGACGCATCCCACCTTTCCATTGGATTTCGAATTCTCTTTCAGATACTTCACACCAGCAACGAAATCACCCACCGTCTTTTCGCGATCGAGCTTGCCGATCATTCCCCTCGCCTCGTCCATATCCTTCGGAGTGCCGCCCAGCGGCGACAACGCGTCCACGGCAAGTGCCATAAAACCTGCGTTTGCCGCACGCCTCGCCACGTCTTCAATATGTGGATTGAGTCCGCGGTTTTCATGGATCACGAGTACCGAAGGAAAGCCGCCTTTTGGCTTTTTCTTGGGTCGCGCCAAGTAACCGCGCATTTTGCCGGAAACACCTTGATAGGAGATGTACTTGGTCTTTAAGTTTTCAGCAACGGTTTGAGCGTTGACATAGTTATTCTCAAGCATCGGCATCACGGCGACCGCCGCCGCGGCACCACCGGCGGCCCTTGTGAGCTTTTCCAAAAGCTCGCGCCGCGTCATCGAATCGCTGTGCGTGAACTCGTCGTAAATGTCGATATACTTCTGATCCATATCCTCTCCTTTTGTGTGCTAAACCAATACCTTCCCTCCGACTCGATCTCCATCCAGCCAAAATCGGAAACGCCCCCGCGCTCAGCAAAAATCGCTTTGCCGGGCCTTGAATCAGGCTTTCATATAATCAGTAAAGAAAAACAACCAAGTCGCGTATCCATTGATGATAATTGATACGGCAATGCTAATCCATTCAAATCTTGAAATTCGCTCTCCGGACTTCTCAAGCAGGATCACAAAAATCCAAGGCAAAAGAATAGTCGCGTAACGATACGAAAACTGGTAACCGCCCGCGTTTCCATGGATCCAAAGAATAAAAGTCAGAACCGCAATCGATACCCAGCACGCGCTGGTCAGCAGAAAATCGGTTTTTCTTTTCCTGAACAAAAGCAGAAGCCAAACACTCGAAATCAGAATTGAAGCACCAAACGGATTTGGAAGTACAAACGGCGCAACAGATCTGATCACCCAAGGCCTTAGCAACATCTCATAGATGTTCGAAGGGATGTAGGACAGCGAAAAAATACCGTATCGATACCACGGTTCCGCCAAAACTCCGGGGATATGAAGATAGCCGAAATCAGATATCGATTTGAAACGGATGTAGTTGTAAAAAAGCGTCGAGACACCGAGGAGAAAAGGAACAACGCAAAACCATGCCGTTTCCCACGACAGAACTTTCGCAATCCGGCTTCCAAACGAAACGCCCTCGGATTCCGTCATTCCGGTGTTGGAATCCCGAGAATTCCCCGTCAGAAGAAACATCAGAACCGGTGCGAGCAAAAGTATCTCGGTACGGTTGCCAAAAGCGAGAGCAAAAAACGCTCCGGCGATCAAAGGTTTTCTGTTGTAAACCGAAAAATAGATCGCCCCCAATTCGCCGACCATCGCAAATCCGAGAGCCAGATGCCAGGCACCCGCCATAACGAGATTCGTCCACATGAACGAGCCCAAGAGCACCGCCGAAGCCAAAAGAAACTTGCGAAATTCCGAAATGTCGTATTTCCCCGCAATCAGCAACAAGAATACCGCCGAAATCCCCGCCAATGTGGCCGCGATAAACGCCGCCGGCATTGCCTTTATTAAACCGAAGTATTCGAGCGCCGCAAAGGGAATCATCGAGACGATAGCGCCGTAGGGAAACGCTGTGTAATACCTTCCGGTTGTTCCAGCCGGAATAAGCTCGTTCAGCCACGGCAGGCGATAGTCGAGATAGCCGATCTTTCCATGAAAGAAGTTGACCGCGAAACGATATGTGTAATCGAAATGAAACTGCGGATTCGGGTTTGAGAGGTAGTACACCAACGCTATCAAAAGGGCGAAACCCAGAATCCCGAGCCATTTCCTCTTCTCGGTAAAAATGGCAGCTTTTTCAACGTTTTCCATAAGTTACACAGTCTCTGAAGATGGCCGCATAAGACATGAAAAGGGAACGGCATTTCGGAGAATGCCGCGCAATGTGCTTTGTATTTTTGTGTTGAAGCGTCGGTGTCAGTCGCGGTTGATCAATCCCCGCCGACAGCGCCCGAAATGATTTTTCTCGCGGCTTCGATCGCTTCCTCTGTAGTCGTAACGGCCTCATCCATTTGCAGTTCATAAACCGCGGAGAGGATCTCCGAGAAACGGGGCGAAGGATCGAGGCCCAATTCTATAAGGTGTCTTCCAAGCAGCAGCCGTTTGGGAGGTGCCTCGGCAACGTCCAGTTCCCGAACCCTTTCGATATACCACTCCATCGCCTCCGAGCCAAAATGCTTTTCCACAGGCACCCAAGGCGGGTTTCTTCCAAGGCTATCAGCCTTTGCGACACGATAAAGCAGATCTGACTCGACCTTTTGCGAGAGCCTTCGGAAGGCCCCCGGCCCGACCGGGGGCGACGCCTTAAAGAACATTCCGGGCTTGAGATGATGCCGAACGAGTGCGATTACCTGCTCTCGAACATCGTATCCTTCGAGTGTGTGAATATTGAGCCTGTCCAAAAAGGATACAGTCGGTTCGACTCCCGCTTCGTCGTGTCCGATCGAACGAATCCGGCCGTCTTCAAAAAGCGTCGTCGAGGGTTTTCCGAAATCATGGCAAAGCGCCCCAAGCATTACAGTTACCTTCTTGGGATAAGGTAGATCATCGATCAGTTTTCGCGCTTCATCGACGACGAGCATCGTATGCACATCGACATCGCCTTCCGGATGCCATTCCTCTTCCTGCGGAACTCCCTTTAGCATCTCGATTTCGGGAAAGAGCTTCTGAGCGATGCCGAGGGCGTACATCAATGCGATCCCCTTAGACGGTTTCAAAGATTTAAGAAGAAGTTTTTCAATCTCGCCCCAGATGCGCTCTTTCGGGAGATCATCAAGCGGAATGCTTCGACAAACCGCCGCCGTGTCGGGGTCAATCTCGAGATCGAATCGAGCGGCAAACTGAACCGCTCGAAGCACGCGCAGGCTGTCTTCGGCGAACGATTTTTCCGAAACCATTCGCAGTACCCGATTCAAAAGGTCTCGTTCGCCGCCATGACAATCCACGATTTCATCCGTCAGAACATCGCGCATCAGCGCGTTTATCGTAAAGTCACGACGCGAACTCGCTTCCTCGAAAGTCATCGAGGGGTCGGAGCCAACTTCGAATCCCTTGTGCCCGCTTCCAGTCTTTCTCTCGCGCCTTGGCAGCGAAACATCCAGATGGTTGCCGATCTTGTAAACGACGAATGATTCGCCGACCGCATTCAGCGGCCCGATACGTTCAAGCAAATCCCTAAGTTTCGAAGCCGGAATTCCGTAAATCTCCAGATCGAAATCTTTTGGGATCAGGCCCATCAGTTGGTCGCGAACCGCGCCGCCGACAAGCATCGCCCTCCCGCCATGTTCGTTGGCGAGATTTGCAATTTCCAAAACCTCTTTTGGATATTCAAAGCTCATAGACAGCACCGCCCGGCTTGGATCGCCGGGCAGCATTTTACTGAAAAGCCTTCGATTCAAAGCCCGGTCATGAACGAGAGGAGAGATACTCTACGAGCCTGTCGGAAGAAACCCTTTCCTGTTCCCAGGTGTCGCGATCCCTAACCGTCACGGTCTGATCCTCAAGCGAATCGAAATCAACAGTCACGCAAAATGGAGTACCGATCTCATCCTGCCGTGCGTAAAGCTTTCCGATACTGCCCGTATCATCGTAAACCGCACGCATGTTTTTAGTGACGTCCTTCTTTATCCTGAGCGCCATCTCGACGATGCCATCGTGGTTCTTCTTGAGCGGAAGCACCGCCACCTTGATCGGCGAAAGCTGCGGTTTGAGTTCAAGAACAACTCGCTTTTCTCCACGTTCGGTCTCGCGTTCGGTATAGGCATCCATCAGCACGGCCAGCAATGTGCGGTTGACGCCAATTGCGGGCTCGATTACGTACGGATAAAAGCGCTCGTTCGTATGGGGATCGAAGTAACTCAAATCCTCCGTCGAATCCGGATTGATCCGCTTGCCTTCTTCATCCTCGGGTTTCTTCGAATGCGCCTTCGTATCAAAATCGGTGCGATTCGCGATTCCCATAAGTTCTTCCCATTGTTTCGCCTCGTCTTCCCTTTCCGGGAAATAGCGATACATGACGTCAACCGTCCGAGCCGAATAATGCGCCAACTCCGATTTCGGCACCTCATAAAGACTGATGTTTTCCCTTGAGATCCCCAGGTTTTCAAGCCACGAAAGATAACCCTCGACCCAATCGTCAAGAAGCGCCGGCGCTTCTTCGGGTCGGCAAAAATACTCCATCTCCATCTGTTCGAATTCGCGGGTGCGGAGTATGAAATTGCCCGGCGTGATCTCGTTTCGAAAGGACTTCCCGATCTGCGCGATCCCGAAAGGAAGCTTTCGGCGCGAAGTCGTCAAAACGTTTGCAAAATTGATAAAGATCCCCTGTGCGGTTTCGGGTCTCAGATAAGCCAATGATGCGTAATCCTCTTCATCGGCGACGGCGCCGATCCTTGTGGAAAGCATCGTCAGAAAAGGCCTCGGCTCCGTAAGATCCTTGCTCCCGCAATTCGGACAGGCGACGATGCCGGCGGCGATCGCTTCTTCCGGCGACATCGTCCCTTCAAAATCGAGCTTGTCCGCGCGATGCCGTGCCTTGCATTCGCGGCAATCGGTCATCATGTCGTTAAAGGTTTCTTCATGTCCGCAATACTTCCAAACCAGTCGATTTTGGATGATTGAAGAATCGATTCCCTCGATATCCTCTCGTTCGTGAACCATCCATTTCCACCAGTTTTGCTTGATGTTGTTTGCCAGCTCCACTCCTAGCGGGCCGTAATCCCAGGCGGAACCAAGCCCGCCATAGATATCGGATGCGGGATAAACAAATCCCCTTCTTTTGGACAGATTTACGATCGTTTCAATACTGGGTGCACTCATAAGAATAAAAACCGCTCGAATAAAATACTCTGTAGATAATCCTGCTCCACGCAATTGGCAAGTTTACTATCTTAGCCACGATTATCCCAATCTGCCCCGCCCCTGTCTTCGGAGTAATGATGCCTTTCGGATTTTGGCCCGGCGCCTTTGTGGCCTGCACAACGAAAAAGACGGCCTTCCGAAGAAAGCCGTCCAAGTTCAAGTCATTTGATCAATCGAAACTAGTTCGGAATCGGGTAATCCGCTCCAGGAGGAACTACCCAGAATTGATAAGTAGTTGTCGGACGGCTTCCGCCGCGAACGATCTGTACACGGCTCGGATCGACACCGCGAACCTTGACGAGATAGTCAAGAGCGCGCTTGCTGAGTGCTCCGACTTCTCCGGTACGCTGGCTTCGCTTGTCCGTTCCCTGATACATGATCACGTAGCCGATCCAAGAAGGATTCGATTGAAGCTCGATGGCAAACGCGTCCAATCTCGCCTTGTCGTCATCGAACGCCCGATGCGGAAATTCGTCAACTAGGATCGGGACCGGAGTAGGGATCTCAACCTTCTCGACCGAAGTGCTGATTTCCTTCATCTGGCGGCACGAAGCGTCATAAACGCCATCCGTTACCTCGAGTTCAACCATCAACTGGCGTCCGCCAAGACCGGTTGTATCGACGGTGATCGCCGGGGTTCCCAAGCCGCTGGTAACCCGTGCGCTCGAAGGGGTCACTCTCCAAGCGTAATTGAGCGCGGTTCCCGCTATCGGCGTAATCGAGGCCACGTTTCTGGCGACAAACGTCACCAAATCCCCTTCCTTGACGCTCGATGGGCCGTTGATCTCCATGTCGTAGGGACAAGGTCTGGTAGAAGTCTTCTCGACAACATCCAAGCAGATGCAGTTCTTGACGTTCTTTACAACGTTGATTTCCTTGCGGAAAATCTGACCGTTCGGACCTTCAACTTCAACCAGGTGAATACCCGGTGTCAGATAAAATTCGGCGGCATCACCCACGCCGCTTACACCGAGCATCTGTCCATCAACCCTTACGGGCAATGCCCTCGGAGTTGTCGTTACCGCCAAAACTCCAGTGTTTTTCGGCTGTTTTTTCTTTTTCTTGTCATTGCCCGACGCGAACGCCATGCTCGACAGACCCATCATAAGGATCAAACCGGCGATAAAGAGCAATGAGAATCTATTTCTTCTAAGCATTTTGAATAACCTCTTGTCTGAAGGAACGCTCACTCGCGTTCCCGCACATCTGACGGAGTCCTCGCAAGACCGCTTCTTCGGCGGTCAGCAACAGGACTATTCCGAATCCCCTTCCTCGTCGCGCTTTCTGAATCTGCGTCTGGCGGCGAGTCCAACACCTGCCAGGCCAGTACCGAAGAGCAAGATCGTCATCGGTTCCGGTACCGGTTCGGTCGGAGGAGTCGGCGTCGGCGTCATCGTTTCGGTTGGCGTCGGTGTGGCCGTAGGCGTCGCAGTCGGCGTCGGTGTCGCGGTACCCGTCGGTGTCGGGGTAGCGGTTCCGGTCGGCGTCGGTGTCGGCGTCTTGTCGTCATCATCCCGTGTCAGAATGATAGCGGCAGGAATCGCTGCCAATCCCAAAAGCGTCCAGTAAGGGAACTTGCCCTTGCCGGGTTCAATCGGGGTGCAACCACACTCTTCAGATTCCACGACTTCAACCGAGCTTTCGGTGATCACCCTGTCATCTTGAGAAGGTGAAACCTTGCCGTTGTCGCTTTCAGATCCTGAAACCGGATCATTCGCCAGTTTGAGGTTGGTGTAATTCCCCGAATTAGCCTTGCCGGGCTTTGCGTTGACAACTTGCCTTACCTGGTTAAATCTAACCGGTGCCGCAAGAGTTCCCGTGCTGGCCGCGACGACAATTGAGAATAGGCTAATTGCCGAAAGGGTGAATTTAAAGGTTTTCGTAATCATTTGAATTTACCTGACTTAAACTATTTAGTTCGTAATTTAAACTTCCACGACTCCAGAGACAACATGGGCAAAATGGAATCTCGTGAATTCAGGTGTATTTGGGGCTAGTCCGAGCAATATAACAAAAAAATCGTTTGATTGCACGTTTTTCCGCGCTTTTTTGCGCCACCGGCACTGATGCCAAAACACCGTATTTCTGTCGTTCAAGTTCTCAATAGACTCAATAGTCCACAATTTCCAAAAATCAGCGATTTTTTTTCGCTTTTTTTTCCTTCGCTCAAGGAAACTGGCAATGATGCCAAAATTTCAGAAAATCGTTGTTTCACAATGAGTTTGACGCCTTGAGCCTGCATTTGACGATTTTTCGATTGGAGCTATTAGTTGTAGGAGCAAGTTTGTTTGAATAGCCGACAGAGGCGTTGCGGCATCATCAAGTTCGATACGTGTCGGCCATCATGTATGAGGCCGCTGTAAAAAGTCTATTCAAAGAAAAATCAGTTGGCAGGTTGATCCAAAGAGAAACCGACCAAGACCCCTGCCA
>JAWKHN010000021.1:0-52164 GCA_041394795.1 Pyrinomonadaceae bacterium | reverse complement strand
ACAAGCCTTCCTCGCCTTTAGCCGAACTCAAAACTCAAAACTCGAAACTCGAAACTCATCCCCCCCACCCTGCCCGCTTACGTTTTCCGCCCGTCTCCAATAAAATGTAATTTTCGATTTAGTAATCAAAAATTTACCGAGTATCAAAGACATGTCCAAAATCTATTACACGTTTACCGATGAGGCGCCGCTTTTGGCGACGCATTCTTTTTTGCCGATCTTGAAGGCGTTTGCAGCTCCGGCTGGAGTCGAGGTTGAGGTTCCCGATATTTCGCTTGCCGGCCGGATTCTGGCCAATTTTCCGGAGTATCTCGAAGAGGGACAGCGGATACCGGATGCCCTCGCGGCATTGGGTGAACTCGCGAAAACCCCCGAGGCTAACATCATAAAACTTCCGAATATTTCGGCGTCGATTCCGCAGCTCGAAGAGGCGATTTCCGAGCTTCAATCGCAAGGTTACGCGGTTCCCGATTATCCTTCCGAACCCAAAACGGATGATGAGAAGGAAATCAACCAACGTTACGCACGCGTGCTTGGCAGTGCCGTAAACCCGGTTTTGCGCGAGGGCAATTCCGATCGGCGCGCGCCAAAGGCAGTCAAAAACTACGCCAAGTCAAACCCGCATCGTATGGGGGTTTGGAGCCAGGATTCCAAAACGACGGTCGCTCACATGAACTCGGGCGATTTCTTTGGAACCGAAAACTCCGTCACGGTCGGTGAAGCGGGAGAATTCAGAATCGTGTTTTATGCGGCCGACGGTTCGGAAAAAGTGCTCAAGGATTTCGCGCCGCTTAAGGCCGGCGAAGTTATAGATTCATCGGTGATGAACCTCGCGGCGCTAAAGGCTTTTGTCGTCGAAGCGATTGGAGATGCGAAAGAGCGCGACATACTCTTCTCGGCTCACCTCAAGGCGACGATGATGAAGGTTTCCGATCCGATCATCTTCGGAGCGATCGTTGAAACCTATTTCAAAAACGTATTCGAAAAGCACGCCGCCGTTTTTGCCGAGCTTGATATCAATCCGAATCTCGGACTGGCAACGCTTTATGAAAAGATCTCCGGGCACGCGAGCGAAGAGGAGATCAAACGCGATATCGCCGAGACGGTCGAAAACGGCCCGCGTATCGCGATGGTCAATTCAGACAAGGGAATCACGAACTTCCATGTTTCCTCGGATGTGATCGTCGATGCTTCGATGGCAGCGCTCGTACGCGGTGGCGGCAAGATGTGGAACAAGGACGGAAATGAGGAAGACGCGGTTTGCGTTGTACCCGATAGAACCTATGCGCGTTTTTACGACGCCATTGTTTGCGACATGATCGCGAATGGAGCTATCGATCCGCGCGAATTTGGCTCGGTGCCAAATGTCGGATTGATGGCGCAAAAGGCGGAGGAATATGGTTCGCACGACAAAACGTTCCAGGCCGCAGCCGACGGCAAGATCAAGGTCGAGGATAAGAACGGTGGTGTTTTGCTCGAACAGACCGTTCAATCCGGCGACATCTTCAGGATGTGCCAGACCAAGGACGACCCTATCCGCGATTGGGTAAAGCTCGCCGTAACGCGTTCGAGGCTTTCCAACACGCCCGCGATTTTCTGGCTCGACAAGGATCGCGCGCATGATGCGCAGATCATAAAGAAGGTTGAAACGTATCTCGGGGATCACGATCTTGAAGGGCTCGATATAAGGATAATGGATGTCCGAGACGCCGTTCTTGAAACATTGAAACGCGCGAGGGAAGGTAAGGATACGATCTCCGTAACGGGAAATGTGTTGCGGGATTACATCACGGACATGTTCCCGATTCTCGAGCTGGGCACATCGGCGAAGATGCTTTCGATCGTACCGCTTATGAATGGCGGCGGTTTGTTTGAAACGGGTGCCGGCGGCTCGGCGCCAAAGCATGTGCAGCAGTTTGTTCAGGAAGGATATCTCCGCTGGGATTCATTGGGAGAATTTTTGGCGCTGCAGGCGAGTTTGGAGCATTTGGCGCAAACACAGGGAAATCAAAAAGCTCAGATTTTGGCTGATGCACTTGATGAAGCGAACGCCAAGTTCCTTGAAACAAACAAGTCACCTGCGAGACGGGTCGGGCAGATCGACAACCGCGGTTCGCATTTTTATCTCGCGATGTATTGGGCGGAAGCAATGGCAAATCAGACCGCGGATGCGGATCTCGCGTCAAACTTCGCTCCGATCGCGAATGCGTTGAAGGAGAACGAGGAAAAGATCAACGAGGAATTGATCGGTTCGCAAAACAAACCGCAGGACATCGGCGGCTATTATCATCCGGATTCGAAAAAGGCGTATGCCGCGATGCGGCCCTCGGGTACTTTGAACGCGATCATTGATGGGATGTCCCGTGCGACAGGGGCTTGAGCGGGAGCGCAGCGTGACTGGAGCGCAGCGTGACTGGAGAGCAGGCGTCTCGCCTGCCACGAGCGCCACAGCGCGAGTGAACCGCCGGGAGGTGCAATGACCGGCTGAAAGGGTCTTGTTCACTTAATCTCCCGGGGATGCTAAGCGGGTTGCAGGCGGGACGCCTGCGCTCCAGTCAGCAGGCGTCCCGCCTGCCACGAGCGCCACAGCGCGAGTGAACTGCCGGGAGGTGCGATGACCGGCTGAAAGGGTCTTGTTCACTTAATCCCCCGGGGATGCTAAGCGGGATGCAGGCGGGACGCCTGCGCTCCAGTCGCGCTTCGCGCCGGACACTCCAGTCCCCAATCAAAGCCCAGCAACAGGCTGGTCCCCTGCGGCTCCGAATGGCGTGATCACTACTCCATTTGTCGTCTGATTCGAGAACCACGTATTCGTCGATGGCCTGAACACCGTCGCGTCCGTCGTTCCGTCGCCGTCGTAGTCAGCCGGCGCCGGTATGTCTCCATTCGCTCCAAACGGGAAGGCGAAGAACGTTTGGTTCTCGCTTCTGATCACAAACCACTCACCGGTCGATGGCCGCCAGAATCCCGCGTCCGCCGTTCCGTCTCCGGTAAAGTCGGCCGCAAACGGCTTGTCTCCCGCCGCTCCGAACTGATAGACGAGAACACCCGCCGTCGAACGGTTGATCCAGAACTGGTTGTCCGCAGGGCGATGGATCGCGACGTCGTCCTTTCCGTCGTTGTCATAGTCTCCGACAAGCGGCTTGTCGCCCGCCGAGCCAAACGGAACCACGTCGACCTGGCCGTTCGAAGATCGCAGGATAAACCAGACTCCCGCCGAAGGCCTGTAAACCGCGGCATCGGTCTTTCCATCGCCGTCAAAATCGCCCGGCGCGGGAATGTCGCCGGTGGTTCCAAACGGGAAGCCGAAAAATGTCGAGTCTTCCGAACGAAGCACAAACCATTCGCCGGTCGATGGACGCCAGAAGGCGAAGTCGTACTTGCCGTCGCCGGTGTAGTCACCGGTCACGACGGTGTCGGTCGAGGAACCAAACTGGTAGGCGTTGTTGCCGCCGTCGGAAGAACGCAGAAGCCACCATTCGCCCGGGCCGGGACGGAAGATCGCGACATCGGCTTTGTGATCGCCGTCGAAATCGAAACGCGTTGAAGAGGATGGCGTGACGTTATCCTCCGCCAAAAATCGCCAGACAGCGAAATCGGTCCGCGCGCCGTTTTCAGTCGAACCCGCGGCGATCATCTTTCCATCCCCTTGCAGCGCGATGTCGAAAGAGAACTGCGCGCTTCCCCCGATATCGGCGAGTGAAATTCCGTTCGTGCCAAACGATTGGTCAAAGGATCCGTCTGGCAATAGGCGCAACAAAAGCGTGTCTGCCGAAGTGCTTGGCGAAGTCATCGCGCCGCCGGCGAAGATCCGACCGGCATCATCAAGTTTTAACGAAGAGATCGCGCTGCTCTCGCCGGGTGAAGACTGCAGGATCACACGGCCATTGCCGTTGAAGCTTGAATCGGGCGAGCCATTCGAGTTGTATCTGAAAACGATCCCCTTTCCCGTATTGCATTTCGCGTCTTCGCAACTCGCTCCGCCGACCACGATCTTGCCGTCATTTTGAATTCTCACATCCGCACCGAGATCAACGAGCGGTCCGACATCGCTGATCACCTTCCCGGCCGAACCAAACCCCGTATCCAGCGATCCTCCTGAATTGAACCTTGCCAACGCGATCATGCCGTTCGAGCCGCCGAGCGCGAACTCGCTCGCTCCCGAGATCAACATCTTCCCATCCGGCTGCAATGCGATCGAAAGAGCAAGATCGTCACCGGAGCTAAAGGAAGTAGTCGCCATGCCTCCCGAGCCAAAAGTCGTGTCTCGCGTTCCGTTTGAATTGAATTTGAAAATCGCGGGTCGAAGTATCTGCGTCAGGATGTTCGCCGTGCCGCCGGCAACCACAATTTTCCCATCGGGAAGTATCGCGACATCCTGTCCGGTTACGCCTCCGCTCAGGATTCCAAGCGTCACAAGGCCTCCGGAACCAAACTGCGAGTCAGGTTGGCCGTCGGGATTTAGACGATAAATAAACAAACCGATGTCGAGATCGGCAACATAGCTCCCCACACAGAGAATCTTGCCGTCGCCCTGAACCTGCACCGCCGAAAGATCACTGCTTGTCGCCGACGAAATCGGCAACGAACGAAAGCCCGCGTTGTTATTGAACGAGCGATCCAGACTGCCGTTTGCCTCGTACTTTGCGATCATCCCCTGCGAAATATCCGACGCGTCCGTGCGGTTGCCGCCGACAAGAAACTTCCCGTCTGAAAGCGAAATCGTACTCGTGGCCGAATATGAAAAATTGGGATCTGAAAGAAAGTCGTTCGTCACGTATCCCGGTGTTCCAAACTCCGCCGATGGCGCGCCGTTCTCGTCAAATTTCGCAAATGTAAACACCCCGCCTTGAAAACTACCCGCGTGCCCTCCACCGAAAATATCACCGTTTGGCGCGATCGCCATTGCGGTAAGATAGGAATCCGTTTCTTCAGAAACCCGCACATACGCCGCGCCACCCGAGCCAAAAGTCGTGTCCAGCGATCCGTCCGCATTGTTTCTAATAACCGTGAAATCCGTTGCTGCAAATCCGGACCATCCGGCCGAAACGATTTTTCCATCGGCACGGATCGAAACGTCGTTGATGCGCTCGAACGTGTTGGCACGGGTTTTGAAAACGGTTTTTCCGTCACCGCTGAATCCGGGGTCGAGGCTTCCGTTCGAATTGATGCGAGCCAACGCGAACGACTCCTCGCCGGCGCCGGTTACCGAATAACCTCCTGCAACGATTCTGCCGTTTCCATCGATTGCCATCGATTCGAGTCGGTCTTCGACCGCGCCAACCGCCATCGGAAAATGGAGAATCCCGTCGGAGTCAAAACCCGAATCGAGCGAACCGCCCGAATTGTAACGAACCAGAGCGAAGTCTCTGCCGGTTGCTGAAAACGGGGAGGTTCCGCCAAGAACGATCTTGCCGTCCTGCTGAACCGAAATCGAACTCGCCTTGTCGTCTCCATTTGAGGCGGTTGGTTCTCCGACCGCGGTCGATACGATCCCGTCGGAGTCAAAAGTCGTATCGACGGTGCCATTCGAATTTACCCGCACAACCGCGAAATCATCCGTACCGACGCGGATAAACGTGCCGGCGGCTACCAGTTTGCCATCCGATTGCGAAGCAATTGCCTCGCCCGTGATCAAAGTATCTATCGCGAGCTTTCCGGTGCCGTTGAATGTTGTATCGAGGCTGCCGTTCGCGTTGTAGCGGATCATCGCAAAGAACGTTCCGTTGACCCGATTGAATCGGCCCGTTACGACGATCTTGCCGTCGGCTTGAAGCAAGGCGTCGTTGGCGCGCCCGTTTTCATCGAGAACGATGCCATCCCCGTCAAAAGAGGTGTCGAGCGTACCGTTCGGATTGAAACGCATGAGGGAAATTGCGGAACCCGATTTAACGTTTCGATTGCCAATCAGGACGATCTTTCCATCGGGCTGATGGAGTATATCCGTCACATAATCGAGACCATCCAAAAGCGGACCCGATTTGAAGCCGATGTGGCCAAACGAAGGATCGAGTTCTCCCGGCATCGCGTTGACCAACGATGCGGTTCCGAACCCGAGAACAATCGTGAGGAGGGCAAACACGGATACTAAAAAAACGGCGTTCGGTGTTCTTTGCATTGGCGTATTCTAGACCTTTTCCGTTTGGAAAAACATAGAAATGTGACACTTCCCAAACCGCGATATGGCGATCGGAAAACGCGAGTTGGAAGGTTCTTGGAGTCGCTTTATAAATATCAAAACGCCAACCGTTTGGACCGCAACGGATTGGCGTAAAAATGGGGCTCATTAATGATCGGAATCCTTACTTCTTTCCGATCATATCAAGACCGACGGCGGCTACGAGGATCGTTCCCTTGATAAGCTGTTGAGTAAAATCGGCGTAGTTGAGAAGAGACATGCCGTTGTCCAAACTGGCCATGATCAACGCACCGAGACAGGCACCGAATACGGTTCCCCTGCCGCCCATCAAACTCGTGCCGCCAATTACACAAGCGGCGATCGCATCGAGTTCGAGGAGCGTGCCGGCATCGGGCGTCGCGGCTGCGACGCGAGCGGTATGGATCACTGCTGCGAGTCCTGTAAACGCACCCAGTAGCGCGAAAACCATCAAGACGATTCGTCGGTTATTGATACCGGATAATCTAGCGGCCTCTGAATTCCCGCCGATCGCATAGATATAACGGCCAAATGTGGTGTGGTTGGTGATGAAATATCCGAGAAAGGCGATACCCAAAAAGACCAGAACAGGAATCGGAACACCGGCGTAGAGGTTCATCACCCACATGAACGCGGCGACGCCGACGATCGGCAGCACTACCGACGCCAGTTCGGCCGCCATCGATGTTTCCTTGATCCCGTATTTCGCACGGTTCTTGCGCGCGTTGAATGCCGCGTACAAGATTCCGATGATCGCGATCACCGCCAGCGCCCAACCGATTCTCGGGTCGATGTATTGCTGTCCCAACGCCTTGAATCCGGGATTTGAAACTGGAATCGTTTCGCTTGCGGAGATTCCTTTGATCGCACCGCGCCAGGCGAGAAGCCCTCCAAGCGTAACGATAAACGCGGGAATGTTTGCATAACTCGTCAGAAATCCCTGGAAGCATCCGATCAAAACTCCGACCACAATCGCGGCAAGAATCGCCGGTGCGACGCCATACCCCATGGAGCCGAGTATCAAGGCCGCCGCGCCGCCGGCGAGTGCGAGCACCGAACCGACAGAGAGATCGATGTTTCCGGATATGATGACGAGCAACATGCCAACGGCGATGATCCCCGTGACGGAAGTTTGGAGCATCAGGTTTGAGAGGTTGCGGGGAGTCAGAAACACGGAACTGGTTTGCCAATGAAAAAACAGCCAGATTACGACCAATGCCGCCAGCATCGTATAGGCACGGAGTGATGCCGTGTTAAGTTTAAGACCTTTTTCCGCGTTTTCGCTCATCTTGTTCCCTTCCAATCCCGCTACTTCGTTCCGTTAATTTCCGCTTCCCGTTGCCGCCGCCATCACCTTTTCTGGAGTCGCGTCTCGTTTGTCAAAAACTCCGCCGACTCGCCCTTCATGCAAAACCATCACGCGATCCGAAAGCCCCAACACCTCGGGCAACTCGGATGAAACCATTACGATCGCCAATCCTTCGGCGGCAAGCCTGTTGATCTCCGCGTAGATTTCCTGTTTTGCGCCGACGTCGATGCCGCGTGTCGGTTCATCGAGAAAGAGAATCGCGGGCTCGGTCAAAAGCCATTTGCCGATGACCACCTTTTGCTGGTTGCCGCCCGAGAGCGTGCCGGCGATGGTGAACGGCGAACGCGCTTTTACGTTCAACATTCCCATCGCTTTTGTCGTTGCGTTGATTTCCTTCTGCCGGTGAGTGATGAATTTTCCTGAAATCATCTTCAAACCCGCGAGCGTCGAGTTGTCGTTGATCGTCTGCTCGAGTATCAGTCCAAAACGTTTGCGGTCTTCGGTTACAAAACCTATCCCCTCGGCTATCGCATCGGCGGGCGAACCTATGCGGGCGGTTTTGCCCTCAACCTGAACTTCCCCTGAAACACGCCCCTTCCAAGAACCGAAAATCGCGGACAGCAATTCGCTACGTCCTGCGCCCATCAATCCGGCGATCCCAAGAACCTCTCCCTTTCGTACTTCAAACGAAACATCATCGACCATTTTCTTGTCGGGATGATCGGGGTCAAACGCCGTCAAACCATTGACTTTCAGAACGGTTTCGCCAAATTCGTGGTGCGATTCCGGGAAGATGTCGCCAACTTCGCGTCCGACCATAAGCGCGATCACTTCGTCTCTCGTGACTTCATCGGCGGCCTTTGTGCCAACCGTCTTTCCGTCGCGAAGCACCGTGATGCGATCCGCCATTTCGAAAACCTCATCGAGCTTGTGCGAGATATAGATCATCCCTACGCCTTTTTCTTTTAGCGAACGTAGGATTTCAAAAAGGGTTTCGACCTCAGTTTCGGTGAGGGCGGCGGTCGGTTCGTCGAGGACAAGGATCTTGGCGTTTTTTGAAAGCGCCTTTGCGATTTCAACAAGCTGTTGCTGACCGATCCCCAGATCGCCAACTTCGATGAAAGGATCGATTTCGAGGTTCAATTCACGAAGCAGTTCTCCGGCCTGACGCTGAACCGCACGGTTGTCGATGACGCCAAACCTCGAAGGCTCGCGCCCGAGGCTTATGTTTTGGGCTACGGTGAGTTCCTTAACGAGCGAAAACTCCTGAAAAATGATTGCGACGCCGGCTTCTTCGGCTTCGCGAATCGACGAAAAACGCATCTCGCGCCCGTCGATATGGATCCCACCGCCGTACTCGCCCCAAGGGTAAACGCCGCTCAGGACTTTCATCAGAGTCGATTTGCCGGCACCGTTTTCTCCGACCAACGCGTGAAATTCACCGGCATTGAGATCGAAGGTAACCCCGTCAAGAGCCTTGACGCCCGGAAACTCCTTCGTAATCTCTTTCATTTCCAAAAGGCTTGCCATATGAATTCCGATTCCTTGATTGAAAAACAAAAGAGCGGAACCGATAGCATCGAGGGTTCCGCTCCGATTAGGTTACTGATTTTGTTTGGGACGCTTGTCTTCGGGAACGTTCTTGAAAACCTCGTCGAAGGTAGCCCATCCGTCTTTGATCACGGTATCAAGTAGGTTGTCCTTATCGACAACGATTACATCAAGGAGAATCGCCTGAATCTCCTTTTTGATGTTGTCGTTCATAAACGCAACCGAATCGAGCTTCTCTTTCTTCGCGAGTTTGATCGCGGCTTCGACAGCGCCCTCGGCCAATGGTTTGATCGGTTTGTAAATGGTCATCGTTTGCTTGCCTTCGGCAATCCTTTGAAGTGCCGCCTTTTCCGCATCCTGTCCGGTTACCAAAACCTTGCCCGTCAAACCTTTTGTTTCAAGCGCTGAGATCGCGCCGCCCGCCGTTCCGTCATTTGAGGCGATCACGGCGTCGATCTTGTCGCCGTTCTGAGTCAATGCGTTCTCAACGATCTTGAGCGCCTCATCAGCCTTCCAGTCCTTTGCGTTTTGATCGGCTACGATCTTTATGTCACCGCTTTCGACCGCCTTTTTCAAAACCTCGTTTTGCTCCTTCTTCATGATGACGGCGTTGTTGTCCGCCGCGTCACCATAAACGAGCACGTAATTTCCCTTGGGCACCTTCTCGATCGCGTATTCCGCCATCTTTCGCCCGATTACCGGAACCTGGTGCGAAATGTATAGATCGATCTGATCCGAATTGATCAATCGATCATAACTGATAACGGGAACACCCTGTTTCTTGGCCTTTTCGACGATCGAAGCGGCTTGCGTCGCGTCGTGCGGAGCGACGACGAGTACGTCAACGCCCTGCGTCAGAAGATTGTCGGCGTCGTTGGCCTGTTTGTCCGCACGGTTGTCAGCAACCGTAACCTGGCACTCGACATTCAATTTCTTGCAATGCGCCTCAAAGGCTTCCTTGTCACGCGTCCAGCGTTCCTCTTTGAGCGTTGCCATTGCAAAACCAATCTTGATTTTTCCGTCATCGGATTTCGCGGGGCCATTGCCGCTCGAATCGGGCGCCTGCACGCAGGCAAAAGAAAACAAGGCCGAAACCGCGGCCAACAAAAGAAGCATCGATCGAATATTGCGCATTTATTTGTTTTACTCCAAAAAAACCAACCGAGAACCGTTTGAATCAACGGCAAAAGCGGGACCCAGCCCAGCAAGACTCAGATTCGAAAAAGTCTATCAGCAGTTAACCTTTTTGTTAACCCGCTAAATCCGTGCAATCCCTTTTACCAAATCGATTTGCTAAATACAATATTGAACCCTTGTTTATGAATCTGTTCAGGCTGCCGTTAAGCCACGAAGCCTTTCCCGATGTCGCGCCTTTCTGCGTCGATAGTAATCCTTCAGATTTCTCGGAAACAAATAGAGCGGTACCAAGTCGCCGGCGAAGTGAAATCCTATGCTCCCGATCAGGCCTAGAGGAGAAAGAAATATCAGTGTGGCGCCGGTTTGAAAAATGATATGAAACACAAGATTTTTCCAGCCTTGGTATAGGTGACTTAACAGATTGAGAGCAAGTGACATCGCCGCCATCGTTTTATAGTAGCCCGTTATGCCGCCCAATACTCCGATCAGTACCCCACGGTAAATCCACTCCTCAAAGATGGGATTCAACAAGCCAACCGCAATAAAACCCTTGATTCTATTTACGTTTGTCCGGGGCCAATAGATTCGTATTGCATTTACCGATTCGTCGGTTGCCGTTTGAACATCCCAAAACACTCTCAGGTAAATGCCATAAAAAGCAAGAACAAAAAGATATGTGATTGCGCCGAGCAGGAACGAAATGATAGGCAAACGGTTTTCTAACCGATAATAATTGATTTGGGATCCGCCGAATTCAAAAATCAAGAACAGGAACGAAATAGCGCCGTAGAAGATGAGATATTCAGTAAAGTCATGGTTCACTCGTTTGCAAAGCGCACCCGTTTTTGGATTCCTATTGGCGGCGACCAACATTTGTATCGACTTGATGCTTGAGCTAAATGCAATGACCAGTACGGCGCCGCTCAGTATCAACGAAGAAAGATGCTGGTGGTTCAAGAAACGTTCCATTTGAGCGGGATCGGGATCATAACCGCAATTCGTTTGAGTGAACACTGAGCCCTGGAGGGCAATTCGGTATTCCGGAATAGGTCACTTTTGGTTTTCTGTGCGGATTGGAATAGAAGGCTCGATGTGATCTAGATTGAGAACTTCGGATTTGAGATCCTAAATCTTAAAAAGGTGTCAAAGGGAATCTGATATCAACCCGCATTTTGCATAATTGGCGCCGAATCCGAACCGGATCAATACAAACTTCCATCATCCGAAAACCACTCGGTTGCGACCAACCGATCGTTATCCGGTTTTGCTCAAGATCTTGCGAACAATTCTTTCAATTCTTCGGGAGTTGCCGATATCGATATGGAAATCCCGGGCTGGCGGGGAATAGATGATTTCGGTCTTTGGCTTTCGTTAAGGATATTTCTCATAGATTCGTGTCGCGCTTGAACTCTCTCACGAGCGCTTTCAAGAGATGCCAAAAACTCGTCTCTGGATTTCAAAAACTCTTCTCTACTTCTCATGTTTGATCTCCTTTATTGCATCGAGAAAACAACCCGCAGATTCTTCTTCTAATTCAATATATGATTGGGGAAAGAGTTTGAGGCGAAGGTTCGCTTCTTCAATTTTCCACGCGGAAATTCTTCCGCTCTTTTTATCTTTTCGGATTATAGGATAACTTACTCCGCCGTTCATCGAAAAAAGATCATGATATCTTCTCGCTCCGATTCCTTCAAACGGTTCAAAAACTACCTTTTTATGATTGTCGCCCCCAAAGAGCGAAATTGAATCTTTGTGGAAATCCAGAGCTTTGCTTTTCGGATAAGGTTCTACGTAAACAACTCTAACGATTCCCGCTGCAACGATATGCTTGGCGCAGTTATGACATGGAAACGTAGTTGAGTATAAGGTCGATCCAACAGGTGAGACGCCTATTCTCGCGCAAGCAATCAAAGCTTCCATTTCAGCATGAACGACGCGTCCATATTCCGTGATGTCTTTGACCGGGCTATTCAAGAGAATTTCTTTAAGCTTGTTCTCATCTTCGTATCCACTCTCAAGGAGTCTTTTTGCTATCTTTTCAACAATGTTAATCTTTTCTACCTGATTCTGATCGCATCCCAGCTTATAGTCCCGACCAAAAGCGTAATCCGACAAACCAACACCATCGTCTCGTACTGGCCAATATAACCCACCACCGAATTTCGGAACATCGTTTGCTCCTGTGGAAGCGATTGAGTCGCCTTTCGCAATCACAGCGCCAACTTGCCGCGAGAGATCGGAAGAACGAAGCGATGAGGCAAACGCCATGAACATTGCGAACTCATCAAAAGTAGGAGTATGGAATGGAAATCCGAACCAAATCTCGACCATTCGCTGGATGTCGCACCTTAGCCGATCCCGGTTCTCTGTAATTCTTACAAAGACGTCCGCAAGGTGGAATGTCTTGTTTACCCGCTGACCGTGTTCTATCCGCTCTTCTTCACCATCCCGTTTGATCAGCAACTTCGCTTTTTCTTCCGATATTCCGCGGTTCCTGATCAGATGCTCCAATCGACGCTCTTCCTCGGCCTGAATTGCGACGGTCAGAAATCCATTTGGATATATGCTTCGTAGACGATTTATCTCTTCGGGTCGCTTTAGCGAATCAACGATAAACGCCGTGCGAGGCAGGTTTTTTGGGGCGCCATCAGTTTCTGAATCGCCTGAACGTTCGCGCCTCGCATTGCTCCTAAATTCGTAAATCGCGCTCGCAACACCATCCGCAAGTACTCCGTCATACCCCTTCTCGCCTTTTGCCGGATCAGTCGATTTTCGCCGTATTTCGTTTCCAGCATCCATTAATTTGTTGATACGGTCGTATTGGTCAGATTCACTGTAGTTGACTTCAATGATCTTCTCGATTATGGATTCAGAGATCTTGATCTTTACAACGTTGTAACCGGCAAGTTTTAGGCGTTCTTCAATAAGTGAGATAACTTGTGGAGTTTCGGTTCCGACTGCGGTGATTAAGCCGATGATGAGCTCGGAGTTCTCACCCGTGGGAGGATTGAGTACCATAGCCATTGAACTTATTTCAATTCTTACGAACTTTCAAGACAATTCTTTCCGATTTGTTTCTGTTGAAGCCTTTTCAGAAACTAGAAGCAAGTATTTGCAATCGTTACAAAATCCTTGCTCTTCGAGTAGCCGTATTCCTCGCCGTACCATGATTCGAGGCCCGCGCTTTTGTTTTCAAGGTCTTTGGCCGTGAGTCCAGGATATCTCGTACTCCAGTCTCCGCACGCGTTCTTGCGGACTGCTTCGCGGAAGTTGTTTCGGAAACCGGCGATGTTGTAGATCTTCCCGGGATTATAGGCCTCGTTCAGATGGTTCGATATATAAGGCTTGAGTAGGTCTTTTGCATTTCCATTAAAAACCCAGCGGCCTTCGCTCAAATTGAGAATTGGAGCGAAGCTTCTGTCGCCTATTTTGATTTCTTCAGTTAGTTGTTGATAAAACCGCATGCCGGCAAAGTTTGCCGCGAGATCCGCGTTTGAATAGACGGCTGAAACAAGGGTTCCGAAGTAAGTCTTTTCAGAAATGCGGCCGAACTTGACCGCCTCGCTTTCACCGATTTCCGCGGTCTTGTTTTTGTCGATCGCCTTGGCGCGTATCTTGTAGTAGTCGTAGCCTTGCTGGAAGATGTGTGCGATTTTGTCCGTTCCGAACTCCGTGCCGTACATGTTGATGGTAGGGCTGATCGTGAGGTAATTCATCGGCGCCGCAAAATGCACCGACTCCCGGTATCCCGTTTTGAATCGCGCGGGCGCGACGCGGAATTCATGTTTCTCAATCCAGGTTCCGACCTTTGTAAACGGCAACGTGCCATCGCCCAGTTTTTTGAACACCGCCTTTGCGATTGAATCCGGACTTCTGAGCTCGTCACTCCTCTCCGCCATTTGACGCTGTTTGCCGCAGTTCACGTTTTTGTTTTCGAGGCAATTCTCAATCTCATCGATCTCCGCATTCGTTTCCGAGATGACTTCGTCTAGGGTCGCGACAAGATACTCGTCAAACTCAGGGCCGATATCCGCTAGCGGCACTGGCGAGAGGTTGTACTGATCGGTTTCAAACGCAAAGGCGTTCCCGCTCAAAACCAAGCACGAAAGAATCAAAATGGACGTTAGGAATTTTGTGGTTTTTGCGATCATCGCTCGTTACCTCAAGGCGCAATGGCTGATCGAACAGCATATCTTTCGGAGGAGAATCGCGGGTTTGGGTTTGTGAGGGTTTGTCTTTGATTCCTGGGGGTTGCGCGAGAACGAATCTCAAGTTGCGTGCAGTTTTCGCTTTTAGCGCAGAATAGGGAATGGCGGCCGCTATTTGTTGCTTGACAGATTTTCGCTAATCAAGCCAAACGATTTCACTGGAGGTCGATAAATGTTGGGTTTGACTCGGTTCTTCATGGTTTTCACGGAGTCGTTTCAGTACAAAATCAAAATTCGGAAAAGGGCCTCGAGAAAGAACCGCACGTTGAATCTGTTCGGATTAAGACAGCCAGTCTTCGAGGAGTCCAAGGAAAAGTTGAGATTCATGCCACAAATGAATGTGATAGTTTGGGTCACGAGCGTCTTGTTTACATGCCAATACAAAAAGAGACCGCCCAACATGGACAGTCTCTTTTGTTCGAATGGCTCCACAGGTAAGACTCGAACTTACAACCCTTCGGTTAACAGCCGAATGCTCTGCCATTGAGCTACTGTGGAATAAAACTTTTGTTTTCAAACGACTCGCCATTTTTGGCGAACCATTTTTATACCAAGATTAGTTTAACGACGCAAGAGGATTTTGGCAATATTTGGTCTTGGCCTGCTTGTTCCGAGCGGGCCTGTTGATACGTTTATTTCGCAGCGCACCGGTTTCGGTCCAACCCATACAAAGCGCAATCACGGATCAAACGCAGAATATCTATCTAAAAAGTTCTCAAATTTCTTTTAACGCAGGGGATTGAACGTTATAGTTAACTCTCATTCCCCGCAATGGCGGGTTAAACGGCAACTGATGAACAGCATTTCAATCATCACACCCACCTACAACGAAGAGAAGACGATCATCGGAACACTCGATGCGATGACGCGTCTTGTAAATCCAAAGGAGATCATCATCGTCGATGGCGGCAGTACCGACCGCACCGTCGAGCTGATCGAGCAATACGAATCTTCCAAGCTGAAGCTGGTCAAAACCGATTTTGCCAACCGCGGGCGTCAGCTTCATGAGGGTACCAAACACGCTTCCGGCGACGTTTTCTGGTTTATACACGCCGATACGCGTCCGAAGCAGGGCGCCGGAGGACAGATCCTGAAATACATGAAGTATCGCGAGGTTGTCGGCGGCAACTTCCAGGTGATCTTTTCCGGCGGAACAAGAGCGGCGAGTTTTTTGACGTGGCTTTATCCTCATTTGTCTTCGATCGGTTTGGTTTACGGAGACTCAGCGTTTTTTATTCGCGCTGAAACTTACGAGGAGGTTGGCGGCTTTAAGGACTATCCGTTGTTTGAAGACGTTGAAATATACAGAAAGCTTCTAAAGAAGGGTCGTTGGATGTATCTCCAGACACCGGTCGAAACGTCTTCGCGCAGATTCGAGAACCACAACTTCCTCTGGGTGTTTTCAAAATGGATCGTCAAGCAGGGACTCTATTGGATCGGATTCCCGCCTCGGATTTTGGGAAAACGATACAAGGCGATTCGCTAGTTTCTCGTATCGAAACTCGTCGAAGTATTGTATTCAAATTGAAATCGAGCGTTTCTGCGGGCCCATGCCTATCGACGATAGGCAAATTGTGCGGCCGGCCAAAATGAAACCGATGACATGGGTTTTCTTGTCGTGCAAGAGGAAGGGAGTTGCCCGATGCGACGGCTCGACACTTAAGGCCCTGGCTGATAATTTAACCAAACAATGACCACCGCTTCAGACGAAAAACGATTGGCGGCCCTTGAGGCCGTAAAGCATGTTCAAGACGGTATGACGCTTGGGCTTGGAACCGGATCGACAGCTTATTTTGCGATCGAAGCCGTCGGGAAGATGGTTGCCGAGGGATTAAACATCCGTGCGATCCCTACCTCGACCGCAACCGAAGATCAGGCGCGTTCGCTATCGATACCATTGATCACGCTGGGCGATGTCGATGAGATCGATCTCACGATCGATGGCACCGACGAATGGGATGACGATCTGAATCTCATAAAGGGCGGCGGGGGCGCGCTGCTAAAAGAGAAAATGGTGGCCCGCTTTTCAAAACGCGAAATCATAATCGCCGACTCCTCAAAGCATGTAGAGAAACTGGGTGCATTCAAGGTTCCGGTCGAAGTGATTCCATTCGCGGTTGAATACGCGGTCCAGCGAATTACGGATTTTGGAGGGAAGGGCGAGATCAGACTCAGAAACGGCGAGAGGTTTTTGACCGATGAGCGAAACTTTATAATCGACGCCGACTTCGGATTGATATCTGACCCCTATTTGATCGAAGAGGAGCTAAATCAAATCGAGGGGGTCGTCTGCAACGGACTCTTTTTGGATCTCGCAGACATGGTAATCATCGGCGACGGTGATGGCGTGAAAGTATTTGGCGGGTAAACCAAAACTCGCTTGAAACCGATGGATCTGATTTCAAGAATCGCGATGGTGGCCGCAGGCGGTGCGATCGGCGCCTTGGCGCGTTATGCGATCAGCGCCTCGAGACTCGGTTCGCTGACCGACAAATTCCCCGCCCCAACATTTGTCGCAAACATCGTCGGCTCTTTCCTGATCGGATTTCTACTGATCCTCCTCTCCGACAGATTTGAAGTAAGCGACAACGTAAGGCTTCTCGTCTTCGTCGGATTCCTCGGCGCGTTTACAACATTTTCAACCTTCGAACTCGAAATCTGGACGCTGATCCAAAAAGGCTCCTACGCGCATTCGATCTTCTACCTTGTCTCAAGCGTCACAGCCGGCTTCGCGGCGCTTCTGCTCGGCGTCTGGCTGGGTCGGCAGGTTTGAATTTGGTTAGGCAATACAATTCCTAAGTAGTCGCGGATTGCTTGCGTTGAATGAAGAGTTCTTCAGTTTTCTTCCTCATCCAACTGATCATCGGCTTCCATCTCGTAATCCTCAATTGCTTTTGGAATCAGAAAACGCAGCGCCCCTGCCTGATGTTGGTCCATGTCTCCGCCGAATCTCTGAACGGCATATGCCAATACAGGGTCGGAAATCTCGACAAATGATTGCGGAGCCGGCCCGATCATGATATCTGGAATCACTCCCGATTTTTCGAGCCTTCCACCGTCGCTCATGACGACATCTCCAACTGTAACGCTAAGGTTGTACACGACTACGGATTCAAAAGCATCAAGCCCTTTTGATCTGATCATAGGTCTGCTTATGCTCGTCATCACGGCTCCGGCGGTTTGATCTCCGATCACGATTGCTCTTTTTTCGATCTGCATCACGCGCGAGAAGATTTCCGAGGCCGATGCCGAACGACTGTCAACAAGCACGATCATATCGCCTTTGAAGACTTTACTACCCTTGCTTTCGGCCTTCATTACCTCTTTCTTCTTGCGGGAAACGAAGTCGTTTACATGGATCGTATCTTCAAAGAAATATCCGAGGAAATAACTGTTGGTATCTACGTATCCCCCGCCGTTTCCGCGCAGATCCAGAATGAAGTTCTTGTGATCCTTTACTTCCGACATGAGCTTGTCGATAGTCGATCTTGAAACCACAAAAGTTTCGAGCCTGCAAATTATCGTATCGGAGTTTACTTCGTGGCATTTGAAGACTTTCCGATCGTCTTTGGGAACCAGCTTCCTTGATTTCTTGCTCATTTTTTGGCGCTCCTTGATATCTAGGAAACGCGATTCCACTTTAAGCTCTTTTTGCTTGTCTTCGCCATCGGCAACAGTGACGGTGAGCATTTCGCGCGGATCGAGTACGCCAATTATGTAATTGACAACCCAGAGATTATTGCGATTTAACTGATAGCCGTCGATCGAAAGCAAAACGTCTCCCGCTTTTAGCCCCTTCGTTTCAGCGTCGGAGGTCGGTCGGACGTAAGTAACGACAGCGGTCTGCCCGATCATCTGGATTCGAAATCCGTAGTCGACTCTTTTTGCGTAGTTGGGAGGATAGAAATTCGTATGCGAATCATCGAGCTTCAACACAAACTCCGCAATTATCGAAAAGATCTGCCAATTGTGTTCGGAATCCTCGATTCGTTTTTTGGCGGCCTCATATTCAGCATTAAGATCTACGCCTTTGAAGTTCTTGTCAAAATAGAATTCCTTGATTTCATTTTTGATGTCCTTCAACATGTCGAGACCCTGTGATCGATTCTTCTTGGGATTCGATTCTCCGGCAACCACGCCAAACCGTGTCGTTTGGGTTACGACCAATTGGGCGTGAATCGAGCCAACCAGCAACAAGACACCTGCAAACAAGACAATCGTGATTTTCGTTTTCAAAACTACTCCTTTTCTTTCCGAGCAATCCGCATTTTAAGGACCGCAATCCTATTGGTTCTTTCCTTCCTTCTTCGATTCCTTTTCTCGAGCCTTTTCGTCCGCCATTTCCTTCAAAGTCAAGGGAATCAAAAACCTCATCTTCCCGGCCTCTTCCTGTGTTGTTTCCCCGCCGAATTTTTGAATCGCATAGGCGAGAACGGGGTCTGTATTTTCAGCAAACGCGTTTGGTTTCGGCCCAATGAGAATATCGGGAGTGACGCCAACATTCTCAAGCCTTCCTCCATCACTCATCACCATGTCTCCGACCGTGACGCTCACGCCATACGTAACAACCCGAAACGACGAGTCGGTACCGGAATCCCACTGCATCGGAATTCGATAGCTAACCATCACCGCACCCGCGGTGCGATCACCGATAACGATTCCCCTTTTCTCGATCTGCATGACGCGTGCAAAAATCTCGGAGGCCGATCCCGAGTCGCTGTCAACCAGCACGATCAGCTCCCCTGAAAACATCTTTCCCTTTATCGGCTTTACTTTTATTTCCTTGGATTTTTTCCTGCCGATCTGGGTGCCAACGTTTATTTCCCTGTCAAAGAAGTAACTCAATGCGCGACGCTCCGTTTCGAGCAATCCTCCGCCGTTTCCTCGCAAATCCAGAATCAGCTTGGAATGATCACCGACTTCTTTCATCATTTCGTCAACTTCGTCTTTGTAAGCAGAGAAAGTCTCGAGTTTGCAGGCGACGATTTGAGTATTTATCGATTGGCATTTGTAGGGATTCACATCCTTGGCCTTGAGAGTTTTCCATATCTCATCGTTCTGTTCCTCTTGTTCGTCAAGAGTTACCAATTTCGATTCGATTTTTAATTGCTTTTCGACTCCGCTTGAGTCCTTTATTGTCACGAGAATCGCTTCTTGCGGATCCAAAACACGAATCAAGTACTCGACCACCCAAAGGCTTTCTCTGGTAGTTGGCAAGCTACCGATCATCACGATCTTGTCGCCTGGTTTCAGACCCTTTTTCACAGCGTCAAAATCCTTCTTAACCGATGTGACGATGCAGTCTTCGCCAATCATCTGCATCTGGAATCCGTAATCGACTTTATTGGCGCGTCTTGGGGGGAGAAAGATCGTATGCGAGTCTCGGAAATCCAACAGAAACTGGGCAAGTACTCTGTGTATCTGCCAATTGTATTCGAGGGTTTTTATTCGCTCTTTGGCGGCCTTGTATTTCTCATCGAGATCAATGCCTTTGAACGTCTTGTCGTAATAGTATTCCTTGAGCGTATCCCGAATACCGCTGAGCATCTCAAGACCCTGATCACGGTTCTTCTTTGGAGAGGTTTTTCCCTCAACGACACTAACATGCCACTGCGAAAAAGCAGGAATTTGGGTACTAACGAGAAGAAAAGCGACGAAAAGAAAAGCTATCGCGGAGCGTTGGTTGAGAGATTGCATTTTTTTGCCCTGTGCTGAGTTTTGTATTCGCGGTCCGATTCCATCGGCGTCCGCATGTGATTGAGCGAATTCAATTCATATTACCACAGGTTCGCAGGGGGGCTATTTTTCGGTTCGCCCCGTCCAAACCGCCGCGAGGAGCAGACCCAGCGAGATTGAATTCGCGATTGAAAAAACAAAAGCCACGAGCGCGTAAATGAGCTTTATTGTCGCCGTATCGTAACCGGATACTACGATGTAACGAGTCAACGATGCGTTTCCCATCGAAAGCAGAAACATCAAAGCGGACAACATCAGAGCGATGATGACCAAGATTGCGGGAATCCGTTGGGCTTTGAGTTTAAAAAGCGAGAACATAAACCCCGCCGCGAGAATGATCAGGTAGGGTGCTTGCGGCAAGACAATGAGAATCGTTTCTTCCATGGGTATCAATGGGTGCTGCCATCCGGTGTTCTTCAATTCAACCAAGATTCCGCAATGGCGGCTTGCAGCAACCGCATTCTATTTCCATTCGTCGCAAAATCTCACTGAACCAATGAACGCAAAAGGCCCCCGCGGATTGCACCGCAGGGACCTTCCCAAAAACTATCCTGAAATTATCCCGACAAAAAAGATCGTTCCACCCCGGCAAAAAAACCGGAAACTCAAAACTCAAGACTCCTAACTCCCAAAGCTTCCCGCGCATCGACCACGATCCGCTTTGCCTCCTCCACGGTTTCACCAACCGCCGTGATATGCCCCATCTTTCGCCCTTTTCTGGGTTCCGTCTTGCCATAAAGATGAAGCTTCGCGCCCGTTTTCAAAACCTCGATCCAGTTCGGCTCTCCGTTCTCACATATGTCACCGAGCAGATTCGCCATCGCAGCCGGCTTTAGAAACTTCGTCGGCCCCAAAGGAAATCCGCATACGGCGCGCAATTGCTGCTCGAACTGTGAACTCACACAAGCGTCGATTGTCAGATGGCCCGAGTTGTGCGGTCTGGGGGCGATTTCGTTTACAAGGAGATCCTCGCGTTTGGTCAGAAAAAACTCGACGCACATCGTACCGACATACTCGAGCTTATCGGCGATTCCCCATGCGATTTCGATCGCCTCCTCCCAAACATTGTGCGGGATCAACGCCGGAGCCGATGAAACGTCGAGGATGTGGTTTCGATGGTCGTTTTCGATCACGCCGAAATGCGAAAACTCGCCATTTTCGGAACGAGCGCAGACAACCGACACTTCCTTTTCAAAATCAACGAAGGCCTCCAACACATGTTCTTCATCGCCCAATACTTCCGAGG
The DNA here is from genome assembly GCA_041394795.1 of Pyrinomonadaceae bacterium. Classification (GTDB taxonomy): domain Bacteria; phylum Acidobacteriota; class Blastocatellia; order Pyrinomonadales; family Pyrinomonadaceae; genus Aridibacter. Next base: position 30,820 of record JAWKHN010000021.1, on the reverse strand, counting down.
CTTTTTCGAGATCCTCTTTTCCATCAAGACGCATCTGTCCTTTGCCGTCATACCCAAAACCAGCGGTTTTTAGCACGCATGGAAAGCCCGTTTTCTGTGTTGCCTGCTCGAGTTCTTCGCGGGTTCTTACACGATAAAACGGCGCGACGGGAAAACCGCTGCCAAAAAGAAAGGTCTTCTCGCGAAGCCGGTTTTGGGCGATATAGAGGACCTCGCCTTTGGGATGCACCCGCGCGACGCTTGACGCGGTTTCGATTGTGCGGGCGGGAATATTCTCAAACTCGAAAGTGACGACATCGACACTCTCGGCAAACGCTCTAACGCTTTCGAGATCTTCATAAGGGGAAACGATCTCGCGACCGCAGATTTGTCCGGCCGGCGAATCCGATTCGGGCGAGAAACACGCAACGCGCATCCCCAAGCGCCGAGCTTCGAGCGCGAGCATTCTCCCCAATTGCCCGGAACCAAATATCCCCAATGTCGTGTTGATCATGATTTTATCGATCGGTATTCAACGTTGCTATTCAAGTTCAGCTGAAAGAACGCTCGACGTCTGATTCTGTCTGAACTCGGCCAAACGTTGCGCGAGTTCGGGTCTTGAAAGCGAAAGGATCGAAACGGCGAGAAGCGCCGCGTTTTTTGATCCCGCCTCTCCGATAGCGAGCGTGGCAACCGGAACGCCGGCGGGCATCTGAACAATCGACAACAACGAATCCACGCCGTTCAGGATGCTGCTCTTGACCGGCACTCCCAAAACAGGCAACGTTGTTTTCGAAGCGCACATCCCCGGCAAATGGGCCGCTCCCCCCGCACCGGCTATTATTACTTCGATTCCTCTTTCCCTCGCGGTCGATGCGTAGTCAAAAAGCAGATCCGGAGTTCGATGTGCGGAGACGACCTTGTTTTCATGGGGCACGGAAAAATCCGAAAGGATTTCCGATGCCTTCCGCATCGTTTCCCAATCCGAAGTGCTTCCCATGATTACGCCGACAAGCGGTGTTTCATTAACCATTATTCTCGTGTCCTTCTAACTCTGCCCTCAATCCTGGGTTCATAGACCTCAAATTTCTTCAAGAATTTGATCATCGACTGGAGCATCTCGATACGCGTGTTTTTATACTTCACCGCGTTTTTGAACATCAGAAATCCGTCCCCTCCATCGGCGAGAAAATTTGATGTCAAGAGGCGGTATGTCTTTGAATCATCGAGCGGCATTCCCTTTATGAGGCACTTCGTAACCCTTTTCCCGACCGGTCGTGATTCGTCGTACTCCATCTCCACGCCTTTCGAAGCCTGCAGAATGCCGTTCGAAAGGCTCGCGCCGTGTTCGAACATCGCTCGGACATCGTTCCCCTTCATCTCGAGTTGAACGACCGTGTTGGGAAACGGAAACGCCGAAATTAGTTCACCGACCGTAACCGGCCCTTCGTCAACATCCTGTCTGAGTCCGCCGCTGTTCGTAACCGCAAAATCGTAATCGGGCGACTCGTTCAAAAGCGCGTCCGCCACCAGATCGCCGAGGAACGATTCCTCGCCATAAGAGCGCGTCAAAGCCTTTGTCGTCTTCGTAACAACCTCATCCGTTATCGAACTCAGCTTTGTTTTCCATTTCGAAATAACCGAAACCATTTTGGGATCGTCGGGAACCTCGTCATCAAACAGATAGTCGAGATTGTTTTTATGGCTTGTGATGCGTTTGAGTTTTGTGTCGTAAACCAGTTCCAGTTTTCCGAGTTCGATTGTATAGGCATCGGTGGAGACGATGATCGTTCCGTTTGAGACGAGCGCTTCGGGCGTACCGCTATGGGGATGCCCCGTGATCATGATATCGATTCCATCGACGTTTTTTGCGAGCTGTATATCCTTTTCGTGGTTTCGTTCGACGTCTTTTGTTCCGCCCGAAGATTGAGTACCGGGAATTCCCTGATGTATCAAGACGACTATTAGATCCGCCTTTCCCTTGAGCTCCGCGATGTATTTTCGGAGATACTCCTCCTCATCGCGCGCTTCGACACCCTTGATCATCTCATCCGAGGTGGTGTCATAGAACGCGAATCTCCCGTGAAGACCGATGATTCCAAGCCGTATTCCGTTGAACTTCTTTACGACATACGGCTTGTTCCAAACCAATTTTCCGGTTTCCTCGACAAAGATGTTTCCATTCAATATCGGAAACTTCGCCTTGCGAAACTGGGCTTGGGCGTTTTTCCAATTGTGGTCGAATTCGTGATTTCCGGCGCATGCCGCATCGAGCCCAAGATAATTCATGGCATCAATCACGGCCTCGCCTTTCGTCAGCGAACTGATGTACGGACCGGTAAAGAAATCTCCGGCGTCAAAATAGGCGGTGTAATTGTTTGACGCTTTCTCGCGCTTGACGATCGTCGCTATATTCGCGAAACCGCCGACCTTTCGCGTCGTGCTGACCCACGGAACGATATGCGGTTCGAGATGCGCGTGGAGATCATTGGAATATAGAATGTTTAGCTTTTTCTGTTCGGCAAGTGCAGCGCTTGCCGACAAAAACAGAAGTATCGCAAGCAGGATAGGCTTAAATCGTCTCATCAGTCTTTCCGCCTCATCGACCCGAACAGTTATAGGTTTGTTCAGGCCGTCAAATGCAAATGCCCGGAATCGCATTCCGATCGGCGATTCCAGGATGTTGGTCTGTCAGTTTAATAAAAGAGAATTCCAAATGTACGCCGGGAAATCAAGCGCCCTTCGCCGCCGCCACCAAGACATCCAGGTCCAGCTTGTTCATCGGCATGAACGCCTTCATCACACGATCCGAGCGTTCCGGCGTGCTCATCAATTCACCCATCATCGATGGCACTACCTGCCAATGAACCCCAAACTTGTCCACCAGCCAGCCGCATCGACCCTCATTGCCGCCATCGGTAAGCTTGCCCCAGAAATAGTCGATCTCGTCCTGGTTATCGCAATAGACAACGATCGAAACACCCTCGTCAAATGCGAACTCGTGAGGCATCGAGCTGTCCATGGCTGCAAAATACTGTCCGCCAAGATGGAATTGCGCATGCTTGATCGTGCCTTCTACATCATGCTCGCCGGCTTCGTAGCGATTGATTTCGGTTATTTCGGATCCTTCGAAAACGGAGCAATAGAAATTCATCGCCTCCTCGGCCTTGCCCGCCGAGGCGCCTGTAAACATCAGGCACGGCACGACTTTCTGTCCGCCGATATCGCCCTTCATCAGCTGCCAGCTAACACCATACTTGTCTTCGCACCAACCGTAGCACTCGCTCCATGGATAGTTGTCGAGCGGCATCATGATCTTGCCGCCGTCTGAGAGCTTTGCCCAAAGAGACTGCAGCTCCTCGGCCGATTCCGAGTTAAAGAACATCGAGATCGAAGGATTGATCTCAAATCGCGGGCCGCCGTTAATTCCAATAAAATCCTGCCCTTCTATTTCAAACTCAACTACAACGGGATTCTCAGACTTGATGCTCGCGTTCTCAAACACCGAACAGTAAAAATCCGCCGCTTCCCGCGCTTCACTGTCATACCAAAGTGAAATGGATTTCTTTCTCATAGCGTTACCTCAATCTGAATGTTTCGCCGAGAATCTCTTGAGCAACGATCGCGGAACCAAAGCGCGGCTTTTGCCACCAGCAATCCTCAGCAACTAAAAATTAAACTCGCGGAAACGTTCGTGGCATTCCTTCTCAAGCATCTCGCGATCATCCGGATGCGCGATCGAGATCAACGCCTTTGCGCGTTCCCGCAGATTCTTTCCGTAAAGATATGCGACGCCGTAATCGGTGACGATGTAATGAACGTGCCCGCGCGTCGTTACAACGCCCGCACCGCGTTTCAAATAGGGCACGATTCTGCTCTCGCCGCGTCTCGTCCGCGCCGTCAGCGCTATGATCGGCTTTCCGCCCTCGCTCAGCGCCGCTCCTCTCATAAAATCCATCTGGCCACCGATACCGCTGTATTGCCGCGCACCGATGCTGTCGGCGCAAACCTGCCCGGTTATATCGACCTCGATTGCGCTGTTTATCGCGATCACCTTTTGGTTCTTTCGGATGATGTGCGGATCATTTACAAAATCGATGTCGAGGAAGAAGAATGCCGGATTTTGATCGACATATTCGTAAAGCCGCTTTGTACCGATCGCGAATCCGGCGACGGTTTTATATGGATGAATCAACTTTTTGGAGTTATTGATGACATCCTTTTCAAAGAGTTCGATGATGCCATCGCTAAACATCTCCGTGTGAACACCAAGATCCCTGTGGTTGCGAAGCGACTCCAAAACGGCGTCGGGAATCGCACCGATACCCATTTGAAGCGTGCTTCCATCATCGATCATTTCGGCGATGTACTTGCCGATCATCCGCTCCTCGTCCCCAATCTTTGAGGCGTAGTTTACTTCCGGAAGTTCGGCCTCGTGGTGAATAAAGGCATGGATTCGCTCGGTATGTATCGTTCCATCTCCGTACGTCCGCGGCACGTTTGGATTGACCTGTGCGATGATGCACTGCGAATGCGCGACGGCGCTGCTCGCGATGTCAACGCTGACGCCAAGCGAGCAATAGCCATGCTTGTCCGGAGGCGAAACCTGCACTATGCAAACATCAAGCGGAAGTATTCCGTTTCTAAAGAGATCCGGGATATCGCTCAAGAACACCGGCACAAAATCGGCATGCCCTTCATTTACCGCGTTTCTCACGCTGTCGCTGACAAAGAGGCAATTGATGTGAAAAGAGTTCTCGTATTCCTTTTTGTCGATCTCGATTTCACCCTGAACGGTGATAAAAACCAGTTCGACATCCCTCAGGCGCGGTGCTTCTTTGGCCAGTTCCTGGAGCAGATAAACCGGTGTTTGCGCACTTCCCTGAACAAAAACACGGTCGCCGCTCTTGATGTTTCTAAATGCCTCGTGGGGCGTGACATATTCGATTTCGCGATACATATTTTTACGATTTGCCGAAGCAAACTTGTTGAAATTCCTTTTTCCATTCTTTCACGGGTCGCACGATTTATCCATAGACCCCCACGGCTTTCTTAAGAAATTCAACAGAATTTAAGTTTGAGAGGTTAGGCGGCACGCATCATGAGGGCGAACTGTTGACTGATTTGGGAGTTGCGTCGTGGAACAATTCAAAAGGAGGCATGGCTTTTCAAACTCGTTATGCAAAAAGGACGTGCGAAAAGATCGCAACGTCCTCAACTCAAAACTCGAAACTCAAAACTCAAAACTCCCGTGTAAGCAACGCCTCGGCCTGATCCTTGTAAACTTGATCTTCGATTTCGTGATTCCTGTTTAGCGGAGCATTGAGAATCCACTCGAGTTCTTGTCTCGCCCTTTCCTTTTCTCGCCTTGAAATTTGGAGTTCGGCCATAAAAAGATGATTCAGATAGAAGTTTGGTCCAAACCCGATTGCCTTCTCGAGACATTCTTCCGCCTTGTACTTGTCGCCGATAGAGATCGGGAACCCCGGCGCTTTGTGGAAAAGGCGGCCCAATACGCGCCAAGGACCGCCGTAAAAATAGCTTTCGTCGATTCCGATCGCCAATTCGGCTTTCTCGCGGATCGGGGAAATCAGCGCAAGGCTTTTCATGATCCCTTTCTCCTGACCAAATGAGCCCCAGTTTACCGAAAGCCAGAAATTTGCCTCAAGCGATTCGGGTTCCGCTTCGACACCCTCTTCGCCCCATTTGACGCCTTCGCCGAAATAGAACATCTTGTCTTCCGGATCCGCCGTCTCTCCCGTCCAATAGTAGATCTCCGAAAGCAAACCGTAGGCCCATCCGCATTCGGGATCTTCCTCAATCAACTCCGAAAGATCATCGCTTGCAACATCCAGGTTTTCATCATCAAGTTCGCGTTCATCAATCAACCTGCGAACCGAAGCATAAATCTCTTTGTGTTTCATCGTTCCAAATCGCCCTATTTCCGGGAATTCGAGACCCCGGCATTTTTATGCACATATTACAGGCATTTGGGGCGAAATGAGAATAGTGATGATTGTATTGAAAACAAAACGCTTCTTCTTCAAGAATGGTCTTTGGTCAAAGTTCGTTTGCATACTTTGGCACTCCCAGATAGTTGTAATTCTCAACCCAAAAATGCATTACACCTTGCCGTTTTCCATATTCATAGCTATTGAATCTTGTCTGGCAAGCGCCTTTTCGTGCGGCCGACCAAAGGAGCACATTGCCGTAGAGAACCCGTGCGTAAAGAACCGTACCCTGTTCATCTGCCAGGACGTGGACCGAAATCCTGCCCTTTGCCTGAATGGCCTTTGCGGGCCGGGGAAAAGATATCAGCGGAAGGTATGTCGCATACGGGCAATCGTTGTGGCAGATCCGGAACATCCTGTTCAAAGGGCGACTTCGGAAGTATTCCTTAACCGCATCGGTGTGTTGCTCGTCGCAGGCATAGTCTTCATAAACCACATCTGATTTGTATAAATACTGTCGCCAGGGCGGCTCCTGCTTCGTGCCCCGCACTTGCGCGATCGAATTTGAGTGAAAAGCGAAGAGTGAAAGCAAGAGCGGCATCAGAAGCACCGGAAACTTTTTGAAAGGTTTGGTGGGTCTGGATTCGAATCTCATTGGCCTTTTCATCTCCTGTTTGCTTAGGCGAATTTTCTCGCCTGCCATCCCTGGCCATCATCGAATGCAAGCTTCATTGCGTGTGCGGGATCCTCATCGATTCCGATTGGCGGATTGGAATCCGTCGCGCCGAGGCCATGAACACCAAGCTTTATGCGGGCAAAGTATCGGTTTAAGCTTCCAATAACTGATGCCGATAAGTAACTGACCGCGAGGGTCACCATTCCGATCGTTCTCGATCTCGCCCGTCAGGATCCACTTGCCCCATTCGACACCATGGAAACCGGTTTGTTCCAAGAGGTGGGAACTACCAAGATCTCCTTATCACGCCAATGGCGCCTGGAACACCCCGTTTGCAAAGGATCCCCAACGGCGGTAACCGACGTGAACATTGAATTCGACCAACCCCTACTTGTTAATCTTGGAACTTCTGAGTCCGGTTTAAAAAGTCGGTTTTATTCCAAAATCCGGAATTTCCTATTCGGACGCATAGCCTCACGGAGATATGTGGCCGTAGGTTCCGCGCAAAGCCGCTCCACCCACGTCTAAATTCTAAGTGACGCTATGCGTCCGAATAGGAAATTCCGGATTTTCGAATGAAACCGACTTCTTAGAGCGGACTCAACTTCTGGAACCTGGAACTCGGAACTCCTCCGATCCTCCTTGGAACTTCTGGAACTTGGAACTCGGAACTCCTCCGGTTCTTGGAACTTCTGGAACTTCTGGAACTTGGAACTCTTCGAATCTATAGAACTCCGCCTATTAACCGATGCCCAACACCCTAACAACCGATCAAAAGGCCCTTAAGATCAATCTCGACTCCGACAAATACGGCACGTGCGCCGAAATCGGCGCCGGGCAGGAAGTCGCACGTCTGTTTTTCCGGGTCGGCGGTGCTTCCGGAACAATCGCCAAGACAATATCGGCATATGACATGACGGTCAGCGATGCGATATATGGCCCAACCTCAAGATATGTAAGCCGGCAAAGGCTGACCGCGATGCTCCGGCATGAATATTCTTTGCTCCTCGAGCGCCTGGATGCCGATCGCGGTGCCGATACGGAGTTTTTCGCTTTCGCCAACACAGTAACAACCTGCAACTATCGCGGAGAAGGGGAGGGCAATGGTTGGCTTGGTATTCGTTTCCAGCATGCTCCGCGTGTCGAGCCATCGGAGATCCTGATCCACGTAAGAATGCTCGATCCCGAAATCGTTCGCGAACAGGAAGCGCTTGGGATGGTCGGTCTGAATCTGATCTATGGCGCTTTCTACAAAAGCGACGAGCCGTTGGAAATCATTTCCGGTTTGAATGAGGGCATCGCCAATAATCGTCTCGAGATCGATATGATCAGCTTTTCTGGGCCATGTTTTCCACATGTGGATAACCGGTTGATGGCACTGCAGCTGGTCCAGCAAGGGTTGACCGAGGTAGCGATCTTTACGGCCGACGGCGAGAACGTGATCCCTTCCGAAGTGCTCTACAAGAAACCAGTTTTGATCGAGCGTGGAAGCTTTAGGCCTTTGACGAATCCGATGCTCGAAATGCTCGAGCGGTCCTATGAACAGTTTTTGGAAGAACCCGCGCTTGAAGGCGAGGAGCCTGTTTCACTTCTCGAAATGACGCTCCGACAGCTTCAGGTTGGGGATGCGATCGACCACAGCGATTTCCTGGACCGAGTCGATTCACTTCGCCCCTTGGGAAGACCGGTATTGATATCAGCGTTTCGCCGATATCACAGCCTCGTTCATTACATCGGAAAATATACGAACAAGATGATCGCCCTGCCACTTGGCCTCGCGCGTCTCAAAACGATTCTTGATGAGGATTTTTACAGAGATCTTGACGGAGGGCTGATGGAATCTCTCGGACAATTGTTTAGAAACGGCGTCAAGCTTTATGTCTATCCTTGGCGCGATTGTGAAACCGGCGAAATTCGAACGCTGGAAAATTTCGAGGCGCGCCCGGACGTCCGCCACTTGCTCGCACACCTAGTTGAAAACGGATTTATCGAGGATGTTAGAAACTACACACCCGAGTTTTTGGAGGTCAATTCAGGAGCCGTCCTTCAGAAGATGCAGACCGGGGACCCCGAATGGAAAACCATGGTTCCACCGCCTGTTGCCAGAATGATCGGCGCCAAACACCTCTTTGGACTTCGTGCATAAGCCGTTTTTACGTGAGCCACGCACTTGTAGCTTTGGACGGCTTGCCGTCCCACCTCACAAAAAAGGACCGGCAAATTGCCGGTCCTTTTAATTTCAAGACTCAAAATTCCAGATTCTGAATCAATTATTCAATTAGTGCCACAAAGTTTACGCCGCTTGTATCGGTCAAAACCTCAACTTGCTGCGAACTGAAGAAGTATTCCTTCGAGCTCACCGAAACCGTGTAGGTGCCGCCGACTTCCACGCCATAAACCTTGTAATATCCGAACATGTTCGTCGAGACAGTCTTGGGATCGCCGCTTCCGGTAATCGTCACCTTGGCGTTTCGAATACCGTATCCGTTAGCGTCCGTAACTCGACCCGCTACGAAAGCATGAGCTACTGATCCGCCCGGAGCCAAAACTGGCACCGTGATCGGTGAACCGGTCTTGAAGAACCCAATGGTTGCGTTAACCGAGGTCGGCGCGGCTGTCGAGTCAAACCTAAAGTTGTAGGTCGTACCCCAACGGATCGCGTTCGCATTCGGGTTTACACCAAACGATTCCGTATTCCATGAAATGGCACCTGCCGTTTGATCGTTAAACCAGGCTGCATTGCTGAATCCCGCATCACCGGTCGTTCCATCCGCAATCCAACCCGGATGATTCTCCGGCGCATGCATGCCAACATTGGAAAGATTCGCAGTCGCTCCTATCGGAACCATAAAGGAACCGATTCCTCGATCAATATTCTGGTTGTACAGAGCATATTCGTAATGCCAGACTCCAGGCGATGTCTGCGTTACCTTGTATGCAAGAATCCCTCTTCCATCCACGCCCGGGGCAGGATCGATATCAACGAACGTTGCTCCCGACCAAGCCATGATCGCGGGTTTCTCCCTTTCGGTAGAAGCTGCGGGCGAGAATGTGAAGCTTGTTCCGGAACCGCTCACGGTGTATTGCCTGTAGGACGAATTGTTGTACTGGTTGCATTGGCCGGGATTGGCTTGGCACCAATTATATTCGTGAGGAGTAACATACTGTCCTTCAGCATAATAAGTAGCACCGGTGTTATCCGCCGGATTCAAATCCGAAGACTCGACGATCAGACGGTGCGAAATACCATTGTGCGCATGCGAACCATGGCTATTGGCTGTCGAAGGATACTCTCCTGTAAAAGGATTGATCCAAGCCTTGGAGCCAAGATTCGGACCCGCGTTCAGACCCGCCGAATATGGATCGGAACAACCAGAACCGAGCCTGCTTCCACCGACTCCATTACAACCCAATGTGCAAACGTTTTGAGTCAGAGCCGTAAAAGCATGCTTAACCTGCGATTGGCCAATCTGCTCCATCCTGTCGGTTCCCGAAGGACCGCCACTCATTCTGTAAAGGTTTTGCGGGATTACAGGGTGGTCGTTGTTTGGAAGCGCGAACCAGTTGAGATCAACCGTTCCGTAGTTGCAGGACGTCGTACCAACCGCGAGTCCGACCTTTGTTCCCGACGAACCGAACTGCGACAAACCGATGATGTCTCCAACAACAACATCGGGTCCGGGCCGCGTACCGGCATTCTCAAGCCCCGGAGCCGAAACATCTCCGATCATTTCGCCATCCATAACCTGGGCGATTTCAAACGTACGCATTTTTACGTTTGAAGTGATCGTTCCAACTTCCCTGCCGGTTTCATTCGGACGACCGAGATCCGCAGCGTATTCTCTCGAAAGGATCAAGCGACCCGAGGTGATCATGAACGATTTTCCATCGGCATCGTAATCCATCAACAAACCATCGATGTTGAAGATCTTTCTACCGGTTTCGCCATCGCGAATCACCATTTCGTATTGCGATCCATAAGGCATGCTGTCGAGCATCAGTTGCTTGAACTGGCGTCCGAGGACTGCAGACAATGCACGCGTGTTTCTGGCATCCAGCATCATCGAACTCGGAATCGGAGTTCTCATTACGCTGTTCGAAACCAAAATCATAAACTCGGAACCTTTCGCGATATCCAAGTCAAATTCCCCCGAAACGACTTTACCGCCTCGCGAACGGCCAGTGGCGAGACTGTTCTGATCAAGGTTAATTTTTACAACCCCGCTCTCAACAATCATCTTTTCCACATAACCCGTATTCTTTGCAGGCGCCGAGCTACCCGGCTCGGCAACCAATCCGAATGTTCCGTTGCTGAAAAACGCCATCAACGGAAGCATTACAAAACTAACCAGCTTCAACATACAATCCCGCTCCTTGATTTTTACGGATGAAACGAAAGGTGAAAACTAATGATAGAAAATCTATCTATATACAGTCTTTCTGTTTTACTCTCTTTTGGTAATTTCATCAAGTGTAATGGTAAGCTGTTAACCCAAATATTTCTTTACATTTACAAATCTTCAGGGGTTTTTGAAGCGGCTGGTGAGTTCTAAAAAGAAGGATAAAAAGAGCTTTTCGAAAGGGGCTGGTACCGGAAAAGAACTTCCCGTGCTTGCGACTGCCCAGTCTTTTTCCGGTCAAATTAGACCCTCAAAGACCTCAAAATGGCGTGCGGCGGCTCTTTTTGCGCTCAACGTCCTGATGCTTTTGCATATCGCGCAATGGCTGATGACGGGCACAACACTCTCACCTATTGAGCCATCCGAATCGATGTTTACGCTGAGCAATGGCGCGGTAAACGCCGGCTTCATCTTTTTTGCTTTGGCGATCCTCGCAACATTGATTTTTGGTCGTTTTGTTTGCGGCTGGGGTTGCCACATCGTGGCGTTGCAGGATCTTTGCGCATGGATGCTGAAGAAGGTCGGGCTTAAACCCCGTCCTTTTCGTTCGAGACTTCTGGCGTTTGTTCCACTTCTCGTGGCGCTTTACATGTTTGTGTTGCCGACAGTCGAGCGTTACTTCCAAAAACCTCCCGAACAACCGCTCTTTCCGGCATTTACGAACAATCTGATCACAACCGAATACTGGGCGACTTTTCCTCCCATCGCGGTCGCGATTCCTTTCCTCTTTATATGCGGATTTCTCATCGTGTATTTCCTTGGATCAAAAGGGTTCTGCACCTATGGCTGTCCGTACGGAGGTTTTTTCGCGGTCGCCGACAAAGTAGCGCCCGGACGGATACGGGTTACGGACGCCTGCGAGCAATGCGGACATTGCACGGCTGTTTGCACCTCGAATGTCATCGTTCATAAAGAGGTCAAGCAATACGGGATGGTCGTTGATCAAAGGTGCATGAAGTGCATGGATTGCGTAAGCGTCTGCCCGAACGATGCGCTCTATTTTGGTTTTGGAAAGCCCTCATTGGGTGTGGCGAAAAAAGAGATCGGGAAACAAAGCTTGAGCTGGACCGAGGAGATCGTCGTCGCGCTCGCATTCGCGGCGAGTCTTTACGCTGTTTGGGATGTTTATCAACTGGTACCGATGTTGATGGCGCTTGGAATTGCCGCGATTTCCGCTTTTTTGGTTTACAAATCGGTCCGGGTTTTCGCTTCGCATGATCTTGCCTTCTATAAATACGCATTGAAATCAAATGGGAAGCTCAAGACGGCGGGCTGGGTGTTTCTGCTTTTTTCACTTGGATGGGTGATGTTGAACTTCCACAGCGGTGTTGTGAAGTATTACGAATCCAAGGGAAAAGCCGCGTTTGAGGCGCTAACGATTCCAAACGAACTGGCGCTCGCGGAAAGCGATCCTTCGAAGTGGATCTCGCCGGATGACGGACGAAGAATGAAATCGGGCCGGGAAGCGCTCGCAACCGCCGCCAGGCTGGGATTGTTTACGAACTATCATTCTCTGCCAAAGCTTGCTTGGATCGAATACCTTTCGGGAAATCCGGAAGTTGCGGTCAAGATGCTTGAGCGTGCAAGCGGGTATCAAACCGGCAATGAAAGAGCCTTAAGCCTCTACTATCGTGGTGCGATACTGAATCGGCTGAACAAACCGGAAGAGGCGCTAAAGAGCCTCGAGGCGGCGCTTCAAACATCCCCCGATCTGATGCTTGCAAAAGAGGAGAAGGGCGAGGCCCTTTGGCGTTTGGGAAGAAAGAAGGAAGCTGAGAGCGCCTGGAATGAAGCGCTCAAAGATAATCCACGGCTTCCGATCGCGAACTATATGCTTTCGGGCGCGGCATCGGCGCGGGGAGACTTCAAGACGGCTTTCGACTTTGAAAAGAAGGCTAACGCTCTTACACCCCGCAATGCTTTGTTCAACTGGATGGTCGGTCTGAGACTCAAGAATGTCGGTATGAACGAATTGGCCGAGACTCAATTTGACTTTGCGAAACGCCTCGACCCGACAGTTGGCATCGAAAAACAATAGACAGGTTGCTGCGGCAAACCCGGCTCACGCCAACATTCGTACACAATAAAAAAATTTTGTTCCTCTTTTTCCTCAGGCATAAACCGATTCAAATTTACGATCCGGGAAATGACGAATCTGCGCTTGTGTTGCAGGCAAACCAGTTATCGTATTTTCAACAATTGTGGAAAATAAGATAGCGACATCTTTTCCACAGGTTTTTCCACAAAAACCCCGTAAAATAAGGCCAATACTTAAAGTATTTTCTTCTTGACTTTGAAAATTTAGGGGAATAGAGTGCATACTCAGTCGAAATTGCTTACGGGCTTTTGACCGGTTTTTGAGAAGAGGAATTCGATGCGGTGACGCATTAATTCAATCAATAGCGGAAGCGGAAATCATTATTGATACGCTCATAATCGAAGCCGAAAGGCTTGGCTAAGAAACATCCGAAAGGAAGTTTCGAATCACTTGGATAAAAACAGGTGATGCTCTTTGGAAAGGATCCAGCTAGAGAGTGCTTAGTCGCTTGAATTTAGGTTCAAGCCTCGTTGCCGGGAACGTAACCGGAGGTGGAGGAAAAGCCACCCGAAAAACTACCTAACGACGGAACGTCCTTTGAGACCGCATCTAGTTCCAAGCCTTCGGGCCTTGCTAGAAATCCGTTGGCCGGAAAGAATCTCTCCGCAGAGAAGTTTTCGGAATACAAAAACCGCGACCTGACGCGTGTACATGCTCGGTCGCATTCCTTGAAAATTTCGTAGAACGCAAGGTCTACCCGAAATGGAAGGAATTGCCGAATCGAACTTGAAGGGAAACATGATTGCGCCGCTGAGAGAAATCTCAGTGGCGCTTTCAATATTTGAATTGGGATTAGATAGCGTTGCGATAGTTCAAGTTGAATTGCTCGCTTTGATTGTGATGTGAATTTCTCACTGTGCGACCCCAAATTGAATTCTTGATTGCCATTCGCGATCGCCGATTCAAGAAAGCGATTCCCTTCCAGCGAAAGACATATAGTGAGATAATCTTCCTCATCAAATGAATCAGAAATCTCACATTCAAATTCTCTGGCAAGCATTGCTTTTCACGCTCGCAGCGGGGACATTTGCAATTTCCGCTCAGGAACCGGTGCCGACCCCGCCTGAATTGGACGAGGTTGTAAAAATCTCTACAAATCTCGTGCAGCTTGACGCCGTTTTCTCAGATAAAGACGGCAAACCGATCACGGATCTCACTGCTGACGATGTGGAGATTTTTGAAAATGGAAAGAAACGGGACATCAAGGCGTTTCAATATGTCGCCGGCGGTGGCCCTGAAAGGTCCCCGAACTCCACCAACTCAAATCCCGCGCCCGTTCAGCCGACTCAAATCCGTCCTTCACAGATTCGTCGAACAATCGCGATCATCGTTGATGATCTGTCGTTGTCTTTTGAGAGTGCCTATCGAGCGCGACAGGCCTTGAGAAAATTTGTCTCGGATCAGATGACGGCAGGCGATCTTGTAGCGATCATTCGAACAAGCGGCGGAATCGGTTCGCTTCAACAGTTTACGACCGATAAAAGAATCCTATTTGCCGCGATTGAGAGGATAAGGTGGAATCCGCTTGGCCGTGGCGAAGTCACCGCGTTCTCTCCGATTCCTCCAAAGGATGACGATACTGAAATCGAAACTGACGAACCTGCTGAAAAAGGTACCGGAGAGACCGGTATCGGAGGTTTGAAAAACGATTATTTTGTTTCCGGCACATTGGGAGCGATCAAGTTTGTAGTTGACGGAATGACCCAATTGCCGGGTAGAAAATCGATAATCCTCGTATCTGATGGATTTTCCCTTTCAACAATTGATTCCGATGGGTTTGGCGATTCGAGTACGAACCTCGATTCTTTTCGAGCTTTGGTTGACGCCGCAAACAGGGCTTCGGTCGTGATCAACACGCTGCATGCCCGCGGCCTCCAGACAACCGGAATCACCGCAGCGGACGATTTGGGTTCACGAACATCCCAGGAAATTTCTGAAATCGAAGCGGAAAGACGGGGAAATGATTTCGATTCGCAGGATGGATTGATAACGTTGGCGGCCGAAACCGGCGGGATTGCAATCCTGCGCCAAAATGATCTCCTCAAGGGAATGGGCAAGATTCTCGAAACCCAGGGATATTATCTTCTCGCCTATGAACCGGATGAGGAATCATTTGATCCCGCGAAATTGAAGTTCAACCGAATCGAGATAAAGACCAAACGAGATGGCGTTATTGCCAGATATCGTTCCGGATTTTTGGGCCTAACCGATCAACAGGCTGCCAAAAGATTTTCTGACATTTCCGAAGGAGACCGTCTCGCGTACGCGCTATTCTCGCCTTTCGGCGAGAACGAAATTGAACTTTCTCTCAACGCCTTGTTTCGCGCCAATCCGAAATCGGGTGCGGAATCTCTGAGCACGTTTTTGCACGTTCCGGTCAAGGATTTGAAGCTGATCGAAAAGGCCGACAAGAATTTTGTTGCGGTTTTCGAGCTGCTCGTTATGAATTTCGGAGACAACGGTGTTCCTTCAGACGTTATGAAGAAGACCGTTAATTTCGAAGTACCCAAACGCGACATCGAAAAAGCAAGGAAACAGGGCATCGTCTATTACTTCTCGCTTCCTGTTAAGAAACCCGGTCCTTACCAAATGAGAGTTGCTGTCCGCGACAAATCCACAAACCTAATTGGCTCGGCAAGCCAGTTTATCGAGATTCCAAAACTGCGCAAGAATCGTTTGATGCTCTCGGGTTTGTTTATCGACAACATGAGCTATTCCGAATGGAATGCTTCCGTAAGAGGAACTTCCTTGTCGAAAGAAGGGATTGTTGAAGCCGAATACTCGACGCCGTACGCGGATACCGCGTTGCGAAAGTTCAAGCGCGGGACTGTTTTGAAGTACTCGTTTGAGTCATACAACGCCGTACAGGACAAAAGCCGCAAGCCATCATTGGAAGTAAGAACAAGACTTTTTCTTGGAGACGTCGTCGCATATCAAGGCGGCGTTTTGAAGATCGACACTGAGAACCGACAGGATCCGAAGTCAATTTCAGCAACCGGTGCGATCAACCTCTCCGAAAAACTCGAACCGGGGTTTTATACCCTTCAGATTTTGGTAACTGACAAGAACGCCAAATCGGAAGCCATGTCTTTTGTACAGTTTGAGCTGTCGTAGGAGGAGATCTTAGGGCTTCTTACGTTCAGCGCAGAACTCTGTTCTGCCCTTTCGCGTTGCAAGAATTTAAGATCACATCATCCGCGTTTCCACGCGTCATAAATTCTCTTGTTGATCGTCGATTTGTCGTAAATCGCTTCGTCAAAATAATTTAGACCAACGATTTGAAATGCATCGATGTAGCGTCTTGTGAGATGTGTCAGCTCATGCAGGAGCGTCAAAGCCCTTCTATCCCTCATGGAAATACCAAGCGAATCCGATGTTTCCATCGAACCGATCGCCAGATTGTAGTCGTAGAAGAACGGCTTGAAAAGCGTGATCCTCCCGTTATACAAGCGAAGAGGTCCAAATGCGGCGATTGTTTTCGCAAGCGCCCTTCCGGAAGTCTTGTCGGGCTTCATCTTTACCGTTCTTTCAAGGAACGCAGTGTCAATCGCAGTCCGGGCATCCGAAAAATACTGGGATTTGATCTCATCCGCAATATGCTTCTCGGCGATCAGCTTCGCGGCGTCTTCAATCGCCAGTTTCCGAATCTCTTCAAAATCTACAGTCTGAGTGTTTAACATTGTTGATTTTCATTGACTTAAGAGTGGTGAAGGTAGTCTAATAAAAAGGGCCGTTACTTTCCACAATCCCGCATTTTATCCGCCGCCAAATGTCTATCCAACAAAGCCGACATCTCGTCGCGCTGTTATCAAATATCCTTTTGATCCTGATTTTAGTGGTCCAAGTCGATGGGAAGTACCATTTTGACTCCTGGACCACCGATGAAGGCTTGCCGCAAAACGGCGTTCGCGGAATTACTCAAACACCCGATGGATACCTATGGTTCACGACTCTTGATGGAATCGTGCGGTTTGACGGCGTGCAGTTTACGACATTTGGAAAAGGAAACACACCGGGGATCACCAACAACCGATTCACAACGATACACAGTGATGACGAAGGTACCATCTACGCCTCGACAGTCGAAGATGGCATTCTTACGATCTACAAGAACGGCGAATGGTCCACCATTCCTTCCGATAAAGTTCCCGGCAATTTCATAGGCATTATAAAACGCGACGAGAAGGGCCAAACAGTATTCATAACCGATGACGACGATCGGCAATCAAGAAGCGTTTACAAACTCGAGAATGGAAAGTTTGTAAAACTCTCAACCCGCATGAAGGACGCTGACGATCCAGTCGTCTATCGTTCGAAAAGCGGGACGGTTTGGACCGTCAGTCGCGACAATATCCGACAGCTCAAAGAAGGCATTACCACGGATTACAAGTACTCCGTGACCTTCTTTGGCGATCTTCTCGAATTTTTCGAAGATAATGACGGAGCACTCTGGATCGGTGGTGCTCCGGGAGTAAGGCTGTACCAAGGAAAAGTGGAGGTCATCACCGGCAATGGCCAATTCGGTGCCGAGACAAGCACTCATTCGTTCTGGCAGGAGAGCGATGGGAGTGTTTGGTTCGCGCATGGCGGGGCCTTGGGCGAAGGGCGAGGGATGGTCAAATACAAGAACGGACAGTATGAAATACTCGGTCCGGAGCTTGGCCTCTCCAACACCAGCATCGAGACCGTATTCAAGGACAGAGAAGGCAATATTTGGATTGCAACAGGTCGCGGCATCAATCGTTTGCGACGCGATGTGATTTCTACGCTCAGCACTGAAGACGGACTTTATGGTTCGGAGGTCTATCCGATTCTTCAGACGAGAACCGGAAAGATCCTTGTAGGAACCGTCCATGGTCTTAGCGTTTACGAAAACGGCAGATTCCGAAAAGAAGAGGTGCTTCCCGCAAGCCAAAACATCGAAACCCGTCTGACCTGGAACACGAGGAGGATTTCCGTACAGTCGTTGATGGAAGATAGTCGGGGCAGGATTTGGGTCGGTGTAAACGGAAGCATCTTTATCGTCGAAGACGGTCGTGCGTACTATGTTCAGGGAACCGAGGGATTCCACACATTCGCACTCTTCGAAGCTGACAATCGTGATGTTTGGGCGGCCACGGATAAGGGCATGTTTCAGTTTCGAAACGAGAAAATTGTTGCTCATTACAATCATAGGAACGGACTCCCCAAAGAGTTCATGAACGTCATTTTCCAGGATTCAAAAGGCACGCTCTGGTTTGGAGGTCTTGGCGGCTTAACCAAATTTGAGGACGGGCGAATCACCAACTACACGACAAAGCAGGGTCTGAGCGGAGATTATGTCCGATCGATTTACGAGGATTCGGACGGGTATTTGTGGATCGGCACATACGACGAAGGCATGACCCGTTTCAAGGATGGGGCTGCCAAAAAAATCAGAGCCGCCGATGGACTCTTCAGTGACGGCGTTTTCGCGATTCGGGAAGACAGCAACGGCTATTTCTGGATCAGCTCCAACAACGGCATTTATCGTGTTCAGAAAAGCAAACTTGTCGATTTCGCCGAAGGAAGGATCACGCAGTTCAGCAGCGTCGGATACGGGAAGGAAGACGGGATGCTCAACCGCGAATGCAATGGCGGACGGCAGCCGGCAACGATCACAGATGCCGAAGGAAGATTCTGGTTTCCAACTCAGGATGGCGTTGCAATCGTGGATCCAAAATTGGAACGGTTTAACACGCTGGCTCCGCCGGTCGTGATTGAATCGGCGAGCATAGAACGAAACAAGGTCTCGTTGAGAAACGGACTAAGTCTTGAACCCGGCGAAAGGAATGTCGAGATATCCTATACTGGCGTAAGTCTCGTTAAATCAAGCCAAATCAAATTTCAATACAAACTCGAAGGCCACGACAAAACCTGGATCGAGGCAGGAACCAGAAGAACCGCCTACTATTCCTATCTTGCGCCGGGCACTTACACCTTCCGTGTCAGAGCGGCAAACAGTGATGGGATTTGGAATGAAGCGGGCTCGAAATTGACGGTGGTTGTTAAACCGCGATTTTACGAAACGTCTTGGTTCTATGTGCTTTCGGCATTGGTCTTGGTGGCGGTTTTGTTTTTGATCTGGCGACGAAGCGTCAGCCAGATCGCGGCCCGCGAAAGAAAATTGGCGAGATTGGTTGAAGAAAAAACCGAAGAACTCGAGCTCGCGAACCGCGAATTACAACACCTTGCAAACTCTGATGGTTTGACACAGATCGGAAACAGGCGTCGTTTTGAGGAGTTTCTGGCTGACGAATGGCATCGTGCGATTCGTTTCAAGACCGAGATTTCGCTGGTGCTTCTGGATATCGACCACTTTAAGGCATACAACGACTTTTACGGACACCTCGTAGGCGATGAGTCGCTCAAACTGGTGGCGGAAACCCTTGCGAGCGTGATCCACCGGCCCACGGATCTTGTAGCGCGTTTTGGCGGAGAAGAATTCGCGATCGTGCTTGGCGGAACCGATTCCGAAGGCGCTCACGTAATCGTCAAGGAAGCCGTTGAAAAGGTTGCGGGACTAAGGATTAATCACGAAGCTTCGGAGACATCAGATGTGCTGACGATAAGCGTCGGAGTGGCGACGACCTTTGCCGAAATGGGGATGTCGGAAACTGAACTGATCGCGCTAGCCGACGAAGCCCTTTACAAGGCGAAAAACTCGGGCAGAAACCGCATAGTGTCTTTCGATATGACTCTTGCGACGACAAGCTCGAAAGAAGAACCCGTGAGTTCCGAATGATAAGGACTGAGTCCACTCCAAAAAGTCGATTCAACGAAAAAATCGACCGGCAAATTTATCCTCAAGGAAACCAAGCAAGACCCCTGCCACCTTGTGTGGCAGGTGAATAAGGTCAGAAGCTAGTCCAATCCAGGTTGATTCATCCGGAGGCCCCTGCCGCCTTGTGCGGCAGGTGAATAAGGTCACACCCTTCCAGAACAACCATAAACCTAAGCACACCATGCATTTAACGGCTGTAGCTACGGACCTTCGCCTCCTGCCGGACAAGCCGGCAGGGGGGCCGGAAAGCTTCATTTCTAGCCGTGACTAGCTACTGACCTGATTCACCTGCCGGGCAAGCCGGCAGGGGTCTTTCATCAATATCGAACCGTTGTGAATTTGAATGATGACCTTTTCTTGCTAAACCGATTTTTTAGAGTGGACTCAGGACTCGCTTTTGCCAATCGCCCTGGCAATCAAGTTTTTATCGCTCAAAAATTTCCCTCGGTTATCTCAACTGGCAGATATCAAGCACGTTCATATCCGTGTAATCAAGATTCTCGCCACCCATCGCCCAGACAAAGCTGTAATTGGATGTTCCAACACCCATGTGAATTGACCAGGACGGCGATAGCACTACCTCTTCATTCGCCATCGTGATGTTTCG
The DNA here is from genome assembly GCA_041394795.1 of Pyrinomonadaceae bacterium. Classification (GTDB taxonomy): domain Bacteria; phylum Acidobacteriota; class Blastocatellia; order Pyrinomonadales; family Pyrinomonadaceae; genus Aridibacter. Next base: position 10,307 of record JAWKHN010000021.1, on the reverse strand, counting down.
AATCGTTTCAGGCTGCCCCATGAAATGCATCATCCGCGCGTCATCGTCCAAATCGAAATACAGATAAACTTCTGAACGTCTTTCATGAATATGCGGGGGACACGTATTCCAAACACTGCCCGGCTCAAGTGAAGTCAAGCCCATAACCAATTGCGATGATTCGCAGACACCGGGAATAATCAGCTGATAGACGGTTCGAACATTCGAATTGTCCGAACTTCCAAGATATAGCTTGGTCGCTTCCTCAGCTGTAATCAGCTTTGTTTCAAAGCGCTTGTGGGCCAAAGTCGATAGCAGATAGAATTTGGCGGGATCATCAGGATCTTCGGATTCAAACGAGACTTCCGCGCTTTCTTTCGCGATATAAAGACAATCTTTTGAACCCAGGTCAAACGTCTCGCCATCGACCGTGATCCTTCCCTTTCCGCTTCCAATATTGATCGCCCCGAGTTCCCGTCTTTCGAGAAACGGTTTACCTTCAGAAGAAGGCGGTTCCGATTGCACCGGCAGACTTATCCGCCGACTTGTCGGCACGACGCTCCCAACGGCGATTCGGTCAAAATGCGAATAGTTCAGAACGATCTCGCCCGGTGCAAAAAGCCCGTCAACAATGTATTGATCCCTTAAACTCTCATTTGATGCCCCACGAATCGACTCCGGGTGCGTAGGATAATAGGTTTTTCTAAACATGAATTCTTGTAATTAGCAGGCCTGATCTTGTTCAAATATTAAATCGCGTCAATTGCCCTTTTTCGCCAAATACTTACCTTTTGGCGGCAAAACTCTCACCTTCCATCAACCGCACGATGTCATCAACGGTTGCCGTTGAATTGTCACCGATGTTCATCATCGCCAGAGTCCCGTGGGCGGCGCCGAAATCGAGCGCGAACTGCAAGTCCTTATTTTCGAGAAGACAGAAAACCATGCCGGCGACAAACGCGTCACCGCTCCCGACTCGGTCAAGTACGTTTATCCTTTCGTACCCTGGTGATTCGAGGACTTTCCCGTTTGAAAAGCACGCGGCCCCAAAATTGTGCGACGAGGCCGTATGGACATCTCGCAAAGTCGAAACGATCAACTTTAGATTGGGAAAATCGTTATGCATTCCCTCCGCGGCCGCTCGAAACTTGTCTCGATCAAACTCCGCAAGGCTCGGTCTAAAATCTTCGGAAATCACTCCGTAAACAACATCCGCATACGGTAGAAACTTGCGGTTGAGTTCGTTTGCGGCATCCTTGCCTCCGCGGTTTTTCCAAAGGGATGCCCGATAATTCAGATCGTAAGACACGATCGCACCGCTTGCTTTTGCGGCCTTAACAGCTTCAAGCACGACCTCCGGCGTTGTTTCCGACAGCCCGGCAACGATGCCTCCGGTGTGAAACCAACGCGTCTTTCGCTTATCAAACAATGATTGCCAATCGATATCACCGGCCTTGAGTTGCGAAACGGCAGTGTTTCCGCGATCAAAACACGAATCAGGAGGGCGCAATCCGAAACCCCGTTCGATGAAATACAAACCGTTTCGCGTCGTCGATCCGATTCCGTCAAATTCCTTCCAAAGAATCTCCGATGTATCGACACCCGCAGCCTGCGCGAAATCCTCAGCGAGTCTGCCTAACGGATTCTCAGCCAACGCTGTAACGATTGCGGTTTTTTGCCTAAATACTTTCGACAACGTACGCGCAACATTGTATTCCGCACCGCCGTCAAACAATCTAAAGGAGCGCGCATTATGGATGCGTTGATCTTCAGGATCAAACCGGAGCAGGATCTCGCCCAGCGAAACGAAATCCCATTCGCATTTATTTCTATTCCTTATATTCAACATTCAAGTTTCGCAGCGGAGTGTACTCAACGAGCATCAGTCAACGGGCCATCCAGCCCCCATCAACCACAAGAACATGTCCATTCATATAATCGCTCGCAGTCGACGAAAGAAACACCGTCGCACCCGCGATGTCTTCCGTGTTTCCCCAACGCCCTGCCGGAATCCGATCCAAGATTTGACGATTACGATCCTCGTCGGCGCGTAGCGCAGCGGTGTTTTTCGTCACCATGTATCCCGGCGCAATCGCGTTCACATTGATGTTTTCCTTTGCCCATTCGTTTGCGAAAGCTTTGGTTAACCCGGCAACTCCGGATTTTGACGCTGTGTACGCCGGCACTGTAATTCCGCCCTGGAATGAAAGCAGCGAAGCGATATTGACGATTTTGCCGCTGCCCTGCTCAATCATTTGCTTTCCCACGTTTTGCGAAAGCCGGAACACGCTTGAAAGGTTGACCTCCAAAACAGAAGTCCAGTCTTCCTCTAAATATTCAATCGCAGGGTTACGACGAATCGTCCCTGCGTTGTTTATCAGAATATCTATACGGCCGAACTCCGAAAGCACCTCATTTGCCAAACTTCGTGGCACGTCTGCGTCGGCCATATCGCCTGCGAACGAAGTTGCCCGGCGTCCGAGTCCTTCTATCTGATTGCAAGTATCGTCGGCCCCGCCATCAAAATGACAATGACATGCAATATCGGCTCCCGCTTCTGCCAGTGCAATCGCCATCGCTTGACCAAGTCCGGACGAAGCGCCTGTAACAAGCGCGACTTTCCCATCAAGTTTAAATGTATCGAGAATCATCGTCAGTTCGGTCTTCATCTACCGATTCCCGCGAATCGTAGGGACAAGAAATTTGCTGTCGTGCCGGCCACTCAGAGAGTAACCGTCTGTTCGGCCCAGAATTGAAACTCGCGGTGCTTGTTTTCTTCCGCTTTTGCGGCAACCTCTCCACTCGCGGTCCTTAAGATATGTTCGAAAAGCCTTTCTCCGACATCCTCGATGGTCTCTGTTCCATCAATAATATTTCCCGCGGAAATATCTATGTCGTTCTTCATCTTTTCAAAAACCCGATTGTTCGATGAAAGCTTGAGAACCGGAGCGATCGCATTGCCGATTGTCGTTCCGTTTCCGGTCGTAAATACGACAACAGTCGCTCCCGCGGCTACGAGTGCGGGAGTAGATTCCTGATCGTAGCCAGGGCCTTGCATTATGTTCAGCCCTTTGTGTTTCGGGGATTCGGCGTACTCAATCGTGCCCTCAACTCTCGTCGTGCCGGCCTTGGCCATGGCGCCGAGCGACTTGATCGTGATATTAAGCAATCCGCCCCTTATGTTTCCCGGACTCGGATTGTTGTTGAGTATGCCGCCGAATTTGGACGCATACTCCTTATACCAATCGATCATTCGATAAATTTCCCGGCCTGTTTCGGCATCCTTTGCCCGGTTGGCAAGAATATGCTCGGCACCGCAAAATTCGGGGATTTCCGTGATCAGCACCGTACCGTGCGACCTTACCAACTTGTCGGCAGCGTTGCCCAACGCCGGATTCGCCGATAGGCCTGAGAATCCATCCGAGGATCCGCATTTCACTCCGAGTACAAGTTCGCCAACCGGAAACTCCTCGCGCTTGTTCTCATTGACTATCGGCAACATCCTCTTTACCTCTTCCAAACCCCTGTCAATCGCAGCCTGCGTTCCTCCGATTTCCTGAATGCCAATTTTCGCGACCGGCTTATTAAATTCCATCTCGCGATTTAATAGATACTGCTCGACCTTTTTCAGATTCGTCTTTTCGCATCCCAAATCAATCAGAATCACGCCGCCGACATTCGGATGGTCGGCGTAGTTTGAGAGCGTTCTAAGCATGATCTCGAGATTCGATCCATCCTGGCATCCGCAACCCTTGTTGTGCGGAATCGCCACGACACCATCGACGTTTGGATAGGTTTCGCGTTTGTAATGCAGAAACTCCGACATCATCGAGATTTGCAAGGCCTCATGGCTTGAACACATCGAGGTTGGAACGATCAAGATGTAATTGCGTGTCCCAACACGGCCATCCGGCCGGCGAAAACCCATAAAAGTCTGGATCTCATCCGGAGAAAAATAATCCGGGGCCGGCGTATGCAGATCTTCGGGGAGATTTCGAACCACAGGGACATCATTGGACATGTTGTCGTGAGTGATCCATTCGCCGGCTTCGATCCCCAAACTCGTACCGATCGGCTGATTGTATTGATAGACAAAATCACCTGCGGGAATATCACGTATCGCGAAACGATGCCCCGGGGGCACGGATTGACGAACAGCGACTTCGTGTTGATTTGGCAAAACGACTGTCAAACCTTCTGGAGTTTCCTCTTTGACGACAGCGACGTTGTCCTCGCCGTTGACGATGATCGCGTATTCGCTGATTGGAACTACCGTTTGAATCGATTTATCAGGCATCCTCGTTCTTCCTTTCCAGACCCAATAAGTCAGGCAAAATCAATGTCTTGACGTTTGGGTGCAGGCGCGTCCACAATCCCGGATTCGCATCCAATTGCCGTTCGAGTTCAACCCGATCATTCGACAATTCCGTTTCGACGACGCGCTTGAAACTTGCGCATTTTGCCGGCGCGGTTGAAGCGTCAACGATCGATTGAACGATCAATTTCGCGTTCAAGATCGCTGCCGGTCCAAGCGTTAGTATGCTGGTAGCATTTCGGCATTCCGCTTCATCCCGCTCAGAAACTTCGCTTCCGCCAACCTTGAATTTGTTTACATGGTGCTCAAGTATACTCTTTGAAATCGGGATAATTCCGACAAAGTCATCGATCCTCGCACCTGAATTCGGCTTGATATACGCAAGATGGGACGCGGCCTCCGCCTCAGGGCCGAGCCCGAGAAAGAATATGTCAATTCCCCCGAGTGAATCCATTTTCTCCAGATACGCAATAAGTTCGCTTTCGAGATCCGCGGAATCGGTATTCATCGGAGTAAAACTCTTGACCTTTGAAAAGAACTCTTCTCCGAGAAGCCGCTCAAAATCCCGCACGAAGCTCAGGCTATTGTCCATCGCCATCGGGGCAAGAGCGTCTTGCGTAAAAACGTTTAGCCTGCCAAGAAGCTCATCAATTTCGTCGGTTTGCGCGAGATCGTTGATGACTCGGTACATTGCCTGCGCACCGCGACCTCCAAGCAGAACGATAGAAATATCACCTGATTTTTCGTTTGCGTAGGCGACAAGCTCTTCGTACATTGCCCGCCCGACATCGGCCTCTGTTTCGAGAACTTCATATAAGCCAGGCGATATTGCCACCGATTCGTTCCCACGCCCGGAGAAACCGAGCCAAACATTGCCGTTGTCGTCTCTTCGGTAGATTTCTTTCTTTTCTTGCGATTTCATTTTTCGTCAAAAGCTGAATCTATTGGTAAAACCAATGCAATGATACATGATAAATTCAGTTTTTCCAATCTTTTGCGTCGATTTCTTAAAACAGAGGATATTGCTTCGCATTTTCAGTTACTTGACAACAAGACGGTTGAATTTCATAATCTACAGGCGTTCCCGTAATGGTAATACCTTTTACATGAGATTGGCTAGTCCAACTTTCGTTTGCGGAAGCCCGAACGGATTTCGGTGGAGCCTTTGCGGCCCTCTTCAAAACGGCATGCGCCACGATTCGATTCAGTGTGACAGGCCGGCCGATTTGACCGCTTTCGTATTCTTGTCGCCAGCCTTGCTTTCATAAGAAAGGCTCACGGCTGAAACCAACACGGATCCGCAAATAGTTTGAGTGAGGAAACGCATTGGACAAGCTTGCCGAGATCAGTGAAAAGACCGAAAGGCTTACCGGCCTGATGGAAGCCGAAAACTTGGGGGGCTTGCTTCTAAACGCACAGCATAACTTTGCCTGGGCAACTGGAGGCGGTTCCAACGGCGTTGATCTGAACAAGGAGAATGGGACCAGTTATCTTTTGATCAGACGAGACGGCAAACGATTCGCTCTGGCAAACAATATCGAGTTGCCGAGGCTCTTTGACGAAGAGATTTCAAGCGAGCATTTTGAACCCGTTGAGATGGAATGGCAGCGCGAGAAACTTTCGTTTGAAGTTGTCATTCAAAAAGCGCGTGAAGTGCTCGGAAATGATCAGAGAATTGCTTCAGATCTCTATTTGCATCAACAGCTCCAGCCGATAGAAGGCTTGATTGCAAAATGCCGTTATGTTCTAACGGTTGCGGAAATTAATCGTTATCGAAGGCTGTGCGCCGATGCGGGGATCGCGATCCTGAATGCGATAAGCACCTTCGAAGCCGGCGAAAGTGAAACGGCAATCTCCAACAAGCTTTGTATCGCTCTGCAACAGTTCGGGATTGTTCCGATTGTGAGTTTGGTCGCGACCGACGAAAGGATAGAAAAGTATCGCCATCCGGTTCCAAAAGAGAATGTTTGGAGAAAGGTATTGATGGTCGTCGTCTGCGGTAAACGCGAGGGTTTGATCGCCAACTTGAGTCGTTTGATATGTATCGGCGAAGTTCCCGCCGAACTGAAAAGAAGGAACGAAGCGACTGGTTACGTTTTTGCCAAGCTGCTTTCCGCAACAAGGAAAGGAGTTTCAGGAAGCGACTTGTACCAAATCGCCAGCGACGCTTATGCGGAGCAGAATTTCCCGAATGAGATAAATCTCCATCACCAAGGCGGCGCAACCGGCTATAAATCGCGCGAATGGGTGATCCACCCGAAAAGCACGGAAGAGGTAGCTGATTGCCAGGCCTTTGCCTGGAATCCAACGATCACAGGAGCAAAAGCAGAAGAAACCGTTTTGGCAATCGATGACGGAATCGAGTACTTGACGAAAACACCCGGATTTCCGCAAATTTCTTTTCAAATTGAAGGACACGATTATAGTGCTCCGGATATTTTGAGTTTGTAGTAAAGCGTTTCGAACGCAATAGACCGCTTTGGTTTCAATCCGGTCGAGTCTAATTTGAAACCAACTGCAATAAACCGAGGACGAACCGATGAACGAAAGAGACGAAGCATTTGAAAAAATAACCGAGCCGACGACCGATTCTATTGCTCCTCCCCTCGGTACAGGCTCAAGCGCGCTCGAGTCAGCGGCCGAAGCCGTTCACCACGACGACGGCATAGTCGCCAAAATCGGACATTATCGCTGGTTGATTTGTGCAATGTTGTTTTTCGCCACAACCATCAATTATGTCGATCGCCAGGTGTTGGGAATTCTGGCCACAGATGAGACTTTCAAGACGCAAATCGGTTGGAACGAAGCCGAATACGGTTTTGTAAACACCGCCTTTCAAGCGGCTTATGCGATCGGTCTGCTGGTTGTTGGAAATCTGATGGATCGGTTCGGTACCCGCAAAGGATTTTCGTTTGCCATTATTTTCTGGTCGGTTGCCGCGATGGGACACAGCTTGGCCCGTTCCGCGTTCGGCTTTGGAATCGCTCGATTCACGCTCGGCCTTGGAGAAGCCGGCAACTTTCCGGCAGCAATCAAGACGGTTGCCGAATGGTTTCCAAAAAAGGAAAGGGCATTGGCTACCGGGATCTTTAATTCGGGTTCAAACGTCGGTGCGATTCTTGCTCCTTTGAGTGTTCCATTTATCGCCGTAAATTACGGATGGCAATGGGCTTTTGTAATCACCGGAGCTTTGGGATTTATTTGGCTGGGATTTTGGCTGATGACGTATCGCACCCCCGAAGAACATCCAAAACTCTCCAAGGCTGAACTCGATTACATTCAATCGGACAACGAACCCCCCTTGCCAAAAATTCCCTGGGCAAGACTGATTCCGCATCGCCAAACTTGGGCATTCGCAATCGGAAAGTTTATGACCGATCCAATCTGGTGGGTTTATCTTTTCTGGCTGCCAAAGTTTCTCCATGCGAAATTTCATTTGAACATTTTGCAGTTGGGTTTGCCTTTGATCGTTATCTACGTGATCGCCGATGTCGGCTCGATCGGCGGCGGCTGGCTGTCGTCCAATCTGATCAAGCGCGGTTGGACCGTAAATGCGGGGCGAAAAACGGCGATGCTGATCTGCGCATTGTGCGTGGTTCCGATCGTTTATGCATCAATCACTGAAAACCTTTGGGTTTCGGTGCTTTTAATCGGTCTCGCAGCCGCGGCGCATCAGGGCTGGTCGGCGAATATCTTCACATTCGCTTCGGATATGTTTCCAAAGCAAGCAGTTGGCTCTGTTGTTGGAATCGGCGGAATGGCGGGGTCGATCGGCGGAATGCTTATCGCTTCGACAGTCGGTTTGATTCTCGAATCCACAAAATCCGAGGCCTTCCCGGACGGCAACTATCTCACGATTTTCATAATCGCGGGGTCGGCCTATTTGACCGCGCTTTTGATAATGCACCTTCTGGCCCCGAAACTTGAACAGGTCAACCTGGGTGCATCTTGAGGCTTATTCGATAGGGCATGCGATGAATAAAACCCAGGTTTTGGAACGAATTTTTAAGAAGAAACTTGTCCCGGTAGTTCGCACGCGTTCGACGGACGAAGCGCGAGCTGCGATAGGCGTCTTGTCGGACTGCGGTATCAGTGTATTTGAAATCACGATGACGGTTCCGAATGCCTGCGACCTGATCGCCGAATTGCGCGATTCGCTTCCTAATGTTTTGCTGGGTGCGGGTACGGTGCTTGATCGTTCAACGGCCAAACAATGTGTCGAGGCCGGAGCGCAGTTTATCGTCAGTCCGGCGTTTGATGCCGAAACCGTAAAGTATTGCCGGGAAGCTGACGTTGCCGTCATGCCCGGCGCTTTGACACCTACCGAGGTTTTGTCCGCGTGGAAAGCGGGCGCGGATTGTGTAAAGGTCTTTCCGTGCGATGCTCTGGGTGGTCCGAAATATTTGCGGACATTAAAGACGTTGTTCCCGCAAATCGAGATGATGCCAACCGGGGGCGTTTCCCTTGAGACGATCGGTGACTTCTTCCTTGCCGGTGCTTGCGCGGTCGGTGTTGGGACGGATTTGGTGGATTTTGATGCGATCAGAAGGGGCGATTACGAGACGGTTGCTGCAAAAGCGCGAAACTATCTGGCATGCTTGCCTGCAGACCGCAATGACTGAGATCGAAGCCGTTTGAGTTTCTCACCGCACTGCTACCAATCTTTGACTCGGGTGCCCGACACCCCTTTCGGAAACCGGTCTGTAACGCCCTTTTTACTCGTGCATGACTGTGGATGAACTTATGTTTGACGCACTCCTTTTTCGACCTACTTCCAACTTGGTGTTTGCCGCAATCCTGCTGGTTGGAGTTGGTTACATCTCCGCCTTTGACGTCTATTCGCAGAGCAACTTCGTGTCGAGCGTTTGGACTTCGGACAATGGCGACGGAACATATCGAAATCCGATTCTCCATGCTGACTATTCGGATCCGGATGCGATTCGAGTCGGTGATGACTTTTATTTAACCGCATCGAGTTTCAATGCTTCGCCCGGTCTTCCGATTTTGCATTCAAAAGATCTGGTCAATTGGCGCTTGATAAATTACGTATTTACCAACCAAAAACCATACGATTTGTTTGAGAAGCCGCGTCATGGTAGCGGTGTTTGGGCTCCCGCCATTCGTTATCACAACGGCGAGTACTTCATCTTTTATCCCGATCCTGATTTTGGGATTTATATGACAAGGACGACAGATCCGGCGGGTGCCTGGTCCGAACCGGTTCTGGTCAAGCCAGGCATGGGTTGGATTGACCCCTGTCCGCTTTGGGACGACGACGGAAACGCTTATCTGATTTCCGCGTTTGCCGGTAGCCGCGCAGGCTTCAAAAGTGTCCTGATCATTTCGAAAATGAGTGAAGACGGTACGCGTCTTCTAGACGATGGCGTCCTCGTTTTTGATGGACATGACGACCATCCAACGGTAGAGGGACCAAAACTCTACAAACGTGATGGTTATTACTATATCTTTGCCCCGGCCGGCGGTGTGTCCACGGGCTGGCAACTCGTTTTGCGTTCCAAAAACATTTACGGACCCTACGAAAACCGGGTCGTCCTTTCGCAGGGCACTACCAGCGTAAACGGGCCGCATCAAGGAGCGTGGGTTTCCACTCGGTCGGGTGAGGATTGGTTTCTGCACTTTCAGGACAAGGGCGCTTATGGCCGCATCTTGCATCTCCAGCCGATGCGATGGAAGAACGGTTTTCCGGTTATAGGAAATGATGACGATGGCGATGGAGTTGGCGAACCGGTGCTCGGTTATAGAAAACCAAGCGTAGGCAAAAGCTATCCCATATCAACCCCTCCCGACTCTGACGAATTCAGTGATTCACAAGTGGGACTTCAATGGCAGTGGCAGGCAAACCCAAAAGCCGAATGGGCATTTCAGTTTCCGGCAGATGGCAGATTGCGCCTGAATTCAGTTCAACTGCCTGTGGACTTCAAGAATCTCTGGGATTTGCCGAATTTGCTGCTCCAGAAGTTTCCGGCAGAGGAATTCACGGTTACGACAAAAA
>JAWKHN010000020.1:0-75438 GCA_041394795.1 Pyrinomonadaceae bacterium | reverse complement strand
CGGATTTTGACCGGCCGGCGGCCGGTAATGCGGGGAATCGCAGTTACCGTATAAAACTTGCAATCGTTCGATATTCCGCGCGCGATCAGGCGGGATTTACAGCCGTTTGATTTTTTGAAAGAATGCTCACTTGAGATTCGTTTGTCTAAACTTTGTAAGGGCGCTCTTTATCGCCGATACGGAAGACGTGAATCCTTGTATTTGTTTGTTTCATATAGAATGAAACAAGCATTCCAGAATGTTTGTTTGCGGGAATTTATGGGACTCATACAGAGTATTTTGATCAAGCTGGGTTTGGCCGATTTGAACGCCGGCCGCGAGCCTTTGGATGTCTTCGTTCTTGATGACGATGAGCGCCGGCATCGCTATTTTCGGGATCGGTTCAAGGGAGACAAAGTTGAATACGCGATGACGGTCGAGGAAGCGAAGGACCTTTTGAAGGAGGGGCCATACGATGTGATTTTCCTCGATCATGATCTTTTGCCGCATCATTACGAATCGAACGATCACGAGGATTTCCATCGCACGGGTTATGCGGTTGCCGAATGGCTTGCGGAAAATGTCGATTTGAATCGTGCTTCGATGATCATCGTTCATACGCGAAACGCGGATGGCGGGTTGCGGATGGTTGAAAAACTTCGCGAATCCGGAAGGCAGGTCGAATATGTCCCTTTCCCGTTGTTGGAAGGGAAGATACGACATTATTGGGGCAAATGATTTTACTTTTCGACCGCGCATTTTCGTGATCGTCGTCAAAAAAACCTTGATTTTGCTGTTCCGAGTGGTATTCTCGGTACATTGAAAGATTTTCCGGCGGAGGGAAATTCGGATGTTTTCAGGATGGGGCATCTGATTTTTACCGGGGTTTCCGGAAACGCTTATTCTCGATCCAGAATCCGAAATTCCTATAAAAGTGGCGGGCAGTATTTTCCGCCGAGCATGTGGGAATCGGGTTGCGGTAACCGTTTTTTGCAAGCGGTCTGTGATCGACACCGGATTCCCTATATGCAATTCGTGAAAAGGGATTCGAATCGACTATAAGAATTTAGGGCTCCGAAGCGACGGCTTCGGAGCCCTTTTTCGGTCTATGGATTCTCGACCGGCTTCGTATTTTTAGACTTTTAATGGACCTACTTGGCGCCTTTGCCCAATTCCTTCCTTAGTCTTTCAGCCAGATCTGAAAGCGCTCGTTTGAGGTCGGGATCAACCGTTCCCTTCAAAGATTTCTCTATGGCTTGAAGGTAAGCGGTGTTGTATGCCGCGTCTGCCGAGGTTTCGACATCGGGTTTGACCCCTGTTCCTTCCCAATTCGTCTTGGTGATCGGATTGATCGCTCTTCCTGTAGAGATAAAGGCGCTGAAATGATCGCCGAGTCTGAAAAAACCACCCGGATGCGCTCCTCCGCCGGTCGTTTCCCCAACTATCGAGGCTCGCTTCAAATTCTTGAGATTGTATGAGAACTCCTCGGCACCGGAAAAGGTTCTGGAGCTTGTTAGGATATAAATGTCCTTGCCGAGATATTTCGCACCCCGAACCTTTGGCGTTGTCCAAAATTCTTTGGTTTGGTCGCCTTCTCGCCAGTACAGGTCGTTGAGATGGACGGGATCGTCGCCAAAAAAGTACGAGCAGATAAGCTGAACCATTTCCGGGTCTCCACCGCCGTTTCGCCTGAGGTCAAATATCAGAGCATCGGTATTGGCGATAAAATCCATCGCGGCCGCTACCGTGTTTTCGCCCATTGCGGGATCCATGAATCCGCGCAATTCGATATAGCCGATGTTGCCATCGAGCCTCTTGACCGATTCAAACCCGAAATTGACGCGCTTCATGAAAGCTACACGTTCCTTGATTTCTTCGGCAGAGGGTTCTGAAATCTCTTTTCTTTCGGGAAGCACCTCGGGAGAAAATCGAACCCGCAAATGCTTGTCTCCATTGATCGACTGAATATCCCTTGTCAGCGCTTCGGCGAGTGCCGCGCCTTCGTCGATCGAGGCGTAGGTTGCGGCGTTTGCCTTTAGTTTCGCCGCGATTTTCTCGGCCGCGTCCGGGAAAACGTATGATCGCTTGATATTCTCTGAAAGCGATTTAATCGCTCCCTCGCGATCCTTTTGCGAAATTTTTACCGGCACCTCCTGCGCGACGATCACGATATTGCCGATTACGAAAATACCGAATAACAGCGAAAATATGCATGCAATTAACCTCATGTTGCTTCTCCTTTCCAAATTTGGTGGGGCGCTTTAATACAGAGTTCCAAGTTCCAGGTTCCAGGTTCCAAGTCAGAGTCCCCTCTGATAGTTCGTTTCAAAGATATAATCGGCTTCCAATTTGAACTTCTGTTGAAACCTCCAAGATCCCTGTCGCCTTGTGCGTCAGGGGAACAAGGTCGGCCCCTTTCATTACATCCACCTCAACACTCCAGATACTTAGCAGCTGTGACCAAGAAACTTTGCCTCTTGCCGAACACGCCGGCAGGCGTCTTTCTTCTTGTCGAACCGTCAAGCCCTTCCAATCGCACTTTTTCCTGCAGTAACGACTTCTTATATTGGCCTCAAATCAGGAAGTTTACTTGCCAGGACCTTTCGAGAATCATGCTCTGAGCCCACTCAAAAGCAGATCCGACAATGCTTTTGCCCTGTCTTCGATCTCCTTTCTCAGCCCCAGTTCCGCGGTCGATAACCCGAATGGCAAAAGCGAATTTGTCGCAACTATCAGGCTCATCGCGGTTTCCATGGCGTCGGCCTTGGCGAACACGCCCTTTTCGATGCCTTCCTCGATCACCGATGCAAAAAGCCGCGCCTCTTCGGCGTGGTGTCTTCGGCGCCTTTCAAGCAAATCCGCGCGAATGCTGGAAAGAAGTTCATTGATTCCTTCCGTGTAATGCTGGACGCTCGAAAATCGAAACGAAACGCGTTCAAAAAGCATTTCGCGTATTTTGGTCTCCGGTTCTTTTCCGCTATCGCGAATCGCAATAAGTCGTTCGCACAGCCTTTCGATGATGCGATCGACATGCGAAAGGGCGATCTCGACCTTGCTCGGAAAATGAAGGTAGACCGAGCCTTTCCCAATTCCTGCCGCTGCGGCTATATCATCGATCGTCATCTTCGAATAGCCGTATTGGGCGAGCAGTTTGTCCGTCGCATCGAGAATCGCTTCCCTGGTTTCCCTTTTTCTTTTGGCAGTTGCGCTCATTCAGATTATGACTAATTTTGGATTTTGGTCAGAATTGAGTACGCCGAGGTGTTGCGGGAAGTTTCAAGAAAAGCGAAAAAACTTTCCTGCGGACGCGAAGATCGAGAGGGTTGGCGAACGGAGATATCCCCGTGGGCGCGCGTTTCTAGGGGATTCGTTTGTATTTCTTGAGAATCTCGACGGTTTTGTCGATCGGGAGCGCTTCGGCCCTATGGTTTTGAAAGCCTTCTATCGTGGTAGCTTTGAAAAGGCTGTTGTAGATCGCCTCTTCGGTCGCTTCGATAACGGCGTGGAAAAGCGGCGAGACGGCGTCGTTTTTGAGAGGTGTGGAATTGCCGGTTGAAAACGCGATCGCATAGTCACCGCTTCCGTTTGTACCCGAGGCGCCTGTGCGGGCGAGGCCGAATATCGAACGATGCGCCAGACGTTTCAAGTTTCGTGCATCAAGTGGGGCATCGGTTGCGATAACGATGATGATCGAACCATCGGCGTTGCCATCGGGGGCGCCGATTTTTGCGGAGATGTTTGGTGCCGTTGTGGCTTGGGCCTTATTCGTTCGTGCTTCGACAAACTCCTTCAAGTAATACTTTCCAAGTTCTCGTCCAACCGGAGCACCGTCGATCGCAAGCACGCCGCCGAAGTTTGTCTGCACCAAAACCCCGACCGTAAACCCACCGAGCTTTTCGGGCAAACGTCTCGAAGAAGTGCCGATTCCGCCTTTGAAACCGAATGCCACGGTGCCCGTACCGGCGCCAACCGAACCTTCCTCAAAATTGGTCGAGGCCGCTTTTATCGCCTCAAGCACGTCCTCGCGGGCGATATGCCTTCCGCGAATGTCGTTTAGGAAACCGTCGTTCGTCTCGGCAACGATCGGATTTATCGAACGAACATCCGACATCCCTTCGAGCGAGAGCATGTAGTCGAGAAGAAAATCGGCCGTTTTTGGAACCGCCAATGTCGATGTAAGCAGTATCGGGGTTTCGATCTCGCCAAGTTCTTCGATCTGCGTCGTTCCGGCGATCTTGCCAAAGCCGTTTGCGACAAACACCGCCGCCGGCACCTTTTCGCGAAACAGGTTTCGGGAATGGGGCAACACCGCGGTGACTCCCGTGCGTATGTCTGAGTCGCGGATGATCGTTTTGTGTCCGACGAGAACGCCGTCGACATCTGTGATGGCGTTGAGCTTGCCGGGTTGGAGAATGCCGGGTTGCAGACCCAAGTCTCTCGCTCTTGGTCGAGATTGCGGAAATACGGGAATCGCAAGACTCTGGGCGATGCCGGCAAGGAACAAAATAATGGAAATCTTCTTGAAAAGACGCATAAAGACACCTAGCCCATCATCTGTTTCCACGAACGTGTTTCGGTCGAATCATCGACGCGTGTCATAGTGATGCAGCCCGGCGCGGGACAAACCAGCGAGCAAAGATTGCATCCGACGCATTCCTCCTCATCAACCACGGGAAGCACACGCGAATCAATTTCAACAAGATCGATGCATTGGTGGGCGCCGTCCTCGCAGGCGATATGGCACAAATTGCATTGAACGCATTTCGAATGATCGATTCTTGCAACAGTCTTGAAGTTCAAATCGAGATGGCCCCAATCGGTTACGCGCTCGACGGATTTCCCGACGATTTCGCCGACGGATTGAAAACCCTTTTCATCGAGATAGTTTTCAAGCCCTTCGATAAGATCTTCAACGATTCGATAGCCGTAATGCATCACCGCCGTGCAAACCTGCACGTTTGAAGCGCCAAGCAAAAGAAACTCTACCGCATCCCTCCAAGTCGATATGCCGCCGATTCCACTGATCGGAACGTTCACCGCTTCTTCACGACCGAGTTCGGAAATCATGTTTAGCGCGATCGGTTTTACCGCCGGACCGCAGTAGCCGCCATGCGCGGCCATCCCGTTTACGTTTGGATAGGGAATCATCGTATCGACATCGACTCCGATAATTGAGTTGATCGTGTTGATCAGACTCAGGGCATCGGCTCCGCCGTTTACCGCGGCGCGTGCCGGCGGGCGTATGTCGGTTACGTTTGGCGTAAGCTTAACGATCACGGGAAGTTCGGATACTTCCTTGACCCATTCGGTAACCATGCATGTGTATTCGGGAACCTGGCCCATCGCGGCGCCCATTCCCCTTTCACTCATCCCATGAGGACAGCCAAAGTTGAGTTCGAATCCGTCGGCGCCCGTATCCTGTGCCTTTTTTACGATTTCCTGCCACGCCTCTTTCTTTGATTCAACCATCAACGAGACGATTACCGCATTGTTTGGATACTTCTTTTTGCATTCCGCGATCTCGCGGAGATTGACCTCAAGCGGTCGGTCGGTAATCAGCTCTATATTATTCAAACCGAGCATTCGGTTGGCGCCGTTATCGATCGCCGCAAGACGCGAGGAGACGTTCACTATGGGTTCGCCGAGCGTCTTCCAAACGGCTCCGCCCCATCCGGCGTCAAAGGCGCGTTCAACCATCGAACCCATATTTGTCGGTGGAGCCGAAGCGAGCCAAAACGGATTTGGTGATTTGATCCCTGCAAAATTTGTCGTTAAGTCTGCCATATTCTCGATATGAAAACAGTGTTTGAAGTCTTAGGGTTACGCAACAATTAGGAACCGAAGCCAGCACTGAGCCGGCTGGTCGCAAACAGGGAAGAGTCCATAAAGCCAACGAAAAACCTTACAATCCCGCAAGCTCGAGTTCCTCGCCAAACAAGGATTTGTGAATGGCCGAGGCCGCTTTCTTCCCGGCCTGTGCGGCATCAACCGCTTCCGAACCGCCATTAACGCAATCGCCGCCGGCAAATACGCCTTCGAGGGATGTTCGCAATTCATTATCGACAGCGACATGTCCGCGATCATCTGTCGCAACACCGATCGAATTCAGAAATCCGTCTCTTCGTTCCTGTCCGATTGCCTTTATAAGCATGTCGCATGAAATCTCGAATTCTTCATTGGATTTGCTGTGACGGCAGAGAAGTTTTTCGACTCTTCCATTTCCCGTAACCGCAACCGGCGTCGCATCCCAAACAAATTCGACCGCATCGCTCTTTGCGAGCTCGTACTCGTAGTCGAATGCGGACATATCATTTCTAGTCCGGCGGTAAACCATCATAACGCGCTCGGCGCCGAGCCGCTTCGCCTGCGTGACGACATCGACCGCGGTGTTGCCAGCGCCGACGACCGCGATTGTCCGCCCCAACGGAATCTCGCTCCAGTTTCTATTCTTGATTCTTTCGATGAAATCAAGCGCCTCGTAAACGCCTTCAAGATCTTCGCCCGGAATCGAAAGGTTTCTCGTTGCGCCAAGCCCGATAGCAATAAAAACGGCGTCAAACTCGTCGCGAATCCGCTCAAACGAAACATTCCCTTCGCTTTCTTCCTCCTCCGATCCGACGATTCTCGTGTTGACGCGAAACTCGACACCGAGCGCGGCTATCATCTCGACTTCTTCAATCGATTGCGCACGCGTCAATTTGTATTCCGCCATTCCGTGCGAATTCAGTCCACCGGGAACCGAATGTTTCTCAAAAACCGTGACGGAGCAGCCGTTTCTTGCCAAATAGGCGGCGCATGAAAGACCGGCTGGACCAGAGCCGATAACCGCGACCGTCTTGCCGTTTGAAGGCTTTACGGCAAACAGTTCCTTGGAACCGCCGTGTCTGGTCGCGTAACGCTGGAGTCTTGCGATCTCGATCGGCTTTGCGACAAGCGTTTTCTCAACGCACGCTCCCTCGCATAGCACTTCGACCGGACAAACCTTTGCGCAGCTCCCGCCGATCGGGTTTGCGTCAAGTATTACCCTCGCCGCGCCCTTCAAGTTTCCCGAAGCGATTCGCTTTATAAAGCCGGGAACATCGATATGAGTCGGGCAAGCCTTTGTACACGGGGCGTCGAAACAGTAAATGCAGCGATTCGCCTCAAGAAGCACCTCGGCGCCGGTCATCAATGGGTCTATCGGTGCGAAATTGGATTCGATTTCCGATTCATGCAATGTGGTTTTGTAATCACTCATTATTCGAAGGAATGTGCGGGAATTCTAACCGAAAACAATTGTTTTTGGAAGATTTAACCCAAACTTTGTCAGACGAAAGGAAGCAGGAGAAGTCAAACCAGTAATCAAATGGTTTTGCGGAAACTGTTGTGATCTCGCCCATGAATGTGGTCAACGGCGAGTTCCGGGGGCTAGGCAACGAAGCCAGGATGTTGGAAAAGAAGGCGCACCCCAAAATCAAAGCTCGGCGTCAGCCTCAATCTCGATCAGCATTGCGGGATCGATCAGTGCCGATACCTCTACCATTGTGGTCGCGGGCATTATCTCTCCGAAAAACTCGCCATGCGCTTTTCCATATTCTTCCCAACGCGAAATATCGGTGACGAACATCCGCGTGCGCACGACATGTTCCAAACCGGCGCCAAGCGCCTCAAGCGCCTTAGAAATGTTGCGAATGGTTTGAACGGCCTGCGCATACGCATCTCCCGGGCCGACGACATTGCCTTCGTCATCGGTGGCGGTTGTGCCGGTAACATAGATGCGCGTTCCGACTCGAACCGCCCTCGAATAACCTACGACCGATTCCCATTTTCGCCCCGAGGAATATTTTTCTCGCTCTTGCATTTTTATCTACTTTGAAACGTCACAAACTATTTCGACTTAACAAAAATTCCGTTTTGCAATGCGTATTTGATCCGTCTGTCGGTTACTCGACCTTGCGGTGTCGCCTCGTCCTCGATTACCACAGGAAACGAAAGGATTTTTGACTTTGAATCGTAATCGAACAGTTTTACAGGGCGCTCCTCACGATCGACCACCGAGAAGAAGTCATATGCGAACCCGATCGAACCCCGCATACCGGATCCGGTTTTGAAGACCGCGACATCTTCGGAAATCTGGCCTCTCTTCACCTTGACTGCAGTTACCGACTGTCCGCGAAGACTTGTAGAAAGGACTGATGTCGTAACGACGAGGTAAATCCTCCCGGACGGCAAATCAACATCGTAGATGCTGTTTACAAATCCCAGCGGATCTCCCTCAAATCCCTCGGTCGATGACGAATAAACGCGACCGCCCGACTCATACTGATACACGACATCATAGAAGTGCATCGTTCCGCCAGAAAGCTGATCCCATGAATATGCCCTGAACTTGCCGTCGGGCGAGGTGGTGATAACGATTTGTTCGGATAGCTCGGGGAACGAATGCCTCAAAACCGAAGGGTTTTTCGCGGTCGCCTTGAGCAGACCCGCCTTAAACGCGTCATTTGCCTTGTAAAGGCTTTCCTCTCGTTCCTCGCTGTATGAACCGCTATAGGAAGAGTACTTCTCAACATCGCCATAGAGGCGAACCAAATCACGTTCGATCTCGGTCGGTGTCTGCGCGAAAGCGACACCGGAAAACAAAAGCAGAAAAACAAGCACGGAATATTTCATAACTCCCTCCAACAAAAGAACGAGAAACTGCGGGTTTTTGCGCAAACAATTCTACAAAAACCAAGGCCCGATCATGAGTCGAGCGAGCCTTCGGGAGATTCGGTGCCGGATTTTCTATTCTTCCACCAACGGCCCGTAAAGATCGGGACGTCTGTCACGGAAAAACTGCCAGGTATTCCTGACTTCGCGGATTAGATCCATGTCGAGATCAGCTACGACAAGTTCATCCTTGTCCCTCGAAGCCTCGGCGATAATCTGGCCGCGCGGGTCGCAGAAATAGCTCTGGCCATAAAACTCGCCGATATCCCACGGCTGTTCGTGACCGACCCGGTTGATCGCACCGACGAAGTACCCGTTGGCGGCGGCGTGTGCCGGCTGCTCCAGCTTCCAGAGATATTCGCTAAGCCCGGCAACGGTCGCCGAGGGATTGAATACGATCTCCGCCCCGTTCAACCCAAGCGCCCTCGCGCCTTCCGGAAAATGGCGGTCATAGCAGATATAAACACCAATTCTCGCAAAGGCGGTATCAAAACAAGGGTAACCGAGATTTCCGGGACGAAAATAGAACTTTTCCCAAAAACCGGGTGCGACATGCGGTATGTGCGTTTTTCGGTATTTGCCAAGATAGGAGCCATCGGCGTCGATAACGGCGGCGGTGTTGTAATAAACACCCGACATCTCCTCCTCGTAAATCGGCACGATGATTACCATGCCTTTTTCCTTTGCAACCGTTTGCATGAATTTGACGGTTGGTCCGTCCGGTACCGCCTCTACCGAGTCATACCAGCGCGTCGTTTGTTCCGCGCAGAAATAGGGGGTCGTAAAAATCTCCTGAAAACAAAGAATTTGAACCCCCTTCTCGGCGGCCTCATCGACCATCTTCATTTGCAGGTCGAGATTGATTTTCTTGATTTCCTCAATCGGTGCATCCACCGGTGCGGCGTTGTGGGCCTGAATCAGCCCGCATCGAATTACTCGCGACATATCATCTCCTATTTCACAAACTTGGAATCATCGATCGAAGCGCCAACCTTTACCTTCTTGATTTTGCGTGTCCAATAAACATGCGGCATCGAGAACTTTGTCGTACGCGGAACGGCAAATCCGCCGTATTTTTTGAAATCCGAATAATCCGTTTGCACGACGTGGGTGCCGAGAACGGTTGGCGTTGTCGCCATCCGCCTGATCAGATATCCGGTTTCAACATCAAAATAGAGCCGGTCTCGCATGTTATCGGCAGTTGTGGCGATCACCATGTAAGCCTCGCGGCCGTCGATCTTGTCAAGGAAGCGGAAGTCGAGTTTTGTGTAGGAATCAATCAGCTTTCCCGAATACATGAGCGCCTCGCTCTTGATGTAATCGGCCTCGGTTTTCCTGATCTCGACCATTTCCGCGCCTGATTTTTTCCACGAATTCGCACCGTCATAACCATCGGTGACTACGGCGTCGGGATATGCGGTTTCGACGCGCATCTTTTCGCCCTTTATCCAGATCTGCTCGGCTTCTGATTTGCCGGATGGTTCAATCCTTACCGCCGTTATGTATCGACCGCCGGAATCCGGAGTTCCAACCGCTTTCTTGAATTTGGCGACGATTTCCTCGGCCGTGGGTTTGGTCTCGGGTTGCTTGGGCCGCGGCGGTCTTGCTACCGGCGGTTCCAACGGAAATCCGGGCTGTGGATGAGCGATGCCGTGATGGCAGGTGTTGCAATTGATCTCGGGTCTTCCGCGAAAATACTGTTTGTTCAATGCGAACGTCATTTCGAGCATTTCCCGGGCGGTATCTTTATGCTCGTTGCCTTCAGCCGCGAAATCCTCGCCCTTGTGGCAGAAGTCGCAATCGACGCCAAGACTCGCCGCCATCATGCTCATCACCTTGCCCATGTGTTCCGCCGGCATGTCCTTTAGAACCTTGATGTTCTTGAATTTCTGACTCGCCGTCAGGTCTTTGCTCTGCGTCGATCCCTTCAGGCCGTAACCAAAAAACAAGACGGTTCCAATCGAAACCGAAGCCGCAATTCTCAAAACGATTTTCATCTCAAATTCCTCAGAGGCCGTGACGATATCCTGTTGCCGCCTCAATTTTGTTTTATGCAAACGACTCGCGCCTTTGCGTTGGTCCAGACTCGATAATCAATATGGACGGACCAATCAACTCATCCAATTGATACGCGCCTCGGCGTTCCACTTTGTAGTGATCTTTTTTAGCTTGGTCCAAAACTCAATCGAACTCTTACCGGTTATATCATTCGACCCGAACCTCGATTCGTTCCAGCCGCCAAATGAAAATGGCTCGCGGGGCACGGGAACGCCGATGTTTACGCCGATCATTCCCGCTGAAGCCCTTTCCATCACATATCTCGCCATCCCTCCGCTCGAAGTGTAAACGGAAGAGGCGTTTCCATAGGGGTTTGAGTTTTCGATCGCGATCGCCTCATCGATGTTCGCGGTACGCAAGATCGAAATTACGGGACCAAAAATTTCTTCCCTCGCGACCGACATCTCCGGAGTGACGTAATCGATGACGGTCGGACCGACATAGGTTCCGCCTTCTTTCCCTGCAACAGAAGCGCCGCGTCCATCGACAAGGATCTTTGCCCCGTCCCGTTCAGCTTGATCGATATAACCCTCGATACGATCCTTGGCTTCCTGCGATATCACCGCGCCAAGATTCTCTCCCGGCACCACCTTTCTCGCCTCGTCGCAAATCCTATCGATGATATCTCCGACATCGCCAACCGCGACCATCGCCGAGGCCGCCATGCAGCGTTGTCCGGCGCAACCCGACATCGACGCGCAGACATTCTCGGCCGTCATCGCCGGGTTCGCGTCAGGCAAAACGATCAGATGGTTTTTTGCGCCGCCAAGTGCGACCGCCCTTTTCAAATTGCCGGTCGCGCGCTGGTAAACGAGTTTTGCAACCCGCGTCGAGCCGACAAAGCTGACGGCCTCGATTCCCGGATGATCGCAAATCGCCTCAACTATCTCCCGACCGCCATTCACGACGTTGAAAACTCCATCCGGCAGCCCTGCCTCGGAAAGAAGTTCGGCAACCCTTTGAACCGAAAGCGGAACCATTTCCGATGGTTTCATAACCATCGTGTTACCCAATGCGAGCGCGTTTGGAATCGTCCAGTTCGGAACCATCAGCGGGAAGTTAAACGGGGTAATCGACGCGACTACTCCCAATGGATAATGTTCCGTGCGGCACTCGACGCCGCGCGAGACTTCGAGAATCTCTCCTCCGACGAGTTGCGGGAGCGACACGGCAAATTCAGTCAGCTCGATGGATTTATCGACCTCGGCCTTCGCCTCGTCCAGGGTTTTGCCGTTTTCCTCCGCGACAAGCGCCGTCAATTCATCCGAGTATTTCTCAAGAAGATTTCGATACCGAAAAAAGACCTGCACGCGCTCCTTGATCGGAAGACCGGCCCATGCGGGGAAGGCCGCCGCCGCCGAAGCTACTGCCTTATCGAGTTCCGCGGCCGTCGAAAGCGGTACCTTTGAAAGCGGACTACCATCGATTGGAGACACCACTTCGAGGTGATTTTCGGCCGAGCTTGGCACAAAGGAACCGTCATAAAAGTTCTGAATTGTTTCGTATCTCATTGAAATTGTTCCATCCCCGGGGTTATAAATCTGGGGGCATCATCATATTTCAGAAGCGGGTTTGGTTCAAGAAACAATTACTGAACAGTCCGAACCCGATTGCGTTCCACGTCATCGATTTTTGCCGTATATGCGAGCATCGATACCCCGGAGAAAACTATGAGAACTTTCGCAGCGTTTTTGATCTTGTTGACGGCATCGTTCGTCGCCCCGGCCCAATCCTACGATTCCGGGCACAAACCGGCCGCATTCAACGACCCCGAAAGGTTAAAGCGGATTGAGGAAACCTATCCCGCGATCGATGGGATCTACAGAAACTGGATGACTCAGAACCACATTCCGGGTCTCGCCTATGGCGTGATCGTGGATGGAAAATTGGTTCATACCGGAAGTTATGGCTATACGGATATCAAGAAAACGACGCCCGTAACGCCAAAATCTGTTTTCAGAATCGCATCGATGAGCAAATCCTTTACCGCGATGGCGATTTTGGCATTGCGCGACGACGGCAAATTGAACCTGGACGATCCGGTCGAACAATATATCCCGGAAATGAAGGCCCTGAAGTATGTAACCAAAGATTCGCCTCCGATCACAATCCGGCATCTTCTGACGCACGGCAGCGGGTTTCCAGAGGATAATCCATGGGGAGACAGGCAGTTGTCGGACTCGGACGAGGAGCTTTTGAAACTGATCAGGGAATCTCCTTCGATGTCGAATTCGCCTGGAATCAACTATGAATACGCGAATCTTGGATTTGCGTTGCTCGGTCGGATCATCACGGTCGTCTCGAAAAAGCCGTATCAGCAGTACATCCGCGAGAAGGTCTGGACGCCGCTCGGGATGAATTCGACATACTGGGAGTATTCGGATGTGCCCGAGGGACGCCTCGCACATGGATACCGCTGGATTTACGAGGATTGGTCTGAAGAGGAACTGCTGCATGACAAGGCCGACGGTTCTTGGGGGGCAATGGGAGGAATGCTGACATCGATCGAAGACTTTTCGTCATATGCCGGTTTCCACATTTCGTCTTGGCCGCCGTCAAACGAAGATGAGTCCGGCCCGATAAGAAGGAGTTCGGTGCGCGAGATGCACATGCCCTGGCGGATCAGCGGGTTCTTGCCGAATTTCGCTTATGGCGAGAGGAAATGCGCCGCCTTTACGGCATACGCTTACGGGTTGAACTATCTCCGCGACTGCGACAGCAGAATTTACGTCGGACACAGCGGCGGGCTTCCGGGGTTTGGAAGCCAATGGCGGTTTTTGCCGGAGTACGGGATCGGCATCGTTGCGTTCGCAAACCGAACCTATTCGCCGGTCGCGGCCGTCAATCTCGAAGTGCTGGACAAGATTCTTACCTCCGCAAGATTGTCGCCAAGGACGTTGCCGCCATCGGAGATACTTAAAAGGAGGCAGGCGGAACTCGTTTCGATAATTTTGGAGAACGATTGGGAAAAGGCCGAAAAGTCTGGCATTTTTGCCGAGAATTTTTTCCCGGATTACAGGGCGGATATTCTGAAGAAAAACTTTGCCGAGAAATTCGCGGAGGTCGGCGAATTTGTAAAGGCAACAAACCTAAGAGCCGAAAATCAATTGCGCGGCACTTTCACAATCGAGTGCAAAAACGGGAAGTTCGATGTTTGGTTTAGCATGAGTCCCGAGAATCCGCCTTTGATACAGGCTATCGCGATCAGATAATTCTGCGGTCCCAAGAGTACGCATATGGCTACTGCCTTGCCGTAATCGAAGGCAGCAGTTTCATAAGCGCGAGATAGACGGTGAAACCAAGCGCGAAGGTGACGAACCATGCATAGACATAGAGCGTGTCGAGCAGGCCGGGGTTTTCGACTGCGCCGTTTGGGGTCATGGCGGCATGTAGAAAGCCGGGAACCACCGGAGCGATCGCGACAACGAGCGCTATAACGGCGCTAATGTTGAATCCGTTTCCAAAGGAATACTCGCCTTCAGAATCAAAAAGCGCTGCCAAATCGAGTTCGCGCTTTCGGAGCACATAATAATCCGCGATCATGATTCCGCCGATCGCTCCCATTAGTCCCGAATATCCGATCAGCCAGGTAAAGATGTAGGCGCTGGCCGAAGACATGAGTTCCCACGGCATCATAAGAATACCGATCACCGCGGTTATCAAGCCGCCGGCAACATATGAGATCTTCTTGGGATTGAGATTAGAGAAATCGTTCGACGGCGACACGACATTCGCCGCCATGTTTGTCGAAAGCTGTGCGACGAATATCACGAGCATCGAAAAAAGAACCACGAACCAATTGTCGAATTTCTTGATCAGCTCAACGGGATTTGGTATCGGTTCGCCGTAAATGAGCACCGTCGCGCTTGTCACGGCGACACCGATAAACGCAAAGGCCGTCATCGTCGGCGGCAACCCGATCGCCTGGCCGATCATTTGCGAACGCTGGGATTTCGCGTAGCGCGTAAAGTCCGGAATGTTGAGACTGAGCGTCGCCCAATATCCCACCGAAGCGGTCAAGGCACCGGGGAAAACCGTCCAAAATCCCGCCTTGGACTGCTGAAGCGCCGCCGTGTTCGACAAAACGGTTCCAATCCCGCCCGCTTTTGAACTAGCCCAAATCAAAAGGAATAGTCCGCCGACCAAAAGCAACGGTGCCGACCACGATTCCAAGTACTTGATGCCCTCGATACCGCGAAGGATGATAAAAACCTGGATTCCCCAGAAGAAGAGAAACGCGAACCAAAGATGAAGCGGATTCCCGAGTATCACCTGATCGATGCCGTTCCAGCCCGACCAGATCGCGGACAAAAGGGCATCGATTGCCTGTCCGCCGATCCACGTTTGTATCCCAAACCAGCCGCAAGCCACGATCGCGCGAAGTATCGCTGGGATGTTCGCGCCCTTTGTTCCAAATGACGATCGGCAAAGGACGGGAAACGAAACGCCGTATTTTGTGCCGGCATGGGCATTGAGGATCATCGGGATCAGGACGACGCAGTTGCCGAGGAGGATTGTAAACATCGCCTGCCACCAGTTCATCCCGGCGGCGATAAAGCCGCCGGCGAGCGTGTAGGTGGTTATTACGACGCTCATCCCGATCCAAAGCGCGGCGATGTTCCAGGTGGACCAGGTTCTTTCTGCCAGAGTTGTTGGCGCAAGATCCTCGTTCCAAAGCGGAGAAGCGGAAACGTCTTTGTCCAGTTCCACGAAATCCTTTTGGTTGTCGTTCATAGTTTTGCCAGGAACTTCAAAATGCGGAGTTCGGTTTTTGTAACGGAAATGCGGGCTGAAGGCAGGACCCCGATTTGCGTAAGATTGTATCGGAATATGAGTTGAGTTCAAGAAAAAACTTGAATGAGGGTTTTGCTTGCCAAGCGAATTTGAAAAGGGCTGTTGAAACTGCCCTCCGGCAGACGGCGCAGTTATTGGTTGAAACGCAACAAAAACTATTGCCGGGGTTCGAGTTCATCAACCTCGCCCATTTCCTTGAGGTATTCGAAAACCTTTGCGGCCTCTTCTTCATCAACAACGCTGACCGCGAAGCCGACATGAACGAGGACGTATTCGCCCTCGGCGGCCTCGGGAACATAGCTAAGATTGACATTTTTTACGATGCCGCCGAAATCGACGCGACCCTCACGGAAGGGGGGCTCGAGCGTATCGATGCTGATAATCTTTCCTGGAATCGCCAAACACATAGAAATCTCCGAATCCGGTCAGGCCTGATTGGTGAATGCTTTTCGCCAAATCGCGGCCATCAATACCGAACGCACTTTCAAAGGGGTTCGAAACACGCGACCACGTGATGATCGCACTACCGACAAGCGGATTCAACGTTTTCCCAACCCGGAAACGATTAACTATCGAAGGATGTCACAAATCGGTTTGGCCGGCGAACGAGAACAACTCCATTTGGGTCGGCCGTGTTAACGCAAACCCGCCTCGGGGAGGGAAATCACGGTGATCCCCGCTCAAGTCGTTGCATTTCCGGCAAACGCGGCATTGTGATTTACAAGCGCGGCCCGGTTTGCTTCGAGCCATTCGATCCATTCGTCCATTCCCCAGCCAGTTCGGGCGGACAACTCGAACACCGGCAATCCGGGATGAACGACATCGATATTCGCATGCGCCAATTTCCTGTCAAACCCGACCGCCTCGGCGATATCGGTTTTGGTAATGATCGCGCAATCGGCGGCGCTAAATATCGTTGGATACTTGAGCGGTTTGTCTTCGCTTTCGGTAACGGAAATCAGAACAACCCGCAAAGCCTCGCCAAGGTCATAGCTTGCGGGGCAAACAAGATTCCCTACATTCTCGATAAAGAGGTATTCGAATTCGTTTAGATCCCAGTCTTCTATCGAGCGCGTGATCATTTCCGACTCAAGATGGCAGGTCGTTCCGGTAGTAATTTGCCTAACCTCGGCACCCGACCTCGAGAGCCTGGCGGCATCGTTTTCGGTGGCGAGATCACCCACAAGCGCGCGGGCTTTCCCCTGCCCAAGTTTTCGGAGGACTTCTTGTAAAAAAGCGGTCTTTCCCGAGCCGGGACTCGAAACGAGATTAACCGCAAATACGTTTTGACGACGAAATTTCCGGCGCAGTTCATCGGCGAGCTCGTCGTTCTTTCTGAGAACTTTTGCCTTTATTTCGACCAGTTTCTTGCTCATTGATCGATCTCCAATCCAGAAACTTCCATCTCTCTGCCTCCGGAAATGCGCAGGAGCGAGCCGCATTTTTCGCAAACGGGTGTATTGAGCACCCGTCCAAATAACTCGGCCCCGCACGCTCCGCACGAAAAAGAGGCCGGAACTTTTTCTATTTCCAAACGCGAGCCTTCAAGCGAAGTCTCGGAAATGGCGGCATCCCAAACAAAGTCGAGTGCTTCGGAATCTACCCCCGAAAGCTCTCCGATCTTGAGAAACACCGAAATCACACGTCCCCCGCCATTGGCGAAGACCGCCTGCTCGGCGACTTCGCAGATACTCTGTGCTATTGAAATTTCATGCATGTCAATCACATCGATAGTCCGACGGCGGCCCTCGCTACCGGCAACGGCCTCGAGGCCTCTTCAATTACCATCTCAACGATCGTGGGCACAACACCCGCTATCGGATTCGACAGCTCCGTTGTTAGCTCGTGAAAAACAGGAATCGTTATCGCAAAAAGCACGACCTCGGGTAACGATCGACCGGAAAGATAAAACGCGTCGATCAAATCCTTGAGACCGATATCATGCGCGGTAAGCGTTTTGGGATAGTCTGTCGAATACCTCGGGAAGATTTTCTTAATGCACCCCGGCTCGTCGTCATCGATGGTGGCGTCGATCAGTATGACTCTGTCCGCGGTTTGCATCGGTTCCAGCAAATTAAAGCTTCCCGTGCCACCATCCAGCAGCGTGGTTCCGAAAGGAATCTCGCGGTCGCGGATCGCATCAATCACGTGAACGCCGACTCCCTCGTCACCGAGCAGAATGTTGCCGATTCCCAGTATCAATGTTCTGTTTCTCATCTCACAACAAATCCTCGTCTTTCCTGAATTTCCATCCACCGATTATCGAAGACGTCACGCCCCGGCCTTCCAGCCAATCATGAAAGAAGACCAGATAGACATGTATGATCGTGAAGAGAACGAACAGCCACATGAAAATGTGGTGCCAAAGGCGAGTCGAGGCATCGCCTCCGAGCATCGGTTTTACCCACGCGAATAGCGAGGGTATAAACGAACCGCTCATATCGGCATAGAGCGCAAACCCCGTCATTGACTGAAGAAGAATCAGCAAAAAGAGGATGAAATACGTCAGACTCGCAAGCGGATTATGCCCAACGGAAAGATGCCTTTCCTTTCTGAAAGGGAAGATATCGGTTGTAAGCACAACCCAGACTCCTTTCCAATCCTCTTTTTTGTATGGGATAAAATTCCTCCAGTTCGCGTACTTGTTGCCGGCGAACGCCCAGTACATGCGATACAGGAAATTGAAGAAGAAGACGTAGCCGGAGGCGAAATGGATAAAGCGCACCCAGCCAAACCAGTATTGCGATGAAGGCTCGGCGGCATAGAAAATCCGCAGCGGGTTTCCAATCAGGAGGCCCGTCAAAATCAACGCGAGTACGGCGACCGCGTTGACCCAGTGAAAAACCCTGACCGGAAGCTCCCAAACATAGACGCGCCGATAACTTGTTGGAACTTCTTCCTCGGTCTCGAGTACATGAGCGCCGCGGAGCCTATCCGCAAAATCCTTGTGTGACGCCGTGATTTCGGTAGCCATGTTCGCCTCCTTTAATTCACATCAACTTTGCCGACGTACTCGCCTTTCGGATCATATAAATGAACGGCACATGCCAGGCAGGGATCAAAGGAATGGATCGTTCTGATGATCTCAAGCGGTTCCTCTTCCTTTGCCACCGGGGTGTCGATGAGCGCCGCCTCATATGAGGAGCGCTGGCCCTTCGCATCGCGCGGGCTGGCATTCCAGGTGCTTGGAACGACAAGCTGGTAGTTGTCGATCTTCATATCCTTGATCTTGATCCAGTGCGCAAGCGCCCCGCGCGGAGCCTCGGTCAAGCCGACGCCTTCGCAATCGGCGGGCCATGTCGAGGGTTCCCATTTGTCGCGTGTAAAAGTGCTGAATTCTCCAGCCTTTAGATTCGTGATGAGCTGGTCGTAAAACTCCTTCATCCAATGGACGGTGAGTTTTGTTTCGATGCCACGCGCGGCGGTTCTTCCAAGTGTCGAGAACAATGCCTCAACCGGAACCTCAAGATGCGAGAGAGCCCCATCGACGGCTTCCTTGATTTCCTTGTTTCCCCGTCCGTATCCGACGAGCAGACGCGCCAGAGGGCCGACTTCCATCGGATTTCCTTTCCAGCGAGGCGTCTTCAGCCAACTGTATTTTCCATCCGTGTTGAGCAGTTCGAACGGCGGTTCGGGGCCTGTGAAGTTGAATTCTGTTTCACCCTTCCAAGGATGCAGGCCTTCTTTGTCGCCAACCGAGTATTTGTACCAGCTATGCGCGATGTACTCCTTGATCTCGTTCTCATCGCGACCGTTGACTTCATGCACCTTTGTCAGGTCGCGACCGAGAATCGCACCACGCGGAAACTTGAAGCTATCGATGGCGCCGTAGCCCTTGGTCGGCAAATCACCGTATGCCAGATAATTTTCAAGTCCGCCCCCGACCGCGGCCCAATCCTTGTAGAAGCCCGCAATCGCCAAAAGGTCGGGTATATAGACCTGTTCGACAAACTGTATCGCTTCGCCGATTATCCGTGCGACCATATTCAGCTTTTCGCTGTTGATCGCGTTCACATCCTCGAGATTGAACGAACAAGGAACACCGCCGACCAAATAGTTCGGATGCGGGTTCTTGCCGCCGAAGATCGTGTGGATTTTTACGATTTCCTTTTGCCACTCAAGCGCTTCCAGATAGTGCGCGACTCCGATCAGATTTACTTCCTTTGGAAGCTTGTAGGCCGAATGCCCCCAATATCCGTTGGCGAAGATGCCAAGCTGGCCGCTTTCAACGAACGCCTTGAGACGGTTTTGTATATCGGTGAAATAGCCGGGAGATGACTTCGGCCAATGGGAAAGCGTCTTGGCAAGATCCGCCGTCGCGGCCGGATCCGCACTTAGCGCGGCGACAACATCGACCCAATCAAGCGCATGCAGGTGATAAAAATGGACTACGTGGTCGTGCACATACTGGGCGCAAAACATTAGATTGCGAACCAGCTCCGCGTTCTGCGGAACAGTGATTTTTACGGCATCCTCAACGGCGCGCACGCTTGCCAGCGCGTGAACTGTCGTACAAACACCGCAAACCCTTTCGACAAACGCCCAGGCGTCGCGCGGGTCTCTGCCCCTCAGGATCTTCTCAATCCCGCGAACCATCGTTCCGGAACTGTATGCATCGGTAATCTTGCCGTTTTCGACAACCGCCTCGATACGGAGATGTCCTTCGATCCTCGTTACGGGATCAACTACGATTCTAGCCATCTTCCTCACCTCCATTTGCTTCTTCCGCCGGAGCTTCGATCTCTTCCTTGAAAGGCGGGCTTTGCGTGTTTTCCATGGTTTCGTCGGTTTCCTCATGCGGCAACCAACGTTTTCTGACCGCGGAACCGATCGCGTGGGCACCGATTGCGCCGGCTGTGACCGCTGTGGCCGTCAGGCCGACGGTGTCCGCGTTTGATTCGATTCCAAATCCCGGGAATGTTCCGAGCCGTTGATAGAACGGACCCGCATCCCAATAGCCGGCCTCGCTGCATCCGATGCAACCGTGACCTGATTGGATCGGATAACTGAGGTTTCCATTCCACTTCGTAACCGAACAGGCGTTGTACGTTGTCGGTCCCTTGCATCCCATTTTGTACAGGCAATAGCCTTTCCGCGCCGCATCGTCGTCCCAAGACTCGACGAAAAGTCCGGCATCATAAAACGGTCGGCGATAGCAGGTATCGTGGACTCGCCGCGAATAGAATTCCTTCGGCCTTCCGGTAGCATCGAGTTCGGGGATTTTGCCAAATACGAGCACATGCGTGACGACGGCCGTCATGACTTCGGCGATCGGCGGACAGCCGGGCACATTGATTACGGGTTTTCCTATCACCTTGTGGATCGGAGTGGCGTTTGTAGGATTCGGCTTTGCACTTTGGACGCAACCGTTTGAAGCGCAACTGCCCCAGGCTATTACCGCAGCCGCGCCTTCCGCAGCTTCCTTTAGGATCTGCTCGGCCGATTTGCCTCCGATCATGCAATAGGCGCCGTTTCCGGCCATCGGAATGGACCCCTCGACGAGCAGAATGTACTTGCCGAAGTTGTTCTTTATCGTGTCGTCGCGGCATTTCTCGGCCTGTTTGCCTGATGCCGCGAGCAGTGTCTCCGTGTAATCGAGCGAAAGCGTATCGAAAATTACGTCCGCGACAATCGGATGGGAGGATCGAATAAACGATTCCGAGCAGCAGGTGCATTCCTGGAAGTGAAGCCATACGACCGGAGGCCGCGCCTTTGTTTCAAAAGCGTGAACGACGCTCGAAAGCCCCGAAAGCTCGAGTCCGGCCGCGGCGGCCGAAAGCCCGCAAAACATAAGAAAGTCGCGGCGCGAATAGCCCTTGTCTTCCATCGCTTTTTTAATCGTTGGGACTACTTTCTTCATATGACCTCCTCAGATCCGTTTGGCGGCCGATCCGCAACCAATATCTCCAAAATGGCAGGATTGGCGGGAAGGTCAACTGACCATTTTTTCCCAACCAAAATCGAAGAATGTCATCTGCCTTTTTTTATTGTTGCCATGCGCTGCAGAACTAAATGTTCGTCGGCGATGCCGAACTCGGGCAGTCGTCGGTTGTGCAAAGAGCCGAAATGTGAACTATTTAGACCCTTTTGTGCAATGTATGTGCCAATTTTGCGGTCGGGCTGCGACAAGAGCCTTGAAGGCCGGGTGTTGGGAGGACGATTAACCGTGATTTGAAATCACGGATCGCGCGGAGTGCCTTTAAAGCATAGAGTTTACAAGGGGTTCTGGCGAAGGTTGTGCGTTTGCGGGGGACGGCGAGAGTGATTTTGAAGCGACAATGCCAATAGTCAATTCAATTCGGGCTTTGGGGAAATTCTCGCGATGGCGCGGATATTTTCGCAGCTCGGAATATCCTATGTTCTACCGAGCATCCACTTGGTTCTTGTGTACGCCACTCGAAAGCCATTTTTTTCAGCGTTCCGTTGCGACTGGCTGCCGGGGGCGGCACCCATCATCGCAAAAGCGCATCCCTGCTCAATGGCGAATGCAAGCCGATCATTGAGGAGCGCCGTCTGCGCGCCCCGTTTTCTTGCCTCGGGAACAGTCGAAGCACCCGCCAAAAACGCCATATCGCCGACGATATAAAGCATTCCCGTGGCGACGGGTTCCTCGTCTATTTCAGCCAGAAAAGGAAACGCGCCCTCTCCGTGGGCGGAAATAGTCCCGTAATTCAACATGAAGTCGCCCAATTCGGGCATTTCGTTTGACCAAGCCCTGGCTGAAGTTTTGGCCCAAAGTTCGGCTTCTTCGGTCTGAACGACTCTCGTTTGCACGGTTTGATTCGCGATTGCAGAGTATCCGGCAAGGGGTTTTATCAGTACGGTTGAGAGCTCGATCGGTTGGTATCCCCGTCCAACGAGCATTGCAAGAAGGTTCGGATCGGCAAGAGGGCTGACCTCGTGAAACACATCCGCACCGCGAGAAATAAAGAAATTCTCGATCGATTCCAGAGCTTGTTCGTCGGCATCCTCGAACATTCCGAGGCCAAAAGTTTGGGTTAGAGGCGAATCCGGTCCGTCAAACATCGCAAAAGCTCCGCCGATCCGTTCGGCGGTCGATCCGCAACCGGGTTCGAGCCGCGCCCTCGAACGGCAGAATTCGGCGCTTACACCGCCTTCGGTAGCCTCGATCTTTTGGGATAGGTTCTTATCTGAATGAATGATCATATCTACTTATTACCAAAGCATTTGCTGTTCCCATGCAGAAAACAAAAGGGGGCGGGATCCCCGCCCCCAAATTCCAGTCGTTTCTTAAAACCCCCAATGTCTTGTATAGGGAAACTGATATTAAATCTTCACGCACTCGCCGCGCTTCACAAATTGACCGCTGCCTTTCTCGACGAGACATTCGCCGTTTTCGATTACAAGACGTCCGCGAGAAAGAACCGTCTCCACCTTTCCGCGGATCTTCTTGCCTTCATAGGTGCAGTAATCGACATTCATGTGCTGTGTTTCAAGCGAAAGCACATGTTCCTTCTCCGTATCGAAGATGACGATGTCGGCATCGGATCCGACGGCGATCGTTCCTTTCTTAGGGAACATTCCGAACATTTTTGCGGCCGCTGTCGAGGTAAGTTCCACGAATCTATTCAAACTTATGTTGTTTTCTACGACACCGCCGTTATATATCAGCTCCATTCGATATTCGACACCCGGCGCGCCGTTTGGAATCAGAGAAAAATCTTCTCGACCAAGCTCCTTCTGCTCTTTCATGCAGAACGGGCAATGATCGGTCGAGATCACCTGCAGATCGTCCATCTTCAATCCCTTCCACAAATCCGCGTGGTTGTGAGCCTCTCGAAGCGGCGGCGTCATCACGTATTTGGCACCATCCCAGCCGTCGCCATAATCCTCGATCGACAAAAACAAGTACTGCGGACAGGTTTCGGCAAATGCCGGAATTCCGCGATCACGCGCCTGCCTGACCTGATTGAGCGCATCGGAGCACGAGAGATGGACGATATAGACGGGTGTTTCGGCCATTTCCGCCAGCGCGATCGCCCTGTGAACGCCTTCCGCTTCGGCAACCGTCGGTCTGGTCAAAGCGTGATATTTTGGTGCGAGCCGGCCTTCTTCCTTAAACTTCTTGATGATCTCATTGATCACGATGCCGTTTTCGGCGTGCATGCAAACAAGACCGCCTCTCTCTCCCGCCGCCGACATCGCGCGGTAAATGGTCGCATCATCCGATAGAAAAACGCCCGGATACGCCATAAACAGCTTGAATGAAGTTATCCCCTCATCGATCAGCTGAAACATTTCCGATTTGTTGCCGTCTTCGAAATCCGTCGTTATAAGATGAAAGCCATAGTCGATCACGGCTTTTCCTTCCGCCTTTTTGTGCCATTTGTCGGCGCCAAGAAGCATTGATTCGCCTTTGTTTTGGACGGCGAAATCGATGATCGTCGTGGTGCCGCCAAAAGCGGCGGCGCGGGTTCCGGTGAAGAAATCGTCAGAGCTTTCGGTACCGCCAAAGGGAAGTTCCATGTGCGTATGCGGATCTATTCCGCCCGGAATCACCAGTTTTCCCGCGGCGTCCAGCACGAGATCCGCCTCAACCTCGATCGAACGGGCGATCATCTCGACTCTTTCATCCTCGATCAAAATGTCCGCGCGATAATCATCGACCGCGGTTACTATCCGTCCGTTTTTGATTAGTGTTTTCATCTCAAAACTCTCGCCAACTCAAATTTCCACCAAGCCGCTCATTTAAATTAGTTTCCGGACAATCGGAACGCTTGAATTTAATGGGTTGTTCCTCGCGTTAATTCCAGACCGGCATCAAGCGCAGCGATCAATTCATCGATCGAATCCTTTGTCGTGTTAAGCATCACGCCGGTTCGGATGACGTTTCCATACAATCCGCCTTTTCCGATCAGCACTCCTGAACGCTTTGTCGATTCGAACACGCTCAAAACGGCTTCCGGTGCCGGCGCCTTTGTCTTTCTATCCTTTACAAGTTCGATCGCCTGCATAAGCCCCATGCCCCGGACATCTCCGATCACTTCGTGCTTGTCCTTGAGTTCGAGGAGCCTTTCGCGGAAATAGTCGCCCATAACGCGTGCGTTTGTTCTCAAATCCTCACGTTCGATCAGTTCGATTACCGCCGAAACGGCAGCCATCGAAACTGGGTTTCCGCCAAAGGTCGAAAACGTAAGCCCTGGAAACTTGTCGGCGACTTCGGGCGTCGCGGTCGTCCAGCCGACGGGAACGCCGTTGCCCATTCCCTTCGCCGAAGTGATGATGTCAGGTTCAACGCCCCAATGTTCGATACCGAACCATTTGTCACCGGTTCGACCCCAGCCCGTTTGAACCTCGTCGGCGATAAACAAACCACCGTGGTTTCGGGCTATTTCGGCGACCCTTCCAAAGTATTCCTTTGGAGGGACGATGAATCCGCCGACTCCGAGGATCGGTTCGGCCATAAAGGCGGCGATCTCGCCGGTTGTCGTTGTTTGGATCAACTCCTCGACGTCATCCGCACATGCTAGATCGCATGACGGATACTCGAGTTTGAACGGACAGCGATAACAATATGGCGCATGAGCATGAACCATTCCCGAAACCTGCGATGCCACGGGTTTCCATGTCGAATGTCCGATCGCCGAAAGCGCGGTCGCGCTGCGACCCGAGTAGCTGTGCCGGAGGACGACAACCTCGCTTCTTCCCGTCGCGAGTTTGGCGGCCAGAATCGCGGTGTCATCCGCCTCGGTGCCGCTGTTTGAAAAGAACGATTTCTTCAGATTGCCCGGCGTGATCTCCGCCATTTTCTCGGCAAGATCGCTCTGCGGTTTGCTGACATACAAAGTCGAAGTATGCGAAATCGTCTTTACCTGCTCGACGATCGCTTCGGTCACATGCGGATTCGCGTGACCGACGGAAACGGTCAAAACCCCTCCAAAGCAATCGAGGTAGCGGTTGCCGTCTTCATCCCAAACATACTCGCCCTCTCCGCGGGCAATTGAAATCGGTTGCTGATAGTAGTTTGCTACCGCAGGAAAAAGAAATTCCTTGTGCTTGCGAATCGCCTCGGAAAGTTCGGTCGGTTTTTCAACAGGATTCATCGGGTTTCCTCCGTGATCAAGAATTGCCACGCATTATAGCAGGGAATCGAATGACCTTAATAGGGAGCACGGGAAACGCGGATGAAAGAATAATGGCTGCCATGCGCCTTCGAAGATTTAATAAAGGAAGACCAGACTATTGGCAGCCGCCGTTTGATTTAAGAACCTCAAAGCGTTGCAACAGCAACTCGAGCGTGTTCGACCGCGCCTGCTCGCCGACTTGTGTCTCAAGCCTTTTGCCGAGCTCCAACGCCTCAACGCATTTGCCTGTCGAAGCTAGTGAAAAAACAACGAGAAAACCGTGCTCGGGTTTGGAACTCACAATATACAATCGCTGGGAGATCTCAAGCGCCTTTTCCGGGTTTCTGAATGCCTGCTCGGGAATCGTCAAAAGCTGCCAAGCATAGCTCGCGGCCGAGTTCTTCTTTGCAGGGAAATCCGTGTAGGCCTTTTCAAATACCGCAAATGCTTGGTCGAATCGCTTCCGTTCAATCAGGAGTTCCGACAGGTACGTCGAAGAATCGTCGCTTCCACGGCCTGATTCCTCGATAATTTGAAGCTGCTCAATCGCCTTGTCTTTGTTTCCGGACTTCGCTAGTTCGCGTGCCAGCCAGAATCTTGTGTCATCATCCTGCGGGGTCTTCTCGAGCAATTTTGAAAAGGCCGCAGCGGACTTCTCGGATTTGCCGGAAATCGAATAGAGCACGCCAAGATTGTACAAGGCATTCGTGTTTTCGGAGTCGATCTCGACGGCCTTTTCAAACATCGCCTCCGCTTTGTCGTATTCGCGCGAGGTTACATGGATAGCACCTAGATTTACCAAGGCGGTAACGTTGTTTGGTTCGGATGCAAGAACAGATTCGTAGATCGACTTCGCGTCCGAAACGCTTCCGGCTTCAAGCGCGGTTTTTGCATCCTGGAGCCGTGTTCGCACTCCCTCGCGAATATTCTCCACCTGCTTCACAAGCGGATCCGAAACGGCAACACCGATCGTTCCCTGAAGCCCCAACTCTTTTTTGGCCTTTTCCGTTTCTCCCAGGTTTCGATAACTGAGAGCGAGGTTGTATCTAACCCGATTTGCCGCAGGGACGATCTTGAGCACTTCAATAAAAATCGATGCGGCCTTCGTATAGTTCCCGAATGCGTATTCGGTTTGACCTAGTCCGTACAATGCGGCCGGGTCGTTTGGGCTGATCGCCAATGCCGATTCAAACGCCTTTTGGGCCGTGGACGCCAAACCAACGCCGAGCAACGCGTTGCCTTCCTGAACAAAGCTGGCGACGGATTTCGGATTCAGTTGAGTAGCCGTTCTCAGCAACTCCACGCCCTCGTATATTTCATTTCGCTCGATCAACACCAGACCGAGCAAATGTCTCCAGCGGAAGTCTTTTGGCGAAACCAAAATCGCGTTTTTGTAGCATCGACGCGCCGGCTCCCACATCGAATATGCATGGAACACCATCCCCATTCGGGCATACGCGTTGGAGAGCTTGCTCCGGCTAATCTCGCCCGGAGCGGTCGTTTTTCGCAGTGCCTCGAATTCTGTTTTGACATGCTTCGCGACATCGGTTTCGGCGTCGTCAAGCGCCGGAAGTTCGATCGTAACGAGCCCGTCAAGGGGTGGAAGGATGCGATTGCCGTCTTCGGGTTTGGTTTGAGCGGCCGCGGTTTCATACACGACAAATGTGATCAGTGCCAACAGAAAACCTAACTTAACAAAACCAAAAAGATTGATGAAAACTCTCATTTGTCAGACCTCTTTCCGGTACCCTTAACCAGGTTCGAGTATTTGTTAAACGGCACCGGTCCAAACTCTTCATTCGTGCCATCCGGCCAGCGAACCATTATTTTGCGGATCTTGTTTGATTTGCCGAGGCCAACAAGCACCCTCGGATCATGCGCCGAGACATAGCTTCCATCGGTTCTTGATCTCCTTAAAAGTCTCGTACCGTTTTCCAATTCGACGGAAACCACGGCTCCGATTTCCTGAATTCCTCCCTTTTTTTGCGAAAGACTCAATCCGATCCAGTCGTTTCCGAAAGCTTGATTGTTGAGCAGCAGTTCTGCGGTTCCACTGTTGTTGTTGACGAGTATGTCCATGTCGCCGTCATTGTCTATGTCCCCAAAAGCGGCTCCGCGGCTTACCGCGAGATTTTGGAACGAAGCCCCCGCCATCTCCGAAACATCGATAAATTGCCCTTTACCGGTGTTTCGGAACAGTTGGTTGCGTTGCCCCAACGGGTATTTCGGATCCAATTCTCCGGCATTTCCGGGCCGTGAAATCGCCTTCAAGAGCTTTACGCTGCCGTTGGCGACAAAAACGTCCAAAAGGCAATCGTTGTCATAGTCGATAAAAGAGGTGCCGAATCCGGTAAGACGCTGATCCGGAAGCGCCAGGTCAGTTTTTGGCGTCAGGTCTTCGAAAATTGCGTCTCCCTGATTGGCATAGATCGTGTGAGTCTCATCCATCAAATGGGTGATGAATATGTCGAGCCGCCCGTCCGAGTTGTAGTCGCCGGCATCTACCCCCATGCTCGCCTCCGGAACGCCGAGATGATTGACGGCGGTGCCGGAGAAAAGCCCCTCGTTTTTGAAAGTGCCATCCTTTTGGTTTATCCAAAGCTGGTTTGCGTCGCCATCATTCGCAACGTACAAATCGGGCCAGCCGTCATCGTTAAAATCGGCGGCCACCACTCCCAGACCATGTCCGAATTCCTTTGCAAGACCGCTCGAATCGGTCGTGTTTTCGAAGGTGCCGTCGCCGCGATTTCGAAAAAGACTGTTTCCGACCGCCTGATAGCTTTTAGGACCGCAATAATCCGGCGCGGTTGTTCGGGCATAGCATTTGGGTAGCTTATCAAGATCGAATACACCGTAGTTGACCAGGAAAAGATCCTGAAAGCCGTCGCGGTCATAATCGAAAAAAGTCGCGCTGATGCTCCAGCGATTATCGTCTGTTTTCGATTTCTCGGTGATATCCGCAAAAGTGCCGTCCCCATTGTTCAGGTAAAGCTTGTTGCCATGGAGATTGGTAAGGTAAAGATCCCAATCGCCGTCATTGTCGATATCACCAACGGCGACTCCGAATCCGTAATCCTCGGCACGGATTCCGCTCTTTTTTGTAACATCGGTAAACTTTACAGTTGCCTTTCCGTCGGCACCGATTTCGAGGTCGTTTCTAAACAGTCTTCCGGAGGGACGCTCCTTCTGGTTCCAAGGAAAAATCGAATCCGCAAGGCCCTTGTTTCGTTCCAGCATCGTTTCCTGCACGAGGTATGCATCGAGGTCGCCATCGCCGTCAAAATCAAAAAGCGCGGCACCCGACCCCATGATTTCCGGCAAAAGGAGTTTTCCGGTCATCCCGTTGTAATGGGAAAAATCCAAACCCGATTCATTGGCGATATCCGTAAAAATCGGCGCCGGCGTGGGTGCAGGCGTACTGGCGGGTACTTTCTGAGCCAGGCCTTCGGCCTGCAAACAGAAGAGGAGCAGCGGCACGAGTAAATATTTCATAAAATCTCCGTCGGGGTACGGTGGATTTATTGACTGTCGATGATTTTGCGTATGTCCGAGCGAATTATCTCACATTGGGCGTCCAAAGTATCGATTTCATGGGCATGGAACAGACGCCTGATCGGAATCCGGGCGGCCAGTTTGGATAACACGCCGAATTCGTTGGTCCTCATATCCCCTCGAACAAAGTAGAGACCGGAAGCATTCTCAACCAGTTTCAGGAGCTTTTCCCGTCCTTCGACCGCCTCGACCCGGGGAATTCGATACTCGATTCCAACGCTGCCGAGAAGGTAAACAGCACCCAGCGGAAACGAACGGCCGGCAAACATTTCGTCCGAATTTTCCGAATAGTAAAAGCTGTCACGGTGGCCGTAAACGCGATCAAGCCCTTCGATTCCGCCGGTCAGATGTGCGGCCGCCCCTGGGCGGAGCCGTACACGCGTGTAACCTGGCGAAACCTCAAATCGATTGCCGACCTCTCTGATCGCCGCAATGTCATCCGCCAAGACAAGCGATCCCGTTCTGGCCATTCCTGCAGCAAGCGTTGATTTTCCCGAAGTGGATGACCCGACAAACGCGATGGCAACTTCATCAACGACGACGGCGCTTGCGTGAAGCGATACAACACCGCTTAGCCGCAGGATAAAGCTCATGATCGGGCCAACGAAGTAGGAATCCAGATCAGAAGCCGCAATTTCCGGGTCAAATTGGATTTTAGCCTTGGAGCGGTCCGCCGCGACGATTATCCTTAGCTTTCCGCCTGTCGGAGTATTGATATCCAATCTGGTTTGAAGCCCGGAATCCGACGGCGACTCGAACAGGGCGATCTCGTCGACCAAATCCAGCAAATCGGTGCTTACACGCTCCCATCGAAAGGAATCGAGCGCCTCTTCAGGCAAAGAGGGAACCCATTCAACCACCACATCAGTGGACGTTGATTCGCACTCTTCGAGGAGTTCGATTTTTCGATCCGAACTGATACTCAGACCGTACAACTTGTAGTTTCGTTTTTCGCTCATCAAATGCTTTTCTTGTGTTCCGGCGGCTTGAGATTCTCTCGGCAGTCATCGACCGCTATCCGTTAAACCAGGTCACGAGACATCAATTCCAGCCAAACTCATCAAAGGTGCGCAGGAATTCGATCAGGTAGATCGCCTGCGGCAGGTGATCCCGAGCTATAGCCAAATTCTGTTTCATCACTGAAGGATTCTCAAAATCGAGCGTCAACCACGAGTTGACTTTGTCGAGGTTCAAGATGCCAGCGATCGCGCTGTTCGAACGGGCCTCTTCAAGCACCTTTCGCGCAATTCCGAGTTGCTCTACAAATCGCGTTTGATAGTCGGGTGAAAACGGTGTTTTTGACGTTCTGGTGCGGATCTTCTCCGGAAGCACGCCCTTTAGTGCGCCGCGAATCAGGTTCCGCGTGAAGCCGTTCCGAAGTTTCATGTGGATCGGAACGGATAGGTTGAATTCCACGATACGTTTGTCCAAAAGCGGGTAGCGGAGTTCGACCGGAATCTCGGCAATTCGATGGGATATGAATTCGGACATCTTGTCCTGTAGAAACTCGACCGCCGATATTTGGTTCGCCAAATGATCCGGAAGCTTACGCAAACTCGGATGATCTTCGGGATCGATGCTCTCCCGCAATTCGCGTGACAGATCTTCCGCGAGAAACGAATACCGCGTAAACGGCTCAAATCGCGTCCGGTTTGATTTTCTGAGCTTCCAAACGAAATTCGGCAGCACGGGGTTCAGTGCCAAAGCGCGAAAGTTATATAAAAGCGATGTGCCGTAACGCGAGCTGTGCGCAGTCAATTCGCGAAACAACGAGAGCCAATGCAAACGGGAAAGCATTTCGGCATAGCCGCCAAACGAATGAGAGGTCGCGCCAAATTCGCCAAAAGAGCCGTCAAATACTGTCCTAATACCCTTCGTTGACGCCGATTCAAGCAAACTGCGGTAAACGTAATGCCTGGAGGTAATGAATGGGGAATCGTGATTCTCAAACGTTTTTGGTAAATCGGAAAACGGCCCTTTGCCTTCACAAGTAACAAAGTTGATATTTACGTTTTCAAACTCGCGGAATTCGTTTATGAAATCTTTTTCGTCTTCCTCCTTTGCGCCTGCCTCAAGCACGGCGGAGAAAGCCTCGATAGAGCGGTTTTTTCGCGCCATAGCGGTTGCAGCCACTGCCGTTATGGAGGATGAATCGAGACCTCCGCTGAGCAGAAAGCCTGGAGAACCACCGTGTTCGACGCGGGGAACGATTGCCCGCTCCAACACTTCTTTGAATTCTTCGTAGGTTTCTGTTTCCGACTTTTTCGCCTGAATCGGATTTCGGGTCGGGCGCCAAAATCGTCTGGTTGTTATTTCTTCGCCGCGGAATTTCAAGATCGTTGCCGCCGGCAACGCGTAAATCGATTCAAACCATGTTTCATTACAAAGGTGCCGGTGCGGCTCAAGTATCTCAAAGCTCGCGAGTTTCGATTTATTAAGTCTTCTTTGAATTTGAAAGTTATCGAAGAGCAGACGGGGCGAGCTGGCAAAGGCGATCGCCGAGTTATCAATGTAATAAAACAAGGGACTGTTTCCCAGATGATCACGTGCCAGGATCAACTCGTTTTCGTTTTGGCTCCAAAGCGCAAAAGCGAAATCCCCACAGAAATGTTCAACGCACGCGGTACCCCATTTCTTATAAGAACTTGCGATGAGAAGATCGTCGGAAATCCGGCCTTCAACAGGACCCGTGATTCCCAACTCATGCACTATTTCGTCTCGGTTTGTTAGGAAAGCGTCCGACCTAACCAAAGGGAGACATTCCACGTCGCCGATACTGCGGAAATCTCGAACCGGGCAAGACACTTCTTCGGGGACTTTCCCTAGTGCGAGTGGAATAGATGGAAAGAAATCAAAGTTGTTCGGACGAGCAATTGAATATGTGGAAGGAACAGGTTGATCGCCGCCGGCAGGAACAAAAACAAATCGTCCGATAATCTCAGGCATATCGGTTCTAGTCGATACTATCTAGCCAGGCACCCCGCAAACTTTGCATGATTAAGAATCATGCAAAGCCAGGCACGGAGATTTCAGGCGAAACGCCAATCAATGCAATTCTTAATAAGTTTCGATTCCTGGATTAGGTCAACGAAACCGGAGGCAATGGATTGCCGTCACCACCCGAGCCACCATTGGCTTGAACAAGTTCGGCGATTCCTCCATAAACGGTGAGTTCCGGTTTCGAATATTCCTTCAATGTCGAAGTTTCCGGGGTCTCCAAAGCTGACGCATCCTCAAAACGGGGTAAAGTTTGCACAGTTCTACTCCTAAAAAGTCAAAAATTTTTCGAGATGCAAAGATTCTATTACAAATGCGGGGTCAACTCAAACTATCTCATCCAATTTGGAGAACTCATGCAGAATCGATTCGGGGAAAAATACATAGCCTTCCGCCTTCTCGTCCTCCGAGGCCAAAGGAGTTCCTTCGATTTCCACCCATGCATGGGCGCTGATTTCGGATTGCTTTTTTTTCATCCCGAATCGAACGTCACTCTGAATCCCGACCAGCCGAAGTAGAAACCAGATCGTGAGGCTCCTGGCCAAACATTTGCCGATAAATGGCAAACGACGATGTACAAGAAATACGGATTCGGCGTACCTGAATGCGATAGCGAGACCATCTTCGACCGTGCGCGGTTCCCGAATGCTCGAAATCCCGCGGAGCAACTTGTACGTTCGACGCAGACCGATAACGTGCAAACAAATGTGAGCGAACAACATCGACGGGATCGCCAGCAACGTGATCAATTTTTGCCTTGCCGGGTAGGAAATAAAAGCATTTAAGAACTCAGGCATTATTCTTTAATTTCGATGAGTTCGTTTGCCAAGAGCGCTTGGACGAGTTCGCCCAAGTCGGCCTCCAGAACACTCAGTCCAACATCAAATTCGTTGAGAATCGTCGAAACAGCGCTTTCGACATCGCCTGATTCTCGAATCAAACCGATAAACCTCGTTCCAACAGGATTAAGTCCAAAGTATTTCTCCGAACTTAATTTTAAAAGGACGCTTTCGCCGTCAACTTCCTGAAGGAGCACATCCTGACACACCTCGATTTTTCTGGGTAATTTATTGATAATCGTTCACCTGCCTTTATTGCAATTCTACTTCAAAGCGGTTGTTTGAAGAATCCTTCAAGGAAAGTTCCAAGCGTTCGTCCATTGCGTGTCGGAATGACTTCGCTTGCATGCTTATTAACGCCACTGGATGGAAGAGAGGCCGTCAGTTGTCATTCGGATGGGAACAAAGTGA
Source organism: Pyrinomonadaceae bacterium (assembly GCA_041394795.1). Taxonomy (GTDB): domain Bacteria; phylum Acidobacteriota; class Blastocatellia; order Pyrinomonadales; family Pyrinomonadaceae; genus Aridibacter. The sequence continues at coordinate 42,032 of JAWKHN010000020.1, read as the reverse complement.
CGGGTCGAATCGAGCCACGCGAGCCTTAACGACATGCAAATGTTGATTTTTCCGTTCCGCCAATACAAACTTCTTGGGAGAGTCGCAAAATTCCAATACTTCGGACATAGCCAAATCCTATGGAATCAGCCCCGATCGTGTCGGTCATCATACCGTTCTATAACAGAGAGGAGTTTCTTTCGGAGGCGATTGAAAGCGTACTTGCGCAAACAATCGATTCGTGGGAGTTGATTCTCGTTGATGATGGTTCGAGCGATCGCGGACCCGCGATTGCAGAAAGTTACAGGGACCAATATCCGGACAAAGTCAGGATTATCGGGCATTCGGGTGGCGAAAACAGAGGCGCCAGCGCCTCTCGCCAATTTGGAATTGAAGTGTCGAATGGGGAATACGTCACATTCCTCGATTCCGATGATGTGTTTCTTCCGGACTCGCTAAAGCTGCAGATTGAAGGATTTACAGAATCTCCCGAGGCAGATGCAGTTTGCGGAACATTGCTGTGCTGGTATTCCTGGTCCGAAAACGCGGATCACACCGAAAGGGATTTCAAGATCGACTTGATGCTGAATCCAGGTAATGTATATTCACCGCCGGACTTGTTCATACACAATCTAGGATTTGGAGGAAGCAAGCCGGGAATCGGCTGCGTCATGCTCAAAAGGCGATTCGCCGTTGATTGCGGGGTCTTTTCCGAGAAGTACAAATACGCCTGGGAGGATCAGGTGTTTTGGGCAAAGGTAAGTCTGCATGGCCGAATTCTCGTGTTGGATGAGGTGCTTGCGAAATATCGGCAGCATCCGGCCTCGACATGCTCGGTGGAGTCGCAGAATGGCCGCGATATCGAGTCGATGAAGATCTTTTTGAGTTGGCTCGAGTCTTATGTTGAGCAGTCGGGAATCGATAATCCATCGGTACTTTCCGCGGTCAAAGCATTCAGGCGGAAGGTGAATCTGGAAGCACGGATCAGCCTGCTAAAGCAAATCTATCGAAAGGCATTGCCATTGGAACGCCGCTACCAGATTCGAAATCTGATAACCCGATTTCGGAAAGCACTACTGGGGCCGGCCCATCGGCATGAATAGTTTGTCGATCGCCTTCACCTTCAAAAGTCTGTAAACATATGAGAACTTGTTAGCAATCGAGTCTTTCATAGTCATGTGCACCCTTGCCATTTCTTTCCAGTCGACGGGTTCCGGGCCAAAGAGGTAGCTTCCGGCAATCTCCAATGCAATCGTTTCCTCGGTCTCGGAATTATTCAGGAATGTTTCAAGACTTTCGCAAACGGGAGTATTCAAAAGTCTCCGGCTGATAAGTAACGCCATTCGCACCATTTTTAGCGCGCCCGAAGCTTTCGCGACTGAGGCAACCAAATTCCAATCGATTTCCGCAGTGCGAACAAGGCGATCGATGTCACAAACCCAGCCAAGCCTTTGCCAGAAATGTTTTGCACTGTGCGCGGCGATAACGACAAGATTGTCCTCCGCGCCGAGGGTCAGGACTTTCTTTCCATAAAGTTCTATATTTTTTGCGCGCGACCAAACTTCTTCGGAATCCAAATTGAAAGCGAAAAAGGATTCCACAAAATCCCAATGTACCTCAATCAACGTATCGGTCTCGCCATAAAAGAAGGGGAACTCGTACGAATGCTTGAGAACCGCACGCTCCTCATTGGCGTTGAACTCATGCGCCGGTCTGGCACCAAGTTCCAGGAGTATTTTCTTTACGGTAGGGAAATCTGCTTTGCGGATCAGTAAATCTATGTCCGTGAACTGCCTCTTCGCTGCGTCGCCGTAACACGAAGACGCCAACGGGAGGCCCTTGTAAACGATGATGTCGATTCGTTCACCTTGGAAAATGTCGAGCAATTTAATCAGTTGTCCCGCCCGCGCGAGATTGGATTTTGCGACATCGGAAGCTCGTTTCCTGAATTTGGCGAGTTCCAAGGACGGCACGACTGATTCGGGAAGAAGTGAGAAGGCTTCAAAGCACTGCGGCAAAACCCGGTGTTGGTCGGCCAGCGAGTACAGCGTTTCCCAATCGACGTCGCGGGCCAGCAATCGCGCCAATTTCTCACGATCGGGATCAATCGAGGAGAGGAGCAACAAGAGTTCTTGTTCTTGGGTTAAAGGAAACATCTGGGCGGAAGTTGCGGGATTACTTCAATCAAAAAAACCGCCGGGAAGCGGGCTTGAATTTCCGCTTCCCGACGTTTTTGGTAAAAAGAAAAATATGCACTACGGACAGGTAGCACTCTTGTAAATTTGAATCTGAGCGAAATCGGCGCTATTGGCGGCCGTTCCGATCAGAGTCACGTTCATATGCATCGAGCGCAACGCCGAGTTGAAGTTCGTGGTGTCGAATGCCTTGCAAACCGTTACGGTTTGAAAGCCTGTTCCGGCTTCAGTATTGCTGTTAAAGACGGTGGTCCTGGTTTGTGCCGCGCTATCGACCGCTCTTGCAACAATCTCAACAAGAACCTGCGATGCCGTACCGGTTCCATCGCTATCGCGATACCGAATCTTGTAAACAACATAGGATCCCGTAGTCGATGAAAGATTGCTGTTGTAGGGAATGTTCTGAGTCGATGTCAGGAACCCCGCCGCTCCTCCGGTGCCGATCGCGAAGCTGTTGTAATCGGTTGTCGGCGCGATTGTTGAGAACGAAGCGATGAAACCTCCTCCGCCAAACAGATGTTGAGCGTAAGATGCACCTAGCACCGATCCGCCTCCGCCTCCGCCGCCGCCCGTTGCGGCAGTCGATTGAATGGAGCCATCAGGGAAGATAAATCCGGTAGCACTTGCTTTAACGCTTCCAGTCGAGACAGTGTTTCCATTGGTTTCGACCCTAAAGAGCGAGGTGCCGGAATTCTGGACTTCAAACTGGTTGGCAAGATTCACAGTGCTGTTGGTGTTCATTCCGATGCCAACGCGTCCGCTTGGTGCAAGATAAAGGGTCGATGCCTGTGCGCCGGCGGCAATCCTAAGCGGCAACGCATCGTTGTTGAGATCTCGGACAAAGAAGTTTACTTCATTGGCACCAATATCCCAGCTTCTTGCCTGAAACCCACCCGAGCTGTTTTGTTCCAACCTCAAAGTCGGTGTGTTTCCGTTCACGACTTGCAGGTCGGTTGCCGGTGTAGCCGTTCCGAGCCCGACCCGACCGTTTGAATCGACAATGAGCGCGTCGCTTCTCGCTCCGGCAGCGATTCTAAACGGGGTCCTTCCCGCAGAAACATCGTCAATTGAAAAGAAAGAAGCTCCGCCATTTGCCGAGTCGTTTATTGTAATTCTCCAATCGTTGGTCGGAAAAGCTCCGGAATTCGATGTGTCTTCAAAATGGATTCGCAGATTGTTTTCCTTGAGTCTGATCGTGTCTGCACCAAACGACTCGGTAGATGAACAATCGATACCCGTACAAATACTTCCAAGTACTATGAGATCCTCGTTTACAAGCAACTCATCAGGGGTTGCCGATGGCGTTTTTGGTGACCTTGTAGATGGGGTGTTTGTTTTTGCATCCGCAACTTCGGCAGTCTTCTCAACTTCGACGGAAGTCGAGTCTCCGGTGATGATCGTTCCGTTTTGGACAAAGAATGTTCCATTGTCCTTTTGCTGTTCCGGCAACAGACCACGCTTTTTGAGATCGGCGAAAACCTCTTCGCTGTCGCCATCGATCCTGCTTTGTTCCAGCCTTGCCTTTATGTCGCCCGGAAGCACGGGTTCAAACACGAGTTCGTATTTGAAAATGCCGTTGGCGAAGGCCTCGCCCCGATTTGCGACAGGCGTAAAGGTTGGTACCTGGCCCTGGCCAAAGGTGGTCCGCGTGACTTCACCGTTTGGAGAAACCACCGTCAGCGTAACGCTCTGATACGGAATGTTGATTCTCCATCCGACACTGGAAGATTGATTGAATATTTCGGCGATCCCGTCTTTTTTCGCATCATCTTGCGCCAAAATACTAATTGGCAGCAAGAACATCAGCAGCGCGAATGTTGTGGGGGTCACCAACTTTCGAATAAGCATTTTGTCCTCTCCTTTAAGACGTAAGCAATTGAAAACACAATGGTTTTCGAAGGAATTTAAGTGGTAATTGATTTCTTGGGACTGGTTTGTACGACCAGACTCGCGTCCGTTTGAAAGCACTATATCATGCAAGCGCGTACTTTCCGCAATAAAAACCCCGATTTACGGGCTTTTTCACGGCAATCGATTATTCACGGCCTCCATCGGCACCAGCGATTCTTATCTTTCCGAACTGCTTTTCAAAATCCTCGCCAATTTCGTCGAAAGTCTTTTCAAACAGTTCTTCAGAATTCATCGTTGATTCGGATGTGGCTTTGGCATCCGTTACGGCGGCCAACGATTTTGTCGTCGATTCAATCGTGTCCGGCTCGTTTAGCTCCTTTGCGGAATCGCCGACGAGATTCGATTCTTTGAATTTCCGTGCGATTGGCATCAGGCGTTTGTCGATCGAGCCGACCATCTTGTTGTAGTTGTCAACGCTGGACGTGAGGGATTTGCCCACGTTGTTCACATGTCCAACCATGGTCGCCAGTCGGTTGTAGAATTCGAGTCCAAGATCCCCGAACTTCTTTACTTCGTCCGCGATTTTCTCTTGCCGCCAACCGTATGCGACGGCCTTTAACAGCGCGATCAGCGTTGTAGGTGTCGCGATGATTACGTTCGATTGCGCCCCATCTTCGATCAGCGTCGGATCGAACTCCAAGGCGGTGCTGTAAACAGCTTCGTTTGGAAGAAATAGGACGACAAACTCCGGTGATTGCTCAAGATCAGCCTGGTAGGCCTTCGATTTAAGTGCGTTCACATGCGACCTGATTGCGGTGGCGTGTTTCTTGAACAAACCCGCTTTTGCGGTTTCGTTATCGGCCTCGTGTGCTTCAAGAAAAGAATCCATCGGAGCTTTCGCGTCGACGATTATTACTCTGTCCGATGGAAGCTTGACGACAAGATCGGGTCTCTTTTTTCCCGATTCACTTTGAAGATGAACCTGTTCCTCAAAATCGCAGTAGTTCGTCATGCCCGCGATCTCAACAACCCTTCTCAGCTGAATCTCGCCCCACTGTCCGCGGTTTTTCGTGTTGCCAAGAACCTTTACAAGTTGAGTCGCCGTGTCGCGAAGGACGCCCTGGGATTCCTGCATCTGATGGACCTGCGTTTTCAACTCCGCATAGGCTCCCTCTCGCGTCTTTTCCACCTCACGAACGAACTCGCTTACCTTCTCAAGCTGTTCGCGAACCGGGCGCACCAATTCTCCGATTCCTTTTTGCCGCTGGTCGAGATCGGTGGTCGCCATTTCCTTGTAGTTTTTGAGGACCTGCTCGGCGTTCTCTACAAAGGCCCTGCGGTTTCGCTCAAGCGCCTCGGACGAAAGCGAGCTAAAGCTGTCCTTCAAAGCCTCCTGTGCTTCGAGAAGCGTTTTTAGTTTTTCCTCCGAATTGGTGCGTTCGGCCTCGATCCTTGATTCGAGCGCGGCCTTGTCTGCCGTCAGGGCGTTGATCGCATTGATCTGCTGCTCGTATCGAAGCTGCAAATCCGAAGCCCTTTGAAGTTCGGCCTCATGATTGCGATTCAGCGATTCGAGTTGCGTACGCAATATCTCGGACTCGTTTCCGGCAGACAAGCGCAAATGTTCATTTTTTGAACGAAAGATAAGGTACAAGCCGATGCCGAATACAATGGCGCCGACAAGGAATCCGACGATTCCGGAAAGAAGATAATAGAGAATTTCCATTGTGGGGTCCTCGTGTTGTGAAGTCGGCAAATTATATCACGCAATGATAGAGAGGGATTTCCTTACGCCGATCTGTCTTTTGACTACCAAAGGAAAAACGAGGACAAAACTCCCAGGATCCGGCACTGAAACTTTTCCGCCCGACGGTTTTTCGCCGCTCCCAAACAAACATGAAGCGGCAAGAGATGTTCTTCTCGTGGATGGCAGAATCGCGAACCCGGAGCTGATTCCCAATCAAGCATCCTTTGGAAGCGTTCGTTATCCGAAAGTTCGGTCGAACTGATCGTTTCAACAAGCCAAGCCTCGAAATCCTCGTTGAGTTTTGCCGATTCGGCGTTCATTGGCCGAAAGAATTCCCTAAGGTTATGGAACGAAAAGCCCGAACCCAGGATCAAAACTCCCGAATCATCGAGATCAGCAAGGGCTCTTCCGATTTCGAGGTGCGTATTCGGTTCGAGAGACTTCGAAAGCGATAGCTGAATCGCAGGTATGTCGGCCTCGGGATACATTATCTTTAACGGAACAAAGTGTCCGTGGTCAAAACCCCGGGCCTGGTCCGCAACGGCCGCAAATCCGCGATTGGCAAGGGAATTCAATACTTCATCCGCCAGTTTGGGATTGCCGGGCGAGGGATACTTGATCGAATACGATTCGGGTGGAAATCCAAAGTAGTCATAAATCAAACCGGGATTTTCCCCTGCGGTAACGGTGGGTGCGAGGGCTTCCCAGTGAGCACTGATCACGATTATGGATCGTGGCCTTGGGATCGATTCCGCGATCTCTCTCAGAACCGTGGTCATCTCACGGTGTCCGGCGTCACCCAAAAGCGGCAAGGGGCCGCCACCATGGGAAACAAAGCAAATCCTGTTCGATAGATCCAAAGCCATATGCCCGCATTGTATTTCGTGTCGGGATTTAATGAAAGCATTACCCAATAGAGACGCACGAAGGTGAAAGCTCGTTCCCGCCTGGAGACGAGAATCGGATTCGAGTACGTTTTGTAATTCAGTCTTTAGATAGTATTTTCGTCTAAGGTCCCTGAGCCGGCAAAGTCCCCCAATAAACGATTCGTTTTCCGGCGGCTTCAAAAAGAGGACCGGAAATACTTGCACATGTTTAACTCTGAAAGCTTCAGAAACTGGCTTCTTAAAGATAAAAAAGAAATTCATTCTTCCCGTCACCCGTCTCATGCGCACAGTCAGCACGAACAGCATGCATGGTGGAAGGTAATGTGCCTGACCGGTGTCGACTATTTTTCGACATTGGGTTATCAGCCCGGAATCGCGTTTTTGGCCGCCGGTGCGCTGTCTCCTTTCGCTACGCTGGTTCTTGTTCTTTTGACTCTTTTCGGCGCGTTGCCGATGTACAAGCGGGTTGCCGAAGAAAGTCCATACGGTGACGGCTCGATTTCAATGCTCGAACATCTTCTTTCTCGCTGGAAGGGAAAGATGTTTGTTCTGGCGTTGCTGGGTTTTGCCGCGACAAGTTTCATCATCACCATCACGCTTTCGGCCGCCGACGCAACGGCGCACATCGTAGAGAATCCATTCGTTGTCGATCACATGCAGTTTCTGAACCACAAGGTGATCGTTACATTGATTCTCGTCGGGTTGTTGGGCGCGGTTTTTCTAAAGGGGTTTTCAGAGGCGATAAATCTCGCGGTTGGCATTGTTGGGATTTACATGTTTGCGAACATCGCCGTGATCATGTTCGGGCTTTATCAAATCGTATTTGTTCAACCCGTCGTCATTTCGAATTGGACCGCCGCTGTTTGGAGTTATCCAAATGTGGAGGGGAGCATTCTTGCGGTTGTGATCTATTCGGTGCTCGTATTTCCAAAACTCGCACTCGGCCTTTCGGGATTTGAAACCGGTGTTTTGGTGATGCCCCAAATTCGTTCGGATGTTGAGGAAGAGCCGGCCGAGGCGGAAGAATCGATCCATGAATCGTATCTTCCGGAGGTGCGCCAGTCGCAGCCCGAGAAAATGATTGCCGGCAGAATCAGGAATGCCAAGAAGCTGCTCTCGGGCGCGGCCTTTATCATGAGCCTGATGCTGGTTGGAAGCAGCATCGTTACGACATTGCTGATTCCGGCTAAGGCGTTTGAAGAAGGCGGCGAGGCGAATGGCCGCGCGCTTTCATATCTCGCACATCAGTTCTTCGGGGATTTTCTGGGAACGATTTACGATCTCAGCACGATCATGATTCTCTGGTTCGCCGGCGCCTCGGCAATGGCCGGACTTTTGAATGTTGTGCCACGCTATTTGCCGCGCTACGGGATGGCTCCCGATTGGGCGCTTGCCACCAGGCCTCTGGCATTGGTGTTTACGGCTGTGGCGTTTGTTGTGACGATCATTTTCCAGGCAGACGTCGACGCCCAGGGCGGTGCTTACGCTACCGGCGTACTTTTTCTGATGGCCTCGGCCGCTGTTGCGGTCACGATCTCGGCCTATAAGGGAAAGGAACGAACATGGATCGTCTTTCTGATTATCACCGCGGTTTTTGCGTACACGACCGTCGTGAACATCGTCGATCAGCCTGAAGGACTCAAGATAGCGATATTGTTCATCCTCGGAATTGTGCTGACCTCGTTTATCTCTCGGGCGATCCGTTCGACCGAACTTCGAATCGACAAGATCGAACTCGATGAGACGGCGGCGCGATTTATCGATCAGCTTGCGGATGGCCCGATCCGGATCGTCGCCAACAGGCGCGAGGCCGGCGATCTTGAAGAATACAGATTCAAGGAAAAGGAAAAGAGGCTCGACAACCATATTCCGGCCGAGGATCCGATTTTGTTCTATGAGATCGACTGCGGGGATGCGTCTGAATTCAAGGGGACGTTAAAGATCGGGGGAACATCGGTAGGGCGCTACAAGATCCTACGCGCCGAAGCCCCCGCCGTTCCAAACGCAATCGCCGCCTTGCTTCTAAATCTCCGTGATCGCACAGGCAAGATTCCGCACATGTATTTTGGTTGGAGCGAAGGGAATCCGATCCAATATCTGATTCGTTTTCTTTTGTTTGGCGAGGGCGATACGGCACCAGTTACGAGGGAAATCCTGAGGCAGGCCGAACCCGATCCGGCGCAACGGCCAAATGTCCACGTTGGCGGATAATGAAGGGGATTTCGGCATTCGCGAATCTCAATAAAAAAGGCAGCCAACCAATGCAGTTCGAAATTTGATACCGTCACTAGCGTTAAGATCGGAATAACTGAAGTGAGCTTCGTCATAATAAATAGCTCCTATATATTTGCAGTTGTTGATTCAGCAGTTATGACGGGTGCCCATTTCGTAAGCGTGTCGAATGCTACTCGACCTGCGATATAAGCCCTGAAGTATTTGTAAAATTCGACTAGATCCGTTCTTATTGACTGATTGGATGTTTTCGACTTGCATCAAAAGTAAAGTGGATCGTTTGAGCGTCGGTTTACTCGTGGTCTGATAGAGCGCTTAGTGTAGTTGCCTTGGAAAAAACTATGATTTTAAGAATGTTCTTCAAGGTTGTGTTTCTTGTTATCTCTATCTCGACATTTTCAAGTTTCGGGTTTTCCCAATTGCGATGCCATGCAATTTACAGTCCCTTCGATCATTGCCGCACCGACTACGGACAATACAATCACATCTATTTTGGCGAAATTGAAGCAATTGAGCCAATCAATCGAAGTGTAAACGGTGTTTTCAGCATTTTGAAAATCAAAGTAAGAGTTATAAGCATGCTTAAAGGTGAAATGAGCACAGCGCTCAATATCTATGTTTCTTCTCTTTTACATTGTTATCAGTTTTCCGTTGGTGATCAACGAGTCTTCTTTGCTGATGACGTGCGTGACCCAGAGTTGAAAGGAGTGAACGTTCATTATTCCCAGAATGCTAGTTACCTAATGAATGATTATTCTATTGAACTCAAGGCGGCCGCTATTGCGGGAATCCGCAATACACTTGAAAACAGAGATGTTGATTACGTTGAAGGTATAGTGATCGAAAGGAAGAAATTCGCGGAAGAAACGATTAAAGGATACGATATAGAAGAATATGCCGGGGGCAGGGTCAAAGCAGCTGCACGCGCATTTATTAAGGCGGAAGATCAACAAACCGGAAAGACGTATAGTACCAAGAGTAGAGATGATGGCACTTTTCGTATCGGAAAAATCCCAGACGGCAAGTATGCCGTTAGCTTCAAGTTAGATGGAAACGACGAATGGAGATATTTGAAAGATTTCTATGTAAGTAGCCGAAACTGCACTCGAAATTGGTTCATTGCGGTTGCACCCGAACAAATAAGTGGCGTTCAGGTACATCAATCACCATTTTCGAGCTTAAGCCGATATATTGCAGATGAGATAGGTTTTTGGCCGGGTATCAGCCGTTTCTAATCAGAAATCAATTCGTGCATGCCGTTGGGTTAGTTATCGGCCGATCCTCTTCGTAATTGTATTGGAAACCAATGCTTACGGACCGATATGTTGAGTCCGTTTCGTCTACGCGAAGCATCTGCGGTTCTTTACGATAAGTACTAGGACAGCCTTAAAGATTTCCTAACTCTCAAGAGTGACAAGGCCATGCTGATTACGTGGTTTACGAAACGAGCTGTCATATAGACAACGGATGGAGGCGTCGGAGGGCGGTGACGAGGAACTTGTCAGGCTTAGGAAGAAGCTTCGCGAGGTCGAGATGGAGAACGAAATCCTAAAAAAGGCGGCGCTTATCTTCGGGCGGCGAGGATAGAGAGGTGCCGGTTCATTCTGGCGGAGAGCGGGAACTACCCCGTCAGGATTCTTTGCCGGGTGATGCGGGTAAGCCGTTCTTGCTACTACAGTTGGGCGGCCAGACTGGAAGCGCGGAAAGCGCCCTGCGCGAATGCCGAAAGGGTGCGGGAATGCTTCGAAAGAAACAGCCGAAGGTACGGATCGCGGCGGATCGCTGCGGAACTTGGGATGGGGCGCTACCGGGTGCGGCGGCTGATGCGGGAGCAGAAGCTCGTTGCGATCCGTCCCAGAAGTTTCATCCCTAAGACCACCGACTCGGGGCACAAGGCCGCTGTCAGCCCGAACCTGCTGGAGAAGGGAGGGAACCAGCCACAGTCTTGGGGCGAGGTTCTGGTCGGTGACATAACATATCTGAGGCTTATAGGGGGTGCGTTCTGCTATCTTGCTACGTTTCAGGACAAGCTGACCAGACGGATTGTCGGGTGGGCGGTGTCGGCCAGCATGACGCGCCATCTCGTGACGGGAGCTCTGCGGATGGGCCTTCGGCGCGGGCTGGTCAGGCAAGGAGCGATAGTCCACAGCGACCGCGGATCACAGTATGCGAGTCGCGACTACCGCGAGCTGCTTGAAATGCACGGTCTCAGGCAATCAATGTCCGGCAAGGGGAACTGCTACGACAACGCGCAGGCGGAGAGCTTCTTTTCCAGGTTCAAGTCCGAGCTTGTTGAGGACGGAGCGTTCGAATCGGTCGAACAGGCCATAAGCGAGGCTTTCAGCTACATCGAGGGCTACTACAACCCGAAGCGTCTCCATTCGGGAATCTTGTACCTGACGCCGATCGAGTTTGAAAACCTTTTGAGGTTTGACAACTGGGAGCTCATCAACGAACTTAAATCCCTGCCGGTGAAGCAGAGACGGGCGCTGCTGGCGAGCAACCCGTCAAGGAATAGCCGGCAGGAAACTCATCAACAAATGAGCGTCGGCGGGGCATCCCCAAAGGCTGTCCCGCCGAGCGAACCGCTCCAAAAAGTTGATAGATTTCCTTATGCCTGAAAAACGCAAAAACTTGACACAAATTCAACAAGGAGGAATGTGATATTAGTGTCCGGAATTACTTGACCATGTCATGCTGACAAAATGGTTGTATTTCGAACTGCATTGAAAGGAACAGGGACAGTGTTGCCTAATATCGATAGTATCATCCCGGTGACTGGCGTCTCTGGAGATTCGATCACAATCAATGGGACGAATTTTTCTGCGGTCGTAATTGTTCGAATAGGATTCACTGACGTAACGTTTCAGATTGCCAATGACTCGACGATTTCAGCAGTTGTCGCGTCATCAATTCCTTCTGGTGCGCATTTTGTGACTGTTTCAACGGTTGCTTATACTGCTCAAAGTCCCGGTTTTTTCGTGAAGCTCGATTAGGAAATTCAAGCTGTTTCGTGACTACGGATTATTAAAAGGAGGGTTCGTGAAAAACATTTCTTCGGGATTCATTTTGATTTACATGTTCTTAGCCATGGTAGTCCTTGTTTTGTCATCAAGTATGGTATTCGCGCAGCCCCAATGTACTGGAGCTTTTAGTCCGTTTGAAACCTGTAATAGTGGAGTCGAAAAGTACGACCACGTTTACTATGCCGAAATTGAGTCAATCGAGCCGTCGAAGCATCGAATAGTAGACGGCGTCGGGACGTTTCGGAAGATTGTCTTGAATGTGAAACGTGAGTTTCGCGGCGAATCAAAAAGACGAATCGTTTTATACGCATCTTCTTTTCTCTACTGCCATCGCTTGGAAAAGGGCGACCTGAGAATCTTCTATGCAATTAAAGTGAAGGATGACGGCATAAAGGGGGAAGGTGTCCATTTTTCGGACAGAGCGAGCGTTATGATGAATTCTTACTCAAAACAAATTCTGAGCGCTGCTTTTGCGGCTGTTCGAGTTGCACTTACTGAACAGAAACCAAGCGGTATAGAAGGGCTCGTAATTAAAACCATTGAGAAAAGCAACAAAAAAGGTGAGACTTGTAAGGGTCGACATGTCACGGAAGAGGATTCTCCTAGTCCATTAGTCGTTGTAGAGGGTGTGATTCTCGAAGCCACGAGCCGTCAGACTGGGGCAGTCTATCGTGTGACGAGTGATCAGAATGGCCATTTCAGTTTCGATGAAGTAAGCGATGGCACTTATGACGTTAGATTCAAAGATCAAAGAACCGGTGAATGGATCGTTCTGAAAGAGTTTTACGTTTTCGAGGAGTCGAGGTGCTCAAGAACTTGGGTCGTTCAACTTCCTACGAAGATCGGATCTTAAGAGATATCGCGCGTATGCTTGGTTTTTCTAACCGCCAATTGACCTGGCTCCCGTTCACTTACTTCAGTTGGTTACGGTGAACAAAATCGTCTAACTGGTTTGCATTTTCTTGAATTGTTTCATCGAGCAAGTTGAGGTATCGCATGAAAGTCTTCATCGTAGTATGCCCTGAGATTTTCATGACTTCGGTGTGCGGAATTCCGGCTCTGATCATTCTCGTAATCGCCGTGTGCCTTAGGTCGTGAATATTCAAATCATTGATGCCTGCACGTTTACAAGCAGTTCTGAAGGCGCGGGACGGGTTACCCGATTTAAATACGAGTTCGGTCTCAGATGCTAATTGAGATAGCTCTTTCATCACTCGCTTTGTGATCGGAGTCTTTCGACTTCTTTCGGTTTTCGAATTGTAGAATGGTACGGAAATCGTTCTCTTCTCAATATCTATATTTTCCCAAGTCAGCGTAAGAACTTCGTTCAATCGCATTGCCGTATCCACTAGAGTAATTATCAGAGGTTTCAGATGCGCTCTCTTAGCTTCGATCGTTGTTTTGTACCTTTTGCCATTCCTTACTTTCTCGATCGTCTCAACCTCAACACAATTGTTTAAGAGCAATGTTTCTTCTTCAAAGCTCATTACACGATCTCGTTCGACTTCCGCAGCATTGACGATCTCAATTCCAGGAACTTCATCGATCCATTTTCTCTTGAGAAATTCTTTGAACATCGGTCGAAGTAGTGCAAGATCTCGATTAACAGTGGCTTGTGTAACAGACTGCCTCCGGTATCTTGCGAAATTAAGGAGATCATCATCTGAGATGCACTTAACCTTCTAGTGTCCTAAATACGGCACGCAAAGCGACAAAACCGTGCTTCGTTGTCGTTTCCAGCCTTTGATGCGTTCAATCTTTGCTTTGTTTGCATAAACGGCAGAAACGATCTCGTTCATTGCATCCCAACGTCCTGCTTGCTCAAATGTGATCTACTCGTTTTCGTTTGGAATATCGTGTTTGTGGTTTGCGAGCTCCTCCAAGACCCATTGCTTGGCGGCCTGGGCGGACCCGCCGACGGAATCCAGTTTCTTTCTCTTGCGCTGGTATGTACCATTCCCATTTGGCAGATAGACTCTTGCGTAAAGCACGCCGTTTTTCTTTTCAATTTAGCTGCCGTATCTTCGTCTTTTCGCGATAGATTCGATTTTATGCAGACGATTGAGAATAGGTGGCTATTGAAGCGGTTATTTTTAGTAGGGTTGCGAGACCTAAAGAGAGGTAAGAAAAAGGGCGCAACTTCAATTGTGCACCCTAAACCTTCGATCTTGATGGTGGCTTGGGACAGAATCGAACTGCCGACACGCGGATTTTCAGTCCGCTGCTCTACCAACTGAGCTACCAAGCCGGATAAAAAAGTTCGGGAGGTGAATCCCGAACAAGTAGAGAAGTTTAAAGAAGGAGCCAACGGTTGTCAAATCGTTTGATTCGGATTTTCGGGGCCGGAAAAGACGCTTCTTTGGCATGGATTCGCAAATCTTTTGTCCTCGGGCCTGCGGGCGTTTCAACAAGTTACGCCGAACTGGAGAAACTGTTGGAGGGATTGCGTTGTACAGTCGGCAAATTCGGTTTTGGTCCAAGCGTTTGTTCCATGTTTGCTTTGTATTGAACGCCCTGGATTGCCTATAATCTCCCGAGTGAGAATTCTAGATGGGGAACTTCTGGAAGCGTGATTTCCATCCCTTTTTTGAAGTCCGGTTTTTTCAGAGATTTTCGGACTGCCACAGTTTTAATCGGTTCCATTGAACCCTGGTTTTAATGATGAAAAAAGCAATTGTAATTTTAGCAACGGCGGTGTTTGCGTTTTCGGCGTGCGGTTCTGATGAATCCGGCTCCAACGGTACTTCGGCCAATCAGCCGGAAACCAAGAACTTCAATTCCCAACCCGTGGACAATTCGGGCAAGCCTGTTCCCGGCATTCCCGATCCAAACAAGGCGAACATCACCAATGTCGCGCCGGGCGGTTCGCCGACTCCCGGTATCCCCGAGCCCGGCAAGGCCGATGTCACGAACTCAAACCCGAATGGCACGCCTACTCCCGGAATACCTGATGAGGCGACCAGGAAGAAAATGATAGAGGAGCTGAAAAAGAATCCCGATGCCGTAAATACGGCGCCAAAGGAAGGTGCTCCAAAACCGGGCGAGCCCTCGGGGCCGCTGAACAGGCCTCGAAAGGCTCCAGGGCAATAAACAAAAAAAGCGCCGGCGTTGGCCGGCGCTTTTTTTCGCGTTTTATAAGGACGCGACGTTTTATTCGGTATCGTCTAAATCGCCATCAATCGACGGAGGCCGTTTTGGCTTTTCCTTTCTTCGGTTCGTCGATTTCGTCCAGTACCGGCTCGGCGTTTTCATCCTTGATCCAGCCGAGTTTTACCTTTACGTCGTGCTCGATCCTTCCAAAAATATCGCGATCTTCCTTTAGAAGAAGACGCACTTTTTCGCGTCCCTGTCCGAGGCGCTCCTCTCCGTACGAAAACCAAGCGCCGCTCTTTTGGACGATGCCGTTGTTTACCGCCAAATCGAGGAGGTCTCCTTCCTGCGAGATGCCTTCGCCGTACATGATGTCGAATTCGCATTCGCGGAAGGGAGGCGCGACCTTGTTCTTCTTAACCTTGACGCGGGTTCTGTTGCCGACGACATTCTCGCCTTCCTTGATCGAACCGATGCGGCGAATATCGAGCCTTACGCTGGCATAGAACTTCAACGCCTTTCCGCCGGTGGTAGTCTCGGGCGACCCGAAAAAGACACCGATCTTCTGGCGAAGCTGGTTGATAAAGATAAACGTCGTCTTTGTCTGCGCGACGATCGCGGTGATTTTTCTCAACGCCTGCGACATAAGCCGTGCCTGCAGACCCATGTGCGAATCGCCCATCTCGCCGTCGAGTTCCGCACGGGGCACCAAAGCCGCCACCGAATCGACCACGATGACATCGACGCTGTTTGAACGCGCCAGTGTTTCGGCGATTTCCAATGCCTGTTCCCCGGAATCCGGCTGCGAGATCAGCATGTCGTCAAGATTTACGCCAAGATTCTCGGCATAAACCGGATCCAGCGCGTGCTCGGCATCGATGTATGCCGCGATCCCGCCTTCGGCCTGCGAGGATGCCACAACCTGGAGGGCGAGCGTTGTTTTACCCGAGCTTTCCGGGCCAAATACTTCGATAATGCGGCCGCGGGGGAATCCGCCGACGCCGATCGCGGCGTCAAGACTCAAACAGCGGGTCGAGATCGCCTTTACATCTTCCGCGGGACGTTCTCCCAGGCGCATGATCGATCCCTTTCCAAATTTCTTTTCAATCTGAGACAAAGCCTCATCAATGGCTTTTCCTTTATCCATATTTACCGTCCCTGTAGTCATTTGATTTAACGCTCCTCCATTTGGGTGGTTTTTCTTACCGGAAAAGAGCGTATCACAATGTGAGATGTTGTTTCAAGTATGAAACAACGGTGAGGTCTCCGAAAATGAGATGTCTCGGAAGAATAGTTCCAGAGAAGCGGAGGGGTCAAGAAAAAATCGCGACGAAAAGCGTTCGTCGCGATTTTCCCGATGCTTTGGAGTGCGGTTTCGAAAGTATTTTAGAAAAGCACGCGTTGTTCGGTCTGTCTTGGAACTCCCGGCGTGATGGCGCACTGTTCGTAAGGAATCCATTCGCGCTTTTTGTAAAGCTCGGCTTCCATGTCGGGAACGGGAAGGGGTCTTGAAAAGAGATATCCCTGCCCGTAGTCGCATCCAAAGTCCATCAGTATCGAAAGCTGGTCGTTGGTTTCGATACCTTCCGCGATCACCTCTTTCTTTAGATTCTTTGTAAGCGCGATGATCGTTTCGAGGATCTGGCTGTCTCCGCCTTCCTTGCTGACGGCGAGAACGAAGGAGCGATCGATCTTCAGGGTGTCGAAGGGAAGTCGGTGCAGGTAGCTGAGCGATGAGTAGCCGGTACCGAAATCGTCGATGCTGATTTTTACGCCAAGACTCTTGAGCTGCCGAAGAACCTCGATCGTCTGCTCGGCGTTTTCCATTGCCGTGGTTTCAGTGATCTCGAGTTTCAAGCAGCCGGGGCTCAATTTGGAGACCTCCAGGGCTGATTTTACATCCGTAAGAAGACGCTCGTCGGCGAGGTGTCGTCCCGAAATATTTACGGAAACGAGGAGATTCGAAAACTCGTTCGAAATCTTCTGCCATTCCGCGACACGGGTCGTGGCCTGTTTGAGAATCCAGTTTGTGATCGGAACGATAAGCCCCGAATCTTCGCAGATCGGGATAAATCTTGCCGGGGAAACAAACCCTAGATCGGGATGCTGCCAGCGAAGCAATGCCTCGAAGCCGCGCAGCTCGCCGGTTCTGAGGTTGATAAGCGGCTGATAGTGCATCGAGAACTCATCGCGTTCGCAGGCGTATCTCAGATCGCCCTCAAGGCGTATGTGTTCGAGATATTCGGAACGGACTTCCTTGTCAAACACCGCGATCCCCTGGCTCCGCTCCTTTGCGTTTTGCATCGCGATATCGGCGTCGCGAAGCACGTCCTCTGGTTTGATCTGTTCGGAATCGAAGGGGGCGATGCCAATATGCACATCGGTATGGATCACATTGCCCTTGATCGAATAGGGTCTTGTGAGCCTCTCATAAACGAGTTCGGCAAACTCCTCGGCCTCATCGAGCGAGGAGACGTCGTTGAGAACGATCGCAAACTCGTCGCCGCCGAGGCGGGCGGCGGTATCCTTGTCGCGGAGCGTGCGTCTGAGGCGGAGCGCGACGATCTTTAGGACCTCGTCGCCGATTGTATGCCCGAGACTGTCGTTGATGTTTTTGAACCGCGAGAGATCGAGAAACAGTACGTAGTAGTTTTGCGAAACGCGTACGCCGAGCTTTAGAAGCAGACCGAGTCTTTCAAGCAGATAGGCGCGGTTCGGTAGATCGGTAAGGCTGTCATGAAACGCGGCGTGTTCGAGATCGCTCTTGCTCTGCCTGAGGTCGTTTGAAATCTTCTCTTCCTTGGCAAGCATTTCCTCAAGATCGGTAGCATGCCGCCGGGCCTCCTCAATCTTCAACCTCGCAATCTCTTCCTTTTCCTTGTCAGCCTTCTCGGCCTGGCTGATGGATTCGTTGATGTCCCGGAACATTTGGCGGTAGTTGAGGTAAAGTACTGTTACTACAAGTAAGGAAAAAACGGAGGTAACAAGATCAGCCCGATTGAACAGAAAGTAAAGCCCTCCAGCCACGAAGGCACCTAAGACTTGCGTAAATGAAATTGAGAGATATGAACCTCGAAATGCTCCGAAGAAGGAACGATTCTGCACAACCTTTTCAAACGTTGCGGTTCCAACCGTCAGAACAAGAAAGTTTGAAGCTGATAAAACGGTGAGTACGATGAATGCAAGATCGGAGTTCGAGGAAAAATCCGTTTCGGTTGTTCCGCGGACGACCGCAACGATTACAACCGCAAGTGCGCTCCCCAACGCGGAAAGGCCGACATTGTAGTGAATCGTATACTTGCCGAACTCAACCCCCCGCATTTTCCAACGAACACAGCTGTACAGCGACTCGAATGCGGCGAGAATGATCGCAGCTCCCCCACCCAATGCGATAAACGAAAAGAAGACTACGGAATCAGCAAAGGTTAATTTTGTGTTTGTCCTGGGCACCTCGAAAGACAGATTCCCGAAAAGGGCGATTACGAGGGCAAGTCCTACTAACTTGGAAAAGAAACTAAAGTCCCAGCTAGTTATATGAACCGCATAAGCCAAACCCAAAAGGCCCATGAAGGGGACCAAAAGTATCAATTTTTGTATGGGTTTTTTCACAAGCGACAAGAAAGGTGTAGGGATGGACACTAGGGAGATAAATCCAGTCATATTGTAGCAATTTTATAAACAAGTTTAAACAAAAAAAGAATCTGGTAACTTCTTTTAGTAAAACCGAAGTCGCTATGTGTACTCGGTAAGCACCGCATACTCAATATACAATGTCGGAAGTCCTGTAAGTAGCGTATTTGCAATGAGTTACGGGTAATTGAATCAGCATGTAACATCAGGTAGTACGGTTTTTCACGAAATTAATGAAGCATTCGATGAGTTCAAAAAGTTTCCGTAAACTCACTAAATGCTTATATTTGCGCCCTACATACTAGTTCTTCAAGTTTCGGTATGGATCTTGAAATACAAATTGCGTCCCCAAATGAACTCGGAAAAAGGAGAACAGGTCAAATGCAAGTAAGAAGGTTAATTAGTTCGATCGGATTGGTAATGGTAATCGTAATTGGAACCCTCAACGTAGAGGCCGCTATCATCATGTCAGATGTCGCGGGAACAGAAGCCAAGCAAGTTTGTACAGAGTCAGTTGAGAAGCAGCCAAAAGTCGATCATGGTGTCGTAATCGTTGGGCTTACTCAGATTTTTGGAATTGGTGTCGTGGAAGCGATTTTCGGAAAAGTAGAAACTACGAACATCGATTGTGGCGTTGTAATTGTCGGTTAGAAAACTAAAGAATTTCGCACAACCCCTCGTGATCATTCAAAAGACGGCCAATCCCTTAAACAACACGGCCGTCTTTTGTAATTCCTACTCTTTCTAAGACATCCTCGAAACGCGGATCTCGCCTTAAATTTCGGAATCTAGGATCAACCTTAATTGACACTATGTCGACATGCTGGCTCTCAATCGTTTTTTCGAGCAATCTAAAAGCCTTGTCGAGTTGATCAAGCTCAGAATAAATGTAAGATGCGTAATAGTTGAAGGGGACGCTCTTTTCAGTTGGTTGCAATAATTCGAGTGCAACCTCTTTTGCCTGTCGAAATTTTCCGTTTTTTGCCAACCCATAGCCGAGTAAAGCTTTCAATTCTACTGACATTTCAATCTTTTGGGCCGCCTCAATTTCTTTGTAAAACTCCTCAAATCTTCCCATTTCAACCAGGCATGATGCTTTTAAAGCTTTCGTTGTATAGTTCAATGGCTCGAGATCTTCAGATTCTTCAAGAACTTGCAATGCGGTTTCAAACATAGATGACTTGTAGAAAATCCGAGCAAGCGAATGAATTCCAAAATTGGATAGTGGATCCAATTTGACAATTGAAATAGCGGCCCGACAGGCACTCTCGAACCTACCAAGATTGGAAAGTAAAACCGAATATGAGCTAAGGCAGGGAATGAAATTGGGATGTGTCGAAAGAGATTTTTCAAAAAGTGCGAGGGCAAGCGGAAAGTCCCACTCAAGATAAGTAGCTGACTTCCCCTTAATCCAATGGACTTGATACGAATCTCTTGATAGCTGTTCGGCCCTGACGATAAGTTCATATGCGTGGAGTCGAACCTCTTCAAGCGAGCAATTGTCGTAAGCGTTATTCCAAAAGTAACAATCCGCCAATGTCACAAGGGACTCGACATCTGTTGGATGAATCACAAGCGATCTCTTAAGGTTCTCAATAGCAATGAGAAGATTTCGGAGGCCGCCCTTTCTTGCAAGATATCGTCCTCGCAACGACAGTTTTGCCGCTTCGCTATTCTGAATCGCCGGGATTGCAAATAGGGGTAGAGGGTCTGGAACAGCGAAGATTCCAAGACCTATCAGCTCTCTGGAAATCGAGTCCGCGACGCGTTCGTCGATTCCATCCAGTACGTCGGTTTCCTCGTTTAGCCTCGTGCCCCAAAGGTGCGAGCCGTTTGAGACCTTTGCCAGATCGGCGGAGATAACGAGGCGTGAGCCGACGAGTTGGATTCTTCCTGCAAGCACCGTCGAGACGCGCAGCTTTCGGCCTATCTTTTCGAGATCCCCGACATCATCCTTGAATCGAAACACCGAGTTGCGGGCGATTACGCGGAGGTCTGTGGTTTGGGAAAGCGTGTTGATCAGGTTTTCCGTGATCCCCTCCGCGAGATACTCGTTGTCGGGATCGCCGGTTTCATTCTTGAAAGGCATGATCGCGATTGATGTAAATCGCTGTTTTCCCTCAACTCGCTGGGCGAGCGTAGTTTCCAAGAGTTCGACCCATTTGTCGGGGGAAATCGTCTGCACGCGACGCACGAAACGGTATCCGACTCCCGATTCGGTTGTAATTGTTGGAGTATCGTCTTCCGAGGCGAGGAGCTTTCGAAGTTTTGAGATATAAACCGCGAGATTGCCTTCCTCAACAAAGCTCTCGCCCCAAACGTAGCTCAGGAAATCATCCTTTGAAACGATCTCGCCGGCGTTTTCGACGAGCGCTTGCAGGACGTCGAAGACTTTAGGGGTCAGATCGATTCGCTTGTTGTTTCTGTACAAACGGCGCTCGACCGTATCCAGATAGAACTCACCAAAATTGTAGTACTGCGGTCCCCCAAGCAGCGTTAATTCCAGTGATCTTTTCATAGCCCTTCTTTCTATGAGTGAGTCTGAAAGCAAACTTCAGTGTCTTTCGATTGAGCAATAGTCCTATGCGCGAGGCTAGCGGGAAAAACTTGGCAAGCCGCATTCGTTTCGCACGTTGTGAGTCTTCCGAATTACTCGAAGACCGGAGGCCGGGAGTTTCGGCGCGATTCTTCTAAAAGTATATCCCAAAAATCTTAAATCCATATTTATTTCATAATTTAAGAAAAATTAAGATGAATTAAAGATTTTACGAACCGCAATCGCTAACATCCATACATCGACAACAGTTATGCAGTTTTCGGATTAGCCCTCACAAATTGTCGATCCGAACTTCTCCTTCGCTGCAGTTGCCGATAATGCGCCGCGAAACATCCGGCTGTAACGGGGAACTAGGACACACGGGCTCAAGGCCGGAGGCGCATCATTCTTAAGTGGAACCACCTCACCTCACACTTAAGAAAACGGTCGGAGAAGAGATCGGGAGTCAACAGCCGTTCAATTCTCCGACCGGCCCCCTCCTCACCTCAGCAGACGCTCAAACCGGGCGATCGGAATCCTATGCCAGTTTTCTAAGGGTTTCGATCGCCCCGGGGAGGCGTTCCAAAACATAATCGACATCCTCGGAAGTATTGAAACGACCAAAACTGAACCTGATCGCAGAACGCGCCCGCTTTTCATCCTGTCCGAGCGCCAGCAATACGGGCGAAGCCTCGATACTTCCGGAGGAACAGGCCGAACCCGTGGAAACCGCTATTCCTTGCATGTCGAGATTGATCAAAAGCCCTTCGCCGTCGACATTCTCAAAAGCGATATTGGAGATGTTGGGAATTCTCGCTTCGCTGTCGCCGTTTATTGAAGATCCCGGGATTCTCTCGAGAACCGCGGACTCGAATCGCGTTCTCAAACCGAGGATTTCCGTAGTTTCGGTTTCGATCGAAGATGCCGCGAGCTCGCAGGCCTTGCCAAAGGCGACGATGCCGGGAACGTTTTCCGTTCCACCGCGAAACCCGCGTTCCTGGTTTCCACCCAGGTTTTGCGCGGCAAGCCGAACTCCCCGCTTTGCCCAAAGCACGCCAACGCCTTTTGGGGCGTATATCTTGTGGGCCGAAATCGTTAGAAGATCGCAACCAAGCTCGAGAACGTCGATCGGGATCTTGCCAAGCGCCTGGACGGCGTCGGTATGAAGGAAAATCTTTTGCCGATTCTCGCGTGACGCGCGCTCTTTTGATACCAACCCGGCAATTTCCCGCAATGGTTGGAGCGTGCCGATCTCGTTGTTTGCAAGCATCACCGAAATCAAAACCGTGTCGGGGCGAATCAACTCCGCAATTTCCGACGGATCCACGCGTCCGTTTGTTCCGGCTCCCGCCTTTGAAATCTCAAATCCTAAATCTTGCAATGCCTCGGCCGGTGCCTTAACCGCAGGGTGTTCGATCGCGGAAATGATGATGTGTCCGCCGCCGGGGGAATGTCGCTGGCAAATTCCACGAATCGCCAGATTGTTGCTTTCGGTTCCGCCCGATGTAAACGTTATCTCATTGGGAGCGGCGTGAAGTATCTCCGCTATCTGATGTCGTGCGCGATCGACCGCCATTTTCGCTTCCTGTCCAAATGCATGGATGCTGGAAGGGTTTCCGAATTGATCGGTAAGAGACCGACGCATGGCCTCAAAAACCCGCTCGTCAACTTTTGTTGTGGCGGCATTGTCCAAATAAACTCTACGGAACATATGCAAATTCTAACTCGTTTGAACCGTTGTCGGAAAACGGAGTGACGGCGCGGACATAAGGATTTCGAAGAGGACCCGAAGAAGCCGCATTTCCAACATGGTTTCAAAGACTCGGTATCTTGCTCGCGAGGGCTTATCTGCGATATCATATCCACTTGCCAAAACTCCGATTTTTACGGAATTTGGCGGAGTTCCAGGCGGGCATTTATATGGATTTTACTACCAAAGAAATTTTCAAAAGATACGCGAAGATGGCGGTCGGTCAAACGATTTCACCGGTTTTTCTAAACATTTTGGTGACTTCTGTTTGTGACATGCGTTGCACGCACTGCTTTTTTACGGATGAACTAAACGATCGAGCCCGAAAGAAGCTGCAAATGACTACCGGTGAGATTGAAAAGATTTCCGAAACGCTTGGTGGAAACCTCGGTGTTTTGGTGCTCGCCGGCGGCGAACCCTTTACGCGCAAGGACATTCCGGAAATTTGCACCACGTTTCATCGAAACAACAAATTGGAATCGGTTTATCTGATGTCCAACGGACAGATTCATCCCCGTATTTTCCCTGACGTGACCAGAATCCTTGAGGAGAATCCGGATCTGCACGTGACTGTCGCATTGGGAATCGATGGGATGAAGGAAGCCCATGAGAAGATCAGGCAAAAGCCCGGTTCATGGGACAAGGCGATCCACACCGCGCGGACGCTTCAGGAAATGAAGAAGGAGTATCCGAATCTTGACGTGCAAACATGTACCTGCGTGATGCATTCGAACGAGGATACGATTTTTGATTGGTATGATTTCCTGAAGTACGATCTTCAGCCCGACAAGATCAACATCAACTATATTCGTCCTCCGTCAAACGACCCGATCGAGCTCGAGTTCGACCACAATCGATATCAAAAGCTTTCGGACATGATTCTGGAAGACGTGAAAAACGCCGCGATCAAAAACAACTATGGCGGCAAGTCGGGATTTTTCAAGGCCGCTGTAGATATCTACATGCATGATCTTATCGCGAAGACCAAGGAAACCGGTGAAGCCCAGCTTACTTGCTACGCGGGTTCGGCGGGTGCGGTTATCTACGATGAGGGCACGATTTCATCTTGCGAGAATCTTGACTCAACCGGGAATCTCCGCGATTTTGATTGGAATTTTCAAGCCGCATGGCGTTCGCCGGAGATGGAGGCTCGAAGGAAACGTGCCAAGGACGGATGCTTCTGCACGCATGAGTCGAACTGCTTTTATCCATCGCTTCCTTTCAACACCAAGCATTTGATTCAGATCAAGAAGCTTGAGAAGGAGATGAAGAAGGCAAGCGAAAAGCTGGCCGAACAGCGCCCGCAGGCGGGCGGAGTGGCGGTAAAGGCCTGATACCTTGGTGCCTCATTGGTTTTAACTGGATGTACTCGAATCCGTTCGAGCATGGTTCGGTTTATTTGATCCAATAATGTCGAATTCCAACCCCAAAATTCTGATTATCTCGTCCGACACGGGCGGCGGGCATCGTTCCGCCGCACAGGCGTTGAGCGAGGGAATCGCGCGTTTTTGGAACGGGGAATCGGCGGCGGTCAGGATCCTAAAGGCCGTAGAGGAGTCGCATCATCTAACGCGCCGCATGGTCGCGATCTACAATTGGATACTTCGCCATCGGCAGGATTGGATGAAGTATCTATATTGGTTTATAAACCGCTTTCAACCCGAAAGAAGCAAATTCTTCCTCGATAAATGCGTCGTGTTTTGCCGCGACCAGTTTGAGAAATGGTTCCCGCACATAATCGTATCGGTTCATCCGATGACGCAGCATGTTTTTGCTCGGATACTCAGGGAACTGAATTTGACCGACACGATTCCTCTGGTAACCGTCGTTACGGATCCGTGCTACGGATTTTGGAAGGGATGGGCGTGCGACGAGGTTTCGCTTTATCTCGTGGCGAACGAAGACGCAAAACAACAGCTAGTTGATTACGGAATCGATCCGGAGAAAATCAAGATCTCCGGGATGCCGGTCAATCCGAAGTTTAGTCCGGTTGATGAAAACGACGCGCGTGCGGCTCGTCGGGCTTTTGGATTGGATGAAGAGAAATTTACGGTGTTTGTCAACGCGGGCTATGTCGGCGGCGGCAACGTACCCGGAATCTTCCGCGAGCTTACGAAAGGCGAACTCGATGTCCAGGCGATCTTTCTTGCGGGCAAGAATGAAGAACTAAAGCGCGAGGCCGAGGAAATCGCGCGTACGGCGAAATTCCCCGTCAGAGTGATCGGTTATTCCGACGAGGTCGAAAAGATCATGCAGGGTGCGAACGTAATGATCTCGAAACTGGGCGGGTTGACTACTTTTGAAGCGTTCAGCTGTCACCTGCCGATAATCGCGGATGTTACGACTCCTCCAATGCCGCAAGAAAAGGGAACGGCCGCGCTTATCAGCAAGCGTGGGGCCGGTGTTTTGCTCGACCGAGTCGTTGATATCGTGCCGACGGTCAGAAGCCTTTCGACCGATCAGGTGCGCTATCAGGCTTTGAAGCAGGCGACAAGGGATATGGCGGTCAATGGTTCGACGCAGCGGATTATCAGTGAAATCACGGCTTTGCTGCCGGCAAAAGAAAACGCGGCATGAGCATTCTTGAGTTTGCTAGTTTTTTGACTCCTTGTCATCGGCGGGTCTTTTGATTAACCTTTGCATTCAGGATTTTTAGAACATTTCGTTCAAACCGGAGAAACACGGCTTGAGTTTATTACTTGAAGGAAAACAGGCGTTCGTTTCGGGCGGAACGCGCGGTATCGGAGCGGCCATCTGCGAAGTTTTTGCGCGCGAAGGCGCAAACGTGGCTTTTAACTACCATTCGCGGGAAGACCTTGCTGCGGAAGTGTGTGCAAAGGTTGAGTCATTCGGACGAAAATGCCATGCATTCAAGGTTTCTGTCACGGACAGGGTTGGGATGAAAGCGCTTGTCCGCGAACTAAAGGAAATCTGGGGCTTTACCGACATTCTCGTAAACAATGCCGCGGTAAACAAAGCCGATAATTTCGCGACCACGACCGATCGCAGTTGGGACTGGATCATCGATACGAATGTAAACAGCCTTTTCGCCGTCACCAAGCCCTTCTACAAGCAGATGCTCAGGGAACGAAAGGGTGCGATCGTAAACATCACCAGCATCGGCGCGATGAGTTCGCTTCCGACCTCGGTACATTACGCGACCTCGAAGGCCGCGATGATCGGATTTACGAAATGCCTTAGCCGCGAGGCGGCGCAATTCGGTGTTGCGGTCAACGCGATTGCCGCCGGCATCTTTGATACCGATCTTGGAAACACGCTGCCCGATCGTCTTCTTACGGCGCATGAGGGATGGGTTTCGCGCGGGAGACTCGGCCAGCCGATGGAACTTGCGGAATTTGCGGCCTTTATGGCGAGCGATAGAAATTCCTATATGAACGGGGAAGTCGTGATTGTGGATGGCGGAGTTATCACATAAGTTTTTGTTTCGCACGCTCAATCGCGGGAGCGTTGGTAATAATCGTAAAAAAGGGGCCTCAACGGGCCCTTTTTGATTTTTGTAAACCGCAACTTGCCGGCAATTGGTCCTATCCTCTCTGCAAAAAATCGTTTTTCATTTCTCCTTTTCTCCTCGCTCTCGATTCAAAAGGCGTGTCGTCAAAGTGCGGATCCGTCCCTTTCACTCGGAACGGCGAATTAGCTGATTCAAGCTCACTCGAAATTCAACGGGTCAATCGAAGATTTTTTGCCTCCGACCCTAAACTTGCGCGCTTTCGATGCCGATAAGGTTTACGAAGGATATCTGTAATGTCCTTTGGCCGATCGGGGATCGGCAATCCACTCACACCAAAATGCGTCCGGACTCTGGGGCGCGACACAGGGCTTCAGAAGTATAGACGACCGGATTTACGCGTTCGTTTTGATTGAAACACAGGATTTGATAGCGCGGTTGCTTGCTCGGCCGGCATTCATTTTGTGTCGGAAGCCGTAAGACCAACCGGCATTTTGTGATTTCGGTTGCGCATGATGATGCGAATCAAACCAACGCGAGGGTTTCCAAATGATTAACGTACTTTATGTAGATGATGATGCATCCGGGCTGGCGGCGTTCAGAAACGTGCTGACGCTAATCCGTCCGGGTTGGAAGGTTTTCACGGCAAGGAACGCGGCGAGCGCCATGGAGGTGCTGGAAGGCAACGACATTGATGCCGTAGCAACCAGCATGTACATGCCCGGCGTTCGAAATGAACGACTCCTAAGGGAAATCAGGGAACTATATCCCCAGGTGGCGAGGATAATGGTTGCAGGACACGAGTCTGCGTCGGAAGTATTGGAGACTCTTGGAGACGCTCATCAATATCTGCCAAAACCGATGCAGGCAGTGCATCTCGTTGAGGCCGTCGAACACGCCACGGCGCTGAAAACACTTCTCAGAAACGAAAGGGTAAGGGCCGCCGTAGGCCATTTGGATACGATCCCGAGCATGCCCGCGGTTTACAAGAAATTCGTCGACGAGGTCAACAGATCCGAGCCTTCGGTAAAGAAGCTCGGCGAAATCATTGGAAACGATATCGGGTTGACCGCAAAAATCCTTCAGATCGCAAACTCCGCATTCTTTGGTTTTCAAAAAGGTGTCACAAATCCGGTCGAGGCGGTTCGCATGCTTGGTGTTGACACGGTCAAATCCCTAACACTTGCTATCGGTGTGTTCTCTCAGTTTCAGGGCAAGAACAAGAACATCGGATACATCAACCATATTTGGAATCACAGCCTTAGAGGCGCGACGATGGCAAAGCATATCGCCGAACTCGAGGCGCCGGAACTGGCCGAAGACGCTTTCTCCGCTGGTCTTCTGCATGACATCGGTGAGGTCGTGATGGCATTCAACGCACCCAAGCAGTTCGCTATTACCCGCAATTTCGACGCCTGCGAAGGAGACCTTCAGATGGAGGCCGAACGCCACGTATTCGGGGCGAACCACTCGGAACTCGGAGCTTATCTACTGGGGCTTTGGGGATTGCCGCAGATGATCGTCGAAGCGGTCGCGTTCTCGCACAACCCATCGAATTGCAGCACTCCGGGATTCTCGGCGGTGACGGCCGTACATGCGGCGGATGCCTTTACATGCGTGAGCGAGTACGAGCCGGGCGGGGAACTGGAGAAGATACTCGACATGAAGCACCTTGAGCGTGTTGGCGTCGTCGACAGGGTCGAGCACTGGTTTGAAACCTGCGCGCATGATTCATTGCAGCTGGTCTGAGGCTATCCTGCGCGGAATCTACATCAAAAAAGAGGGGCGCTCATTCACGAGCGCCCCTCTTTTTTTGCTCAAAAATACCGCCTATTGCTTTTCCATCGGTTCGGTCTTGACCATCGGTACTGAAACCGTAAAAGGCACACGCATATTTCCCCAAGCGAGAATCACAGTCGCCTCGTTAGGCTTGATATCCTCGAAAACATAGAGCATCGACTCGATGTATTTCGGACTTTCGCCCGGTGTCGCCATAACGCGCAGAGCATCGTCTTTTTCGGCATAATTCGTGCCCCATTGATTCCAGGTTTTGTTGAATATCAATGTCCAGGAATCCTTGGTTGGAATCGCGTAGAAACTGTATTTTCCTGCCGCCAATGGTTTGCCGTTGATCAAAACATCGTTGCTGACTTCAAAAACCGTGGCTTCGTTGGCACCCGCTCTCCAAACCTTTCCATTCGGAACCAACGCTTCGGTTTCAGCGCCCCAGAGTTGGCGGCCCTTTGCATTTGGCCGTCCGTAAGAGATCCGGAGCGTTACATTGTCATTTACAAATTGCTCAACGACGGCCTTTTGGCTCGGACGGGGGCCTCTCATCTGGGCCGACACGGATATCGTCGTTAAAGCCAATGCGAAAATCAAAAACAAAGCGACACGCGAAAAATTTCTCATCTTTAAACTCCTATTTTGCCTCTTGATTGAAGAAGCCTCGAATAAAAACAAATTGTCGTATTTCCCCAAGCGGAGGGCGTTTAAGTCAATATATCAATTGTGGGTGGAAGTATTCCAGTCGAAGAAATATTTCCCGCCAATTTCGTCCCGATGAGTGCCAAATCCCGGAAGTCTCAAGAATACTTGTTTTGGGAACCGACAAAACCGGCAACCGACTTCCAATCAGTTCAACGAGATTAATCGGTGAATCACTGACGAAACATCGAAACACGAGTGGACCATCAGGCGAACCGGACGAAACTCGGTTCAATACCCGTTAAACCGCCTGCGAAACCGACGTAAAATTAAATTCCTTTAAGAGCAACGCCGGCAAAAGACTGTTTCTGCCGATCCTTTCCGGGCTTCCGATCGCATCGACATTGCCCTCGGAAAGCATCTTCATCACCGATTGATTGAAACGGAAGTTATTGACCGGAGAGGAGATTTTCCCATTCTCGATCAGCCAAACTCCATCCCGCGTCAATCCAGTAAAGCTCGCCGTCCTCGGATCCGTAGCACGTATGTACCAGAATCGGCTTATCAAAAGCCCTCGTTTTGTCGCGGAAATCATCTCCGATGTTTTCGTGACGCCTTTATTGGAGCGCATTATGAGGTTGGAAGGACCGTGAGTCGGTTCGACTTCCTTCTTCGAGGCCCAGAAGCGAGAGTAAACCAAATTTTTTAACTCGCCGCCTTTTATCAAATCGACGCGCTTGGCCGGGAGTCTGCCCGGTCCGATTCCTGATGCGGGTACCTCCGGATCCCAAGGATCGGAATAAATATCCAGCTTTGAGTCAAAGACCTTTTCACCGAGTCGGGTTTTTCCGCCGGTCGCGGAAAACGGACTCCTTCCTTCTTCCGCCCTTCGAGCGTCAAACTGAAAACCGAGATTGCCGATCAGATCTCCGACCGCCTGCGGTTCCAGAACCACGGCGTAGATTCCCGGATCCAGGGATTTCGCATCCCTGCCTTCAACCGCTTTTCGGATTGCACTTCGCGCGATTTCCTGGATATCGATTTTCGATGCGTCATTGTTGCCGCGTTCGTAATAGCCGGAACTCCTGCCGTCCGAGGTTCTCGCGGTGACGGAAAGGCTTGCGTAGGATTCCTTTTCGAATCCAAAATTTCCGTTCTTGGATCGAAACCCGGTAGCCGACGCCTCCGATTCATGAAAACCCGCAGTAATCGTTCCCGCTTTTTGGCTCAAATCGAGCACGTTTCCGACGCTTTTCGCCCGATTTCTGAGCGAAACGTTTTCCGAGGCCGCAGCATAAGACGGTGTTTCAACGTATTTCTGTGGGCCAAGCGTTGGAAGATACTCGCGATCGACGGGCGATATTTTTGCCATATCCTGCGCGGCCCGCACCATTTGCTTTAGTCCGGCATCACTCAGATCGGTCGTTGAGGAAGATCCGCTCCGGCCCTTTTCCCAAACCGTAACCGATGCCGATCTTTCATCGATGCTGCCCGATGTCAGCAACTGATTGTTTGCGAATCGCAGATTGGAGGAGCGGTTGTCACGCACCGAAACTTCGGCGTCATCGGCATCGACAAACGACATGATTCTATTTGTAATTTCGTCGGATTCCTTTTTGGTTAAGCTCATTGTTCCAGTTTCCCTAAAAGTCGTTTGCTTTTTCACTAGTCGGTTGAAGCGGCGGTATTGAGCACGTTGATCGCACGGAATCTAGCCGCCGGACATCCATGCGATACGGCGCTCGATTGGCCGGGCTGTCCCTTTCCGTCGCTGAACGTGCCTGGGAGTACATATGTGCTCTTCCCTCCAAGGCCGTCGCAGGCTCCCCAAAAATCGGTGGTTTTGGATTGATAGGCGACGTCGCGGAGCATCCCGGAAACTTTACCTTTCGAGATTTCCCAAAAAGTTTGCCCTCCGAATTGGAAGTTGTAGCGTTGCTGATCGATCGAGTAGCTTCCGCGTCCAAAAATCATGATGCCCTTTTCGACATCTCGTACGAGTTCGTCCACGCTGACGTCGTTCTTCGCGGGCGTGAGCGACACGTTCGGCATTCGGGGAAACGCCACGCTTGACCAACTATCCGCGTGGAGACAACCGCGCGAAGCTTTCTCGCCGACCAACGGCGCGAGGTCGCGGGTCGTTTGCCAGCCGACAAACATCCCGTCCTTAACCAAATGCCAATCCTGCGAGGGAACGCCCTCATCATCCCAACCGACGGTCGCAAGACCGTGTTTTTGATTGCGGTCGGCGACGAAATTGACGATATCCGAACCAAACTTCAGTTTGCCCGTCTTGTCCGGAGTGAGAAAACTGGTGCCCGCGTAATTCGCTTCCCAAAGCAACGCGCGGTCGAGCTCGGTGGAATGCCCGACCGACTCATGAATCGTAAGAAACAAATGCGAGGGATCGAGCACGAGATCGTATGTTCCGGCCTCGATTGGTTTTGCGGAAAGTTTCATGACGGCTTCCTCGCCCGCTTTTTTCGCTTCCCCGATCCAATCGTAGTCCTTTGTATATTCCCAACCGGCGGCGAGCCCCTGGCCAAGGGAGTTTCTGGTTTCAAAATCGCCCTTCGCTCGATCGACCGCAGTCACTGAAAACGAGGGAACTCCGCGGATCAAATACTGCTCGACGCGGGATCCATCGGAAGTAGCCAAATACTTTTGCTCGTTTACCCAAACCACGGAGGAATTTACAAAACTAACACCTGAAACCGAGAGCGCGGCATCGTTCATTTCGAGCAGAAACTGAATCTTTTCGTTCATGCCGACATCGAACGGGTCGATTTTGAATTCCGAATTCCATTTTCCCTCGACGGGTTTTGTCGGTGCCAGAACGACCTTTCTGGTCTGGACGGCCGAATTGGCCTTTGCAATTTGGAAAGCCGTTTCGGCTATTCGGCGCGCCTCGGCTACCGTGGCTTTTGAACTCGCGGCGAATCCCCAAGTGCCCTTGTAGAGCACGCGTACGCCAAAACCCTGATTGACACCTTCGGAAACCCTTTGAATCTGCTTCTCGCGCGCGTTCAAGCTCTGAATCCGGTAACGATTCACCCTGACATCGCAATACTCGGCGCCCAGCGATTTCGCGGTTTTGAGTGCCGCTTCGGCTATGCTTTCGCGATCGACATCGGCCAACGGGGCGCCGCCGATATTGGCGCCGTAAACCCAAGTCGGAAGCACCGTCGTGCCCAGAGCGAGCGCGCAGGATTTGAGAAATTCGCGTCTTGTAAAATCCATAATTGTTTTGCCCTATTCGAAGATTTGGGTTGCTACTAAGCGATTAATTTGACCAATTGAAATGAAACATTCAATGGCAATTCCGAAGCGGGTAGCTTCATCCTCCGCGGAGGTGTGCCTCCAATTTGCAAATCTTCCTTAGAAAGAACTTATATCTACCGGATTTGTTCTGTGTCAATGTATTTACGGATTCCTGCGGTGCGGGTTTCGAATTCTGTCGCGGGACGGCATGCTCTGTTTGCAGAATGTAACATCCATGCGCTAGGTTAACTTTTTATCCCCGATATTGATTGCCCTAAGGAGATTCTTTAATGATTCGAACAAGATTCGCGATGCTGCCGCTTCTTTTTGCCGCACTTCTTTCAATTCCGAGTTTCGCCGCTTCGCGACGCGCCGTGATCGTATCTTTGGACGGGCTTGATGTCAGATATTTAAAGGACGCCGACAAACTCGGAGCGAAAATCCCGACTCTTCGGCGGCTTATGAAAGAAGGGGTGATGGCCGAGGGCGTGAAGTCCGTATTTCCCACGCTGACTTATCCAAACCACACTTCGTTGGCGACCGCGACGAAACCCGCCGCACATGGGATTTTTGGAAACAACATCTTCGAGGATCCCTCGGGGCTGATTACCGGCGCGGGTTACTGGTTCGCTTCGGACATAAGGACGGATGCGATATGGGATGCGGCGAGCCGTTCCGGAATGCGCGTCGGATTGGTCTCGTGGCCGGTTGGAGGCGGAGCGGGTGATTACAACGTCCCGGAAATCTGGGTTGCGCGCGGTTCACGCAAACAGAGCTTTCAGCGAATGATCGATCAGTCGCGTCCGAGAGGCCTCTATCAGGAAATCGAGAAGGCGTATCCAAATATCCTCGCAAACTACACAAACGATGAGGGTGACGACTCGCGAACTTTTATGGCCGAGTACATCATCGAAAAGCGCAAGCCCGAAGTGATGTTTATTCATCTTTACGATCTCGACCATTTCGAGCATTCGCACGGACCGTTTTCTCCCGAAGCACTGGCAATGCTTGAAAAGGCGGATCAGTATTTGGCGAGGATCATCGCCGCCGTTCGAAAAAGCGGATTCGCCAAACAAACCGCGGTGTTTGTAACTAGTGATCACGGCTTCAGGCCGATCTCCAAAACGTTCAGACCCGGCGTGCTCTTCGCCCAAAATGGACTTGCAACTGTTCCGGCCGGTACGAACAAAGTCACGGATTGGAAGGCGGCGGTTTATCCGACCGCATCGACCTGCGCAATTTACCTGAAAAATCCTGACGACTCGGAATCGTTGCAAAAGGCCTTGTCGGTGCTCAAACCGCTCGAAGGCAAAGAAGGCACGGGAATCGGCAGGGTGATCGAAAGGGACGAGATCGAAAAACTCGGCTCAAACACCGACGCCGCGCTTATGATCGATGCCGCCGAGGGCTATACATGCGGCGGAGGCTACAGCGGTGAATACATATCCTCCAGCGTTTCCAGGGGAACTCACGGCTATCTCCCCGATACGCCGAATTTTCGCGCGTCCTTCATCGCCCACGGGAAAGACGTAAAGCGCCGCGGGAGAATCCCCGAAATGGACATGACCGACGTCGGCGCGACAATCGCGTCGTTCTTAGGCCTCGGGCTACGGGATGCGACGGGGAGGGCGGTTGATTTAACCATTAGGTAAGGTCCGATCGTAAACTCGAATACGATTGTCCAAATCTCGGTTCGGCGACTTCGAAAGTGACATTGCCGGAAGGCCGGAATGGTCTAAATTGTATTGTTTCGAAAAGAATGCGATGCCGTTAAGTTGCCGGTAACAATCATCTGGTGATTTCTGCTTTGGCCCCGCAGGATATACGGGATAGAGGCCACGAGGCCTGGAATTCGGCGATTTTTTGCCGGTAAGATTGCCGGTATTTTCTCGTATTTTGGAATCCGCTCTTGACCTGGGCCTGAAGCCGCTTTGGAAAGGCGTTGATGAAGTCTCACATCCGCCAGATGCGCCAGTAGATCCGAATCGCTCCAGGAAAAGCGTGGCCAGTGTTTATTTTCGTAAATATATGGCATCCGATAATCTCCGCGAAACCTGCGGAGAATAT
Organism: Pyrinomonadaceae bacterium; assembly: GCA_041394795.1. Classification (GTDB taxonomy): domain Bacteria; phylum Acidobacteriota; class Blastocatellia; order Pyrinomonadales; family Pyrinomonadaceae; genus Aridibacter. The sequence continues at coordinate 7,885 of JAWKHN010000020.1, read as the reverse complement.
CTCAGGTATTCTCCGCAAATACAATCATAAACTCCGCAACATATGCGGAGTTTATTTGGGCAACATTCCGTTTTCCACACCGAGTTAGAAAGCGGATTATGAAGTTGCCTTGGGGAACGGCCGAGTTGTTCAGGAAAAAATTCGTCGATTGCTTTTATGATTGAAGCCGCTTGATGGGCTCGCATTCCTGATTGATCTTTGAGAGATTCCTGACCGTCTGTTTATTCAACCGCTGGAAACTGTATGAAAACGGTGAGTATTGGGACTTTTACGGCTCCGCACATGCTTCAGTCATAGACAAATCGTCTGAACCCCATCTAATTCAGGCCTCTGGACAAAAAAGTAAACGATGCCAGTGCACGGGAAAGTGGCCAGTGCGAGTAGGTCAAAACTTTCCCGTGTTTTTCGTGACCTGCGAGTCATCATTGCCGGCTCCGCTTGATTGCTGAGGCATCGCGAGGAAGTTGGCTATTATCGTTTTGCCGAACTCGGTGAGAATGGATTCGGGGTGAAATTGTACGCCTTCGATTTGCAGCAGTTTGTGCCGGATACCCATGATTGTACCGTCGCTCGTTGAAGCTGAAATCTCCAGACACTCCGGGAGGGATTCACGTTCGACGATCAGGGAGTGATAGCGGCCTGCCGTAAATCGTGCAGGGACATTCTCAAAAATCGTTTTTCCGTCATGTTCGATTTTTGAGCTCTTGCCGTGAATGGGTTTGGGCGCCATCACAACGCGTCCGCCAAAAAGCTCTCCGATGGCTTGATGTCCGAGACAAACCCCGAGAATCGGAATTCTGCCGGCAAAACGGTTGATGGCGGCGAGTGTTATTCCAGCGCCGGACGGAGTTCCTGGTCCTGGCGAGATCAACAAGCGGTCGGGGGCAAAGTCGCGCTCGATTTCATCCAGCGATGCTTCGTCATTCCGAATGACTCGAACCCCGGCATCCAGTTCGCCAATATATTGAACGAGGTTATAGGTGAACGAATCATAGTTGTCTATTACAAGAAACATAAAGTCTTTTCCGAACAATGGTCTGAAATCTTCCTAAAACACCTTTCCCGTCTCAATCTTGAGTCATGGCATAAATTGAATCGACCGCCGTGTTGGCGCCAAACATCGGACCGCTTACAAGCTGATGAATTGCCGATACTTGGTTAACTACGGACTCGTATTGAGCCGGTGTAAGCGCTTGGGCTCCGTCGCAGAGTGCTCTCTGCGGACACGGATGCACCTCAATGATCAAACCATCCACACCCGTCGCCACAGCCGCTCGCGCCATCGGCTCCACAAGGTAAGTATGTCCCGACGAATGGGACGGATCGACTATTACTGGAAGATGAGAGAGTTTTTGCAATGCGGGGATTATTGAAATGTCGAGCGTGTTTCTGGCGTGGTCGGCAAACGTGCGAATGCCCCTTTCGCACAGAATCACGTCATAATTGCCCTCGGCCATAATATATTCCGCCGCAAGGAGGAGTTCATCAAGCGTCGCGGAAAGGCCGCGTTTCAGAAGAATCGGTTTTCTGGTTTTTCCCGCGTACTTTAGCAGCGAGAAGTTCTGCATGTTTCGGGCGCCGATTTGGATACAGTCTCCGTATTTTTCAACGAGGTCGACGCCGTTCTCATCCATCGCTTCGGTAATGATGTTCAAACCGAACTGCTCACGAACGCCGCCAAGTATTCTCAATCCTTCCTCCCCAAGTCCCTGGAAATTATAGGGAGAAGTGCGCGGTTTAAATGCGCCTCCGCGAAAGAACTTCGCACCGGTCGCGGCCACCGCCTCTGCGGTTTCGTAAACCTGTTTCTCGTTCTCTACCGCGCAAGGGCCTGCGATTATCGCCAGCGAACCATCTCCTATAAAGGAATTGCCCACTCGGACAACTGATTTTTCGGGTCTTAGGTCGCGCGAAATGAGCTTGTATGGTTTTGTCACACGGATCACTTCAGCGACACCCGGAAGATTCTCGAAGTGCGCCGGGTCGACAGCCCCTGAATTTCCGGTAATGCCGATCGCAGTGCGATTTGGGCTCGCCAACGCATGGCCGCGAAATCCGAGATCATCGATCACTTTTATGATTCGTTCAATATCGACCTTGGCGGCCTTGGTATTCATCACGATTAACATTGGATATTGGTTGCTCCCTTATAAAAAAGTCTTTTCCTGTTGGTAAACAATGGACGATCTTCAACGTGTCGCTGGAATCAGATTCGTTGCGAAAGTTCGCACACGATCCACGGGGTTTTCCCCGGGCTTGCAAGCCGCGATCTCCGCGACGATCGCCGATCCGACAACCGCCGCATCCGCGTATTTCCAAACATTTTCAATCTGAGTTCGTGTCGAAATGCCAAAACCTACGGCAACGGGAAGGTCCGTAAAACGCCTCGCTCGCCTTACCAAAATCTCTGCGTCGTGACTCGTAGATTCCCGAGCGCCTGTGACACCGTTTCTGGAAACGGCGTAAAGAAATCCGCATGACGCACCGGCGATGCTCTCAAGCCTTTCGTCCGTGGTTGTGGGGGCAATAAGCGAAATCAAACTCGTTCCCCGATTCTTTAGGGCCGCAGCAATTTCCGAGGCTTCTTGATCGACCGCGTCCGTCACGAGTACGCCATCAACGCCGACTTGGGCCGCGTCCACGGCAAGTCGCTCATATCCGTATCGAAAAAGCGGATTGAGATAACTGAACAGGACGATCGGTATATCCGTGCGCTTTCGGATCGAGGCGACCAGTTCGAGCACGTTGGACAAAGTGACGTTATTATTCAGTGCGCGTTGCGACGACGACTGGATCGTTGGCCCGTCGGCCATCGGATCCGAGAATGGAACACCAAGTTCGATTATGTCGGCGCCTGTTTCCGTAAGCGCTGATACCAACTCAAGCGAGGTCGCGATATCAGGATCACCGGCAGTAATGAATGGGATGAATCCCTTTCGGCGGCTTTGCTTAAGCTCCTCAAATTTTGCAGCGAGTCTGTTCATTTTGTTTTTTCGCTTAAAATCGACGCGACGCTGTTTACATCCTTATCGCCCCGTCCTGAAAGATTTACGATGATCACGGAATCACGCGGCATTTCCTTGGCGATCCTTGCGGCATGCGCAACCGCGTGCGCAGATTCGAGTGCGGGGATGATTCCTTCGGTTTCCGACAAAAGCTGAAACGCGTCGAGGGCTTCCGTGTCTGATGCCGAAACATATTCAACCCTGCGAACGGAATTGAGCCAGGCGTGTTCGGGGCCGATCGAAGCGTAATCCAGTCCGGCCGACACCGAATGCGTTGGAGCGATTTGGCCCGACTCATCTTGAAGTACAAAGCTTTTGGTACCCTGCAGTATCCCGACCGCGCCTCCCTTTGCAAGCCGTGCGGCATGTTCGCCAGGCCGATCCCCAATGCCTCCGGCCTCAACGCCTGTCATTCGAACTTCTGCATGTTCAAGAAACGGATGAAACAATCCGATCGAGTTCGAACCGCCGCCAACGCAGGCGATTAAAAGATCGGGCAAGCGTCCTTCGGCCTCCTCGATCTGCGTGAGGGTTTCGCGTCCGATTACGCTTTGGAAATCTCGTACCATCAACGGATACGGATGCGGTCCGAGCGCCGAGCCAAGCAGGTAATATGTGTCGTCGACATTCGTCACCCAATCGCGCAAAGCCTCGTTGATTGCATCCTTGAGAGTTCTGGAGCCGGATTCGACCGCGCGAACTTCCGCTCCCATCAGTCGCATCCGAACGACATTGAGATCCTGGCGCTTCATGTCTTCGGTTCCCATGTAAACGACACATTCGAGACCAAAACGCGCGCAGACTGTCGCCGTGGCCACGCCGTGCTGCCCGGCCCCTGTTTCTGCAATGATTCGCTTTTTGCCCATTCGGCGGGCAAGGAGTATCTGTCCGAGGCAGTTGTTGATCTTGTGCGCTCCGGTGTGATTCAGGTCTTCACGTTTGAGGTAGATGCGCGCTCCGGCAAGTTTCTCGGTCAGCCTTTCCGCGAAATAGAGCGGTGTCGGCCGACCAACGAAGTCCTTTAACAGGCGATTGAATTCGGATTGAAAGCCTTTGTCTTCTCGCCATCTGAAATATGCCTCGCAAAGTTCGTCCAAAGGAGCGACGAGCGTTTCCGGAACGAATCTTCCGCCATATCCTCCCCAAAATCCTCTGGTGTCCGGTTGGTAGTTCATATTGTTTCTCTCGTGTTTCTTATAAACGATCTCAACTTCTCCACATCCTTAACGCCGGGCCTCGCTTCAACCCCGCTGCAGACATCCACCGCATAGGGCTTCACTTTCAGCACTGCCTCGCGGACGTTTATTGGAGTCAGCCCTCCGGCCAGATATAGATTGGGTGCGATCCCGCAAACCGTCTTTGCGATTTCCCAATCGAAAGATTTGCCCGTTCCTCCTCGTTGTTTGGGCGAATAGGAATCCAGCAACACAAATTCGACGTCATGCCCCAAGACGTCGGAAGCCCTAAATGATGGCGTGATCCGAAAGGCCTTAATGATCCTCGCACTTGTTTTCCGCTTGAGCGCCGCGGTGAATTCCGGAGTTTCGTCGCCATGAAGCTGGATCGTATCGAGGCCTGTCGCCTTAAAGACGCGCACGATTTCTTCCAAGTTCTCATTCACGAAAACACCCGCGATTTCGACCTTATCGGGTAATTGCGCAGCGATGATGGAGGCGGATTCCGGCGGTATGTATCGCGGGCTTTCCTTGCAGAAATTGAAACCCAGCACATCCGCGCCGAACTCAGCCGCAAGAATCGCATCCTGCAATTTCGTGATTCCACAAATCTTTACTTTCGTATCGTTCATCCGTTTGTGACTTGCCTTGCTCTTCTCGAACCAAATTGACTCAGCCGTTTCCATTAATTAATGACTTCAATTCTTTCGCGGGATCATCGCTTGCCATCAGGTGTCCTCCTATGAGAAATCCCGCATATCCCAAGCCATTAAGCTCCAAAACATCCTTCCTGCTTTTTAAACCGCTTTCCGCGACCAGTTTGAGATTGGTTGCCAGCGGCGATTCGATCACTTTCCTTGAAACATCAAGCGAGACTTCGAAGGTGCGAAGGTCGCGGTTATTTACTCCGACCAGCGTCGCTCCAACCGAACTCGCCCGATCTAGTTCTTCTTCGGTGTGAACCTCGATCAATGCATCGATCCCGAGCTCGTCTTCGGCAACTTCTCGATAACGGAAGAGATCCCTGTCAGTGAGTATCGCGGCGATTAAAAGGATCGCATCGGCTCCCGAGGCGGCGGCTTCATAAATTTGAAATTCGTCGATTACAAAGTCTTTTCTCAGCACGGGCAGATCGACAGTTTTGCGAATCGTTTTCAGATCGCTGAGTGAACCGCGAAAATAATCCTCCTCCGTCAATACCGAAATCGCAGCGGCTCCACTCGTTTCGTAGGCAAGTGCTACCTTCCTCGGATTCGCAGCCGGGTTTATGGAGCCTTTCGAGGGCGACGCCTTTTTGAACTCCGCGATGATGTTCGGCGTCGGGCCATCCGTCAGCGCCTCGCTCAAACGCCTTTTCCCAACGACGGCCCTCGCGTTCAGGGCGCTTTCAACCAGCAGATCCACATCCGTTTTGGCCTTTACCGCTTCAATCCGTCTCCGCTTCGTTTCGACAATTTCTTGGAGCAATGTCATAACCGCCCTCCGTTTGATTCGTTCGTCAGGGCCTTGAGCTGCCGGAGCTTTGCGGATGCCGATCCGCTTTCGAGGCTCTTTGCAGCAAGATTGAAGGCTTCGGGCAGCGTGTTCGCGAAATCGGCAACATACAAGGCTGCGGCCGCATTCAGTTTCACCAGATCGACCGCTTCCGAATTCTTGCAGCTGCCGTCAAGAATCGATCGAATGATGACGGCGCTTTCGCCGGGAGTTGCGCCGGCGAAACCATTCAAGCTCCGCGCTTCGATTCCGAAGTCCTCTGGGGTTATCTCAAACATGTTTATCTCGCCGCCACGAACACTTCCAACCAACGTCTTTCCGCTCAATGTGATCTCATCCAATCCGTCGCTCCCATGAACGATCCAGGAATGCGTCGTGCCGAGGCGACTCAGGGCGCTCGCAGTCAACTCAACGAGCCGCTCATCCCAGACGCCCACGATCTGAAATGGAGCTTTCGCCGGATTGCACAAAGGCCCGAGATTATTAAAGATTGTTGGCAAACCGAGATTTCTTCGTGCATTTGCCAGCGTCTGAGACAGTCGGAGATGATTCGGGGCAAACATGAAGCAAACCCCGATTTCTCTCAGGCTTTTTTCGGCCAGTAAAGGATTCCCGACAAAATTCACCCCAAGCTCGGATAGCACATCGGCGCTCCCCGATTTGCTGGACGCCGCCCGATTGCCGTGCTTTGCGACGGGAAGTCCGGCACCCGCGATGACGAATGCGGCGGCGGTGGAAACGTTGAATCCTTTGGTTTTGCTTCCGCCAGTTCCAACGATATCGACGAACGTTTTATGTTTTGAATTGACAGCGAAACTTTGTTTTCGGACGATCTCGGCCAAAGCATGGAGCTCTTCCGCGGTGTGCCCTTTCGCGTTCCACAAACGGAGAACGTCAACGATCACTTGCTCATCGCTCTCCGCAATCAACGCATCGAAAAGACGCGCGATATCAGCGCGTCCAAGGTCTTGGCCGGCCGCGAGTGATTTTGTAAAACCCAACAACTCGATGCTCATAAGCTTTTCGATTCGGCGATTGCGACCGCCTTTAATAGTGCCTCGGCCTTCGCGAGCGTTTCCTTGTATTCGGCCTCCGGCTTTGAATCTGCGACGATTCCTGCGCCGGCCTGCACTTTTGCGATTCCGTCCTCAAGCACGAGGGTGCGGATCGCGATGCAGGTATCCATATTCCCCGAGTAGTCAAAGTATCCAACGCTTCCGGCATAGATTCCGCGGCGCGTCGGTTCAAGATCGCTGATAACCTCGATTGCCCGAATCTTCGGGGCTCCCGAAACCGTACCGGCCGGGAAGCAAGAGATGAGGGCATCGAACCGATCAAGCCCTTCTCGCAATTCGGCCGACAGGTTGCTGACAAGATGTTGGACATGCGAGTATTTTTCAACCTTCATTAGTTCATCGACCCTTACGCTACCGAATTCGGCGATTCTGCCCAGGTCGTTCCGTCCGAGATCGACAAGCATCGTATGTTCGGCCACTTCTTTTTCGTCCTCTCTCAATTCGGATGCGAACTGTTCGTCTTCCAAAGCCGTGCGGCCGCGAGGACGCGTACCCGCTATCGGGCGATACTCGACGCTGTTTCGGCGACACCGAACCAGCATTTCCGGCGAGGAGCCGATGATTGCAGCAGTCGGCGTATTGATCAAAAACATGTATGGGGACGGATTGAGCGATCGCATTGCCCTGTAAATTGATACGGGCGAAGCGGATGTCCGCTTGCTCAAACACTGTGAAAGAACGACCTGATAAACCTCGCCACCGGCGATAAGCTCTTTTACTTTCTCGACACCGGCCTCAAAATCGATTTTGGAGAGGTTTGAGCTGACCTTGTGTCGGGAAGTTGGAACGTCTTCTTTCGGGAGGATCACGGGGTCGCTCTCAAGCCGTTCGCGGATCGAACGATTCGTCAGTTGCGCTGAATTTAGTACTTTAAGTGACGGTTTCGCATTCCCGGGATCATCCGAAAAAGCCAAGGTTATGATCTTTATCAGCTGTTTCGCGTGGTCAAAAGCCACGATCGTTCTGTAAAACATGAAAGCGGCTTCCGTGTCCGATGACGGAAGGAGCGCCCGCAGTCTTGGCTCCCTCCACGCCGCACACTCGAAGTTCATTATCCCGATCGCCCCGCCGGCAAAATCGGGGAGATCTTCAATGTCGTCAAGGACATATCTTGAGAAGTGATCGCGAATATGTT
>JAWKHN010000019.1:0-78328 GCA_041394795.1 Pyrinomonadaceae bacterium | reverse complement strand
TGGAACTTGGAACTCCGCTCCCCTCGGAACTCCTAAAGTACTCCTCCCCCCTGCCGATAAGTCTTTTGTCTATCCGTGTATCACGGAACTCCCACAGGCATTTGCCCCGGACATCTCCCACATTGTCCGGGAAAGATTTTGGTAAAACCGATGAAACAACTTATCTCAAAGCTCCCCGTATTCCTGTTGCTCTTCCTTCTCGCCTTTAGCGTGTCGATGAGCGTTTCCTGCTCAAAGGCCGCTGCCAACGAAGACTCAAAGGCGGAAGAATCCGACGATTCCGAGGACGAAGAGGATTCGGAACCTAAAAAGAAGAAAGAGTCGCATGACGACGAAGACGCTGACAAAGAGGAATCCAGCGATGATGAGAAAGCAAAGCACTCCGAAGATGAAAAGAAAGGCGACTCCGCAAAGAAGAAATCACATGGAGACGACGAAAAGGGCGAGAGTGTTGATGTTACAAAGCTCTGGCAGGAACTCATGGCGGGCAACGGTCGTTTTACGGCCGGAAAACACACCACGGGACAACTCGTAAATGCCAGAAAATCGCTTGTAAAGGGCCAGAAGCCTCAAGTTATCGTAATCAGCTGCTCCGACTCGCGCGTTCCGCCCGAGATAGTTTTTGACAAGAATCTCGGAGAGCTGTTCGTCATACGCACGGCCGGCAATGTCGCCGATCCGATCGCTCTTGGCAGCATCGAATACGCCGCCGAACATCTGCATTCAAAGATGCTCGTCGTACTCGGGCATGAATCCTGCGGAGCGGTTGCCGCGACGCTTTCGGGCGACAAGATGCCGACAAAGAATCTGAACGCGATTGTTTCGGCAATCAAGCCCTCATTCGAGGATGCCGAAGAATGCGCCCCGGGAGGCCCCGGAGGCATCCGCTGCATCAAGTTGAACGTCACGCACAGTTCGAAGGAGATCGTGGCAAACAGTCCGATTCTGAAGGAACTCGTAGGCGATGGCAGCCTTCATATCGTGAAGGCATACTATGAAATGGAATCAGGGAAGGTCGTTCGTTTCTAAAAAACTGCGAGAAATTCGAATTGGCCCCGGAAACTTACTCGGTTTCCGGGGCATTTTTTATTGCGATCCCGAGGTTCTTCATGCGCCGATAGAGATGGCTGCGGTCAACTCCCATCGCTTCGGCGGCCTTGGAAACATTTCCGCCCGCCGCTTCGATCTTGTGTACGATGTATTCGCGCTGATAGGCGTCGGTAGCTTCCTTGAAAGACGGAAACCGATACGAATACGAGGGCGGTTCGGATTCGCTTCGAAATCCCGGGAGATCCTCCGCATCGAGTTCTTCCCTTTCGTTCATGATCACGAGCCTTTCGATAGTATTCCTAAGCTCCCTTACATTTCCCGGCCAAGTATGGCTCGAAAGCTTCGAAACCAGGGCCTCGGAAAATCTCTTCGGGGTCTTGCCGTATTCATTCGAATACCTGACGTTGAAATGCTCCGCCAATACGGGCACGTCCTCCACTCTCTCTCTCAACGGCGGAACCTGAAACGGAATCACGTTGAGCCGATAGAAAAGATCCGAACGAAATCCGCCCCTTTCGATCAACTCATCGAGCGGTTGGTTGGTAGCCGAGATGACGCGTACATCGACGGTAATCGCGGTGTTGCTGCCGACGGGCTCAAAACGCTGCTCCTCAAGCACACGCAGCATCTTCGCCTGAACCCTCGGACTCATATCGCCAATCTCATCCAAGAAAAGCGTCGCGCCGTCGGCGAGTTCGAACTTTCCCTTTTTGGCTTTCATAGCGCCCGAAAAAGCGCCTTTCGTATGGCCGAATAGCTCGGATTCGACAAGCTCTTCGGGGATTGCTGCCGAATTTATCTCAACAAAAGGCGAGCCCGACCTTTTTGACTGCGAGTGAATCGCACGCGCGACAAGCTCCTTGCCGGTTCCCGACTCGCCTGAAATCAATACTCTTCCATCGGTTGGCGCGACAACCTCGATTTGTTTTCGAAGCGCTCGAATAGCAACCGAGTTGCCGACCATTTCGTACCCTTCGAGCAGCTTTTCCGAGAGATTTTTGTTTACGCGTTCCAGCTCCCTTTGGCGGATCGCATTTCTGACGGTGAGTATCGTTCTTTCGAGCGACAACGGCTTTTCAATAAAATCGAACGCCCCGAGTTTTGTCGCGTTCACCGCCGTTTCAATGTTTCCATGCCCCGAAATCATCACGACAGCGGCATCGCATCCCGCCTCGCCCAACTCTGCAAGCGTCTCAAGTCCATCGATTCCGGGGAGCCAAACATCGAGAAGAATGCAAGCAAACTTCTCAGTCAAACATCGACGCAAACAGGCCTCACCGCTTTCGGCGGTCGCTACCGTAAATCCCTCGTCCTCGAATACTCCCGCGAGAGTATTTCTGATTCCGGATTCATCATCGACGATCAATATTGATTTTCCAGACATATAGAAAAACGCGCATGGCGCAGCAATATGATTGCCGTTTTCGCCGGATTCTTCAACCGTTGCGACGTGCGGCAATTCCCTTTCTCCAGAATAACCTTAAAGAAGCGATCATTTTTGAGGTAAATCACGGAAGCGGGGATGCGTCCACTCCAAAAAAGTCGATTCAATGGAATAAGTTGAAAAAACGTACGGAATTTCTTTTCCTGACGCGAGCGCGTCAAGAGGATAAATTGCCGGGCGAGGAACGGCTTTGCGCCCTCCCGGTGACGGTTACGAAAGCATCGGAGCCACGTTAGTTGCGCTGGAATGCAGCAATTACGGGCGTTTCTCCGCACCGGTACCCTGCGCGAACGTTGTTTTTATTTTTACCGTGGATTCCGCGCAAAGCCGCTCCATCCACAGCCAAAATCTACGTGACGCTCTGCGTCCGAATAGGAAATTCCAGATTTGGGAAATTCCGGATTTTGGAAATTCCGGATTTTGGAAAAACACCAACCATTTTGCCCAAACTCAACTTCCGGCTCTTGGAACATCTGGAACTTGGAACTTGGAACTCTTCCGAACGGCACACAACTTGCACTTAGTCATTCCGCTTCTTCCACAAAGAGGTCCAAAATGAATAGCAAAAAAGAGAGAAAAGAACACGGCTTTTCGCTTGTTGAAATCCTCATAGTCGTTGTCATCATCGGAGTTTTGGCCGCGATCGCGGTCCCCAATTTCCTAAAGGCAAGGCGTTCGGCGAACGAAGCGTCGGCTGTCAGTGCGTTGAGCCTTATTCACCGCTCGGAAATGACGCACAAGGTTACCGCGGGCCAGGGCTCGTTTACTGATCTGGCAGGCCTTTATTCGGCCCATTTTATCGATGAAACCTTGGGTTCGGCTCCATATAGCAAGAGCGGATATGGATTTGAGATCGATATTTATCCGCCATCGGGATCAACCGAGGCGAAGTTTGACGCCCGTGCACGACCGACCGTCCACGAACTGACAAACCCGGTTCAGAGTACGGGAGGAAGGGATTTTGGCGTAAACGAGGCCGGAGGGATTTATGAAACCAGCGACAATACGCCCGTAACTTTCGACGGTACGACTCGTGAAGCGCTCTCGCCTGCTGTTTTTATTGACCGTTAAGCAATCAAATGGCTGACCGAAATTCGGTCAACTTGACTGCACCGGAAGTTCGATCGAGATCACGGTTCCCGACTTTTTGCCCGGGCCGGCCGAGATTTTTCCATCGTGGTCGCGGATGATTCTCTGCACGATCGCGAGACCCAATCCTGTGCCCCGGCCCTTTGTGGAGAAATACGGTTGAAACAAACGTCCGAATAGCGCTGGATCCACTCCCATTCCGTCATCAGCCACGTTCACCACAAGAACGTCCCTTTCCTTGTCATGTACGGCGGAAATTTCGATGTTTCCGCTGCCGTTATCAAATGACTCGATCGCATTGTCGATCAGGTTTACAAAAACACGCTTGAGCTGCTCGGGATCCGCCATGATTTCAGGCATATCGGCTCGAACCGAGACATCGATGTTGGCTGCGGGAACCCTGTCATCGTAAAGCGCGACGGTTCTTCTTATAACCTCGGCCAAATCGGCAGGTTCTTTTTTCGCCTCCGGAAGTCGCGCAAACCTCGAGAACTCATCGACCATCGATTTTAATGAAGAGACTTCGCGAAGGATCGTATCGGTGCCTTCGCTAATGATCTCCAACGACCTTTCCTCGACGGGTTGGTTGCTCCCAAAAGCCCGAAATCGTTTCGCGATTCGTTCGGCGGACAACTGAATCGGTGTCAGAGGGTTCTTGATCTCGTGCGCCATACGGCGCGCTACTTCCTTCCAGGCCGCCGCCCGTTGCGCCGCGGCAAGTTCCGATAGATCCTCTATCAAGAGCACGGAGCCGGAGCCATCGGGAAGCGCCGTTACGGAAACGGCGACCGATATTCCGGTTTCATTCGAACCGTTGTCATCGCCATGGCTGCGATGAAGCAACATCTGCTCGCTTGCGTGTCCGATCCTCGAACCCCTTGAAATCAGCTTCTCAAGATCCGCGCGATTTGCTTCGTTGACGAGATTTTCGAGATATAGACCCACAAACTCGGCATCCTCCAAACGAAGCATTTCAGACGCCGCCTTGTTTATCGTCGTAACGCGATTTGATCCGTCAAACGAGATCACACCCGTCGGCAGCGATTGCAGAATCGTCTCGATGTAACGCCGGCGCCGGCGGAGTTCCTTTGAGTTTTCCTGCAGCTTCGAGGTCATCGCGTTGAACGCACGGACGAGCATCTCCAATTCGTCTTCGGCAAAGATATCGACCTTGTGCGAATAATTTCCGCGTGCGATCTCGTCCGCGCCTTCCGCCAAGGCTCTGATCGGACGCGTAAGTCCTTTGGCAACATAAAACGCCGCCCAAGACGATGCGAAAATCAAAAGAAAAGTAAGTAGCGCGAGCGTCGTGAGTCCGAGTTGGCGTACAAAGATCTGATTTGACTTAAGCCGGTCGAATTCTTCGAGCGAGTCGTTTACAAGTCCGCCGACCGTCCCTGGCGGCCCTTCGGAGGGTACAAGAACCAAGTTGCGATCATCCTTGAGCTGCGCAACCGAAACATCAAATCCGGTTCCATCCGAATACGCGGGATCGTCCGTTACGCCATTCCTAAGTTTTGTTAAAAGCACGTCGAGTTGCGCGCGGCGCTCCGACGAAAGTTCGGCGGCACTCGACATTTGGGTTTTGAATTCCTTGTCCGTAATCTCGATCAATGCGAGATTTCCCCGAGTACGCAGATCGTCCAGCAACGCCTGATCCGGCCCCGACCTATCGAGCAATGCTGCGACGATTTTTGTATAGTCCGAGAACTTTGCTTTTTGGTCTTCGATCGCCTTTGTCTGAAGCTCGCCCGCCTCCCGAACAACGTTTTTCGGCATCTGCGTAAACCAGTTTTCAAGCGCTCGGTTCATAAACAGATACGAAAACACCGCCATCGCAATCAGCGGCAACACGCTGACGGCGACAAAATATATGAGGAGCTTTGTCTTGAGCTTGGATCCGAGCTGAAGCGCGCGTCTTTCCTGCCTGAGTTTCAAAAGGCTCCTTGCGAGTATCAGCGAAAAGACAACGAATGCGATGAAATTCAACGACGAAAGCGCGTAGAGAAGGAGAGTATCGCTCGATGACGAAACCGAAAATGTTTTCCAAACATTAGAAGATTGCAGGAGCAAAAGGAACAGCAGAAGCAGCGCAACAAAACCGCCCAAAAGCCATGGCGGGCGCCTTGGGCTTCCCAATTCCTTTTTTATCCTCTTCTCCTTCATACAGGCTTTCCGCCCTTTGCCTTTGCTTGATGTGCAAGTAAATTTCGCAATCCATTCGATACCACGGCAATCGACCAACTGCCGGAGACAAGGAATTTTAGCACAACGAAATCGGTGTCCGGCTCATTTACAGGGATTGAACTTCGGAGCATTTCGGGCTTCGTTAGACCGCAAAATCTTGTACCGGACTTACACAGTCGATCAAATCGCACGAGATCTTTATCGGTCTTCAGCATCTTGGAACTCAAACGCCTGGATTATCGACGATAAGTTCTGGCTTTTGAATCGTTGCAAAAGGGTCGCTAAAACGAAACTAGGAGCGATTTCGCAATTCACAAAGCTTGATTTCGTTGATCCTTGATTGCAAAGATTCCCGCATCTCATTTAGCCTAACGTCGATAGGCAAAGAACTGCGGCGGTGTTTTGCTTTCGCGGGAAGCTCGTTGGATCGAACGCCTTTAGGTCAAGGCGGTAGTGGCCGTCGGGCAATCCGGAGACGCCTTTTTGGGTGTCGAGTTGTTTTGATGAGAAAACTTCGGCGATTCTCGAATTGGGTCCTCGCCGGTACCGAAGTCCGGCGGATTGGAACGGGCAGTTTTAACGATGAACATATTATTTGATTCGAACCAGAAACTCAGAAGCGGTTGGCGGGTGCTTGTTTTCGCGACAGTCCTGGCGCTGTTTGGCATGATCACGACAGGCGCATTTTTGGGTGTCCTGACGCTGTTTGGAGTTCCTAGAGATCAGGATTCCGTGTTTCTAAACGTTGCGTCATCGATAGTTGCTCTGTGTTCGGTCTTGGCGGCAAGCTGGCTCTGTTTGCGAATCCTGGAACAACTTCCGTTTCGCTCTCTGGGCGCGAATTTTGAAAAGGGCTGGTTTAGGGATTTTTGGATCGGTATCGGTGCGGGAGCCGCGACATTTCTTTTTGCCGTCGGAATCGCCGTTGTTGCAGGGCTTCGATTTGGTGTCAACGCGAGCTCCGGTTCGATGGCGATCACTTTGACACTGGTTTACACTCTCGTGATTTTTACGTTTAGTGCCGCGTTTGAGGAGGCGTTCTCGCGGGGCTACATGCTTCAGACTTTCGAACATTCGGGTATCGCATGGGTAGGACTCGTTTTCACCTCGCTTCTTTTCGCATCGCTTCACCTCGGGAACCAGAATGCGAGTCTCTTTTCGACGATCAACACCGCGCTTGCGGGTCTTTGGCTTGGCATGGCGTATCTGAGGACCGGCGCACTGTGGTTTCCGTTTGGAGTCCATCTCGCGTGGAATTGGTTTCAGGGTTCGGTTTTTGGAGTCGAAGTGAGCGGTTTCAAAAGTCTCGCAACGGCTCCGCTGTTTCGTGAGATCGACAACGGATCGCAGTTGTTTTCGGGAGGCGACTACGGGATCGAAGGCGGGGTTTCGTGCACGATCGCGCTTGTCGTTTCGACGTTACTCATTTGGAGGTTTTGTTCGCGGAATGAAGTTTCGGAGCCTTCAACCGAAATCGCATGAGGGTTCGTTGGCGCCACAGGATTAGAATTAATAAAAGCTTGTAGGCGGCAAGTTGTTTATTTCATGGGTCTTCCGCCAGTCGCCGATTCGAGCAAAGCAAAATACTGACGGATGTGTCTTGCGTTTTCCCCGAAATCGCTTTTGCCGACTCTCGAAGACGAACGCGCATCGACGATAGTCTTGCCTTCATCCTCTCGTATCGTCACAACCAAATCATCCGTAAAGAAAACGACCGGTACCTCAACCCGAAACCGCGTTACCTTTTCGTTGCTCTCTTCGCTGACTATTCGCCATTCGCCGCCCCAAACTTCCGTTCGCATTTCCTTCAAAATACGTCTCGAAATATCAGCGACCCTCTCGCGGTCCTCTTTCAAATAGAGCGTGCGGATTCCTTTCTCGCCGCCATCCGGAGCGGATTCCGCGATGTTGTCGGGAAAGAAGACGCGTCCGATGACCACCAAAGCAACCACGGGAACCAAGACCACGATCAATAAACCAATCAGCACTTTCTTCATCAAATGGACTTTATCTTAAAACTGATATCCATCGCCCGCGCGGAATGCGTCAGACGACCCACCGAAATCAAATCGACACCGGCCTCCGCGTAATCCCTGACATTCCCGATATGCATACCGCCCGAAGCCTCGATCAAGACGTTCGGATTTAGCGTGCGCGCCATTTCGGCGAGTTTTCCGGCTTCTTCGGGCGTTTGGTTGTCGAGCATAACTATGTCCGCACCGGCATGAATCGCTTCGCGAAGCTGAGCCCAGTTTGAGATTTCGACCTCGATCTTGTGCAGATGTCCGACTGAATTCTTCGCCGCCAATACCGCTTCTTTTACGCCGCCCGCGAGTTCGATATGGTTGTCTTTGATCAAAACGCCGTCATCAAGACCAAATCTGTGGTTCTTGCAACCACCGACCGTAACCGCGTATTTCTCGAGCGCGCGAAGCCCGGGAGTCGTTTTCCTGGTATCGACGACATAAGCTTCGGTTCCTTCAACCGCCTTCGCAAAGTCCCTCGACATCGTGGCGATTCCTGACATTCTCTGCATCAGGTTCAATGCCAAACGCTCGCCCGTCAGAAGCACGTCCGAGTATCCCGTCAACGTACCGAAAATCGTACCCGCCTTGACGAAATCACCGTCGCGGTATGTGGTTTCGATATCGGCGCAACCCGGATCGAGATGAAGAAAAACGGTTTGTGCGATCGAGAGACCGCAAATGACGAGATCTTCCTTTGCCAAAAAACTGCCGATTCCGCGTACTCCTCGCGGAACGCAGGCCTGCGTAGTAATGTCGCCGCGACCGATATCCTCGGCGAGAAAGAGCGAAAGATCCGCAAATAGATCGTTGGATTCGAGTGGATTCATCGTGTCTGAAAATAACACATCGGGGGCGTTATTTCATACGGGTTTTGGATCCGAAAGGATTTTATCGGCATCAGTTGGAAAGGGTTTCAAACTCAAACGGCTTCAAGAACAAAAAGCCTGAGGGTTTCCTTTCCGACCTCGATATTCTCGCGGAATTCAAAATCGAGTTTTTCAAGAAGTGCGCCGGAAGCGGCGTTGTCGAGCGTCGTGATCGCTGCGAAGGATTTGTAGCCGAACCGATCCGCACAATAAACGAGCGATGCCTTTGAGGCCTCAAGCGAATACCCGCGCCTGCGAAATTTCGAAAGCACTGCGAAACCCAGATCCGGCAAATCCATGTCCGGGCGTTTCAAGACACCGCAGATTCCGACGGCCTCGTCGGTTTCCTTTGCCTCCATCGCCCAAAGGCCATGCCCGAATTCTTCGTACATTTTCGCCGGTCCCGCTTTGATATAGTTCGCGGCGTCCGCCTCGTTTTTGACTCCGCGATCACCGATATATCTGATCCAGTCGGGCTCATTGACGAGTTCGCAGATAAATTCCTCATCACCGGGGCCCAATTCGCGAAGCACCAATCGCTCGGTTTCGATTCGAAAATCGCTCATGCGGGTTCCGCCTCCGACTCACCGGGGGCGGGCCCGATATCGACCTTGATCCCATGCCATTTGCCCTGCCTGAATCTTACTATGCTCAAGACACAGCGCGTGATATGCCCCGCCAGAATCGCCATCCAAATCTCAAATGCGGTAAGTCCGTTGGAAAAATAAAATACGCTGCATATCCCAAGCGGTACGAACACCTGCGAAATGATCGAGATATAGAGCGGGCTCTTAGTATCGCCCGTTCCCTGCAGACCGCCCGTATATGCGAGCGCGACCGAGACAAAAAGCCCGGAAAAGGCGAGCACTTTTAGAAGCGAGCGCGCCAACTCGGCGGCCTTTGGATCCTTCAGGTCAAAAATCGCCAGCAGGGCGTCGGGAAACAAAAGATAGATGCATCCGAGTATGAATGAAAAAAGAAACGCAAAGCCGGCCGCGGCATGCACCGCGCCCGTCACGCGCTCGGGCTGTTTTGCGCCAAGATTCTGTCCGGCAACCGCAGCGGCGGCGCCCATAAGCCCGATGGAGGTAATCGTTACAAATGTAAAAAGCTGGTTGTACGAGACCGCGTAAGCGGCCTGCGCAGCGGCGCTGTCGGCGAGAGAACCGACAAAGGCGAGCATCAGAACGCCTCCGACATTCATCGCGATTCCCTGGATTCCGGCCGGAAGCCCGAAACTAAAGAGATTCTTTATTACCTCGATGTCCGGCGCATAGCTCCCGATGTTTCTGATCGAAACAACCCAGCCATGTCCCCACAACTTCCAGAGCGAATAAATCCCGACGAGGCCCGCCGCAAGACACGTTCCGATCGCCGCTCCTTTGGTGCCAAATGCCGGAATCGGTCCAAAACCGCCGATCAGAATTATGTTGAATCCAAGATTGAGCAGCGTCATGGCGATTCCGAGCGCCATCGGAGTCTTGGCGTCACCCGCCGAACGCAACGCGCCGCTTAGCATAAAGAAAACCATTATTCCCGAACTATAGAGGAACATGATTCTCAAATACGGGAGCGCCTGAAGCGAAACTCCCGGCTCGGCGTTTACAAAATTTAGTAGATACGGCGCGGCGGTGTATCCGATTGGAGCGATCAAACCGAATGCGATGAACAATGCCGTCAGAAAAGCCTGATAAACGGTACGATTTACCTTTTCCTCGTCTCCCGCTCCGGCGAACCGCGCGACGAGAATGTTCATGCCGATAAAAATCGAGGATACGAAAACGACGACTACGAGGAATATCTGCCAGCTCACTCCGATCGCCGCGTTGCCGGTATAGCCAACTACGCGGCCAACCACCGCATGATCGACCATCCCCTGAAGCGCGCCAAACAGATTGGTGAGCATCGTCGGCCATGCGAGCTTCCACACGGCGCGGGAAAGCGAGCCCTCGATGATCGAGCGATCGTATTTCCCTTTCTTGGACGACTTCTTTTCTTCGGAGGATTCGTCCGATTCTGCCGGAGTCAGCCCCTCATCATCCTGTTCCTGGATTTTTGTATCAGACATAAGGAAGTCCGGGCCGTGGATTTGAATGGATCGGATAGACGATTATATCAGTCACTTTTGTTTCACAGGCACAAGATCGGGCCCTCTCCGATCCTTATGCCGTTGATTGTTTCTGAATGCCAGTTGGCTATTTTCCAGCGACCAGCGGAATGAGCTTTCCAAGCCTTTCTTCCCTCAACCATAATGCAAGCCAAAGCACTACGCCAATCCCGATCTGCATCAAGAACGGATCGCCAACCCTAACATGCGTTGCGATCGCGCCTCCCATGTATCCCGTTAGCAAAATCGCCCCAAGGATCGAAGTCTTTGGAAATAAATAGATTAGCGTGCTGAGGATTTCAACAACGCCAAGCGCTTTCATCGTCGAGGGTTCCCAGCCCATATGCTTGAGCCCTTCGGCAAACCCTTCGGGTTGCGCAAACTTGAAAAAGGCGCTCATAAAGAACAAAAGGCACGGCGCGATGCTCAGTACCCACGAAATGATCAATTTGATCTTCGAGTTTCCGGTTTCCGACATTCAATTTTTCCCTTCCTCTTACAAGAATTGGCGGATCCCCGCCCGAAAAAAACCGTCCACAGGCAGCGTTTTCGGTCCCGCCGTCTCGTATTTCGCTATCTGGATGTGTTATCGAAGCGAATCAATTCCTTGGTTTCACCTTCTTCTTACGGCTGAGGCGACTTAAGGTTTTCCAAATATTCTTCGGAAAAGTCGATTTCGAGTTCGACCCAAAGCGGCAGATGATCACTCATTTGAAATGTCCGCCATTCCTCGTAGTATTCCCGAAGACTGTCTTCGGTCGCGACCGCGCCATCCAATGTACCGATTTCCTTTTGGAGCTTTTTGCGCGCTGTCGCCGAAGTTGCGACGTCGAGCTGCTCCTCGGCGATTTTTCTTTTCGCGGCGATCGAGGTCTTCATGATCGATTTGTATGCTCCAAAATCCTCGGGCCGGTACACGGCGTTGAAAAACTGAAAAACGCGGTCTTCGTCTTCCGTTTTTATAAGCCTGACCTCGTCTTTTCTCGGAAGAAACGAGATCTGGTCATAGTATTTGGTTTGATCGCGATTCGATCCGGTGCGATTTTGCACCGCCGTAAACCCGCTCTTTTCGAGCGCGTTGAATTCTTCCGATTCGCGCGATCTGATGTTGAAATCACCGACCAGGATTTGGTTCGAATCCTTAGAACGCGCCTCTTTTGCGAGATAATTCGCGATCGCCTCGATTTCCTTTACGCGACGTTCAAACTGCGGCGTGTTTCCTCGATCCGAGCCAAAATAGATGTGCACGGTTGAGAACTGAAACTTAAACCATCCGCTTTGAAACTCAACCCCAAACGGTGTTCGGGAAAATTGGCGTCCGCTTTTTTCGGCATCGCTGATCAGAAGCTTTTCCGGTAGAACGATTTCCCCGGCAATGCCTCGAAACTTGACCTTGTTTCGATCATAGATAAAACCGAGCCGTTCCCTGTTCCCACCAAGGCTCGAATGGGTTACATCGGTCAAAATGTACTCATACTGGCGCCCCAAATAACGAACTATGGCATCGAGCGGGCTTACATCCTCGCATACTTCCTGCACCGCGAGAACATCGAATCGCGAGATGATTTCGGTGATGTAATAAAGCGCTTCGAGCGATCGCGGACCGTAATTGAAGCGGTCGTCGTCGAAGTTACGTATGTTCCACGTACCGAGAATGAGGGATCGGTCCGTTTTCTTGAAGGGAAACTGCGTCCGGTCAAATTCCCGCCTCAAACGCTGAATTCCCTCGACAATACGCTTTCTATCCGCCGGCTTGCACTGCTTCAAATAGTTGTAATACGGCATTCGTCGGACCCTCCTTTTGGAAATTCCCGTGGGAATCGCTAATGTTCCGCGATTTTACGCTTTTTTGGGCGAATCCGGGCGGCACAAACCGTGTCTGCCGCACACTACTATTTCAGCATGTCCAGATTCTCCGAAAGCGCCTTCAGTTGAACTTCTATCTCGGCCGATCTTTCCCTTACGGCCGCGACCTTGTCGGCCGGAGCCTTTGCGACAAAGTTATCGTTCGAAAGCTGTTTTGAAAGCAGTTCGCCTTCCTTGGCGAGTTTTGCGATCTGCGCCTCGAGGCGTTCGATTTCGAGCGCGAAATCGATCAAACCCTCAAGCGGAATCGCGATCTCGGCGCCGGTCGTCATAACTGTTCGTGCCGATGCCTTTGGAACCGAAAGCTCTTCTTCCGCGACGATCTTTCCGGCCCTCGTTAGTTTGAGGATCCGCGCCTCGTTCGCCCCGATGGCCTTCAATGTCGCTGCTTCGCCCGCGACATGGACAGTTAGCGGCTCAGAATTCTTGATCCTCATCTCGGCGCGTATGTTTCGCACTTTGGAAATCAATTCGATAACGACCGCCATTTCCGACATCGCCGCTTCATCGACCTTCGACTGATCCCCGATCGGAAAATCGGCGAACATGATCGTTGGATCAGCATCCGCATACGCCGCGTTGTGGAGTTTTGCGGACTTTCCGGGAAGCTTCTGCCAGAGCTCTTCGGTCAAATAGGGCATAAACGGATGCAGCATCCTCAGCGATTGATCGAGAACCGTCAAAATCCTGCTGCGAGCCTCGGCGTTGCCGGAAGTGATTTCGTCTTTGGTGAGCTCGATATACCAATCGCAGAAATCATCCCAGAAGAAGTGATAAAGAATCTGAACGGCCTCATGAAATGCGTAGCCGTCGAGTGCTTTGTTGACTGCGAGCGCGGTTTCGTTAAGCCTTGAAACGATCCAACGGTCGGCCGCGTCAACGCTCTTTTCAAGCAGCGACGGGTCGATCGAAGCGCCCTCGCTGTTCATAAGGCAAAAACGCGATGCGTTCCAGATCTTGTTGGCGAAGTTTCGATAAGATTCGACCTTTTCGTCGCGCCAAGCGAAATCCATCCCGGTCGAGGACCCGGCGAGCGTCATCCGTGTCGCATCGACACCGTATTGATCGAAAACCTCAAGCGGATCGACTCCGTTTCCCTTCGTTTTCGACATCCTTTGGCCGTCGGCCGCAAGCACGGTTCCGGTAACGTAAACATCGTCAAACGGTCTTTCGCCAAGAAACTTGAGTGAGGACATAACCATGCGCGAAACCCATAAAAAGATGATGTCGCGGGCCGTAACGAGTACGTCCGTAGGATGAAAGGCGTTGATGTCATCGCTTTTTGCAAAGCCGGCGTCGGCCCATCCCATCGTGGAAAAGCTCCAAAGCCATGACGAAAACCATGTGTCGAGAACATCGTCATCCTGTCTTAAATTATCCGTACCCGCTTCGGCGACCGCCTCTTCAGGCGTTTCGGCGACAAAAACGCGGCCCTCCTGATCGTAATAGGCGGGAATCCTATGCCCCCACCAGAGCTGCCGCGAAATCGTCCAATCGCGGAGATTTTCAAGCCAGTTTGTATAAACCTTTGTATGCGGATTGGCGGGAGTGAAATGCGGAAATCCGGTCTCCTGCTTGAGCCCGAGCGCCAGATCGCGCATCTCGGACATGTTAACCCACCATTGCTCGGAAATCAGCGACTCGATCACCGTTTTACACCGCTCGCAAACGGGGAGCGTCATCTCGTATTCGTCGATCTTTTCCAGAAGCCCGAGCTGCTCGAACTTCGCGAGGACGAGTTTGCGCGCCTCGTAGCGATCCAACCCCTCGAAATCCGCACCGGCTGCGGCGTTCATCGTCGCATCCTCGTTCATCACGTTGAGCTGTTCGAGATTGTGCCGTTTGCCGATCTCATAGTCATTTGGATCGTGCGCGGGGGTGATCTTCACCGCCCCGGTACCAAATTCCGAATCGACGTACTCGTCGGCGATGATTGTGATCTTTCGCCCCGTAAGCGGGAGATCGACCGTCTTCCCAATCAACGATGCGTATCTCTCGTCATTCGGATTGACGGCAACCGCCGTATCGCCGAGCATCGTTTCCGGGCGCGTCGTGGCGACGACCACGGTCTGTTTCGAATCCGTGATCGGATATCTGAGGTAATAAAGTTTGCCGTCCTTCCTGGTTTGATCGACAACCTCCAAATCCGAAAGCACCGTCCGGTCATTAGGGCACCAGTTTACGATCCGCGCCCCTCGATAAATCCATCCTTCGCGATAAAGCTTTACAAACACGTGCTTTACAGCATTCGAAAGCGCGTCTTCCATCGTAAACCGCTCTCTCGACCAATCGACGGAAATTCCCTCGCGACGCATCTGCGAAGTGATCGTCCCGCCAAACTTGTTCTTCCATTCCCAAACCTTTTCCAAAAACGCCTCGCGACCGATGTCTTTTGGCGTTTTGTTTTCCTCTTGCTTGAGCTGTCGGGTGACCATCAATTGCGTCGAAATGCCCGCATGATCGACGCCCGGAAGAAACAGCGTGCGATATCCCATCATCCGCTTCCGGCGGACAAGGACATCCATGATCGTGTGCTGAAGCGCATGCCCCATATGCAGGCTCCCCGTCACATTCGGAGGAGGTATAACGATCGAATACTTCTCGGCGGAAGCGTTTCCATTCGCTTCTGGCTTGAAAAACCCGCTCGTCTCCCAAACCTGATAATGCTTCTCTTCAGCCTCTTTAGGCTCGTATGCTTTAGATAATTCCATAACAAAAAGTTGTACCGGGCGCCAAAATGCAACAAGATGAGGATCGAAACCCAATCCACCCTTTACGGCAAAACGCGGCACACGAATCAATTCTCAGTCGTTTTCGTCTTTCGAGATCCGGCAATAAAACGCAATGATAAAACAATTGGAGGGAACTTTCATCTGAGAGGCTGGGTGAGAGCGGATTTGCGATGGGTGGTTGATTTTTCTACGACCTTTGATAAGGGTTTAACGCCATCCTCTTTAGCGTAGAACTGGAGCTTTATGTTTGACTACAACGTTTACACAAAATTCTGGACAGCCGAGCGTACGCAAGACTGTGCGCCAAAGCCATTTACATAGAGTCCCCAATTCACTTACCAGATCAGGGTGCACTCAGCCCTCATCATTGCATAGCGGTTGGGAATTGTAATCGCTAACACCTTTATAACGGTCTAGAACCGATTTCATTTTGATAAGTTCGCAATAGAAAATATGGAGGACACGTAATTCCTCCCAAGCTATACGAATGAGGACAAGATTGCTTTTCAAAGAGACGGGCAATCGACAGATCCGTACTCTGTATCTCATGCGTCACTTCGATATAACTAAATAGCACAACATCAAACTTAGTCTCGCTATCGCCGATATGCACTTTCTCACATTCATACCGAACTCCTACCTTTTTTTCCTCAGAATCCACGACCTCTGTGCCTTCTCCGCAGGTTGCCAAAGCACTCTTGCGGGCAAACACGGCTTCTTGTGCATCTCCTATTGACTTGAAAATGGTTTCTTTCACAACAATTACGTCATTCTTGGTTGATAGAAAAGACGAATAAGATTCAATAGCACCAGAGGAGAGAATTTCAACCCCTCCTACAAGCCTCCTTTTGAATTTCGTCTCTTCGGCTTCAACGTTAGTCGGTACTTGCTGGGCTGTCAAAGCACTGGAAAAGAGAGCAAGGAACAGAAAAAAAGGTATCAAAACGCTAAACTCTTTGATGTTAGGCATTCGTCATCTCCTCAATTTATTAATGTCTATGAAAAGTCAATCCCGTTATTACGAGCCATGCAAGACAATAGGCCTCGGGCATCACTATTAGTGTACCACTGCAAAAGAGCTTCAATTGCGGCTACTTGGTTGAACGGGAGGCCGGCACCGACAATCGCATTGTTAAAATAGATTACCCCGACTCCGTTGTGCGCCATACCCATAAATCCGACATAACTCCTAATAGGGCTCTGGTCCAACTCTAAGAGTCTATCCGACAAAATCCCAGGATCAATTACGAGCTGATTGATTTCTTCACTTGAAAATGAACTGGTGTCCAAGTCAAAGACGCCGTGAACCTCATTGAAGATGTTCAAAATAACTCGGCCGTTCTTCCCATTTGATGGCTCGATAAAATCGAATTGGCCTGCGATCTCCTCACCGAATATTTCCGAGACACAGTCTTTCAGAATGTCACTATTGATTCGAGGCTTGTCTGGTGCCGCGCCTCCCCCAGGACTTTGCTCGCCCTGGGTCGAGTCGTCGTAAAGAGTTACGCAATCACGAATTTGCTGATGATAAACGCCGTTTGAATCATACCACCAGTATTTTCGGCATCGTTGAACAAGCAACAAACCTGTCGGATCGACGAAATTGGTAGGTTCATTTTCTACATACGAATACCGATTCCAACTGTCGGGTTCGATGACCGATGCGCTTCCATTGTAGGGATCCGGCCCCGTCCATCTCCCGGCCGCCGCATCGAGCTTCCGGAACCAAGTGTGCGCAAGCCCGCTTGCCTCGTCCCCTTCCGTCAGGCCGTAGCCCTGACGGGCACCGACGCCGCCTTCGTATCCCTGCGCCCCGGTTCTCAGTCCGACGCCCGCCTGGATCGTTTCGCCAAATGGCTGATAGTCGCGCCGGGCGGCCACGAATCCGGCGGCGTTTGTGACCGTTCTTACCGAACCCTGGTGATCCTGGTGCACGTAGCGAACACCGCCCTCGTCCATCTGCGTTGATCCGCCGTATTCGACCGAAAGCCGTCCGAACGCGTCATAAAGCGCAAGCTCCCAAACGCCCTGGACTTTCGTGAGAACCCGGTTGCCGAATCCGTCATAAACCGTTTCGGCATCCGGAACACCGCTTCTCGCCGTCCGCACCATCCGTCCGTTGGCGTCATAAAGAAAATCCGCGTCCCTGAACTTGTCGTCGGAAACGACCCGCCCCGCGTTGTCATACGAGACGCCGGATGCGCTCGAAAACCGGTTCGTGCTTTTGTCGATGTCGGTATTCTCGATGGGTTCGAACGCGATCGGATCCTCGCCGCTCCCAGGATTCGACGCCGACTTTCTGTAAAGGTTTCCGAAATTGTCGAATTCAAAGATCTGCTCGAAACTGAATGTGCCCGTGTCGCCATTACACTCTTTCACTGCCAGGAGACGGCAAACCGAAAAGATCTCTGCCGCCCGTTACAATGTCTGCTCACTCATTCGAATCAAGCATCAAAAGACCCGATTTAATATCAGAATAAAAATCTTTCATCGTTTCCAGTGACAACAATAGGCGAAGGAATTCCCTTATGATATCAATCTCTTCAGTTGAGAACATCGCAAGTCGACTGGAATAGCAATTTACAAATCTAGCATCGACTTTCTTTCCAGGAGGTGGACTCAATTCGTAAATTAGAAACTCGCATACCAAATTGCATATCGGCAATTCATCCAATGCGCACCACATATATGCGGGAAATACATAATAAAAGGCTCTATCTGAAAAAAGCGGCAGCTTGTCGTAGTTTCCACAAATTGTTTCACAGCTTATTTGCCACCATTCAATTTCGGCGAATGTGCGCTTCAAATTCGGGACTTGAGGGTAGTAATCTGGCGAGGTTGTAATCTCGTTCAGGGAAAGCGGGGGCGTTCTTTGAAAAACGTCCATTAACTTTGCCTTGAGTCCCGAAATCTCCTCTTCACTTGAAGTCATAAACGGAACTCCAATTACACTTTGAAACGCGACAAATCATTCATAACATTAAAATCAACACGGCTCCATCTGGAGCCGAAGGTGTGAACATAAGCCCACCATTAAAGTGAATGTTGGCCGAATCCATAACCGGCGAAGGCTGGTCGCCATAGTGCTTCCGCCGAAGCCTCCGCGCCGTTCTTCGCTTGAGTTCCGCCACCGCCCTGCCCCAATCTTTCTCCCATCATTCGGCTCACTTGAAATACCTCTTTCGTTGGTTTTTAAGGTTTCCAACAATTACATTCTAACCAATGAAATCAGGTGTTTCGAGTCGATTGTGTTATTTTCGGGTCATATCCTCGCTTTGTTTAGGTCCAGCAGATTTCGATTCCAATATCTGAGAAAGCGGAATGATCGCAACGGAAATGTCGTTGAACTTCTCACGAAACTTGCCCCTTGAGATGAAAAAGGACCGTCAGTTTTCCGAACCAAACTGCAGGACCCTTGCATTGAATCTCGTATCCAATTCTTCGCGATCTTCACCAAATGGATCCCCTTCTTGGTTAACCCATCGGGCTATAGTGGCAAAATCCTTGCGTTCAGTTGTGTCCCGGAGGCGATTCCAAAATACACCAAAATACTTTCGCACCAGACTTACTTCAACCGAATCCATCCACGAATACGAAGATCTTGCTCCTTCGTAGAAACAATCTTGAGCAAGTTTCTCCAAACTGCTGGGCAAAGTCATCCTATAAACATTCCTTGCAATCCAAAAATGTCTATCGATCGTGTCCATTCGCCTCTTGAGAACTTTCAAGAAGGCGCGAATGTTCGATAATGCTTTCGAAGACAACCCCAACTATCATTAGTATCATTATTATCTGCGCTTTTAAGGATTTTCTCCAGCCTATTGATTACAAGATAAAAAGAACGATTTTCCGTAAAGAAATGCCACTCAATCCATTCTTCAATCTCGACAGAATGTTTGAAATTCAACGCTTCGCCTACATGGCCAATCAAAACCCTCGGACCCATCCAATTGTCCATCGGCAACGCATTCTCCTCAAGAAAATCTTTCGAAAGAACGGTTTTGCCCCTCAGGTATCTCTTCCATGACTTTTCGCAATGATTCTCGAGCATCCCTCCCGATATAAGACTATGCACTGTCAATTCAAAACATCCAATACCGAAAACATCAAGATCCGAAAATTCCTCCTCATCAACGGGAATACCCAACTCCGTCCAATAAGCCTGTCCTTTTTCAGTGGCAAGCATCAGGGCTGAATTCAGCCATACAAAAAAGCTGTCCGGGTCATATTTCATGGTCGAGCCAAGTTTTCAATTTGCAATCAAGGATGAACTGGAACCAATTCAGGTTCCGCTCCCAAAATACTCACAACCTCCTTTGCCATTCGTCTGTTTCGGCCTGAACATCGGAATGCGATTTGGTCTTCTGAAATGTGCAATGATAGCGCTTGCCCATGCGACCAACATTAAGATCAAGAAATACCAAACCCCTACGGTACTTCCCGAAATGTTTACGATCTCTTTGCATGCAGCTGAGCCATACTCGTATCGCCACAAGCCATAATCCCCGATCGTTGACACCTGAAAAGTGAAGATCTCGAGGAAAGATACGGAAGCCAGCGAAAAAACCAATGTGGTATGTCTGACTAAAAGAGATGCAACCAAGCAAATCAACGGTATTGCAGCGTAAACTCCTAGGTCTATACAATCGTGAATTACCGAAACTGAATTACTTTCCATCGAGTACAATGCTCCTTTTTCTTCGAATCAGCGCAACTATTCTGAATTTTTATGCGCTATTCCCGAGTCCGGCCTACTCGTCAAAAAACCACTTCCCGCAAATCTTGAATATCACCGCTAAAAGCAGACCTAAGAAGACATTTTGAAGGACTACGCTCACGTATCCCAAAGGCGACAACACGAATGGTTTATCGACAAAAAGTAACACAACAAACACTCTTACAAAAAGCAAAAGAATGGTCGCCTTCCACCAAATTGAAAACAGATTTTCCCTATTGAGGTTCATCGCATCTTCTCCGAAAGTTCGCCATTCCCGACACTTGAAATCGTTTGACCATCTGAAATTGGTGATACACATTCTTCGGCCGACACTATGATTCCTAGAATTTTCTCAACATTTTTTCGGTTCTTTCCCCAATCGAACAATTGAAATGGGTTCACGCATTCACTTGAAATCCTTACTCTGCCATTTGAGTGAGATATTCTCACTATTTCACCAGGGGTCGACCAGTTGAACGGAATCCGCACAACAATATGCTCATCCCCCTCAACTAGTATCCTCCACTTCTGCCGCTCCAACTTTAGTTTGACGACGTCAACGAAGCTGTTCCAACCGCAATGGGTGGCATACGAATAGGAATAGCCACCTATATTGGGTGCAAATAAATCTGATAATGACTGCACAAACGCTTCACAAAAATCAGAAATTGCACGGTATATAGGCACGATATCTAAAATCCCCTGAATCCCTGAGCGAACTACCAAAACGAAAACCCCAAACCCATACTTAATCACAAAAAAAGACCCTCGCTTGAAGGCCCTTTTTGATCGAATGTCTTTTCGACTTGATTTAAGTCGATTCGCGTTTCGAATCGCGATCTGAATCAGTCTATTGAGGTTCCTTCATCTTGTCTTCGGCCATACGCTTGATGATAAGATCGGCGAGATCGGGGACTACTTCCCATGCTATCTCGCGGATCGCTTTTTCGGAAAGCGTTTCGATTACGCGTTGCGTGATCGCTTCCACCATTTCCTTTGAGACAAGCTGCCTGACTTCGTTTTCAACCACGTCATTTGCCGGTCTCGGTGGAAGCGGGACGGCGACGCTGAAACCCGGCTCCTCGCCGGTGGTCTCCATTTTGCCGACTTCCGGAGCGCTTGATTCAGCTTCATCGCCTGCGGAGACCGTCTCGGTTTCCTCTTCATAGCGAGCGGCAACATCTTCCAATTCGGCACCGTCTTCTTCGGTCGCCGCGTGATGTTCTACCGTTTCGTCGGCGCCGGCTTCTGTCGTGTCCGCAAAATGGACCGCATCCGGTGCCTCGTCGATATCAACGCTTTGCCAGGATTCCGTTTCCACGGGTTCGAAATCATCGTCCGCCGATCCGTTTTCGAAGTCCGAAGTTTCAACCGCCGTGTTCGGCGCATCAAGGCTCGGCGCTTCCAAATTCGCTCCCTCGCCCGGTCCGACCGGAGGAAGTTCCAGCAGATTTATCTCGTCAAGTTCCAACACCGAAACCGCATCGGGTTGCGGAATAAACGGATCGTCGTCTTCGTCGGAATCGAAATCCGCCGGGACAAACGGCCCCGGATCGTCATCGAATACCGCGTTTTCAATACTCCCCGAAGGTTCGCTTGAAAACGCGTCCTCATCGTTCAGATCCTCAAACGAAACCTCTGATTCCGTATAGACCGGTTCGGATTCGGAATACGCCTCTTCGTGCTCGATTTCGTAAACTTTCTCTTCGTCAAATCCCGGTTCCGCGAGATCAACGGAATGCATTTCACTGCCTTCCAAACCAGCTTCAACCAAGGGTACGCCCGGCGTTTCATAGTCTTCGGCGATGCTTTGAAGATCGGTTTGCGAAAGCGGCTGGGTTTTGAAAAAGTCTTCCGAAACTTCCTCTATCTGGTCATCCGCGGCAAGGTCGGAATCAAAGGAAACGGCCGTATCCTCCTCTCCAAACGCCTCGGACATCTCGAATTCGTCTTCGTCCTTGAAATCCGCGTAGGGATTTTCATCCTCGCCGGGCACTTCCAAATGCTCGACCTCGGAATCGTCGCCGATTTCCGAAAACCCGAACGGAGGCTCGGATTCAAAAATGTCTTCTCCAGCGGGTTCCGAATCGACAACTTCCTTCTCGTCACCGAGGAGTTCCGAAACCTTGTCCACAAGCTGGCTGATCGATTGGAAGGGTTTGGTCAGATACGCGTCGGCACCGACCCGCTCCGCCTCGTCCTCATCAAACGGTTCGAACGAGCCGACCAAAAGAACTACCGGAATTCGCTCGGAATCCTCGTTCTCCTTGATCCTTTCACATATCTCATACCCCGTGAGACCGGGCATGTTTACATCGGCGAGAACTATGTCAGGGGCGTCCTCACGCAATTTCTCCAACGCCGAATTTCCGTCGCC
Source organism: Pyrinomonadaceae bacterium (assembly GCA_041394795.1). Classification (GTDB taxonomy): domain Bacteria; phylum Acidobacteriota; class Blastocatellia; order Pyrinomonadales; family Pyrinomonadaceae; genus Aridibacter. Next base: position 55,866 of record JAWKHN010000019.1, on the reverse strand, counting down.
AACAGATACCACATCGATACCTTCGTCAGCGAAAGTCAGATTGACGACTTTTTGGATCGTAATTGAATCGTCTGCTAACAGCAGCTTGCGTTTTGGCACTTTTGGTTTGCACCTCTCAAAGGGATTAAAGACGCCTTATAGCAACGCCTCCCGAATGGCCCGAAGACCAAAAATTATTCGACCACCTTTCGTTTCTGCAGAAACATCTGAAGCATCACCTTGAGCTGAGATGTTGTAAACGGCTTGGGTAGAAAAGCAATCGCTCCGCTCGCGAAACTCTCCGAGGAAAGCCGGGGGTTTTGTTCGGCAGTCATCATGATAACCGGAATGTTCTTGAACCTTGCTTCCGACTGCATGTATCGTGCCAATTCGGTGCCCTGGATATAGGGCATCACGACGTCGAATATCGCAGCTTCAAGGGGCACTTGAGACTGCAAAATCTTATAGGCTTCCTTTCCGTCGCGTGCCGGAACAACCTGGAAACCTTCTTTTTCAACAATCGCCGTAACAAGGCGAAGAATCGCGGGGTCGTCGTCGGCAACCAGAATCTGTCTTTGAGGGGTTTCGGTTTGTTCGTTCATCCAATAAATCCCTGAATGCTAACCTTTTTTCTGATCCCACGCTTCAGAAGCTACAATCTTACCAAACTTTTCAAGTTCTTGCCTTTTCAGATTTTACACGCGCAAGTCTTGATGCGACCAAAATCGCCTCCTTCATGCTCGAAGTATCGGCAATACCCTTTCCGGCGATTTCAAATGCCGTTCCATGATCGACCGATGTTCGAATGATCGGAAGCCCCAGCGTTACGTTGACGCCCTTCCCAAAGGAAATCCCCTTAACCGCAATCGTAGCTTGATCGTGATAGCACGCGATCACCGCATCGAACTCGCCCTTAAAGCCCCTCAAAAAAATCGTGTCGGGCGAATACGGGCCCGTAACAAGAACTCCGCCGGCAGCCGATTCCCTGATCGCCGGTTCAAAAATCCGCTGCTCCTCATCGCCAAACATACCGCCTTCGGAGGCATGCGGGTTGAGACCCGCCACGGCGATCGTGACCCTTCGTCCAAGCAGAGCGCCAAGCGCGTCGTTTGTGAAAACGATCAGCCGAACAAGGTTTGCAACGGTGATCGCCCTGATCGCTTCAACAAGCGGCAGATGCGTCGTCAAAAGCACGACCCTCAGATCTCCGGCAAAAAAGCTCATCCGGAAATTAGAGGTCGATGTCAGATGGGCGAGGAATTCGGTGTGCCCCGGAAATTCATATCCGCCCATCGCAAACGATTGCTTGTTGATCGGTGCCGTCGCCATCGCTCCGGCAATTCCCTTTTGGCAAAGATCTACGGCCGCCTCTATCGATTTCCCCGCCAAACGACCGCATTCCACGGATAAACATCCGGGAGAGAAATCCAAACCCGTATCGCCGATGTCGAGCAACGCGGGCCGACCGGAAGCAATCGCATCGGCGGCGTTTTCAAATGCCGGGATCGAACCAAATTCACGAAATGCGCCTTGCGCTCCGACGACCAACGGAATCGCGTTTTCCAACACCTCGGGATCGGCAATGGCTTTTGAGACGATCTCCGGTCCGATACCGGCGGGATCACCCATGGTGATCGCGATTACCGGCTTTCCGCCAATCGCTTCTCCATCTCCAACACTTTCGGATCCGGGCTTCATCAAAAACCTTTGAACTTGGACGCTTCGCCCGATTGTCACCAAACGATTCAACGACACCGGCTTTTGACGTCGAACGAATCAGGATCAGGAAACTCCGAGCTAGTCCGCCTGCCGTCTAATAAACGCCGGAATGTCCATGTCGTCATTTCCGTCATCGGTTCTGCCGGTCGGTTCGGCAACCATCCTGCCGATCGGCGCGCCGGAAATAAATCCACCGCCCGATGCCGCCCTGCCGGTACCGCCCGCAACCGCGTCAGACTCGCCTTCGGTACGCCCCGTGCCGGGATTTATCGCCACGTGATGCTCAAAACCGGTGGCGATCACCGTGATCTTGATTTCGGGATTCTCCGCCTCATGAAATACCGTACCGATAATGATGTTGGCGGTTTCATCGGCCTCGCTGTATACCAAATTGATCGCCGATTCGATCTCGTTGAGCGGCGTGTTTTCCGAACAGGTGATGTTGATCAAAGCGCCCTTCGCGCCAAAGATCGAATTCTCTTCGAGAAGCTTGGAATCGATGGCGTTCTTCATCGCCTGAAGCGCGGCGTCTTCGCCGGTTGCCGAACCGATACCCATAAGCGCGACGCCCATACCCTTCATCACGGACTTAACATCCGCAAAATCGAGGTTGATCATGCCCGGCGTGGTAATCAGATCGCTGATCCCCTTCACGGCATGAAGCAAAACCTCATCGGCGCGGCTAAAGGCCTGGATAATCGAGATGCTTTCCTCTACTTCCTTGAGCCTTGAGTTTGGAATCGTGATGATCGTATCGACGCATCCGCGAAGTTCCGCAAGCCCCTTGTCCGCCTGAAGCATGCGTTTCCTTCCCTCAACCTCGAAAGGCTTTGTTACAACCGCAACCGTAAGCGCGCCCATCTCTATCGCCAACGCGGCGATCACCGGAGCGGCTCCGGTTCCCGTTCCGCCGCCAAGACCGGTGGTAACAAAGACCATGTCCGAATCCTCAAGGACATCCATGATCTTCTCTGTGTCCTCGATCGCGGCTTCCCTTCCAATTTCCGGATCGGCGCCGGCTCCAAGCCCGCGCGTCAATCGCGATCCCAATTGAATTTTGATCGGAGCCTTTGAAGCGTTCAACGCCTGCACATCGGTATTGGCAACGATGAACTCGACGTTTTTGATTCCGGCTTCGATCATGCGGTTAACGGCGTTGCCGCCACCGCCTCCAACGCCGATTACCTTAATCTTTGCACCTGTTACCGGAGGATCATCCAATGTCATCGAAATTCCTTTGCCGTTTTGAAGACCTTCAATCATTATTATTCGCTTCCTTCGTAAATCGTGTTCTAGAGAGCTGAGATGTAGTTCGGGGGACAATTTTGTCAATGGAACTCAACAATATGTAGTGCCTACGGCGAAGTAGCATACAACGATTTGGGGTTATTTCCAAACCGTAACGTTGTGTTTACCTGAATTTTCCCCTAAAACTTTCAAACCATTCGGCAACTTTTCTACCGGCCGATTTTCCGCCCATTTCCTCTTCGCGAATCTGCGCTCTTAGAGACGTCAGCGCGAGGCCGGTCGCCACCGCCCAATCGGGTCCGGAAAACTGATCCGAGAGTCCGCCGAAATAGGTTTCGTCGGGCAAGCCAACACGCGTCGGGGCGTCAAAAACCTGTTCCGCGACTTCAACGATTCCCCTAATCGAGGCGCTGCCCCCCGTCAAAACAACACCCGATGAAATCTGGCAACCGGAATTCGCGGTTTCCTGCGCCACATACTGGAGGAGTTCAACCGCCCTTGGCTGCAAGATGTCGGACAGGATTTCCTTTGTCAGTTGCCGTTTTTCGCTTCTGCCGACCGGCGTGATCTCGATCAATTCCTGCTTCTCGTCCTCATCGAGCAGATAGCCCGCGACGCAACCCGAATTCATCTTGATTTTTTCAGCATCGGGAATCGAAACCCTCAATCCCGTGGCGATGTCTTTGGTGAAGTTCATTCCGCCAAACGGGAAAACCGCGGTATGCTGCACCGCGCCGCGTCCAAAAATCATAAGGCTCGTGATTTCCGAACCCATGTTTACGATCGCCGAGCCATATTCGCGATCTTCGTCCGAAAGCGTTGATGCGGCGGCCGCAAGCGGTTCGAGTACCAGCTGTTCGACCTCGATACCGGAATTGTGAACCGCCTTCACCATGTTTTGGCTTCCGGCGCTCGGACTCGTGACTACGTGTACCAAAGCCTCAAGCCGCGACCCCTTCATTCCGATCGGTTCAATGATCCCGTCTTGTCCGTCAACGATGAACTCCTGCGGCAAACGGTCGATTATTTCCCAACCCGCCGGGAGCTGCATCGCGCATGCCGAGTCTATGGCGCGCTCGACATCCTCTTCACCGATTTCCTTGCCGGCCCCGGCGACGGCGACGACGCCGTTCTTGTTCTCTCCCTGCATATGTTCGCCCGAGAGATTTACGGTCGCCATCTGAACTTCGAGTCCCGAAACACGCTCCGCTTCGTCGATCGCCTTTCTTACCGCTTCGACCACCGAATTCGAACGCGTAACGATTCCGCGCCGCAGCCCTTTCGCTTCTGCACGGCCAATCCCGAGGATGTTCATCCCGCCATCCTTTCCGGGCTCACCGATTACGCATCGGACGGCACTGGTGCCGATATCGAGTCCTACCGCGTTGATCGAGTTGTTGATCATATCTTTCCCTCGCCTATTCAGGCCCTCACCTTCAATCCCTGTAAACGATCACAGGGCTGACGCCATCCATCACAACCTTCGAAATCTTCTTTCCGTTTCCCGAAGCTACCTTGATTCCCTCTTTCAAACGCTCGCCGAAATCGGCCTTGCCAAGAGAAATCGTAACCTGTTGCCCGGAATCGAAAACCACGGCCTGCACATCGCGTGTGTTGTTCAAATCGACCGCCGTTACGCGCTCGGACAGTCCGAACGTCTTCCATTCCTCGATCAGCGAAAGGTATATCTCGAGCCGTTTTGCGTTTATCTCCGCCGTCCGGGCCGATTGCTCCGGATCCCAACCTACGAGTACAAACGGCGGATCGCCGGCGACCCTCTTGGCGGCTTTTTCGAGAACGACGCCCGATTGGTCGATGCGGAACAAACCGTCTCTTTGCTGGACGAGCGCGACCGGCTGCCGTTCATCTACGATCACCCTGATCGTGTCGGGCATGATTCTCGAAACGCTTACGTTTTTGACATACGGCATCTTCGAGATCTCTTCCTTAATCCCTTCGAGATCGCTTTCAAAAAGCCCGCGCCCCGCCGATGCCTTCCGTACAACGGCCTCGGCGCTTTCCTTGGATATGTTTTTCAGCCCGACGGTCTCAATCTTCCCAACCTCAAAAAACTTCGACGCCGCGACGGTTCTAAACCCGATAAATGTCAGGAGGCCGAGACAAAAGACGATGCACACGATAAGAAACAGCGGCACAAAGAAATTCGTCAGTTTGTCCGACTTTTTGCGACGGCTTACGGACGTCCTCCGCCTTGTGGTCGTGGCGGCTCTTTTCGGTTTTCTCGCGGCGGTTTTTCTAGCCATTGTTTTCGCTCAAGACCTCCAGTATTTCGTCGGAAAGATTGGTGATGCTTCCAGCACCGAGCGTTATCAAAAGGTCGCCGGGCTCAAGCAAATCCTTGATATTTGCCGCAGCCTCTGTGACGCCTCCGATATAGGCCACGTTCTTATGCCCGAACTCCTCGATCTTTTGCGTCAGCACTTCGGCCGTAATTCCCTCGATCGGCGCTTCGCTGGCGGGATAGATGTCGAGGATCCTGACAATGTCGGCATTGTTGAACGCGCGGGCAAAATCCTCCATCAGATCCTGCGTCCGCGAATAACGATGCGGTTGGAAGACGACAACCACCCTCCGCCCCGAGGCCCCGTTCTTGGCAGCCGAAAGCGTTGCCAGAATCTCTGTCGGGTGATGCCCGTAATCGTCGAAAACCTTTATTCCGTTGACCTCGCCCTTGAACTGGAATCGGCGGTTGGCATTCTTGAAACCCTTGAAGGCTTCGGCGATTACCGCGAACTCGACGTCGAGCTCCAAAGCCACTGTTACCGCCGCCAAACAGTTGTAAACATTGTGCTTTCCGGGTACCGGCAGGTTGATTTCACCGAGTTTTTCATAGCCATGAAAAACCTCGAAATGCGAACCGAAATCCTCGCTGTAGGTTATGTTGTGCGCCGATATATCGGCCTGCGAGGAAAAACCGTAGGTAACGATGCGTCGTTTGATGTTTGGAATTATCGACTGAACATTTGGATCGTCAAGACATAGGATGGCAGCGCCGTAAAAGGGAACCTTGTTGGCAAAATCCGTAAAACATTGGACGACGTCTTCCATTCCCTTGTACGACTCCATATGCTCGCGGTCGATGTTTGTGACAACCGCGATCGTTGGATAAAGCATGAGAAAGGATCTGTCGCTTTCATCGGCCTCGGTAACAAACCAGTCGCTTTTTCCAAGTTTGGCATTCGAACCAAGCGTGTCCACGACGCCGCCGACAACGGTCGTCGGATCAATTCCCGCAAATCCCAGGACGGTTGCCACCATCGAGGTCGTCGAAGTCTTCCCGTGCGAGCCCGAAACGGCAACCGAATAAGGCTTGAGCGTCATCAGCTCGGCGAGCATTTCGGCTCTTGGAATCACGGGAATCTTCCTTTCCCTTGCGGCGACAACCTCCGGATTGTCCGCCTTTACGGCCGACGAATAAACGACAACCTGCGCCTCGCCGATGTTTTCGGCCGCGTGTCCCTCGAAAATTTGAATCTGAAACAATGTCTCGAGGCGTTGCGTGTTTTTCGAACGATTCATGTCCGAACCCGTCACGGTAAAGCCCAAATTGCAAAGCACTTCCGCGATACCGGACATCCCGATCCCGCCGATCCCTATAAAATGAATGTTCTTGACGTGTCTAAACATCTATTCGTTTTTGATTTGTCCTGCTTTTTCGGCGCAACCGCGGTGTTTGCGATTTACCCGAAAAACAAGTCTTCCTGTTCCCCGTTTTCAATTCCGATTTCCAAAATGAACCAAACTAGATATCGGAAGCGAGCTCTTCAATCAAATCGACGGTGACTTTTGCCGCGTCTTCTCTCCCAAGCTTTTTGGCCGCCGTTTCCATCGTCGATATCGATCCCGGATTATCAACAAAACCCGAGATTATCTTCGCCAAAGACTCTCCCGTCAAATCCTTCTGAAGGATCATCCGTGCCGCTCCGGCCTTCTCGAGCGCTTCGGCGTTTTTTCGCTGGTGATCATCCGCCGCAGTCGGTAGCGGAACCATGATCGCCGCCTTCCCGGCGGCCGCAAGCTCGGCGCATGTCGTCGCGCCCGCACGCGAAATGATGAGATCCGATTTTTCAAATTGTTCGATCATCTCGCTGATGTATTCCCTGACATCGGCCGAAGTCCAACCGGCTTCCTCATATCCCGTTTTGACGGTTTCGAAATCAAACCGTCCGGTCTGATGAGTGATCGATAATTTTGATTCAACCGGTTTTAGCAACGGCAACGCGTCGATCATCGCGAGATTGATTCCCCGCGCCCCTTGCGATCCACCAAACAGAAGCAGTTCGAGTTTTTCACCTCGTTCTTTCGGCTTGATTGCGAAAAACCCCTTCCTAACCGGATTCCCCGTTACGACTCCCTTCCCGCGAAAATAAGGAAGCGCCTCCTCGAATGTCAGCGCGGCGCGATTTACAAATCTTGCCAATGCCCTGTTTGTAAATCCCGGCAATGCGTTCGAATCCATCGCCAGCGTCGGAATTCTCAAAAGCCAGGCCGCGATCAGCACTGCTCCGGTTACGTAACCGCCGGCTCCAACGACGACATCCGGCTTGAACTTCCTGATGATCGAAATCGATTCGAAAAGGCTCTTTGGCAAAAGCGCAACGCCCTTGATTTTTCCAAGCGTTCCAACGTTTTTCAGACCGGCGCTGTGGATCAGTTCGAGTTCAAAACCGTTTTCGGGAACGATCCTCGTTTCCAATCCCTGCCCCGAACCAACAAAGCGAACCTCGTTCTCATCACTCCGTTCGACAACCTCTCTCGCGACCGCGATCCCCGGATAAATATGTCCGCCGGTTCCTCCGGCGGCTATCAAAATCTTCAAACCCATTGTCAGGCACGCGCCTCCCTCGTTTTGCGCGTTCGTCTTTTCCCTCCGCGCCCGCTGCGCGGAGTCCTTGTGCTGTGCATTCCTTTTTCAAACGAAATGAATCCGGCATGCTGCGAAATATTCAGCAGTATTCCGATCGCAAACATCGTCACGATGATCGAAGAACCGCCGTAGGAAATAAAAGGAAGCGGAATTCCTTTTGCCGGCAAGAGCGAGATCACGACGCTGATGTTGAACAATGCCTGGACGGTTACGGCCGTAATTATTCCCATCCCGAGCAGCATCCCGAATCTATCCGGCGCCAGAAGCGCGGCTCTGGTTCCACGCCAGAGCAAAAATGCAAATGCGAACACAACCGCCAGCGTTCCGACCAATCCGAGCTCCTCTCCAACGATCGCGAAAATAAAATCCGAATACGGATACGGCAGATATCCCATCTTTTGCTGGCCGTGCGCAAATCCCTCGCCGATAACGCCGCCCGAACCGATCCCCATCAAAGACTGGCAAACCTGATATCCCGACCCCATTCGGTTGGCCTCCGAACAAGGATCCATAAACGCCGCCAAACGGCTCATCCGCCAAGGGGCCAGCAAGAGCGCGAGTGCCACACCGATGCCGAGCAACAATCCGACAAGGCTGAGGTGCGAAATCCGGGCTCCGGCGGCGAAATAGACCGCGACAAAAACGGCGCATAGAACGATAACCGTTCCGAGATCCGGCTCGATAAAGATAACGCCCGCCAATACCGCGAAAACAATCCCGATGGGGAGCACGGTTTCCTTCAAATCTGCTACCCGATCCTCGTTCTTCGTCAGAAAATACGCGAGAAAAACGGGCAACGCGATCTTGGCAAATTCAGACGGCTGGAACGAAATGCCCGGGAAGCGAATCCATCTTTGCGCGCCGTTGATCGCGGGGAACGCAAAAACCGCAAGGAGCAGGATGAAGGTGAACCCAAAGAAACCAAACACGAAATACGGATGACGATACCATTCGTAATCGATACGGCTTGCACCGTACATCACCGCGAGCCCCAAAAGCGTAGCGACAAACTGCTTTGTAAAAAACGAAAACTGAGTCGCGCCGCCGGATTCGGTCATCGAGATGATGGCTGAGGAACTATAGACCATCACCGCGCCGAACAATGCCAGCCCGGCCGTAATGGCAAACAGCAACCAGTCTATTCTCAGTTTCTTGGCCATCAGGCAACCCCATTTCCAACTCAAACAGGTTCAAAGCAAAAACAAGCCCGATGCGTTTCATCCAACGCATTCGTTCCAACGACAAAATCCCGGCGACCGAAGTTCCCCGCCCAAAGCGGGAAACGGCTTGGCCTATGCGCCCGCTCCGGTCCCTTCCTTTCGGATCAATTCCTCTACGGCTTTCTTGAACACCTCTCCTCGGTGCTCGTAGGTGCGAAACATATCAAAACTCGCACAAGCCGGGGCCAGCAAAACCGTATCCTTTGGTTTTGCGGCGCCGTATGCCAACGCGACCGCTTCCTCCATGTCCTTTGCGTGCGACATCTCGGCAAACGCGCCAAGCTCGGCTTCAATCTTTGGGGCGTCCTCGCCGATCAAAACGATGTGTCGAACCTTGCGATCGACAAGTTCCGCAAGGGGTTCATAGGGCGCGTTCTTTCCCAATCCGCCCATAATCGCTATTATTTCACCGGGTTCCTCGGAAAGCGCTTCAAGCGCCTTTTTCGCGGCATCGACAGAAGTGGCTTTGGAATCGTTGTAAAACGAAACCCCGTCTTTTTCGCCGCAATACTCAAGACGATGTTCGACGGCATTGAAACTTTTCGCGGTCTCCCGCATCGATTCCGGATCCGCACCGCATGCCAGACCGACCGCAAACGCGGCGAGTACGTTCTCGACGTTGTGAAGGCCGCGAAGCCTCATCTCGTCACGCCGCAAGAGCACCCTTTCGGAATCGCCACCGCGGCTGACTAAATCCATTCCGCGCAAAAACAAACCCTCGTCCAATTCGCGTTTCGTCGAAAAGAGTACGACCCTCGCACCAAGTTCTTTGGCCCACGCCGCGGTAACCTCGTCATCGGCGTTTAGGATCGCGAGATCCTCGCTTGTCTGATTTAGAAAGAGCCTTCGTTTCGCTGCCGCGTAATCCGTAAAAAGATCGTAGCGATCCATGTGATTCGGCGTGACGTTCATGCAGACGCCGATATTCGCACGAAAATCCTTTATCGTCTCCAATTGAAAACTCGAGAGTTCGGCGACGATCCAAGCGTCATCAGCGACGTTGCCGATCATTGAAACCAGCGGATAACCGATGTTGCCTCCGACCGCCGACGCAACTCCGGCATCCCGAAGCAGTTCTCCGATCAATGTCGTGGTCGTGGTTTTGCCGTTGGAACCCGTGATCCCTACAAATCTGTTTGAAAGAAACCTGTAAGCGAGTTCAACCTCTCCGATCACCTCGCCGTCCTTTCTTTCCACGTATTTGGCGGGAATCACCGATGTCGGAATACCGGGCGAGATAACTACGAGGTCGATTTGATCAAGAAGCCACGACGGGAGATCGCCATCAATCAACCCGACTCCAAGCGATTCCTTTAATGCGATCGCCTCATCGCTCCACTCGTAAAGAGGTTTCCTGTCATTAAGCGCGACGATCGCCCCCTTCGAGGCCAAAAAAGCCGCCGAGGTTACACCGGATTTGCCGGCGCCAAGAACAAGGGTTTTTCTTCCTTCGAGTTTCATCTACAACGTAAACTACCTGAGCTTGAGCGTGGAAAGGCTCAGCAACGCAAACAAAATAGCAACGATCACAAACCTGAACACAACCTTCGACTCCTTCCAACCGGAAAGCTCGAAGTGATGGTGGATTGGGGACATTTTGAAAACTCTCTTGCCGGTAAGTTTGAAAGACGTGACCTGGATCATCACCGAGAGTGCCTCAATAATAAATACTCCTCCGACAAACGGCAACATGAACTCCTGTTTAGTAAGGATAGCCACCGTTCCAAGCGCTCCGCCGATCGCAAGCGAGCCGACATCGCCCATAAACACATCCGCTTTCGGCGAGTTGTACCACAAAAATCCGAGGCTCGCGCCGACCATCGCACCGCAGAAGATCGTCAATTCCGAAGCTTCCGGTTTGAACGTCAAATCAAGATGTTCCGACCAGCGCTTGTCGCTCGCGACGTAGGTCAGACCGGTCAATGCGGACATCGCTATAAACGTCACGCTGATAGCCAATCCGTCCAGACCATCCGTAAGGTTTACGGCGTTTGAAGACCCCAAAAGTACAAAAATAATAAAGCCAAGATAGATAAACGGTCCTACCCAGCTGACACTCGTAAACGGATTCGGATCGGCGGTGGCCTTCAAGAAAGGGATGCTTACATTCCACGGATAGGTATCGAAAAACCAGAGAAAGCCCCAAACCGCAACCGCCACAAAAACTTGTCCGAGTAGCTTTTGCCGCCCCGTCAGGCCGAGGCTACGCTTTTTGACGATCTTTATATAGTCGTCCGCAAAACCGACCGCGGCGAACAAGGTCGTGGCGCCAAGCGCGAGCCATAGATAAAGGCTGTCGAGCCTTGCCCAAAAAATGGTCGAAATAAAGACGGAGCTTATTATCAAAACCCCGCCCATTGTCGGCGTTCCCTTCTTTTCCTGATGCGAAGCTGGGCCTTCCTCGCGAATCTCCTGGCCGTATTTCAAAGACGTCAGCTTGTCGATTACCTTTTGCCCGAGAACCAGCGATATCAACAGCGCGGTGATGATCGCCCAGGCTGTGCGAAATGTGATGTATTGGAAAACGTTGAGGCCCTTAATAAAATAGGACTCGGTGGACGCCCCGTAAGCCTTGAATACCAGTTCGTATAAAAGATGATAGAACATATTTTCTTCGTCTTTTTGCCCGCTCGACCCAAAACCGCCGAGGCTTTGCCGGCGCAATTCCTATCCAACAACCCGATGACGCGAAGCGATCACTTCCGCGGCTTTTTCCGTCCGCACGCCTCTCGATCCTTTGATCAAAACCAAATCGCCCTCGTTCAATATTCCCGAAACATAATCTCCTGCTTCTTCGGGCGTATCAAAAAACCTTGTTTCGAGCGCCCCGTCGGCGCCCGCTCCCTCTACCAGATCACGCGCCAACCCGCGCACTCCGACAACGATGTCGGCACCGCGAACCGCAATTTCCTTTCCCGTCTCGCGATGAATGCTCTTTTCTTCGGGTCCAAGCTCAAGCATCTCGCCGGCGATTATTATCCGGCGCCCCGTTCTCGAGGCATCGCTGTTTATCGTTTCGACCATCTTCAGCAACGCCTCGGGATTCGAATTGTAAGAATCGTTGATGACGGTGAACCCGCCCTCAAATCTCATCACCTCACCTCGCTGTGACGGCGGCTTGACGGTTCCCAAAGCCGCGACGATCTCGGCCGCTGTCATTCCGAACTGCCAACCCACGGCGGCGGCGGCAAGAGAATTGAGAATATTGTGTTTGCCGGAAAGTTGAAACACAACCCGTTCGGAACCATCGGGCGTGTTGAGAATAAAATGCGTCTCGCCAAATCTCTTCATTTCAATCTCCGTAGCGGTAAAGTCCGCATCCCGCTCGATGCCAAATGTAACCGACTTGCCTTTTGCCGTTTCGGCCATCGCCGCGACCCTCGGATCGTCGGCGTTTAGAACCGCAACGCCATCCGGTTTTAGTCCCTCGACGATTTCGGCCTTCGCCTTCGCGACGTTTTCGATTGATCCCAGATGCTCAACATGTACCGGCAAAACATTCAGGACCACCGAAACATCGGGTGGGGTAATCTCGCACAATCTCGCGATTTCCCTTTTTGGCGTGGACATGCCCATCTCCAGCACCGCGACATCAAAATCCCCATCCGCGGCGAGTCTTAAAACGGTCATCGGATGTCCGAGTCCGTTGTTGAGATTCTTCAAATTGCTCAGCACTTTCTTTCCGCCGCATGCGAGCACATGTGCCGTCAATTCCTTCGCCGTCGTCTTGCCGGCACTCCCTGTAACCGCAACGACCGGCCCGCCCCATTCGCGGCAGACGCCGTTTGCGAGATTCTGAAACGCGCGAATCGAATCCTCCGCAACGATCAAATTTGAGGAAACATCCTCAAGACCGTGTTCGGCGATTTTGTCGCTACGTACAACGCAAGCCACCGCTCCGGATTCGATCGCACCTCTGACATATTTCGCGGCATCCTGAAAATCGCCGTTGAATCCGTTGTTCTCAAACTCCGGCTGAGCAAATGCGAAAAAAACTTCGCCCGTTCCGACGTCTCTTGAATCCGTTGGAAACCTTGTTACGGATTCTTCGAGCTTTTCACGGGCAAAGTTCTCGTGCGGGGTCGCCCCCATATGTTTGATCGCGTCGTAGAGTTTCAAGTTCTTATCTGTCTTCTCCCCTTGTTCTCATTCTCCCTCGCAACATTCGTGAGACCTTTCTTATTGGCATTTGGAGCGACCGGAGCCTGATTCTTTTTCTTTGGCTCCGAAACTGCGTCGACCGTATCTTTTCTCGGTTTTCGCTCTTTTGGAGACGGTGCCGGTTCGGGTTTGTTTGAATCGTGCGGGGCCGGTTGTTCGGTTTTCGAATCTCCGGCAGGAGAATCCTCACCCTCGATATCGATTTCGAGATCCGGATTGATCCTGTAAAACGACATCAAACCTTCGGTAATTTCTCTAAAGACCGGTGCCGCAACCTGTCCACCGTTTCGGGCCGCTCCTTTTGGTTCGTCGATCACGACCAGAATTACAGCTACCGGAGCGTCGACCGGTGCAAACCCGGCGAACGAGGAGATGTACTTTGATTCGTTTATGCCCCCGGCTTCGCGGTCAAACTTCCATGCCGTTCCGGTTTTGCCGGCCGACGAATACCCATCTACCTGAGCCGCCTTCGCTGTTCCGGATTTTACAACCTCGACAAGCATTTTCTTGACTTTGCGCGCTGTTTCGACCGAGACGATCCTTTCGCTTTGGGCCTCAAACGACTCGACTTCTTCGCCTTCCTGCGTGATCTTCGAGACGATTCTCGGCTCTACCCGTACTCCGTCGTTGGCGATAGTCGCAAATGCCACGGCCGTTTGCAAAGCGGTAACGTCGATTCCATAACCGATTGACAAAGAAGCGAGATCGGTACCCTGCCAGTCTTTCGGGTTTCTTAAAACTCCGCCCGCTTCGGACGGCAGACCGACTCCGGTACGTGATCCGAAACCAAAGAGCTTCGCATAGTGATAGTACTTTTCGCGACCGATCTTGAGCCCGGTCTTGATCGCACCGACATTGCTCGATTCGGCCATCGCTTTCGAATATGTGACGTTGCCGACAGAATGCGAATCCGTAAAGGTATGTCCGCCTACTGTGATCGTTCCGTTACCGCAATCAACCGTAGAATCGGGCGCGATCAAACCCTCTTCAAGCGCGGCGCTGTAAGTGATCAGTTTGAAAACAGAACCGGGTGCGTATTGATCCTGAATCGCGCTGTTTCGCCAGCTCCCGGGCTTGAGTTTTCGAAAATCCGAAGGGGAAAAGGTTGGGTAGTTTGCCATCGCAAGGATTTCGCCTGATTTGGGATCGAGAACGATGGCCTTTCCGGATCTGGCGTTGGCGCGTTTAACGCCCTTTTCGAGCGCCGCTTCGGTGAGATGCTGCACTTCCTTGCTGATCGTGATTTGAACGTCTTTTGGAGGCTCTAAATCGGTTTCCGTTTCTGCAAAAACACGACCCTGACGATCCCTTTGTCTGACGGTTCTCAATTTCTGCGCCCGAAGGATTTCTTCCTGGGATTTCTCAACGCCTGCCTGGCCGATGTCATCCGAATTGCTGAAACCTATTACATGAGAAGCGAGTGTCCCATGCGGATAGTCACGCTTCTGTTCTCCGACCCAAAAAAGGCCTTCTCCCAGATCGACCCCGGATTCGGCCGCATTTGCGTTGAATACGCGCTTTTCGATCTCCTTGACCTGCTCGTCCTCAAGTTCTCGTGCAATCCACAAAAAGCGCTTTCCCCTCGAATGCGCATCCTTGATTTCGGCCACAATCTTTTCGGGCTTTTCGCCGATGATCGGTCCCAGTTCCTTGGCGACAGGAATCGGATCATTGATCATCACCGGATCGGCCGAAAGCGATTTCACGCGGATGCTCATCGCCAGTGCGTTGCCGGATCTGTCAAAGATCGTTCCTCGAAGGCTCTTTGTTTCAAATGTGTCCTGCCTTTGCGACGAGGCCATCTTGTCCCATTTGGCGTGCTCTTTAACCTGTAGATGAACCAGTCTGACGCAAACCGCGCCGATCCAAAAAATAAAAAACGCAACGACCAGCATGAACCGCGTAAATGCGGTTTGCATCGAGTCTTTTCGTGCCTTCTTTGTTTTTCGAGCCGCCATGACTTCTTACCTCTAATAATTGAGAACGATCCGAATCAAAAAAATGTGGAATTTCGAGTAAGGCCTCGCAGCAATCAATCTTCTCCAGCGAGAAACTGTGCGATTTCCTTGTAGTTGGGTTGGGCGGCGGTTTGCGCTTCTTCGCTCCGCGCGATTTGCTCAATCTTTTTGCCAACTTTTCCGAAAGCCTTTGTCACCGATTTTTGCGTATCGATAACTTCAACTGGTCTGGAGGACACTGTGGCCACGATTCCCGGAGCGACTTCCTCCGTTTGCGGTACAACAACCTCGCTTTCGGTTTGCTGAGGGCCAAAGACGTGACGCACAAATCCACGGTCGCCTGCGAGTTTCGCAATCTGCGCCGGCGAGGAAGCCCTTTCCTTGGAAAGAACAAGCCGGCGTTTCTCGTCCTTGAGCTTTGTCAGCTTCGAACGGAGCTCGGCGTTCTTCATCGCATAATCGACGGTCGAAAAATGAATCTTGGCGGCGGCAAAAAAGCCGGCCATGAGTATCAGGCCGCATACCGCGGTCAGAACGCAGTATTTCCAAGGGATGGGATCCTTTTGGCGCCTTACTTGTGAGTTGCCGGGGATGCTGGAGCGATTTCTTTTCATAACACTTCTCACTTAACTGCCGAGCTTGCACGCAGCACGGAGCTTCGCACTTCTCGATCTGGGATTGGCAATTTGTTCCGACTCGGTTGGGGCAACCGGTCGTTTTGTAAGGATTCGAAGCTCTCTTCGAGCTCCGCAGATGCAGACCGGAATTCGTACCGGACAGGTACATTTGCCGGAGAGTTTCTGAAAGACGCGTTTTACGATCCTGTCTTCCAACGAATGAAAGGATATGATCGCGATGCGTCCGTCTTGTGGGAGAAACCCAACTGCATCAACTATAAAATTTTCAATTATTGTGAGTTCGCCATTTACGGCGATTCTGAGCGCCTGAAACGTCTTTGTAGCAGGATGTACGCGCTCGTTTTTTTTCTTCGGAACCGACCTTCGGACCAAATCGGCCAGCTCCGTGGTTGTCCTGACGGGATTTCCCGATTTTTGGGCTTCCTTTATTCTTCTCGCGATGCGTCGCGAAAATCGCTCTTCGCCAAATTCAAATATGACGTTGGCCAAAGCTTCCTCTTCAAGGCGCTCCATCAATTCGTAAGCGGTTTCGATTTCGGCTTCGGGATTCATACGCATGTCGAGAAGGGCTTCACTTCTGAAGCTGAATCCCCTCTCGGCATCGTCTAGCTGGAGCGAGGAAACTCCTAGATCTGCCAAAACTCCCGTAACCTCATTGATCCCAAGCCGGCCGAGTGCAACCTTGAGTTCGGAGAAATTCTCGTTAATCAGCGTAACTCTCTCTCCAAACCTCTGAAGCCTTTTTGCGGCGTAATGGATCGCGGCCGGATCCTGGTCAAAACCGATTACCCGCGCATCGTTTGAACTTTCAAGAATCGCTTCCGTATGACCGCCCATTCCGAGGGTCGCGTCAACAAAAAGCCCCCCTTTTTCGGGTTCAAGGAATTCGATGGATTCTTTAAGTAGAACGGAAACGTGCGTGGTGTCAGACACTACTATCAAAGATCGACGTATTCATTTTCGGATTTTGTAAGTCAGCTTATTTGTGCTGTCAGGAAATCGGCAAGGTGTTTTTTCCTACTAACTCGGATGGAAGATATTCGGAAGAAAAGTGCTTAAAACCCCAATATTCATTAAACACTTATTTAGGAAAGACCGATTTCTAAGCAAGACCGTTTGGTCTGTAACCGTCAATTGACGGAATCATAAGCCCATTCCCGACTCGTGTCAAGACCTGATTTGATTAGAAGTGCTTAAATTGCTTTAAGCAGCTTTTTGATGGGTCGTTGGACTTCAATTAAATATTCGACGGGGTCGTTTTCTGCACTATTCAGTGCTTTATTGGCCGAATCGGGGGCCGTTTTGCCCGCTGGAATTGGGGGTAAATTGATCCGGCCGATTTTTTCTTCCAAATCCGGTCCGGCGCGTACTCGTTCCGCCGGATTGGTACCAAAGATCCGGTCGTTTTAATCTCGGATCTTTGTTCGACATCCTCTGATTCAATCAATGCAGTGCGGTCCCGCGAAGTGTATAATGCCTTTCTAAACAATTCCGAACCCTGCCCGGACGCGTGTCGGCATGAAGACCGACTTCACATGGAAGCAGTTCAGTTTCGGAAACGAATTAGCGGTTCTTTGCGGGATCAGCTTTGAATCGTAGATGCCGACTTTAAGGCCGGCAATTTTTATGGAATCGTCTTTTCTCCAACTTTTGGTCTTCGCATTTGCCGTTACCGCCGCAAACATTCTTGGCGGATTCGTGCTTTTTCCAAGCGGGATCTACCGGCATTACAAGAAATCACTGAAATTTGTGCTCGCTTTGGGAGCAGGTTTCATGCTTTCGATCACGCTTATCGAGATCGTCCCCAAAACTGCCGAGATTTGGTCGTCGAAGGCGATGGGTGAATCCGGATTCTTCTGGCCGATGGTGCTTCTGCTCTTTGGCTACCTTCTAACACAGTTTTTTGAGCATACGATCGCGCCGCATTTCCATCTCGGCGAAGAAGTTCATTCGCATCACGAACTCAGCGCCACGAGCGCCTATACCGCGATCGGCGGTCTTCTTATCCACGCGTTTTTTGACGGCGTTTCGATTTCGGCCTCGGCCCAGGTGGACAGCAATCTCGGATTGCTTATGTTTCTTGCCGTGTTTCTGCACAAGTTTCCCGAAGGCTTTACGATTGCCTCGATGGTTTTGGCAGCCGGCAAGAATTTTCGCGAGGTGCTGATAGCAACCTCGCTGGTTGGAACGGTTACATTTGTCGGGGTGATTGGTTTCTATTTTGTCGGAAGCGGCCTTGATTCGGCCGTTGCATACGCGTTGCCGATTGCGGCCGGTGTTACACTCTATGTAGCTGCAAGTGATTTGATTCCCGAAGTAAACCATCACGGCGGGCGCAATCCCTGGATTTCGCTTTCCGTGTTCGCGGGCGTGGCGCTTTATTTTGGTTTGCACTTTCTTCTCCACGGAATCGCGGGGCACTAAAGCGCGAACCGAAATGCGCAGGATTCGTAATTGGAAATGATGGCAATCATTGGCAAATTGATTCGTTCAAAAACAATCCCCGCACTCGCTGCGATCATCATGCTTTTTGGTGTCGCGGTTTCCGGCCAGTCGTCGGAGCGCGCCTATTCCGATGCACCGCTACCGGCACCAAATTCTCCAGTTGTTGATCAGGCGGAGGTTATTGACGCTTCGACCGAAAACCGCATCGCGGATGCAATCAAGCAATTTGAAAAATCCTCGAATCCGACGGTTCAGCTCGCCGTAGTAACTGTTGAAACGACAGGCAATGAACCGATCTTCGACTATTCGCTGCGGCTCGCACGCGGTTGGGGTATCGGGACGACCAAAAAGGACAATCCGGCGGCGATTCTGGTGGTTGCCGTCAATGACAGGAAGTACTTTACCCAGGTAAGCCGCGATCTCGAAGACGAATTGACCGATGGAATCGCAGGATCGATACAGAGAGCGAAGCTTGTTCCAGAGTTTCGCAAGGGCAATTACGGCAAGGGCATCGAGGACACGATCAATGCCTATATCGAAACGATCCGCGCGAAGCAGTCGGGCGAGGAGCCGCCGTCAATGGCGGACGATGATGAGTCGGATTCGGGTGTAAGTTCGGAAACGATAATTTGCTGCCTCGTTGTCGGATTCATCATCTTTGTGATCATCGTCAACATCATCCAGAATTCGCGCAAGAATAAACGCGGCGGTGGCGGACGAGGCTCGGGAGGATCGGCCGGAAGCGATATTCTTGGGGCTCTCCTAACGAATCTCATCATCAATTCAAGCGGTTCGTCAGGCTCGTCGTGGGGAGGCAGTTCCTCCTCGGGCTCGTCGTGGAGCGGTGGAAGCTCGGATTGGGGCGGATTTGGCGGAGGCGGTGACTTCGGCGGTGGAGGCGCAGGGGGCGGCTGGTAGATTCCGGTCGAACATGGAAGGGTTTGATGAAACAACTATTCGAAGACTTTGTAGATGATTTAAGGCAGACGCACGGCGAGAATCTCCGTTCGGTAATTCTTTATGGCTCGGCCGCGGCCGGCGATTTTATAAGCCATGAATCCGATTACAACATACTAATCGTGCTCGATTGCATCACTCCCGAAGATTTGCGGAAATCGCATCCTACGGTGAGAGAGTGGAACAAGACCGGTAATCCCGTTCCCGTCTATTTTTCGGCCGAAGAAATCGCAAACGCCGGCGATGTGTTTCCGATTGAATTTCACTTCATGGAAAGTGCCCGAAAGGTTTTGTATGGCGAAGACGTTTTTGAAAACGTAAAAATTTCGGACAGATATCTGCGCCACCAGACAGAATTTGAGCTTCGCAGCAAACTGCTGCGTCTGAGACGAAAGTATATTCATGCCTCGACCAACCCGGAGCGTTTGGCCGAGATGATGGCGGGTAGTTTGACGAGTTTCGCCGCGGTTTTTCGCGCCGTTCTCATCCTCTTGGGAAAATTGCCGCCGATCAAGAAAAGGGACATTGTCGAGGAAACGGTGTCGGAATTGGGACTTAGAAAGGATCCATTTGATAAAATTTTCCGAATCAGGGAAACAAACTACGAGGGAAGCCTCGGAGAACATGAGACCAACGAGATATTTGCGGATTATATCCGACAGATCGAGGCGGTAATTGCGGCGGTGGACGGTCTTGACAAGTTTCGAGACGAGAATTAACAGGAGCCCTCAAGGGTTGAATCGATTGGGAGAAAAAAGAATGAGAAAACTGGCATTTGTGTTTTTGATGGTGGTCGTCGGGTTGGGCTTCTCCGGCTGCAGCTACAATGAGATGACGGCGAAGCAGCAGAATGTAAAGGGATCATGGGCGGATGTCGAAACCCAGCTCCAGCGCCGCGCTGATCTGATCCCGAATCTCGTAAAGGCGGCACAGACCGCTGGAGTTCAGGAACAGGAAGTTTTTGGCAAGATCGCCGAAGCGCGTTCGACGCTTCTGAACGCGGTCAAAGCCGCGCCGGCAGGTGACGAGGCCGGCAAAACTCCGGAACAAAAACAAGCGATTTTGGAAGCCAACAACAGCTTTGGCGGTACGATCGGAAGATTGCTCGCTCTTCAGGAGAATTATCCGGTGTTGAAATCGAATGAGAATTTCCTGAAACTTCAGGACGAGCTTACAGGTACCGAGAACAGAATCGCGACCAGCCGCTCGGATTACAACAAGGTCGTAACGGACTACAACACGACGATAAATCAGTTTCCGGCGGTGATAACGGCAAAACTGGTCGGATTCAAAGAAGAACCATTCTTTAAGGCCGACGAGGCAAGTCGGGCAGCCCCTTCGCTTCCGGATCCAAACTCGATCCGAGAAAAGGCCGCACCGGCCGCCAAATAAACTAAGGGACCGCAAGGTCCCTTTTTTCTTATCTACTTGGCGTAAAAATCAAAGCAAGTCGACTCTGTCAACAACGCCGATGATCGCGCTGTCGATCGCCGCCCCCGGCCGTCCCGTCGCCGCGGTCGATGCCGAAAAGCCCTCTTTTACGACGATTACCGTATCGCCTTCTCCTGAATCCACCGCATCAAGCGCCAGCATCGTAGTCTTCGTATCTTCGAGTTCCGGAGTAAGCATCCGGCACAACATGATCCGAGCGCCCTCATAGCGCTGGTTCTTATGTGTCGCAACAACGTTGCCGATTACGCGTGCCAAAATCATATGCGGAAAAAGAACAGTTCCAAGTTCAATCCGGAAGAGTTCCTAGTTCAAAGTTCCAGAAGTTCCAAGTTTTTCTCGGGATAATTGCAAGTTCATCCTCTATACTTTGAGCCTAAATCTATATCAATGTTTGCCATTCATGTTGCGCAACAAGAACTTGGAACTTGGAACCAGCAATTCCAAACTCAACCAATTCGGGCCTGGAACTTGGAACTCTTCCGGACGGAACTCTTCCGGACGGAACTCCTCCGAACGGAACTCCTCATTCCGTGCAATTTACATGCTTGTCTGAATCAACTATTCCGACGATCGTGCAGTCGGTTGGCGTAAGATCTCGTTTGAATGGAAATGAGGCCTCTTTTCCGCTGCACCAAAACACGAGTTCCCCGACTCCGCAGCCGGCGGCATCGAGAGCGACGAGAGGTTCGCCAAACGGCTCGAGCTTTTCATTTACGTTCTGCAGTACCATGAACTTCCGGCCCGCCAGCGAATCGTTTTTCACCGTGGAAACGACATTTCCAATAACGCGCGCCAGTTGCATAGCTCTATTTGCCTTTCGCAGGGGTCAGTTCGATCGAATCGATCACCCCAACGATCGCCGTATCGACCGGACAGTCCTGGTTTCCTTCGGCCATACGCGCCGAACTCCCTGCCACGATCAAAACCTTTTCATGAAAGCCCGCTCCAACGGTATCGACCGCGACGACATAGTCATCACGGTCGCTCCCATCGAGATTTATGGGCCTAACGACGAGAAGCTTCTTCCCTTTCAGACGCGGATCCTTCTGGGTTGAAACAACCGTCCCAAGAATTCTTGCGACTCGCATTTGTTAAACCCTAGGAATCGAGTGCTACCGGAAGATTTTCGTCGACGCTCGAGTGCGGTCTCGGAATCACATGAACGCTGATAAGTTCGCCCACTCTTCTGGCGGCCGCGGCGCCTGCGTCGGTCGCGGCTTTAACAGCAGCGACGTCCCCGCGAACGATCGCGGTAACAAATCCGGCACCGATCTTTTCGTATCCGACCAGATGAACGTTGGCCGCCTTGACCATGGCATCAGACGCCTCGATCATCGCAACCAAACCCTTGGTTTCTACCATTCCCAATGCTTCTTGCATTACCTATGCTCCTAAGAAAATATCAATCAAATTTACAGTCTTTTTCGGAAAATGACAAAACACTTCCAAACTCTTTTCCGCGCATCGAGCGACAAACCGATTTCGCCCAGCGCAACAACCGATGCAAACCTCGAATTCGAATGCGAACTAGGAAATCCCTGCAACCCTTTCCAAAAGCTCTTGAAGTTCCCCGCGCGTCATCGAAACCTTTTCGCTCGTTGCGTCGTGCCCCTCAAGCGAGCATTCGATGGATGTGTTTTCCAAATACCCGCATGACTGGCATCTTGCCGATGGGCCCAGATAACCCGCCTTCTCGCGAATCTCAACAAGCTTCTCGATGGCTCCCGAAGGAAGATCATTTACATTGCCAAGCTGTCGGGCGAGGATTCCGATCTTTGCCGTGTGCTCAAGCGTTTCCATTCGATCCCACGCTTCCCAGATATTCTTTCCGTAAGCGACCGCTCCATGATTGGCCATCAAAAGCGCGTTGTGATGCGTAACGTAGGGACGCATCGAATCCGTCAGTTCGCTTGTAGAAGGCGTACCGTATTCGGTCAATGGAACGCATCCCAGAGTTAGAATGACCTCCGATAGAATCGGCTGCTCAATCGCCATCCCGGCGACTGCATAGGCCGTACCATGAGGCGGATGCGCATGGCAGACTGCGTTGACGTCATCCCGCATCTTGTAAATCAATAGATGCATCGCAAGCTCGGAAGACGCCCTTTTATCGTTGAGCGGATTGCCATCAATATCGGTCAGAGCAAGGCATTCGGGCGCCATCCTTCCCTTTGAGGTCATAGTCGGCGTCGCCAAAATCCGGCCGTCATCCAGACGCACCGAGACATTGCCATCAGACGATACGACATAACTGCGTTCGTACATCAGACGTCCAACTTCGACGATCAATTCCCTGGCTTCAGATTCGTTCATTGATGAAGCGATAGATTACCACATCGCGCGACCGCAGTCCCTACCCCCGCTTCTGTCCAGCTTCACCCGTCGGCTGGGCGAGAAAATAGGAAAGGCTTTCGAGGGATATCGTCAGATCGATGGTCTTGAGCTTTACGTCATCGGAGACCTTGAGCGCGGTCGGGGCAAAATTCATGACGGCTTTGATACCGGCCGAGGTAACCATTTCGAGAACACCCTGGGCAAACGCCGCCGGAACCGCTATCACGGCAACATCTATATTGAGCTCCCTCGCTGTTTCTCCAAACTTCGAAAGGTCGAATACCGAAACCCCACCGATCTCTGTTCCGATTTTGGAACGATCCGTATCAAACAAAGCGACAACCTCGAAGTTGGTTTGCGTAAAACCATAGTAATCGGTCAGCGCCATACCCAATCTTCCGGCCCCAATGATTGCCACCCTGTGCATTCGGTCAAGACCAAGGATATTCGTCAGCTGTTCGCGGAGATCATCGACGTAATAGCCGACTCCCCGAACGCCGAATTCGCCAAAACAGGCAAGATCTTTTCGAATTTGCGCGGAATTGAGATGGAAACGCTTTGCGAGGCCCTCCGATGAGATCGTCCTTGTGCCCTCCTCGCTTAACTCCGTTAAGCATCTCAGATAGACACTCAGACGGTTTGTCGTGAGTTCGGATATTTTTTCGGTTTTCATTGGCGCGTCGATTATAAACCGAAAACGCACCGCTTGTGAAAAAAATTACACTTCCCGCACGACTATTGCTTGGATCGCGCGGAATCCCGTCACGATTGCCCTTTTGTTCGACTTGTCTTATAGTGTTTCAAGTGTGAAACACCGCACCGCGCTGGATGCAATTCGCGTTTCCATTTCATCACCGGATCCGGTTTTTGTCCGAAAGAAACAAGCCGGATTTTGGTTCGATTCAGTAAAGATGATTTCTTATCTAGCAGGAAAAATCCTTGAAAAGGATTCGAATACCGTGATCGTCGATGTCGGAGGAGTCGGCTATGAGGTTACCGTTCCCCTAACCACATATTTTGAATTGGGGGAAACGGGAGACGCGGTGGCCCTCCGCATCTTTACTTACGTCCGCGAAGACACTCTTCAACTGTTCGGATTTGCTACAAAAAGGGAAAAGGAAATCTATCTCAAGCTGATTTCGGTGCAAGGGATCGGTGCCAAATCGGGGGTGGCGATGCTCTCGGGGATGAACGCCGACGAGATCGTGTTCGCACTGAGAACCGGCGATGTAGCGAGGCTGACATCGATTCCGGGGGTCGGAAAGAAAACCGCCGAACGGATGGTGATCGAATTGCGCGACAAGATCGACGCGTTGGAGCCGGTCGAAGTATCGCAGAATGGAGGCGTCGCTGTTTCGGGAGGCGACAACGAGATACTGGATGACGCGCTCTCCGCGCTTTTGAATCTCGGCTATCAGGAAAAACTCGCGAAAAACGCTTTGAATCAGGCGGTTTCCGAGGGCAGCGAGATCAATGTACAGAAGCTCTTGAGACGCGCATTGCAGATTCTGGCAAAATAGATCGGCAGATTTGCATTTGAGACCCGAGGCGACAAGAATAGCTTTGGAAAATCACAGTACTTCGCCGGGATAAAGAACACCGAGAAATCTTAATAGTTTGGCTATCAACGAAACTACAATCATAGACAACCGAAACGGGGGGCTTCTAAATGAAACCGAGCGCCAGTTTGAGTTGTCTCTCCGCCCGACAAAGCTCAGCGAGTATATCGGCCAAAAAAAGATCAAGGACAACCTGCGCATTTACATGCAGGCTGCGCTAAAACGCCGCGAGGCACTCGATCACATTCTCCTGACGGGTCCTCCGGGAACCGGAAAAACGACGCTCGCTGGAATCACGGCCGCCGAAATGGGCGCCGAATTCAAATCAACGGCCGCTCCCGTGATCGAAAAGGCGGGGGATTTGGCGGCGTTGCTGACAAATCTCGAAGAAGGCGATGTGTTGTTTATCGATGAAATCCATCGTCTGAATCCGGCGATCGAGGAGATTCTCTACCCCGCGATGGAGGACTATTGCCTCGATATTCTGATCGGCCAGGGAACGGCGGCGAGATCGATAAAACTCGAGCTTCCCAAATTCACGCTCGTCGGCGCGACAACACGCCCCGGACTTATCACGGCTCCATTGCGTGCGAGATTTCAGATTCCGTTTAATCTCGATTTTTATTCGTCCGATGATTTGAGAAAGATAATCGTTAGATCCGCCGAACTGCTCGGTGTAGATATCGACAAGCCCGGCGCGGGCGAGATCGCCAAAAGATCGAGGGGAACACCGCGGATTGCGAACAGGCTCCTGAGACGGGTGCGCGATTTTGCCGAGGTCGATTACGACGGAAGCATTGATGAGGCGATAGCAAAAGACGCGCTGGATCGGATGGAAGTGGATCGGTTTGGTCTTGATGAAACGGATAGAAAACTGCTCCTTTCGATCATTGAGAAATTTGACGGTGGCCCGGTTGGCCTCGGTACGATCTCCGCATCATGCAACGAAGAAAAGGATTCGATCGAGACGATCATCGAACCCTATCTGATACAAATCGGGTTTCTAAACAGAACGCCGAGAGGAAGGATCGCTACGCCTCTTGCCTATCGGCATTTCGGACTCGAAAGCGCCGGCAAGGAAGGCGCGGCGTCTCCGACACTTTTTGATTAAACCCATCTCTCCGGCCAATTTTGCATTGCGCAATCCATCATTCATAATCAGGAGCGGTTTAGCCGTAATAGTACGGATCCGGAACTTGGAGCATTCGGTCGCATGCGACCGAACGATACCAGCCAGCTATGGAAAAGGTCGTCTTTACAAACGGTTGCTTTGATTTGATCCATCCCGGGCATGTCGATCTGTTGCGGCGTGCGAGGGAATTGGGAACAAAACTGATCGTTGGAATCAACAGCGATGCGTCGGTGCGCGGAATCAAGGGACCCAAAAGGCCTTTGATGGGCGAGAATGAACGGGCGGCTGTGCTTCTTGGAATTCGCTACGTGGATGATGTCGTTGTTTTTGACGAATCGACTCCCGAACGCCTGATACGCGAGATCGCTCCGGATGTGCTTGTAAAGGGTGGCGATTGGAAGCCCGATGAGATCGTCGGCTCGGACTTCGTACTTCAATACGGAGGTGAGGTCCATTCCCTTCCGCTTCTCGGCGATTACTCTTCGACTGCGATCGCGGAGAAGTTTTCAAACGACACTGATGGAAGTGTCTCAGCCTCGACGCCACATGATACGGCGACAAAGTCGCTGGAGGAACATCTCAGCACTTTCCAGGAACTCCTCACAGCCAATACGGAATCGATCAGACGCTGCGCCGCTTTGATTGTCGAAGCGCTGAGAAACGGCGGCAAGGTTTTGATTTGCGGAAACGGCGGAAGCGCCGCCGACGCACAGCATATCGCCGCCGAATTTGTCGGCCGTTATGAAACAGAGCGTCGTTCCCTGCCGGCGATAGCGCTTACGACCGATACTTCCGCTCTGACGGCGATTTCGAATGACTACGGATTCGACAAGGTCTTCGAACGCCAAGTTTCGGGACTCGCCGCGCCGGGCGATGTTTTGATCGCGATAAGCACCAGCGGGAATTCTCCAAACATAAACGCCGCCGTGATGCGGGCGCGTGAAATCGGTTGCGCGACGATCGGTTTGACGGGAGCCGGCGGAAAGAAACTCGCGGGTCTTTGCGACAACTCCGTACTGGTTCCCTCAACAAGGACAGCGCGAATTCAGGAAGCTCATATCACAATAGGTCATATCTGGTGCGAGATCGTCGATCGGGAATTCGCGGAAATTGTGGACGCAAACTGACAATTGGAGACGTTTGATTGATGCCGCCCCAAAGAATACTGGTCTTTAGAATCGGAAGTTTTGGCGACACGATCGTCACGCTTCCCGCTTTTTGGTCGATTCGCGAAGCTTACCCTGAAGCAAACATCACGTTGCTGACATCAAAGGGCATCGGCTCCCAAAAAGTCGGGGCCAAAAGCGTTTTGCCCGCCGAGGGGTTGTTTGATGATTGGATCGGTTATTCGCCAAAAGCGGGAATCGCCGGGCTCGTCTCGCAATTGGGGTTGCTCGGCAAAATTCGCGCGGGTCGTTTCGACGCCGTGTTCTATCTGATGCCGCGCAATCGTACTCCCGAATCCATCGAACGGGATCGTCGCTTTTTCAAACTCGCGGGAATACGAAATCTCTTCGGATTCGACTACTTGAAATCCCATCACTTGGATCCAAACCAACCCAAACCCCTGCCGTTTGTCGCTTCCGAATACGATTTCTATATCGACCTCCTTGAAAAAGAAGGCATCGCACGATCCGAAAGAGGCCCGGATTTCGCATTGACCGTTGATGAAACCAGGATCGGAACGGAATTTCTTGAATCGGAAATCGACGAATCAGATCGCGGAAAACCGCTCGTCGCAGTCGCGCCCGGCACCAACTGGGAATCCAAACTTTGGCCGGCCGAAAACTATGGCGAAGTCTTGCGGAAGCTCGTGGAGGAATACTCCATCGTACCCGTGATTTTTGGCGGCCCCGAAGACGTCGCGCTCGGCGACCGCCTGATCAAGGAATGCAAAACCGGGATAAATACCGCCGGCAAACTCGACATCAGAACGGGCGCAGCGGCGATGAAAAGTTGCGCGCTGTTTTTGGGTAACGATACGGGTTCAATGCACATGGCGTCCGCAGTTGGACTCCCTTGCGTCGCAATTTTCGCCGCCACCCACTTCCCGGGCCGTTGGTATCCTTACGGCGACGGCCACACGGTTTTCCGTCATCAAGTGCCCTGCGAGGGATGCAACTCACCCGACTGTCCCGAAGATTTCAAGTGCATACGAGCGATTTCGACCAAAGAAGTTTTCGAGGCCTGCGCGCGTATCCTGGGCGGGAGTTGAAGGAGAGAGGAGTTCCGTCCAGAAGCATTCCAAGTTGTCCGGAAGAGTTCCTAGTTCCAAGTTCCAGAAGTTGCGTCCACTCTAAAAAGTCGAGTTAGAAAGTGAAGGGCATCATTTTCAGTCACAACGGTTCGATATTTGTGAAAGACCCCTGCCGGCTTGTCCGGCAGGTGAATAAGGTTAGAAGCTAGTCACGGCAAAACATAAAGCGTTCCGGCCCCCCTGCCGGCTTGTCCGGCAGGAGGCAAAGGTCCCTAGCTACGGCCGTTAAATGCTTGGTGTGTTGAGGTTTATTGATTTTCTGGAAGGGGCTGACCTTATTCACCTGCCGCACAAGGCGGCAGGGGCCCCCGGATGAATCAATGTAGTTTGGACTAGCTGCTGACCTTATTCACCTGCCACACAAGGTGGCAGGGGTCTTGCCTGGTTTCCCTGAGGATCAATTTGCTTGACGATTTTTTCCTTGAATCGACTTTTTAGAGTGGACTCAGAAGTTCCAAGTTCCAAGTTCTTGACAGGCAATTTGGGAGGTATAAGTTGAAATAGATTTCGGCTCAATGCATTGAAGTTGAACAAGCATTTCCCCAAGAAAAACTTGGAACTTCTGGAACTTGGAACGTGGAACTCTTCCGGACAACTTGGAACTTCTGGAACTAGGAACGTGGAACTCTTCCGGACAACTTGGAACTTTTGGAACTTGGAACGTGGAACTCTTCCTGACAACTTGGAACTTCTGGAACTTGGAACGTGGAACTCTTCCGGTTCCGGACAGCTTTGAACTTTCCGCGCTGAAACGGATAATGGTTGTCGATATGAAAAATTACATTGCGCCCGTGCTTTTTGTCGTTGTACTACTTTCTTCAGCCGCTTTTGGACAGGCATACCGTTTTGAGGGAAACAATCTGATTCTGCAGACTCCCAAGGATCATCGCGCCGCGACTTGCGCGATTCGATACGCCCCTCCGACAACCGAAATTAAGATCACCGATCTCAACGGCGCAACCCCCTTTAGTCTCAAGACTTGCGGCGATTCGCAAAATTTCCTTCGGGTCACCGATTCCAAAACCGGTTACGTTAGAGCCGGCGGACGGGATTTCAAATGGTGTTTTGAAGGCGAGGACGAGTCATACCAGGTTGAATTTCGCGGGGATCAGTATGCGCCGAACATCAAATACATATGGCGCGCGAATCCGCCAAAGGAAGACGGCGGGCGCTACAACGTCATGGATTTTGGCGCGACCGGAGATGGCACGACCGATGACACTCTTTCGATCCAAAGTGCGCTGGCGTTTATCGCAACAAAAAACGGAGGCACTTTGTACTTTCCCGATGGGGATTACCGCGTTGGTTCGCTTCCCGGTTTTGATGGTTTGACGCTTCCATCGGGAATCGTTCTCGAGGGCGTCAGCGGTCTACACAGCAACGCCGCGACAAACAACATCAAACGCCGAAACGCGAGCCGAATCAGGCTGGCGGCGCCAAACCAATCCGTTTTCAAAATCGGGGAATGCACCGAACACGTAACTCTCAAAGATCTCGAACTCGACGGCGGCGGCCTGCCCGGAACCGTCGGATTTGACGCCTTTGGCGCATGGCTTTCATCGCAGGGATTTAATTTCGAACGCGTTTCGTTTAGCAATTTCTATCGAGGAATACAGGTCAACGGGCTTCAGCAAACCAATCTCAATTGGCAGTTCGACTACATCAAGATCAAGGATTCCCGATTCATCCTCAACACCGATACCGGAATTTACTGCAACACCAGAAATTCTGATTGGAAGATCGAAGGCGTACAGTTCGTAAACCCAAAGGCGGGTCGCAATCAAAACGCGTATTCGATGCATTTTGATCATGTCGGTATGGTGCTTGTCGAGGATACTTTTGCGGGCGGATTTCCAGGCGCTCTCGGCGGAGCGTTTCTGAACGTGCTCGATAGCGGCAACCTGACGGTGATCGGCTCGCAGGCCGAGGCCGTCACTCATTCGCTTGTTTACAACGTCGCTGAAAACCCCTATGCGGGCGACTATACCTATCCGATAACGTTTGTGAACAGCGTCTTTGACGCACCAATCGTCTTTAAGGCCCGCCGGACTTTTGTTTCCAGCGGTTCTTTTTATGGCCCGAAGACGTTTCAGGCGGATGAACGCGTGCGTGTGTATTCGACGGGCGACCGTTTTTGCTATGACGGACACATACTCGGATGCCGCGGCCCGGTTTCGGACAATTTCGATCGTGCGACGATAGTCTTTATGACGGGGCAGCCGTCAGAGGGAAGCGTCCAGGGAAGACCGACGGTTTTCGGAACCGATGTCGATTTCAACGGCGTCGTGAGGATGCCGGTATTTCGTCTTGAGAAACTGCCAACGGGCCAGCCAAACGGAGCGATGATCTATTGCGAAAACTGTTCGCGAAATTCAAACCCCTGCAAAAGCGGCTCGGGCGCACCGGCGATGATGGTAAGCGGTCGTTGGAGTTGTTTGTAGGGGCTTTCCGGACGGAGTTCCGTCCGGGCAGAGTTCCGTCCGGGCAGAGTTCCGTCCGGGCAGAGTTCCAAGTTCCAAGTTCCAAAAGTTCCAAGTCGCACTACCGCAGCTTGGAACTTTTTAGTCCACTATTCAGATTGGGTTCAAGGCAGTTTCGCTGGATGCAGATTCGGATTCTTTGGAATTTGTGTTGTGTGGAGGTCCGAGCGTTTGGTTGGAACCGCGATCGCTGGCAACACTTGATCAAGCCGGGAACGGGGCGGAAAGAACGTAGCCCGTGGCAAGCGAAGCGCAGCCTCGGGTCTGGATCGCAAAAAGAAAAAAAAGCCCCAGCGGGGCGGAACGAATCGCAAGTATCTTCCAGCTAAACACGAAGGGCTCTAACAGGTTTTCGTGAGACGTGTCAGTTCGCCCCTTCAGGGTGCAAAGCCATCGCCGAACCTTGACCAGACGCGGCGCTCCGCTTGCGACTGGCAAAGCTATTTCCGAGGCTGCCTCATAAGTGAAGTTAGCAACAAGAGGCACAACAATCCCGGAAGCGAAAGTATGCTTGCTGAAAAGAACCTGTCGGCTTGTCCGGCAGGAAGCAAAGGTCCGTAGCTATAGCCGTAAAATACATGGTGTGTTGAGGTTTAGGGTTGTTCTGGAAGGGGCTGACCTTATTCACCTGCCGCACAAGGCGGCAGGGGCCTCCGGATCCATTAATGTGGTTTGGACTAGCTTCTGACCTCATTCACCTGCCACACAAGGTGGCAGGGGTCTTGCCTGGTTTCCCCTAAGATCAGTTTGCCGATCGATTCAAGGGGTTAGGTTGAAAAAACATCCGGAATTTCAGCTTCTGACGCGAGTGAGTGAAAGGAAATAAATCGCCTGGGTTCGCAACCCTCGGATGGGAACCACGATATTTTCCCAGCAAAGCTAATGGCGCATGGAATGCAGCAGTTATGGGCGTTTCTCTGAGCCGGTACCCGGCGCGAACGTTGTGCTTGTTCATACCGTGGATTCCGCGCAAAGCCGCTCCATCCGCGGCTAGAATCTACGTAACGCTACGCGCTCGAATAGGAAATTCCGGATTTTGGAATAAAATCGACTTTTTAGACTGGACTCAACTTCCTAATCTTGGAACTTCTGGAACTTGGAACTTTGAACCTCCGACGGCTCCGCGTCGGGCGAACTTGGAACTTCTGGAACTTGGAACTCTGCCCGCCCGGAAGGAAGTTGAAACTCCCTCCGGGCAGATCTTCCCCAAAACCCTACTCCTCTTCGTCCGACGATGCCGCCAAAAGCGAGGCGCTCGTAACCTTATCTCCGCCGTCGCATTTGATTAGCGTCACGCCCTGCGCCGAACGCCCGGTTTCACGGATGTTTTCAACGCCGATTCTGATAAGTTTCGCCTGTTTTGTGATGATCATGATGTCCGAGTCATCCTCAACCGGGAACGAGGCGACGACTTTTCCGGTCTTGTCGGTCGTTTTCATATTGATAACGCCCTTCCCGCCGCGATTCACAAGCCGATAACTGCCAACGTCCGTTCGTTTTCCAAATCCAAGCTCCGAGATCGTAAGAATCTTCTGGTCTTCGTCGTGTACCGAGCAAACACCGATCACATAGTCGCCCTTCCTCAGATTGATTCCCCTCACGCCTCTCGCGACACGGCCCATCGGACGGACATCGGTTTCCTTGAATCTGACGGCCATTCCTTCATGGGTTGCTATCAGGATCTCTTTGGAACCGTCCGTTTCGATAACATCGAGAAGTTCGTCATCCGAATCGATGTTGATGGCGTTTATGCCGTTGACGCGGATATGCTGGTAATCGGAAAGCGCGGATTTTTTTATCACGCCCTTTCTCGTAACCATCATCACGAATTTGTCATCCGTGAAATCCCTAACGGGAAGCACTGCAACGAGTTTTCGTGCCGAAGGAATGCTTACGAGATTGACGATCGCCTTGCCGCGCGCCGAAGGCAGCGCATCGGGGATCTCGTGCACGCGAAGCTTGTAAACCTGTCCGTCGTCGGTAAAAACCATCAAATAGTCGTGCGTCGAGGCGACAAAGAGGTGCCTTACAAAGTCCTCGTTCTTCGCGGTCGCGCCAAATCTTCCCTTCCCGCCGCGTCCCTGCCGCGAATAGGTCGTGATCGGAGTGCGTTTTACATAACCCGCTTTGGTTACGGTAATCGCTACTTCCTCATCGGGAATCAGGTCTTCGATATTGAGCTCGACATCGGCGTCGATGATGGTCGTACGGCGAATATCGCCGTAGGCGTCCTTAACCTCTTCCATCTCATCGACGATTACCTGCCTGAGAACCGATTCGTTGTTGAGAATGTTTTCGAGTTCGGCGATCAGCTTGATGATTTCCTCGTATTCATCAAGAATCTTCTGCCTTTCAAGTGCCGACAGCCTGCGAAGCTGAAGATCAAGGATCGCCTGCGCCTGAATATCGCTGAACGAAAGGCTTCCGATCACCTTTTCGAGCTGTTTCAAAAACTTGTCCAAAGGCTCGTTTCCGGGAACGCCGCGCCATTGCTTTTGGTTCTTCAGCGTTTCGAAGTTTGCCGTCAACCAGTCTTTCGCTTCGCCAACCGATGCCGAGTTTCTGATCAGCGGAATGATGTAATCAAGCGCGTCGATTGCCTTGTTCAAACCCTCCAAAATATGCGCTCTGGCCTGCGCCTTTTTGAGCTCGAACTCGGTTCTGCGTCTTACGACTTCCCTTCGAAACTCGATAAAGCATTCCAAAAGCTGTTTCAGATTCAGAACCTTCGGCTGGCCATCGACGATCGCCAGCATGATGATCCCGAACGAGGTTTGAAGGGGTGTAAGCTTGTAAAGCTTGTTGAGAATCACCTGCGGAACCGCGTCGCGCTTGAGTTCGATCACGACCCTGATTCCCTCGCGGTTTGATTCATCGCGGATTTCCGAAATCCCTTCGATCTTTTTCTGGTGAACGAGTTCGGCGATCTTCTCGATGAGTCTCGCCTTGTTAACCTGATACGGAATTTCCGTGACGATGATCGCGCTTCTTTCGCTGCGTTTTCCGCCGATAAGGTCGATATTCGCCTTGGCTCGAAGTTTCAGAATTCCGCGCCCCGTCTTGTAAGCGGTTTTGATCTCTTCCTTGCCGTAGATAAACCCGCCCGTCGGGAAATCGGGGCCTGGGACGATCTGCGAAAGCTCCTCGACCGTTATCTTCGGGTCACGCAAAAGCGCGACCGTGGCCTCGGCGATTTCGGTCAGATTATGTGGCGGAATCTTTGTCGCCATCCCGACCGCGATTCCTTCGGAGCCATTGATAAGGAGATTTGGAATCCTCGTCGGCAAAACCGAAGGTTCGCTAAGTGACTCGTCGTAATTGGGTGTGAAATCAACGGTTTCCTTCTCGATATCGGCAAGCACGGAGCCCGTAAGACGCTGCATGCGAACTTCCGTATAACGCATCGCGGCCGCCGAATCGCCATCGATCGAACCGAAATTCCCCTGGCCGTCCACAAGCGGATAACGCATCGAGAAATCCTGCGCCAAGCGCACTACCGCATCATAAACGGCGGAATCACCGTGCGGGTGATATTTACCGATCGTGTCGCCAACGACACGCGCTGATTTCTTGTAGGGCTTGTTGTGTTGATTTCCCAACTCTTGCATCGCCCATAAGACCCTTCTATGCACGGGTTTAAGACCGTCGCGCACGTCTGGCAAAGCGCGTCCTATGATCACGCTCATGGCGTAATCCAAATAGGATCGCTTCATTTCGTCTTCAATATTTACCTGTTTGCGTTCTTCTAGCTTGTCCATTAGGAAATTCCTGATTTCGGATCAATTAAATTTGATTTCTGTGGCGCATTTATTGGGGCGAGTTTTTTAGCTTGAGACTGGAAATCCACGCCGATTGATAATGTATTAATTTTAGCGAATTCGGACCGTGTCCGCAACTTCCCATACCCGTCACGGACATCGTCAAAGCATTGATTTTTCAGCATTTTGGACAATTTTAGAGTTTGGAGGAAGCCGGCGCAGGCGCGTCGGCGCTGAGAGCTATGGAGGCTACCCTTTCACCCACCGCAACCGCCAACGAGGCGCGTCGGATCAACCGCATGCCGCTCAGTCTTCCCGTAAGAATCGAAGGGAAGGATGCGATCGACGACCCTTGGCAGGAGATCACGAGGCTTCGTGATGTTTCGGCATTTGGCGCGGGTTTTACGCTTACGAGACCGGTAAAACGGGGACGTTTGATCAAACTCACCTTCCCGATGCCGAGACAGCTCAGATGCTATGACTTTTTTGAGTCGCAATATCACGTGTGGGCAATAGTCCGCAGATGCCTTCCGCTGGCGAACGCACAGGGCGAAAGCTATCTGCTCGGTGTCGCGTTTATCGGAAAGGTACCGCCCAATACGTACATCAACAACCCCGCGCAGCTTTACGATGTGTCACATCGTTCGCAGGAAGAAAAGGGGCTTTGGGAGATCCGGCACGCGGACAGCTATCCCGACGAGAGCCAGCTTCCCAAAGAAGACCGCAGGCACTCCAGATTCGACATACCGCTAAACCTTGAGGTCGAGAGGCTTGACCGCGCGGGATCGGTGCTGGAAAGCGAACCGACGGTAACCGAGAACATTAGTCTCGGAGGTGCGTCGATCTTTACTACAATGACGGTTGAGGTCGGTTCCTACTTGAAAATCACAAGCAATCAATATCGCGCCTCGATCAAGGCGATCGTCCGCGGTCGCAGGATCGGCCCGGACGGAATCCCGAGACTCCACATCGAGTTCATCGATCATTTCTTCCCTCTTAGCGGGATCGACATATAGAGTTTGGGGGAGGGAGTGTACCAAGTCGCATCCGGGAAGAGTTCCAACTGGGAAGAGTTCCTAGTTCCAAAAGTTCCAAGTTCCAAGGGTTGAGTACACTCTAAAAAGTCGGTTTCATTCCAAAATCCGGAATTTCCTATTCGGAGGCGTAGCCTCACGGAGATATGTGGCCGTGGGTGGAGTTGCTTTGTATCTACTTGAGGCTGTCTCTTAAGTCACTTCAAAGCTGAAATCAACTGGTAAAGTGATTTCCAAAGAATCCAAGCAAGACCCTTGCCACCTTGTGTGGCAGGTGAATGAGGTCAATAGCTAGTCCAAACCACATTGACCAATCCGGAGGCCCCTGCCGCCTTGCGCGGCAGGTGAATAAGGTCAGCCCTTTCCAGAACAACCATAAACCTAAGCACACCATGTATTTAACGGCTGTAGCTACGGACCTTTGCCTCCTGCCGGACAAGCCGGCAGGGGGCCGGAACGCTTCATTTGTTGCCGCTACTAGCTTCTGACCTGATTCACCTGCCGGACAAGCCGGCAGGGGTCTTCCTAGCTAGCTTACAGTCGCTTCCGAGAATGTTGCGCCTCTTGTCGCTGTCGTCACTTATGAGACAGCGTCAGAAGAGGAAATTCCGGATGTATTTTCAACTTATTCCCTTAAATCGATCGGCAAACTGATCCTCAGAGAATCCAAGCGAGACCCCTGCCACCTTGTGTGGCAGGTGAATGAGGTCAATAGCTAGTCCAAACCACATTGACCAATCCGGAGACCCCTGCCGCCTTGCGCTGCAGGTGAATAAGGTCAGCCCCCTCCTAAACAACCATAAACCTAAGCACACCATGTATTTAACGGCTTTAGCTACGGACCTTTGCCTCCTGCCGGACTAGCCGGCAGGGGTCTTTCAGCGCTATTGAATCGTTGTACCCATTGATGATGAACTTTTTTCCGCCAAAACGATTTTTCAGATTGGTCCCATGAATTGAGCCAAATCCAGACAGTCGTTCTCAAAGAACTCAAGACTCGAAACTCGCAAAGCATCCCCAACTGGCGATTCGCGCCTCATTTGTTAAAATTCCAATTTGACCCGTTCGAGCTCCGCAAGATTGGTTCGAGAAGATTGATTTTCAAATGCGAAACGTCACGTTGGGATGTCAAATACAAGGAACAACTCAAACAAACCGCCACTTTCGGTCTTCAGACTTTGCAGGCTGATCGGGTGGGTCGTTTCGAAGATACTTTGGGGAATAAGATTTGAGGGAATCGAGAACATTCCCGGTCGTACGCCTCACGGCCTCTTGATCGCTTCCAACCACCAAACCTATTTTGATCCCGTTTGGATCACCATTCCTTTGTCCCGTCCGGTTTATTATCTGGCATGGAGCAAGGCCTTCGCTTGGCCTTTGATCGGTCGCATGATCGCGTATCTCGGGGCGATTCCCGTGGATCTCGATTCTCCGACGTCGTTCTCTTCGGTTCGAAACGCGATCAAACTTCTTCGCAAAGGCGAGGGAGTTGTCATCTTTCCCGAGGCCGAACGCGAGTTTGCGGATGGACAACCGTTGCCGTTCAAGACGGGCGTCGCGGCCCTCTCCAAGAAAACCATGTCACCGATCCTACCCGTCACAATTTCCGGCGGAAACGAGATTTGGCCGCAGGGAAACGCTTTCCCTACGCTCGGAAGCGTAAAGATTCTATACCACCCAATGATTTATCCCGAAAAATTCTCGTCGCAGGAAGAACTTGCCAAAGCGCTGGAAAACGCGATCAGTAAATGAGTTACGAGTTTCGAGTTTTGAGTTTTGAGTTCGATGGGTAGCGAGGTCCCCTTTGAAGCTTTAGAATCGGATTCCAGGACGATAGGTAGTAGGTGCCGATCAGTTGAACTCAACCCCAAGAAACAAACTCGAAACTGACTACAAAACTCAAACCTTGTAACTCGTAACTGCCCACCGAACTCAAAACTCAAAACTCAAAACTCGAAACTCGTAACTGCTCTCCGAACTCAAAACTCAAAACTCGAAACTCGCAACTCACTACCGTGGCGGCGGAGGTAATTGCCTCGCCCTTTGCTCATCCATGATTTGTTTTAGACGGCGCCTTTGTTTAGGCGTCAGCTTGTCCAGCTGTTCCTTTGTCAGCGGCGGACGCAGGGGTGGCGGCGGGGTTCGTACCGGCGGCGGAGGCGTTGGTGTTGAAACCGCGACTCTTGTCGGTTGCGTGGTTGGAGCCGGCGCAGGGGTTGAAGTCTGCTGTGTTTTGTCGGCCGTCGCGACTTTTGGCGTTTCCGGAACCGCCCTGGGTGTTGACGCCAAGGGCGGTTTCGTCGCTTCCGGCGTCGGGAAATCTTCGGGCGTTCCAGGTTCGATTTCCACGAGATTGGCGTTTGAGTCTTCGACAACGGCTTTGGTCTCAGGTTTTTGCACCGGCTGTGTTTCGGGCAATTTGGTATCGGAGCCTTGATTGAGAATGTAGTAATAGACCCCGCCTCCGAATCCGACGACCGCCAGCAACAATACTAGTCCGCCGATCGCAGCCGCCTTGAGCGCCCAACCCGATCCATCCGCGCCCGCGTTTTCATTCTCCATCACTACCGTTTTGGGCTCGAATGCCGGAGCAGATGTCGCAACCGGCATCACCTCGGTCCGAATATCCGCCTGAGGAGCCTCAATGGTTCCAGGTGTGGGTATCGGCGAGATTTTCGTCGCGATCGAATCAAGCGCAATATCGGGATTGATCACGCTTCCGGAAAAGGGCGTGTGCGTTTTTGAAAACAGCGTCTCTGACATCGATTCGACATTCTGCGGCCGTTCATCGCGCTTTAACGCCAGGCATTTCGAAAGTCCGTCCGACAATTCCTGCGAAATGTCTTGACCGAATTTGCCTGCCGGCTCGAGTGGATCGCGATTCTCGTTGAGCATCATCATGATCCGCGTCAGAGCATCTGCCGGAAGTTGCCCGGTGGCCAGATGGTAAACGGTTGCGGCTAGCGAATAGATATCGCTTCTCGGATCGGTTCCCGTTCCCTGGATCTGCTCAAGCGAGGCGTAGTTGCGCGAATAACCGAATATGCTTTGGTTCGCAGTATGTGACGGCGCGTCTGTCGCACTGCCTTTCGCCAGCCCAAAATCCAAAAGCACGATGTTTCCGTCGGATGTAAGTTTAAGATTCTGCGGCTTGATGTCGCGGTGAACGATCCCCTGTTTATGCAGATAGTCCAGTGCTCCGAGGAGTTGCTTTGTCCAACGCAAAACATCCGCCAATGGAAAAGGACGCCCGGTTCGCGAAAGTTTTTCGAAAAGATCGTCGCCGGGAATATACTCCATCACAAGGTACTGACCCGAATCTTCCAAAAAGTGATCCATTACCTTTGGAAGCGCCGCATGCTTGAGACTGTTCAAAAGCCGCGCTTCACGCTCAAACGCCTTTTTGTAATTCTCGTCCGTAACATGCGCTTCCTTGATTGCGACGGTGCTCTGAAATCTCTCGTCGGTGGCAAGATAGACCGAGCCCATGCCGCCCTGCCCGATATGTTTCGAGACCCTGTATCTCCCCTGCAATAGTTTCCCCGCTTCAAGCATAACTTCGCTCCATTCTACAACATTTGTCCGTATCCGCCGGATCACCCGTCATCCAATCTCGGACGCTATTCAGTCCGAGGGCGATGCCCCATTTTCATTACAGGATATTTGGCATTGGAAACACCGACCCGGAAAGGCCTCGCCAATTCAACCGCCGCCTTTTGTTTCCAAAGCCTTGATCGGGCAATGCAAAGAAGGGCGGGTCCGCATACAGCAGCCCGCCCACCCTTTTGATAAATCTATCCGACAAGCGGACTACTTATATGCAGAATTGCCGACCTTTGGAAGGTTGTAGATTCCCGCAAGCGTATTCAGTTCATAGCGAACCTTTGCCCAATTGCTTTCGGTAACCCCGCCGAGCTTTCGAGCTTTCATCGTCTTGTCGAGATCGGTGGCGAGATTCAGGCAACGCCTGACTTCATCCTTGTTTTCGATCCACGCATCGCGCTTGTCGAATTCCCTTCGAAGCTCGTCCGTAGCACTTTCGAGCGCCTTGGCCTTGGCGTTAAGTTGGTCTTCCCTGTCGCTTCCGTCCAGATTGCTGTTGTCAAGCGACTTGTCAAAATTGCCGACAAAGTTATCCATACGCTCTTCAACCCGCTTGATTACCCGATCCACATCGGCCTTTGTATATTGACGTCCGCGTGCGCGACGGCTGTTTTGAGCGTTGCTGACATCCGCAGCGATCACTACAAAAAGCAAAGCCGAAAGTCCGATTAACAACTTGGTGATATGTGATTTCATTTTGTTTCTCCTTAAGCAGTAAATGTAAAAAATCATGGCTGCAAGCCTTTCGCTTACGGTACTCAGACGGGGGAGATTCAAAAAAAGTCGAGATATTTCGCCTCAAAAAACGAAAAAAACTTTTTTGTAAGCCCTTATGCAAAAAGGAGTTGCGGCCTACGTCAGGATAGCATCCGTTTGACGTTTCATCTGCGATGCGAATCGGTAATCGGTCTGCCTTTGAATCGACAAAAAACAACTTTCGCGAGTTTCGGATCTCAAAAACACCCGTCTTTTCGAGAAAATTTTTATCGAGTTTTTGCCGCTTTTTCTTGAGACCGACTCGGAACCAAACCCCGACTTTCGAGAAGGCCGAGAATGAATTTGCCAAGATTACGGCTGATTACCAGATTCCGATGAATGCGCAACGCATTTAATCGGCATTTTCCACCATATCGAACCAAATAACAAGACCTTTCCAGCGACCAAATCTTTTGTAGTGCCTCTCAATCTTTGAATCTGGGCAGTTCTTTCCCTTGTTGTAAACCTTGTAGAACCCGCCCCGCAGATACGAATCAAGCGCGAGGTGATCATATCGGCCTACCATTTTGAGCATGTGCTCGGCCGCATAATCGCCAACCCCCTTGAGCGATTTGATCTCCTTCTTGAGCTCGTCCGTTTCGAGTTCGCTGTTTAACCACGATTCGCAATCCACTTTCCCTGATGCAACCGATTCGGCGATCTCGAGCAAATATCCCGACCGATATCCCGCCTTGATCTCCTTCTCGTAAAAACCGGCGGTCTGTTTTGCCATCTCCGATGCGTTCGGAAATGCCGACAATCCGCCTTTTGCTCTGTTTCCGAGTGTCTCGACCAGCCTCGTCGTCATTAGTTTTGTCAGCGACCACGAGCAATTTGTCGTGCAAACCGTCTTTATCAAATCCTCGAAAACGGTCGGTGATCTCAAAAGAGGTCCGCGACCCGATTCGGAGAGCCATCGATATTTCTCGTGTTTTGAAACGATTTCGAAGAGTTCATCAAATGGCTCATCAAGCCTCAGGATATGCCTTACGGTATCCGCCAGCCGGTGTTTGCCGGTGTCTGGAAAATCCGGGGCTTCGACGACAAGCGATTTCCCAGTCGAGCGAATCGAGAACTCATAGGCCGAGCCTTCAAATTCCGCGACGGTTGCAAGCATTTGTGTTTGTCTGTCGTAGCCGAAGGGAGCGAGTTGGTACCAACCGTGTCCGCAGACGGTGTTATGAAAATCATGCTTTCCGATCTTGATACGCATCAAACTAGTCTCACCAAATAAAAAACGGGGCAAATCACCCCGTTTTCAAAATTCCAAAGAATCGACAGCATTTCGCGTCTATCCAAAAAATTAAACTTGTTCGTTCAAAACGTCCTACTTCTTATTGATCACATCAAGAAGCTTCTTGGCTAGATCCTCATCGAGATTCCTAAGTAGTTCGTATTGTTCCTTCGCCTTGTCGACCTTTCCAACCTGCATGAAAACATAACCGAGATTAAACCTAACCCTCGCGAATCTCGGACTGATTGTCAGGCATTTTGTATAGGCATCTATTGCCTCGTCGTTTTGCTTGGTCGCGAAATAGGCGTTTCCCAACAGATAGAAGCCATCGGAATAATTCGGATTCTCTTCCGTGTACCCCTTCAATCTCGGCACCGATTTGCGGTAATGCTGATTGGAAAGCGCGACATTGTCCATATAGAAGTATGCGCGACCAAGATAATAGTTGGTTTCGCCGTCTTCCGGCTCGAGTTGAAGCGCCCTCTTGCAGCTGGAGATCGATTGGTTGAAGTAGTTTCTGGCATCGGCCATCTTGTCGATTCGGTAGAAGTACTCCCCCTGATCCATATACGCGCGGCAAAGATTTGTGTGCGCCATATAGGTTCCCGGTGCGAGTTCGACCGCCTTTCTTCCCGCGGCGATTGCATCCGGAATTCTTCCCGAAAGACTGTAATACCAGGCAAGGCTCGTATGGAGCGCCCCGTCGTTTGGCTTTCTCGAAAGACCGGCCTTGGCGGTCGTGATCGCATTCTCAAAATCATTGAGATTGCGGTAAACCTCGGCGAGTGCGACCACGAGGTTGTAATAGTCATCTTCCTCTGTGTCACCTGCGCGGCCGGTTGAGAAATCGTTTTCAAATGCGTTCTTGGCGTTTGTAAGCGATTTCGCGGCCTCGCCGTACATCTTCAGCCGCGATTGCGCGTCGCCAAGCAAGTACCACGTTTGCCCCGGATGCGCGGTGCCCCGCTTCAATGCCTCGGCGGCACCTTCGGCCTGTCCGCGCATATCGCCATTGGCGCCTTTCGCGATCGCCAAATAGTAGTAAACATCGGCCGACTTTTCACCCAGTTCTATCGCCCGGGCCAAGTCGTCCGAAGCGCCCCCCGGATCCCCGTTGGCCATTTTCACACGCCCGAGAAACAAATGGTAATACGAGGTTTTTGGCGAGAGCCGCACCGCCTCCGTCGCATCGCGCAAGGAGTTTTCATATTCACGATTCGCGAAATAGGCCTCCATCCTTACGCTCGCGACATCGAGCTTCGAATATCCCTGACGCTCCGCCGCATCAAGTTCGGCAACCGCGTCTGAAAACTGTTCGAGTTTGAAATGAGTATATCCCTTGAAAAAGCGCGCCTTTGGAAAAATCGGCGAAAGCCTCGTCGCCTCCACATACTTTTGAAGCGCCTCCTGATAACGACGGCGATTAAAAAGCTGGTCGCCCTGGCTCGCCAAGCTTCTGGCCTTTTTTGAGGGTTTTTGCGCTTGAGCGGTTCCCGACCAAACGAGCGGAATCAACAGCATCGCGAAAACAAATGCGGTTATCGATAGTCTTTTGCGAATCATCATCTCACCTCAATTACATTACTCCGGGATCTTTCTTGCCGCCCTTCTTCGTCGGTGCCGGTGTCGGCGGTTTGACCACAGGCTTCGTCGGTTGCGGTTTGACCGGTGTCTTCTGAACCGGCGGCGTCTTCCTGACCGGCGGCGTTTTGTTTGTTGACGGAGTTGGCGTTGACGGTTTTACGGGCCCCGGCGTATCCGCATCGGGAAACTCTGCATTGTCGTTCGAATTTGTAT
This sequence comes from Pyrinomonadaceae bacterium, assembly GCA_041394795.1. Lineage (GTDB taxonomy): Bacteria > Acidobacteriota > Blastocatellia > Pyrinomonadales > Pyrinomonadaceae > Aridibacter. The sequence goes on along the minus strand of JAWKHN010000019.1, from coordinate 13,257 downwards.
CCAAATTCGTGTTGTCAACATTTTCATCCGTCGGCTCAACCGTCGGTGGAGCCTCAATTGTCTCTTCGACGGTCGGTGTCGCCGAGGGCTCCGGAGTCGCGTCTCCTCCCGTATCGCGCGTCATATACCAAACGCCGGCACCAACCGCGCCAACCACCAAAAACAAAAGCAATCCGATAAGGGCCAGGATTCCGATGTATTTTCCCGCTCCTCCTTTGCTCGCTTTTTTCGGAGGCGGAGTCGATCCAGTGGTCGCAGCGCCCTCGGCCGCCGCTCCACCCGTCGCGGTGACGATCTCCGGTGTTTCACTGACGTGTGCGGCTTCGCTTTCAAAGCCCGTCGAGGCGCCGGCACCTCCAAAATCCTCGCCTGAATAGTCCGAGCCGGGCGCATCCGCATCCGGAACCTGAATCAAGGGCACGGTTTGGTCAAACCCGCCCTCGCCTGACTGAGAAACCCCGGAATCTCCGGTATCCGAAGCAAACCCCGCAAAATCGCTTGTTTCTGATGGAAGCGATTCGGGAATGCCGGAAAACTGTTCGGTTTGGTCAAAAGGCGCGTCGGGAACAACCGATTCCTGCCCGCCCAGCAAAACCTCCGTCTTCATTCCTTCCGGTTCAACATCTGTGATTCCCGGAATGACTCCTGCAGCCGGAGGCACCACATCCGCGCTCCCCGTTTCTTCCGCGAAATCCGCCGCGTTGAACACTTCCGTCTTGTCAGCCGACATATCCGCGGCCGGCGGCTCGGCTGGTACAACTCCCGGAACCGATACATTGACTTCCGTTTTTGCTTCCGAAACCGGTTGCGAATCGGCTTCGGCGGCCTGCTTGTCTTCGGTACCAAACGCCACCGTTTCGGCGGAAGCAACCGCTTTCATTTCCGAAAACGCTTTCCGCATCGACTTCTGCATCTCGCGGGCATTCTCGAATCGGCGATCCTGGCTGATGTCCATCCCCTTCAGAATCGCGATCGAAACCGATTCGGGAATTTCGGAAACGATATGCGACGGTGATCTCAAGGGATCCGGAAGATTTGCCAGGAGCGAATCGGCGCGCGTCAGCGCGTCCGGCGGAACGGTTCCCGTCATCAGTTGGTAGAGCGTCGCCGAAAGCGCGTATATATCGCTTTTAGCGTTTGTGCCGGTACCACGAATCTGTTCCATCGGAGCGTAATGCGGCGTATATCCAACGACACTGCCGGAAGTCGTTACTCTCGTCTGGCCGACGGAGTTTTTCGAAAGTCCGAAGTCCAAAAGGACTATCTGGTTGTCGCCCGTAAGCTTTAGATTCTGCGGCTTGATGTCGCGGTGGATGATCGGCGGTTCGTGCGTATGCAAATAGGCCAGCGCGTCAAGCAATTGATCCGCCCAAAACATCACCCAATTTACGGGGAACGGACGATTTGTCACCTTTAATCTCTGCGAGAGGTCGTCCCCGGAGATATAGTCCATGATCAGAAACTGCTCGTCGCCCTCGAGAAAGTGATCGCTGACCTTTGGAAGAACCGGATGCCGAAGCCCGGCGAGAATCCGCGCCTCGCGCTCGAATGCGGCCGCCAAAGTGGGATCGTCGCCAACCGTCGTACGCTTGAGCGCAACGTCGTGACCGAGGCGACTATCAACGGCGAGATATACCTCGCCCATACCGCCCTTTCCGATGATCCTTACGATCTGGTATCTGTTCTGGAGAATTGTGTTTGGCGCCAGTGGTTTCATTTTGTTTCTCGAGATCCGCCCTTATTGGTTTCCGCGTCCTTATGCTGCCAGCAATGTTCTCCCTCAGACTTCACCTTCCGCGAACAAGGGGTTCCTTTTTTGGTCAGCGCACCGCAATAAAATACAGGTTCTTCTTTGACAGCAGCCTCGCGCTTCGGTTCGTACACCTCTTTGCGCGGCCGCACGGCGACAGGTGTTGGAGGCGCGTCGGGGGGAATTTCGGGCGATAAATTCTCGCTTTGATCCCTGCTGTTGCCATCGGCCGAAACCCCAACCCTTTGTGAGGACGCCGATTTCAATTTCTGAGGCCGGGAGAAACTCCCCGTTTCCGAAATCGGGGCGACTTTTTCCTCCCCGAAATGGAAGCCAATACCCGTGATGCCAAGCACGAGAACCAAAAACAACGCCCCGCGCGGCCACCACTCGTCAAACTGGAACTGGGTTTCGCACAATTCGCAAAATCTGCGGCTGTTCCAGACATGCCATTCAATCCTTTCAACCTTATCACCGCAATTGCAGCAATAATTGGGTTTACCAAACATAACCCAATGCCTCCCCGGTTGCCCTGAAAAGGAATGCGCGCGTGGTTGAGTAAATGAGAATCCGCGTACATCCCGCTGTGAGTTTATATGTCTACATTGAATTCGGTATTATAGCCTAAGTGTTTTCCAATGTTAACCCGTATTTCTCACGCAAGTCGTGAGGGGAAATGGGAAACTCCCTTTACGGCATCGGTTTTCATGACATTAAAGACACGCCGGGCCGCAAATAGTTTGAACAGAGAATCCGTGCCATATGATTTTCCCGCCAATTCGGTGCCGATGACTTTTATCCTTTTATCAAAGACACCGAAAAAAGATTCGGGAAATTTCCGACGCCGCAACCTTGTTGACAACCGTTGCGTAAGGAATGGAATCTGATTCTCATTCTCCTTTGGTAATGCGTAGATATGCGTAAATTTCTGCCGTTGTTGGTTTTCTTGCTCTGCTCAGTCGCGATCGTCACCGGACAAACCGGCGATGACGACGATGTGATTACCGTCGATTCGACGCTCGTGCGTCTGAATGTTGGCGTTGTGAATCAAACCGGTCGTCCGATCAAGCATCTGACGGCGCAGGACTTCGCGCTTTTCGAAGACGGTGTAAAGCAAAAGATTTTGAATTTCGAGCCGACACAGGCGCCATTTTCGGTCGTGATGATGCTCGACATGTCCGGCTCGACGCAGGGCATCCGTCAAAACATAAGGCTCGCCGCCGGTCGTTTTGTTGATGCGCTTGGATCTGAAGACCGCGTCGCGGTGCTCGAGTTTTACGACAAAATCAACTGGCTCAACGACTTCTCTTCCGAAAGAAGCCGAATCTACAATTCCATTCAGGTTGCCAACGGCAAAGGCAAAACACAGCTCTACAAGGCGTTGGAATTGGCGCTCGACAAGCTTTCAAAAGAAGGTTCGCGCCGAAAGGCGATCATCGTCTTGACAGACGGCGTGGATTCGGCGCTCCGCGATGAAGACCGGAAATCGCTCGTCGATCTTGAGGAGTCAAAGATTCCGCAATCGATCAAATTCGAAACCGCGCCGGCGCTCAACGCGGTTTTGGACAAGGCATCAAAACAGGGCGTGACGGTTTATCCGCTGGCGCTTCCTTCGGGCGATCCGTCGATCCTCCCCGATCCGACACCGGCGCAAGTAGAGATGTATGGCGCGGCAAGGAAGCGTTTGGATCTTTTGGCGACACGAACCGGCGGACAGCTTAACGCGATTACGCGTATGGAAGAGATTGGAAAGCTCTATGTCGAGGTAGCCGCCAGCCTCCGCTCGCTCTACACGATCGAATACCAACCGACAAACGCCTCAAAAGACGGCAAATGGCGCGAAATCAAGGTGGAACTCAACATGACGGACCTCGTCGCACGAACCCGCCCGGGGTACTTTGCTAAGTAGTTGCGAGTTTTGAGTTTCGAGTTCTGTTGTTGCGGGTCAGATTTTTTTTGAGAGAGAGAATCTGCTTCAAGGCGCCGGCGTCCATCCACGATTTTGAGCGCGCACCCAAAGACAATTTCACGCCCAAAAATCGCCCCCTCAACTCTTTAGCCGAACTCAAAACTCAAAACTCGAAACTCGTAACTCCCCACTCTTGCATTTCCCCGACGCTACAGGTATCCTAATCGTTCGTTTGCGCACCCGTAGCTCAGTTGGATAGAGTGCTTGACTACGAATCAAGAGGTCATAGGTTCGAATCCTGTCGGGTGCGCCATTCGAATTCCTTTCAAGGGCTTTCCCAACCCGAATCCACTTCAATATTTTAGACACCATACGACTCAGATCCGAATTCTGTATCCGATTTTTTATTGACAACGTGTAACCGTATGGGTTACACATTGTAAATGATTTGGAGTTTTTCCCACCAAGGGCTCGAGTGTAATTTGTCGATGGCGATGCCTACGAAGTCCGTTATCTTGATTATCACTGAATGAATAGAAAGCATAGAAAATCAAATCATCCCGGCGATATCCTTAGAAGGATGTACATGGAACCTTTGAAACTTACCGTTTCTGCGCTGGCGGAGTCTTTGGGGGTTTCTCGAAAAACCGTTTCCAAGATCGCAAATGAAAGGGGGGCGATTACGGCTGATATGGCGCTTCGGCTTTCTCGTGCTTTTGATACGACGCCCGAACTTTGGTTGAATTTGCAGCAGAAGCATGACATCAGCGTTGCGATCACGGCATCCGGGGATTGGATGAAGGTCGAGAAGATAGTCGCGTGAGTTTTCGAGGAGACGATCGGCTTGCGGAGGCGCAATGCGGAGATTCTGTTTGGGGTCGAGTCGCCGACTTAAAATTTCGCTCGGAATACGCGCGCGCTACTCGGTTGCCGATAACCTGTTTAATTCATTTCAATACTAAAAAAGCCAAGCACCCCGTGCTTGGCTTTTTTGCAATTTGAGCAGAAACTCAGACTGTTTCTGATTATCTGTCGAGAGGCGTGCTGCCGGTTGGGACGCGGACCGTGGTTGAAATTCCTACCGGGTGGACGCCGCTGTAAACGTAGATCGCGCCCGCTTCGTTTGTGTAGTAGCTGTTGACGCCCGTTGCCGTTACGCCGGTTGCGACTGTCGGGAAAACATAGAGTTCGTACAATTCCGGATTGCCGACGCCGGCGGCGCGTCGATAGTTCCAGAAGCTGTAGCCCGATTTTTTGATCACTCCGTCTCCGGGATCCGTGGAAAGCGTTTCGTCGATCAGGTCCGCTGCTCCGAGTTCGTACATATCGTTGGCATATCTGCCGCTTGTCGACATGAAAGTGGTCTCCGCGGCGCCGATGGTGCGAAGCGACGAAAGCGCCGAGCCTTCGTTGGCGGATCTGCGGGATGCGAGCAGGTTGGGGATAGCAATCGCGGCGATAATGCCGATGATTACTACGACGATCAAAAGTTCAATAAGCGAAAATCCCTTTTCAATGTTTTTGCGTTTCATTCACGATCTCCTGAGATTTGTTTTTTGAGCGAGCTGAGATGACGGGTTCATCTCGCGGTATGGCTGGGAGGCTAGTTTCAATTCGCGTGCCAAAGGAGTGGGGTTTTACCGTAAAGTGTTGTTATTTCTTTATGTTACGTTCATATTTGGGAGAAGATATGCGTTGCGCGGATGGCTGGAAGTGCCAATAAAACGACAAATTTTGTAACATCCGGTTCCAATATGTGGAATTTTTCCGGAATCCGGGAGACGACCGATTGAAGACGCGACGATAACGGAATCCATGCATGGATCGTGTCTATGAAGAACAAACGCAGTGTTGAAGCCAAATGAAAATCGGAATTCGAAAACCCTTGTTCATGCCTTGGAGCCGCACAACACAACCGCCGAAAGATCGATTGTCGCGCTTCCATCATCGTTAGAGTACGCAGCCAGCGCCGTTCCCGATTCGTCAAGGATCTCGCTGATCAGCAATTCATCGAGATGAACTCCCATCACCGGGAGCCAGCCGCGAACCTCTCCTTCGACAAGCGTTCGGATAGATTCGAAATTGCCCGGTTTTGTCTGCCTCTCGATTCCGATCCCCTTGAGCCCTCCCTTTTCGCCGATGGACCAAAGCTCGTCCCCGTCGCCCATCGAGAACGGCATTCGAAGCGCATCGGCGGCAGCGGTTCCGGCCATTTGGTCTAAAAGGTTTACCAGATCGAAAAACACGGGATTGGATTCGAGATCATCCCAAACCGCCACCGCGACCTTTCCTTCATCCCCGATCACGCGCGCCATCTCTCCGACGCAATGAGGTTTGTCCGGGAAAAACATCATCCCAAACTGGCTCACGACAGAATCAAAAGTGCCGTCTTCGTACGGCAGGCAATCCGCCGAGGCCACCCTCAAATCGACGGCCTCAGGAGCCAGCCGTTTTGCAACCTCAACCATTCCGCACGAAAGATCGATCCCCGCCACCTTGCCCGTTTCTCCGACCCGATCCGCGGCCGCACGCGTCAAGACTCCGGTTCCACACGCGACATCGAGTACCGCATTTCCTTCTGAAACGCCCGCCAAATCCAAAACCCAATCCGTCCATTGCGCAAAAAGTCCGGGTACAAAGATCTTTTCATAGGCCTCGGAGGCCGCTATCTGCTGCTCGAGTTCATGTTCCGTCATAGTGCGGAAAGGATATCACGGGCAGAGTTCCAAGTTCCAAGTTCCAAGTTCCAAGAGTTGAGTCCACTCTAAAAAGTCGAATTAGAAAGTGAAGGGCATCATTTTCAGTCACAACGGTTCGATATTTGTGAAAGACCCCTGCCGGCTTGGCGGGTTACTCAGAGCGTCAATTTACCGGTCGATCTTTTTTGCATTAATTTCACACAAAGAATTGTGCGAATCGGCTTGAATTCAAAAGGGCATATTCATTGTTGATTTTCATGGCAAAAACCAAAGCTCTTCAAACATGCCGATGTTTTCTTTTGTGAAAAATCGGAGCCGCTTCCGGTCCCCCCCTTTCGAAACGAGAAATTCCAAAATCTCGTCGCGTCTTGCTTCGAATCCTTCGAACACTGTAGGATTGATCACAATATTGCCACGAGCTTTTGGATACCTGACCAAAGCGGCCGCGAATCTATCCAAATCGCCGCCTATTTCGCCACAGCTAAAAACATCCCGTTCCCCTTCGAAAACAAAGGGCCTGCCTTTTCCAAGCTTCTTCTGGAATTCGGCTTCGCGCAGATCATCAAAATCTTTCTTCGGATCGGTCGTAATTGCAGTCTCATTTGGTGCCGATGAAGCCGGCAAAAGGGCTCCGGGCGGCACGATCCAAAGGTCAAATTTTAGCTCAGTCTTGGTTTCCTTGCCGACAATAGCCCAAGCCTCGGGGTCAACCCCTCGAAAGGAAACATACCCGAAGATCGCGGCCCGCGCTCTAATCACACCGTTCAAATGTCCGGAGACGACGACATATCCTTTGGAACCGCGATTTTCCTGCATCTCGACCGCCAGGCCATCAAGCCCGGCCATCGCAATTTCGCAGTTTGGATATCCGATGGAATTCACCAGCCTGGCCTCGGGAGGCGCGATGATAATCGTCGTTGAACTTTCTGAAAGCGAACAAGAAACCGCAAAATCGCCTTCGATTTCAACTGTCGCTTCCAAGTTCTTTCCGCGCAGACCTCTCGTATCGACGATTATCGAAGCGGTTCCCTGTCCGCTCTTTATCGTTCCGGCAGAGAGTTTCCAACGATAACCTTTTATCGGGGTCTCCGCTTGAGCCTTTACCTCAAACTTCAGTTCCTCGCCTTCGGTTGTGGGACCGACCTGATCGGGTATTTCGATCCTCGGACAGCTTCCGTTCTGTCCGAACGCCGCAGTTGAAAATAGAAACAAGAGAACAAGGATCTGGAGACTTCCTTTTGCGTTCATAAAGACTCCATCGTTGGCACGTCGCAAGGATGCGTACTTCATAAAAAACCGTCCCGGGCCAGGCACGAATAAGAACGGTATTGCGTGACAGCCGTCCGTTATTCAATCTCTACGTTTCGACCGCTAACCAAAAAACAACTCAACATCCCCAACCGAACTCAAAACCCGAAACCCTTAACTCCGACCGGCTTCCCCGCATTCGGATTCTGCTCCTTTAGATCGTAACCGAGAAAGGCGCAGAGCGTTGCGGCGATCTGATTCTGGTAGATCGTCTTTTTGTTTTTCCATTCTCCGCGCTGCTTCATTTCGGGCGAGACGAAAGCGATCCAGATGTTTCTTGCCTCGGGGATGTCGCTCCCGTGGCCGCTCCAGGTTTTGGCGCTGGTGCCGCGACCATGATCGACCGCGACAATCAGAGAGGTTTTGCCCTTGTAACGCTTGTCGGATTCGAGAAAACCCCAAAGTTCGGCGAGATAGCGGTCCGAGCGATGGAGCGCATCGAGCGTCAAATCATACCGACCGCCGTGCGACCAATCGTCGGTTTCGCCTAGACCGATGTGAATCACCTTCGGGCCGTAACGCTTAAGATGCGAAAGCGCCAGATTAAACGTGTAGTAATCATGCCTGACTGAATCCCACGGCGTAGGAGTTTCAAACTGTTCTCGGCTCAAACGGATCGCGGCCGGATCATCCGACGAATAAGACTCGTAGCCGGCGTTGATTTCAAACTCGCCGGCACGGCTCGAAACGATCTCGTTAAATACGTTCCAGGAAGCAAAGCTCGCAACATCGTTGTAACCGAGGTTCATCTTCCCTTTTAGAAATTGCAGAAAGGAAGGATATTTGTTCTGGATGCGGTCGTTGCTTTTGATCACATCGTCATGCGCTTCGCCGGTCATGATTTCGGAATAGCCGGGATATGAGAACAGATGGTTGTTCGTGGTTTTGGCTTCGCTTCCGAGCTTTCTGTTTCCTGCGATCGAGCCGTGGTTGGTCATCAATTCGCGCCAAAAGAACGGCATCAGCTTTTCGCGCCGCTCGCGTTCGGTTTCGGCGTAAAACCTTTTGAAAATCGCGCGGCTTTCCGCCTTTTCGTCGATCTCCTTGTACAGCGCGACATCCATCCCGCCAAACACTTCCTCGACTCGTACTCCGTCAAGCGTAACGAGAATCACGTTTTCGGTTGCCCGCGCCAAAACAACCGCCGAAAACGAAACGAAAATCAGCACGCCCGCCAGAGCACGGCGAAACAGAGCATGCCCGGAATGAGTCGATATCCTGCCATTTCCCATCTTGCTCAATCCTCCAACTCCGCCAGAACTCCCTCCATCCTGTCGAGATTCTGCTCGTTCGCATCGCCGACGATGTTCGCCACATTGTCCCTCGTCTTCTTGTTCTCAAAAGTCTGCCGCCAAATGATCCGCGTGCCTTCATCCGACGCTTCGATCAGCACCACCAAAACATACTTGGGCAGGGAAATATGTTCGATAACAACCAAACCGGGATCCTCGACCGATGCGAAACGCGATTCATTCTCGTATTCGCGTCCGTTAGGACCGACCATTATGAAATGCCACTCGCCGCCATCTCGAAAATCAAACTTCAAAAACCTGTTTGAAAACCCGTTTGGCCCCCACCAACGACTGAGCAGATTCGGATCTCTAAAAGATTCAAAAACCTCGGAAGGAGTAAACCGCATGATTCGGCTTGTCTCCATCGTGCGCTCGGCATCCGGCGGCTGGCGATAGTCATGCATAATGTGTTTTTTCGCGAGAAACAAATCCCGTAATTCTTAGGGAAGAAACTCCAGTTCAGTTTCCTGATCTATACCGAAAATGCGGCTTGCGAATTCATATCCGGTTTTGGCCGACTTTTTCTCGTCACTCGTCAAGGACACCCGCAAAACCCGCGCGGAATCTTCGCCGTACGAGGTCTCGGAGACCTCAAACCCCAGCGAGTCCGCAGTTTTTCGAAACTCGTCCTCAAACGCCCGTTTTGCTTCGCTCGACAATTCGTAATCCAAATGAAAAACGTCGTCTTCATAAACAAAATACAGCGCGTCTGTGTCTTTCGTGTGAAATCCAAAAAAGGCCTGCGGATGGCGGTCGAGTTTCAAACGCACGAGGCTTGCCTCGACATCGCCGTAAAGCGATTTGCCCTTTTTTCCGTTTCCACGAAATACAAACAAAAGCGCTATTACCACAACGATCACCAGAAGCGGTACGAGCAGATTCATGATTTAGTCTCCTATTCAAAACGCATATCGATTGGCGCATTGCTCTCGGACAAACGGAACAACTACAATGGCCGCCAAGACAACACCGATCGAAATTTCCGGAGTCGTCGCCGGCACCCCCAATCTCTTCCAAAAACTGAACCCTCGCACCGATCCTAGCATGATTTACAAGCAGGAATCCCACTCTGCCGCGGCGGACTAGAACTTAAGCCGGTGAGCCTTTCCAATCCGATCGCGCATCGTTTTTCCTACCCCCGCTTTCTTTGCAAATTCGTTCCAATTGGATACCGCTCCGATCACCTCGCGGACGATTTCTGCAGCGCGACCGCGTTTCATGGAAACCGCACGTGCGCACGATTCAAAATCCGCGATAGTAAAGTCTTCCCGCTTCCCGTTCAGAGTCATTTGGTGACGGCTCGTCCAATCGCCGTTCGGGTTGTAGCTGTATGTAAGATCGAAGGCGGGTGCGAGACTCCATATCCCCCTTCTGTCCATCAAAAACGCGATGTTTTTGACGTGGTCATCCTGATTCCTGGCGATGATGTTGAATGCCATGCGGCGGAATTGTTCCTCGATTTGAGACATGCCCATTCCCAGCCGTTTGATAACCGCGATCGCCTGCTCGTACGAGTACGCCCCGGGGCGGTTATAGTCAAAATGCGCCAAAGCGCCAAGAGACTGCATGTGAATCTTCTCGCCGGTCGGAGTTCGATCAAATCTTTTTGTTAGGAAATGATGCCGGCCGTTTTCCTCCAAAACCCTGCATTCGTTCATCGAAATCCCCGCCGCGAGCGCCATTTTGTGATACGCGTATTCGACAAGGCCAAAACCCGCCGGATCGTCCAGTTCGCGATCGCGGTTACCCGAGACGCCATCGAATTTCAACAGCCAATATCCAAATCCTTTTCCCGCATCTACCTGACCCGACCGCACTTCCCCCGTTTCCGGATTCCAGGCGATGATCGCCTTGGCGCGGGCGCCTCCGGCCGAGGTGCCGACGCGGAGGATGTCGCGGAGCGTCGCCTCCCTTGAATCGTCATCGAGAGAACCCTTGATTTCGGATCTTTTTGAAAGGATCTCGCTCGCAAGTTCCACAAGCGCGTTTACATCGACCGCTTCCGAACTCGCCGCCACGGGCCCCGTCGAGGGAACAAACTCAAGCGCCCCCATCCCGCGCGAACCCGTATAGCAAAGCCTCTCCACCGGATTGAAGCTTTCAGAAGCGCGCCCTTGTCTTGCAAGCCAGGCGTCAATCAGCGCATTTCCGTAGGAATCCGGAAGCGAATCCGCGAGAAGCCCCGGAAGCCCGCTAAATGCCTCGAATCCAAGTGCCGGAAAACTATAGATCCTTTCCGAGAGCGGCATCGACAATGGCGAAACTTCGATTCCGCTTGTTTGAAACGAACGAGTGTATTCAAACGCAGCAGTTCGATTTCCACCATCCCAACTCACCGCGCCGATTTCGGTTCCCCAAAGCCTGACTGAGGCGATCGTCATTCTTCATCACCCCATTTCCATGGTTCGGATGATCGTGACGCACTTTCCCCCGAAGCCCTTTGCCTTTGCCTCCCCTGCATACGCAGTGCCTGAACGGGCGATATCGTTTGCTCCGGAATGAGTGATTCGAAGTTCCCCGCCATGCCCAAGGCACGAATCACGCGAATCATGTTTACCGCCTGGGTCGATTCGCCGTTTTCGATTCGTATGATCGTCCTTTCGGAGACTCCCGATTCTTTCGCAAGGTTTTGTTGCGTTTGATTTCTATTGAGACGCGTTCTGGATATCCTGATTCCCAGTTCGCGCAGTATCGCGTCGTCCGTTTCATTGCCATGGATCCTCATAAGTCCGAAAAACAAATAGAATGTTGAGTCCGCATGCATGACAAAATTGTCATGCAATAGCTGGAAACCATAAATAGAATGCCATTTATGGCTTGTTAAGGCAAGAGCTGTTTCGACGATAAGTCGCCAATTATGGCAGTGAAGGATAGTTTTTTGCGGTTAACTGCCTGTTTAGGCAGTTTATGTGCGGACATTCAAATGCAAGGGACTCAAAGCTTGCCTGGCGATAGATGATTCTTACGCCATAGAATCGATGATCTGCATTATGTCGAATTCAGTCGTGTCCGGATTAATAAAACAGAATCTTGTAACGGTTTCGAAAGTATCGCCCGATTTCCACTTTGTTGGAGCGACAAGCGCGAAACCGCTTTGGTGGTTTCTGTATGTCCAATCGACATAATCGGCTGGCGCCCATCCCTTGCGTCGAAAGATCACGCACGAGAGGCTCGGTTCGCGGATCAATTCCAAATGCTCGGCGTCTTCAATCAGCCTCCCCGCAATCCGTGCGAGTTCGATATCGCGGTCGATCGCGGCCGCGTATCGCTTCGTGCCGTGCGTTGCGAGCGAATACCAAAGGGGCAGGCCGCGGACGCGTCTCGTAAGCTGTATTTGATAATCGGCGGGGTTAAATCCCTTGGTACCCTCGTCCGAGAAAATATCGAGATACGAGCCTTCCTGCGTATGCGCTTTTCTGGCGAGTTCGGGATCCCTGTAAATAATGGCACCGCAATCATAAGGCGAAAACAGCCATTTGTGGGGATCGATCGTCACGGCATCGGCAAGCTCGATTCCGTCAAAGAGGGGTCGCGCCTTTTCTGATGCCAGCGCGCCGCCTCCATAGGCGGCGTCAACATGAAACCAGATGCCTTCGCTTCGGCAAATCGCACCGATGCCGGCCAAATCATCGATAACACCCGCGTTTGTGGTACCGCCGGTCGCGATCACCGCAAAAACCCTCGCGCGTTCCGAAGGATCCATCTTTGCCAGCGCTTCTTCAAGAAGCTCGCCGGTAAACGTGCCGTCGGAATCCACATCAATCAGGAATGGATCGGCGTCAATCACTTTTGCCATCGCCTTGATCGACGAGTGCGCCGTCCGCGCTGCAACGACGATTCCCCTTTTCCTTTCTTTCGAAGGATCGTTCGCGCGCCAAGCCTCGCGGGCCGTTACCATCGAAGAAAGATTGGCGGCCGTACCGCCGCTCGTAAACACCCCAAAGGCCCCCTCGGGGAGTCCCGTAAGTTTTACAAGCCATTCCATCGCCTGATTCTCGGCGAAAATGCAGCCCGCGCCTTCAAGCCAAAACGCTCCATGCACGCTCGCCGCACTTGTAACGAGATCAAACATAACGGCCGCCCTCGTCGGGGAGGCCGGCACGAAAGCGAGATGCCGAGGATGGTCGATCGAAATCGACGATTTGATCAAGACATCCTTAAAGAGATGAAACGCTTTCTCGCCTCCGATTCCGTTTTCCGTGATCGTTTCACCAACGAGTTCTTCTAGTTCCGAGGCTTTTTTGGGAAATCCGAGGGTCGGGTTTGAATCGGTGATTCGGGCGATAGCGAATTTGATGA
>JAWKHN010000018.1:0-85497 GCA_041394795.1 Pyrinomonadaceae bacterium | reverse complement strand
CGGTGATTTTGCAAAGAGCTTTTTGGCGCCCTCCTGCGTCATGTAAATGATCGGCACCGGCGCTCCGCCGTTTTCGCTTTCGCTCTCAAGCGCGATCTGTCTTCTGGAAAAGTAGTCCGCCATAAGCGATGGCGGATCTTTTTCCCGGCCGTTGTCTATGTAGATCAAAGCCTTGGCACCCGAACGTACCGCGTTTACCATGTAAAACATCGTCGCCTCCTGTTCGTCCCAAGCTTTCTTGGGAATATTCTTCGGAGGACCCTCCATCATCACCGCAATCTTCCCGCTCAAGTTCAAGCCTTCCAGATCATTGCGTTTGATGGACTCCGCGACGATGCCGTACGAAATAAACACAAGATCGCCTTCAACGCTCCCTTCTGTCTTCCCAAATGGAGCGACACCGAAATCAACGCCGTTTTTCAGAGATCCGGTGTCGAGTTCAATGCCGGTTTCCTCCGTGTAAACAGTTTCCTTGAAACCGATCGTCTGGAAATAGGTGCCTTTCTCGCCTGCCGGTTTCGCACCCAACGCCTTCAATTGTTCTGCGATGTACTCCGCAGCCTTTTCGCCGCCCGGTTGCATCGTGCCGCGACCTTCCATGTCATCGGCGGAAAGCGCCTCGGCATATTTCCTAACCATTTCAACGGTGATCGCCTCGGCGAGCTTCGACTCGCTGTCTGAAAGCGAAACACGCGTGGCGCCGACTCCGGCATGAAGCTGCGCTACAAAAAGTGCCGTGAATACGGTTCCCGCGAGAAAACGCTGGATCCACAAATGCGATTTATTTGTTCTCATTTTGTCTTTCAAGATTAATTTTCTTTCTTCAATAACGATACGAAAACAATCCCAATTTGCCTGCCCGCTTGGGAGGCTTTCCAAACGTTGGGAAGTCAGAAACCGCTCGAAGCGCTTGGATGGAATTGTTGCCGACAACTTCTGAAAATGCCGGGAGGTTTGATACGTGCCTCGACAGATTTAAGTTGCGATTTAAAGAAGCAGTTTGAGCGTTCTAACGCTTGAGCTTTTCCGAAAAAACCTTTCGAAATTTCGCCACTTTTGGCGCCACTACCGCCGAGCAGTAACCCTGATTTGGATTGTTTGCGAAATAGTTCTGGTGATAATCCTCGGCCGGAAAGAAGTTTGTAAACCCGGTTACTTCGGTGACTATCGGGGCGTCGAATATTTCGTCGTTCTCGATTTCGGCAATCAAGGTTTCGGCGATGCTTTTCTGTTCCTGATCGTGATAGAAAATCGCTGAACGATACGAAGTGCCTATGTCGTTGCCCTGCCGATTGAGGGTCGTCGGATCATGAGTCGCAAAGAAGATCTGCAGCAGCTCGCGAAACGAGATCTGCGACGGATCAAACTTTATCTGCACGACTTCGGCATGCCCGGTAGTCTCCGAGCAGACTTCCTGGTAAGTTGGCGAATCCTTGTGCCCGCCTGCATATCCCGAAACTACGTCTTCAACGCCAATCAAGGAATCAAACACCGCTTCGGTACACCAAAAACAACCGCCTCCCAAAGTGGCGGTTTCGAGAACGTTCTCCATCCCTATGCTCCTTGGATCAAATGGTTCAAGTAAAGAATACCATCGCGAGTGCAAGTCATTCCAAGCGCAAAAATGAAATCCGATTTCTCTCCAACCGCCTCGTTTCTGTATCGCGAAACCGGTTATTGCCGAACACGCGAACGCATCATCTCAAGTGCCCTTTCAAGCTCCAAATCCTTGCCTTCGGTGATTCCCCGGATCGTTCTTGTTACCGATATGTCCGGAAACACACCGGAATCGGGAGGTTCGCCCGGGAAGTATCCTGCAACCAAGGGTATGTCGTATGCGAATCCGGACCCGGGAAGCTTTATCGTCAGATACATGGAACCATTGAATCCTCTTTGATTCCCGCCAGTTTCCTGACCAATCAATTTGGCCAATCCGAGTCGCTTGGCATGGTATGGAAGGGTGAAGGCCGCCGATGCGTTTCTTGATCCGACGAGCAAATAGACCTCACCAACGAATCTGTCTTCAAACGGGAAGAGAGGCTTGTCAGTAGGCACTTGGTCAACCAATTCGTACCTTCCTTCTCCATCGACTCGAAACATGCGTTTTGGCACTCCCACTTTAAGGAGGTTGAGAACGCTCTTATCCCAGCTTTCCGCGTGTTTTAGTATCTCGGGCGAAGCTTTTGGTGATTTGATGTAATACTTTTGCCCGACATTGATATCAATGGGTTTGGCCGAAAGATATCGAAAGATCTGTCGGTAAACCTCGTCCGAACCACCATCGGCGCCGCGCATGTCGATAATCAGATTCTTGGTTCCCTTCCTTCGAAATTCGCTGAACGAATCCGCTAAGAACCTCTTGAAATCGAATCCCATTTCCCACGTGATAAAGCTGTTTATCTTCAGCAGCCCCGTTTCGCCATCCAGATACTCAAATCCCCAAGCATCATCGGGGAGTTTTAGCTTCCCGTATTTCTGATTCAGAAAACGTTCCCGCTCCTTCCAGTTCAAGGCGAGAACCTCGGCGTTACGCAACTCGTTCTGACCGGGCTTAAGCGCGGTGATCTTGAATCCCTTGTCAATCGGACTCACAACCAAAGGAAACAATATGTCGAAGATCGCTTTGCCATCCGCGTCGTAGCGGCTTGTCTCCAATGTTTTCAGCCGGTGTGCGCGGGTGCCGTCGCCATCGGCAAATGTCATCGCAAAAAGGTCAGCCAGAATCTTTCTGGTCGGTATGCCGTTGATCGATTCTATGACGGTTCCTCGCGGCAGCTTGTAGGTCGAAACATTTTCCGTTACGACCATCTTTCCCTCAACGATTTCAAACAAGAAGGGCAGAAGGGAACGCCGATTGAAGAGACGGTCCTGCACGGCAGCCGATTGGTTATAGGGATTTGGATACGTGTGGAAACATCGAACCCCTGAAAGCGTTTCCGCGATTATCCGATAGAACCGATCCTCGCGCATTGGCGTCTTGAGCTTCATTTCCTGTTTGTGAAACATCGCCGCAATCTGAACCGGTGTTCGGTAACGATTCAAGCCCGGATGCAGTTCCAGCAGGCTCCTTTTTAACAATTCAAAGTCATGTCTCATTTCCGAAGCCGCAAGCATCCGCAACTCATCACGATTCACATCGCTTCGATGAAGCGTCAGGCTATTTCGAAATGCGAGCGGTTCTCGCGTTTCCTTGAGAAAAACGATCTTGTCGTCGTCGAGATCCACCGTATAACGCGCCGGTACGGATTTGTCGTTCTCGATGGTATCGCCCGTCAGTACTAGATGGTTTCCGTCAATCGAATCCACACGGTATTGGTGCCCGTCGATGCTGTACGCACCGGTCGCAAGATCGATCCTGTGGGTTTCGGAATCGCGGATGATCTTCCCGAAATCGTCGTAAAAGTATTTCAACGACATTGCCCCTCGATCTTTTTTCGAGTCGATCTCCACCACGACGGGAACCTTTACGCGTTCCCCGGACGTGTAATCGGAGTACTCAAGTTCACCCCTCCATTCTCCCGACAATCGGCCAAAATCCCATTCCGCATAAGCTAGATTTGTAATTAGCACCAGCAACAAAAACGAACCAAACAGTTTTCTTATCAATTCCCCATTCCCCTTTTCAATTTCCTTCGAATCCTTTCAGTGCGCTCGAAGCACTTGCAAAGATAGTTCGCAAAGGCATGCGGGTGCGCCTCAAATCATTTGAAATGAGTGTTTTCTTATGATTTGAGACCTATTTGTTCGTACTGAATCGGTATTATGGCCGTGCGGACTTGTTTTCGTTTAGGAATTGAATCGGAGTAACGCCGGTAGATTTTTTGAAGGCGCGGTTGAATGTCGCTTTTGAATTGAACCCGCACTCGAATGCGATCGAAAGGATGTTCGAATCCTTGGCATCCGCATCGGCCAGTTTCCTCTTTACCTCGTCTATTCGGTATCCGTTTACAAAATCGTTGAAATTGATTCCGATTCCCTTATTGATGACGTGGGAAACCCGCGAGGTGTTAAACGCCATCAACCCCGCAAGATCCCGAAGCGTGAGTTGGGGATCGAGAAACGGACGCTCGGTGGACATGAGTTCCAAGAGACGTGACTTGTCGGCTTCCAGCGCACCTTCATTCTGCTCCGGGGAAGGTTCTTCGGCAATGCTTTCGAATTCAACCACCATCTCGCGTGAACGAACAAAACCACTTATCGCGAGATAGTAGGTGGCGAACGCCGTTGTGATCTTCAAATAGTAGTACTGCACATACGACAGATCGAATAAAACATTGAGCGTATTGAAAACAAACTCGGCGACAAACAATACCGCGATCATCACCAGGAAATTGCGAAGCCAATCAAACTTTACCTTCTCCGTATCGGAATAGTTCTGATTCAGCCAGCTTCTATATTTTCTGTACCTCGCAAACGCCATCGCCAGGAATCCGAAATTCCAAGCGCTTAATGCAGCATCGAAAAATGCAAACCAATAATTGGCGTTTGCCCAATCGATAAACCAATCCTTGAATTCGAGGGTTTGGAAAAACAGGAAAAGCGAATATGCGAGATATGCGACGCTTGGGAGATAAAAAAGCCAGAATCTTGGCGCGAACCTTTCTTTGGAGTTTGTAAGAAACCTCGCGTAGATGTAGATCGTCGGTGAAAAAGCGAACAAAGGTTCAAACGGAAAGAAGCTGAGCCATTGGTTGTTATCGTAAACGTTCGCAAACCCTATGAAATGGGTGATTAGCGACGAGCACATCAAAACGAGGAGTATCGCCAACAGATAGTCTGAGCGCGTCTTGTTTTTGAAACCGCGGACCGCGAGTATGAACGAAAAAATCAGACCCTGCAAAAGACACACGAAAAGCAGAATGCTCCTCGCGTTAAAGAAATCAATCTCGGGCACCAGCGCGAATATCATTCCAAATGGTTTCCAACAAAAAAGTGCAAGGCTAATTTTTAACAACAATCGAGAATGTCCCGGCAGTCGGTCCTCGTCAAAATCATCGACAAAGTCGGGCTATCTCTTCATCGCAAACAGCAAAATACGCAGATCGGAGTACATCAATCGTTTTCGCAATTCGAATCAAATCGGATTCAGTACAATTCGAGGTGAGACCCAAATTGCAAAACTAGCCTCCGATAAAACTCATCGTTCGATCGGGTTTGCGAAAATCCGCTTCGTTGATGCCATGTGATTTTTCCTTGAGTTTTGCGACACCACGTATGAATTCGATCACTTCCCGGTCGTCGTCGGTGCCACGGATCACTTCTCTTAGATCATGCTCGACGGTCGAGAAAAGACATGTCCGAATCTGTCCGTCCGCGGTCAGCCTGATTCTCGAACATGCGCCGCAAAAGGCCTCCGTCACGGGTGCGATGATTCCAATAGAACCGGTCTCAAACCCGCGGAACCGATAGTTCCAGGCAGTCTCCGAACCCCTTTTCGCCTGCATCAATTCGAGCTCAAAGCGCTTTTCAATCGCCTGCCTGATCTCCGCCGCCGAAACCACCATTTCACGATTCCACTCATGCCCGGAATCGAGCGGCATGAATTCAATGAATCTCATCGAAACGTCATTTTTGATCGCGAACTCAGCGAGGTCCGCCACCTCGTGTTCGTTCCAACCACGGACGACGACGGCGTTTACCTTGATGGGATCAAGCCCGGCGCTCTTTGCCGCGTCGATCGAGGCGATCACTTCCGAAAGTTTTCGCACGCCCGTGATCTTTTCGAATCCGTCTTCGGAAAGACTGTCGAGCGAGAGGGTGATTCTATCGAGTCCCGATGACTTTAGTGTTTTGGCGAGTTCAGGGATCTTAAAACCGTTTGTTGTCAGCGCGAGATCCTTTAGCCCGTTGGGCTTGAGCTTTGAGAGTTCTGAAACCAGATCGACTATGCCCCGACGCAGCATCGGCTCGCCGCCCGTCAGTCTGATCTTTTCGATTCCAAGCTTGGTAAAAATCCCGGAGACACGCACGATCTCTTCAAATGTGAGGATCGTCTCCTTTCGAGCAAGTGGCGGTTCGCCGTTCGGAAGACAATAAAAGCAACGGAAATTGCAGCGATCGGTGACGCTAATGCGCAGATCCCGAATCGTGCGTCCGTGCGCATCCACAAGTTGAAATCGATTCTCCATGCAGATATGAGAATACCACCCGCGGACTCGAAATGCAGAGTTCGAATGCAACCGCCATGTGCGAAAAAAGGGCACGGTCGGTTGACCGTGCCCTCGATTTCACATGTTTGTTTGAGCCTAGTCGTTCTTGCGTTGGAAACCGGTGAACGACAGCGTGTAAATAAATGGCGTTCCGGGAGGCAGACGATCAGCATTCAGGAACGTTGTATCGAATGTCCAGTCACGTGTCGGCGGGCGATATACGGTATCGCAACAAGTCCAAAAACCATTGTTGTTGCGTGAATTCGTCAGATTGATCAGCGAACCCGAGTAGTTCAATCGCTTGCCATTCCAATCTTCGAGAAAGCGCTTGAAGTTGTGCAGACCACCGTTTAGTTGTCCAAATCCGCTGGGATTATATGGAAGATCCACATTTCCCGTAATCGCGTCGCCGGCAATCATTCCGAATCTAACGACTGTATTTGAAGCATCCCTTTGCGAACGGTCAAATGGATTGTTGAAACTATTGGCATCGGACCATGCATTCGACAGAATGGATACCGCATCCGAAACTATCGAAGCAGGAATATGCGTCGATGTGTTCTGTGGGTAGTAACTTTCAGGTGGCGTAACCGATGTGCCCGAACCATAGCTGGCGCTTGTTGCGTTGTAGTTGCCCCAAACGTAGACACCGTTTTCAGATGAAACCGTGAAACCCTTTGTATTGCCTAGTCCCGAAGTATCGTACACACCAGGAAGAGTTGTTCCGTTTACTAGACGCACACCGCGACGGTAGTACCAATGATCAGCAGTCGCCGCTCTGCCGCGAGCAATCGAATTGCTGTAGCTCGTTGCCTCGTTCGTGTAATCGACGTCCAGAATTCCATTCCCATTGACATCCTCGTTGTATTGCAACGTTCCATTCGGAAATACGTCTTCCATGTCATACTCGCCATCGAAGTCGTAGTCACCGCGTCTGTCTGAGATATAGAGAACCCAACCTCTCTGCTCCGGAACGTCGGTTGATCTCAAGCCGACATTGCTGTTGTTCAACGCAAACGGCGTGTCGGTCG
Source organism: Pyrinomonadaceae bacterium (assembly GCA_041394795.1). GTDB lineage: Bacteria > Acidobacteriota > Blastocatellia > Pyrinomonadales > Pyrinomonadaceae > Aridibacter. The sequence goes on along the minus strand of JAWKHN010000018.1, from coordinate 78,317 downwards.
GGAATTTTCCATCCCAGTTGCCGTTGAGGAATGATCTGAGGTTCGCGATATCGATATCGACCATGCTCATCACGCCCGACGCAGGTACGTAGCCACTTCCAAAGTCGCTGTTCGCACTCGACAGACTGTCATTCGGCAAACCTTCACGGGTGTCGAACATCATGATCGGGAACGGGGCGATGGCGTATTTGTAGCTGCTTGAGTTGATTCTTGCTTTATAGAGATGTCTGGCATCCTCTTTGGCAGCCGTTGCATTCGACGAAGCACGCGATGAAGGGAATGGTTGGGCAAACTCGTCGTAGTCGGAACAGGTTATCGGAGTGTTGTTATAGCAAGAATTGTCCGCGTTGTTGTACCTTATTGCAAAAGTGTAGCGAGTGCTGCTGATGTCGGCGTATGTAACATAAGAATTCGAACCGGTGTTCGGGATACTCGAGCCCTTCAACGCGAACTGCTGAAGGTTGATGATCGAACGCGAATCCTGAGTCGAAGTATAGTTTTCGATCTGGAAATTTCCACCAACCGGCGCCCTGTGTGTCACACCGGTACTGAGTATGTCTTCAGTGATGTCATGCGTGATCGGAGTGGCGCTTGTTGCCGGAAATTCGACCGTCTCAACCTTTATCCACACTTCACGGCCATTGAAAGCCATTCTCGTAGCATTCAAAGCGGTTGAAACATAGCCATCGGCCATAGGTTTGGGTTGGTAACCGATTGAATTGGCACCCAATGAGCCGTCAAGTCTAACACCGCAGTAGGTTCCCGCGCTGACCGCCGCACATCCCGGGAGCTTCTGTTGCGAATCAGCAAGCGAAACACGAATACCGGGTTTGTTGGCGAATCTTTCACGTGAAAGCGTGTCGGTATCGGCAGTTGATGCGTCAACCGCCGCTACGGTTCCCCCAACTTTCGCGAGATCACCGATGTTCTTACCGCGGCGAAGAATTTCAATCAAATCGACATTGATCTTCTTGAGCGGAAGATTCATCGGGGTAACGTTTGCTTCCAAATTGCCTTGGAATTTCTGCTTTTGAGTTGACCAACTCGAGTTCTTTGAACAATACGGAAGCTCCGGGCGCGAGGCAAAAACGTTTGGTCCCGAAGGATTCTTGCATTTAACCGAAGCCTGGCCGGTCAAGAGTTCTTTAGGAATCCCTGAATCGTTGTTGATGAAAACCTGCCCCTGATCGTCGTATCCGACTGTCAGCGCTGTTTTTGTTTTCCAAATGTCATTAACAATTTCCTTGGCAGCCGTGACCTTTGAGCTCAGGTAGATTCCGTAGCCATCAGCCGACGAAACGAAGAAGTTTCCGTTTGAGTGGACCCGTCCTCCAAGTGTAAAAAGCGGCGGACGATTTAGTTCGAGATCGTCTTCATAGAAAACACCAAACTGAAAAATCGGGATCTTGTCACTAAAAAACCTTCTCTTTGTCCCGACTGTTACGGATGAAGTGTTATCAAGCGCCGTGGTTTCGATCTGCCACGCATCGCGAAGGGCATAGAGACCTCCGAAGCTACCCCCGGTCATGATGATCGGCTCTGCCGCTTTGGTCTTTACGATGGATTTCGTAAAGGTGTAGTTCGGAAACCCAGGAACGGCCTTCGCCTGTACGGTCGAAATATCGGTTGAACTCGGAGTTAATTTGCTCTCAAACACGTCCGCGAGATCACGAGTCGTTGAATCCAAGGCCGCTTCCGATGCCGCATATGCGTGGGATTCTTCAACGTCGTTGCTTGTGATGATAGTTTCATTGCTTGTTCGGGTGACCGCAAGCGCGACGAAACCCATTAACAGCAATAGTACGAATATGGAGATCACGAGCGCCGCTCCGCGCTCACTGCCAATTTTTCGATTTCTCATAGTGCCTGCTCCGAAATGTTTCATGACTTGTTCTCCGGACTATTCGACGTCGTACTTGATGTTTCGTGTACTAAAAGTCGAGGTCAGATTGATCAACTGGCTTGTCGTAACCGCCGTTGATGTTGAATCTGGCTGGATTGTGATTTTCACCTCGATTTGAACCACCTCGTTCATATTGCCTTGGTTTGCGCTGCCTGAGGTTGGATCGTCCGTGAAGGTTCCGTTTTGGAGCAAGTAGCGTACTTGGAAACGTTGGACGCCGTGTGCGATTGGAATCTCGCGGATTTGCTCGTCGTTGCCACCACCGGTGTTGTTTCCGAATGTTTTGCGAAGTAACGTACCGGAAGAATCGACGCTATAGGCAGTCAAAAAGACACGCTTTAGCGTTGCCTGAGGTTGATAGTTGAAGCAATCCAGCACGACGCCCACTGTACACGGCGTAAGGATTGAGCGGATGCTACTCGCAATGTTCCCTTTTCGATTAAGATCCAAAGGATCATTAAAGGCGAAGCGAAACTTCGTGCCTGAGTTCAGGATGTTTGTCACGATCCCAAGTGCGTGGTCACCATTTGCAGACTCGATCAGATAAAGGTCGTTGGTATTGCAGGAAACACAGGAGCCTGAAGCCATGCTTAACTCGACGTGGTTGCCATTTAGCGCTGCGCTTCCAATCGTCACTGAAGAGCCGGAGTTAAAATCGAGATCCCTGTAGAAGAACGCAATCGTATCATTCTTTTCTCCGGGTAATGAGAGATCACTCGTGCTCACTTCATTTCCGGAGATGATAGCCGTCATTAGATCCCGTTCACTGTCGGAATCAGCTGGGATTCCTAAGAGATCATGAGCAAAGTCGTCCGGTACAACGGCACCGACTCTTGAGTATCCGAGCCCTGCATTGACTGCGTCGCGCCCCACAGAGTTGACTGCAACCCGCGCATTATTAGTTGTTTCAGAACTGTTATTAACGGTATCCCTGGCAATCGTTCCGATCTGCAGGAGGCTAAATACCGCTGCCATTACGATCAGGAAAATTGTTGAACCGACAACAAGTTCAATTAGGGAAAACCCTGCCTGCGAATTTGTTTTTGCTGCTTTCATAGTGAGCTTCCCCCTGTCTATTTATAGAAAGGCAGATCAGCAATGAGCGTGCTCAAAGATTCTTCTGTCTGCAATTGTCCGATAAAGTATTTGACCTTGACGGTGACCATTCGCTTACGAGGATTAGCGACCCCGTTTTCGGTCACGGTTTCTATTAAGATCTTCCTTTGAAACCCCGTCCTTATGGCACTGTTGTTGGTATACGTGCCAACACTGCAGGCTCCGTTGCCAGAACATGCATCGTCCGCCGTTCCTTGGATTCCATCTGCTCCGGAGTCCGTCCTAACCGGTTTCCAGCCTGCCAGGAATATCCCGTTTGTAGCATCAACATCGTCGGTGTTGATGGATGCCCAACTTGAAATCCCGGCGTCGCTTCCCAAGTCTCGCGCAGCAAATATTGATTCGAGTGTGGAACTTGCAATTTGTCGCGCTGCTGAACGCTCACCGGATGAGCGGGCGCGAACCATGCTCATACTGAGAGCCGCCAGCTGAGCCGTCATACCAACTGTGAGAATCACAATCGCTATCATTACTTCGAGATAGGAAAAGCCCTTCTCGTTTTTATTAAAGAGTTTTCTCATAGCCGCTCCTATTTCCAAGCGTCGCATTCACCGTGTTCGACGGGGCATTTCAGGTATTCGGAATTCCCGGAACTCCCCAGGACGGTAATCGCCCTGATAACGTCACCATTCTCGTTTTCGTGTCCGTCTTCGCCCTGCTCCGGCATCCAGAAATATATCGTCGCTCCTCTGACGGTAGCGTCGGTACCTCTGGCATTTAGACCAGCATCGCGCACAGACCCATCCGGCATGAACCGCAGGGTACCGACAAGGTATTCAAGGCTTTGCGGATGGAGGCTCGTACGGAATTCCAGAGCAGGAATCGGAGTAACCGCGGTAGGAAAGCTGTCGATATTTGCCGGTGGCCGATCGAAAATGACAGAGCGTTGCGAACTAAAGAGCGCCTCTTTGATCACAACGTCATCATCGGCCGTATCCGGACCATTCTCGTTTATGAGGCGTATCTTTCCGAGGTCCTTGTTAAGTTCGACGCGTATTGTTTCCTTCTGCGTAATGGCACGTTGACGAGCTTCTTTGACATAATCAAGGACGAGATACGCCTGCTCGTCGGTGTTATAGAGTTGTGACGCAGACATCGAGTACACCGCGTAGCCCGCGACAATCGAAATCACCGCCAAGACAACGAGTAGTTCGATGACCGAAAAGCCACGCGAGCTTTTACTTTCGTGTTTCATTTGTTTCGGCTCTTTAGATTTTTGTATGTACATGATGCCGCACACCTCTCCCTCACATGGACCGAGGGCAGTCCAAACGGCTATTCAAAAGAGAGTGTACAACATTGTTGGTGTTTTCACAAGATATTTAAACAAATATTTTTAAAGCAAAAAAGAACGAGAGCACGCTTCTCGTCCTTTCCTGGGGGATCGTTTTGGAATATCTTGGATCTTTCTTGGAAAAAGCGGAATATTCGAAGATAGCTTCCTCTATCTATAACCATCCGCAATCAATTGAATCTGTTTCAGCACGTCCTGTTTTTCAACATGCGGAGATTTGGAAACGATCTTTCTCAAATCCACCAATGTGCTGTTAAACTCCGCGCGATCGCTGATGTCGTTTGTGGTGTAGTAAACCGTCTTTTCCTTCGCATCGGCAACGATCGGCTCGAGCATCGATTTAATGTTTCCGAGAGCCTCCAGGCTATGCTTTCCGTTGGGATAGAAATTCAGATATTCGGCTTCACGGATTCTCAGCATGTACAGATAACAGTTGATATATCCTTCGCATTCGCCGGGCAGCGAATTCGATGCAGCCGTCCAGGCGATCTCTTCGCCTACCTTGTGCTTGCGGTACCTTTCATGAAGCTGCCAGATCTTTTCAGAAACGACATACCATTCGCCGGCCGGCTCCGAATAGACGACCATATCCTTGTTTTTATCGAGAAAGGCCTTGTACGGATTGGACTCCGATTTGTCGAACGGAACCGCGCGCAATGCAAGGTTCAACGCCTTGATCGACTTAAGGCGCAAGTCCCCGCCTACCTCATACGTCTTGGCACGATCCGCCGCGCCGGGCAAAAACTCATAAAGCTGCACCGCCGTCGCAAAATCCATTTTCGCCATCTTGAAGTATTTGTCCGCGATCTTCTGCGCTTGAACTCCTGGTTTTGCCGAATCGTATGGTGTTGTTATGGTTTTCGAAATCCAAACAGTTTTTCTCTTTCCTTCCGAATCGGGTTCCCCATAATAGACTTCGTCCCAGCCGTTGGCTTCCGAGACGGCCATCAAACGAGTTCCGAGCGGCAATTCCTTGACGATCTCGCTTTTTGTGTTTGACCCCTTTCTGATCCTTCCGTTGATGACCGTCGTGATTATCTCCCTCGTTACTGGCTCGGGAGCTGGCGTTACTTCTTCCTTCTGCGCAAAGACATTGATGCTTGCGACAAGCGTTAGAAGCAGTACGATTTGGGCGGTCTTTTTTATCTTATTCATTCTTGGGCTCCGTTTTCGGGGGTCCGGTGATTGAGCAACGCCTCGGCGTTTCGCTTTAGGCCACTCACTTTTGTCCTCTTGATGGCGCTGTTTCGATATCTGGAAGAGAACTCTTCCTGAGTCAGCGCGGCTATTTCCAAAAGGTTCGGATTCAGATTAAAGGGGCGCGGATTGAAGGCCGTCTCCTCGGACGGCTTTTCGAATCGATTCCAGGGGCATACGTCCTGGCAAATGTCACAACCATAAAGCCAACCATCGAGATTGCGAACAATCTCCTCTGGGAGTGCTGGCGATCGAAGTTCTATCGTAGCGTAAGATATACATTTTCTTGAGTCAACCACTCTTTCGGCGATTATCGCATTCGTTGGACAAGCCTCGATGCAGGCGGTGCAGGTTCCACAATGATCTTCTTCAAATGGTTGATCATAAACAAGTTTGGCGGTTGTCACGCATTCCGAAAGAAACACCCAGCTTCCCAATTCACGAGTAATCAGGTTTGCATGCTTGCCGATCCAACCAAGCCCCGCTCTTTGCGCCCACGCTTTTTCCAGAATGGGGACCGTATCGATACACGCCTTTGTTGTCGCTAACGGATCAATCTCTCGAAACCAATTGCAGAATTCATTCAAACGGGATTTGATTACTAGATGATAGTCGTCGCCCCAGGCGTAACGCGAGACCTTCGCCTTCTTCGGATGTTGAAATGGCGTGAAATAGTTGGTCGCAAAGCAGATTACGGATTCCGCTCCCTCGACGAGGAGCGTTGGATCACCGCGTTTCTCAGGTTCCTTCTCCATCCAACGCATCGTTCCGTGATTTCCATTCTCCAACCAATCATTCAGCGCATTCGAATCGTCTTCCAACTTTTCGGCTCGGGCGATCGCGACCGCGGAAAATCCAAGCGCCATCGCCTTCTCGCGTACAAGTCTTGTCTTTTCCAAGAAATCCATCTTACTTTTCGGCTCGGCGAAAATTCACACCCAAAGTTCTGCCATCATACAACGAACGGATCCGCCGCCGATTCTTTCAATTGTCGAAACATCAGCATCCAGTAATCTTGAGAAACCGGTTAAAAGTTCCTTCTGCAGTTCTGTAAGTGAGGACAAGGCGGTTTTAGACATCACCAAGAGTTCGCGTCCCTCGCCGTCTGCGATCTGAAGCATGTTTCCGGCAAACGCCGACATTTGCTCGTGAGTAATCGATACGATAATCCGACCTGTAGCTCGTATCCTGGTTTCCAAATTCTTCCTTTCCGATCTATCGACAACCGAATCGAGACAAACAACCGCAAACCCCTTCCCAAGACACATCATGACATTGGTATGGTAGATCGGAACTCTGTCCTCATCAGAAGAATGAAAAGCCACGACCTCATAGCCTGAAACCCGCGACCAATGCTCCAGAACGCCCGCGTCGGTCCGTTCGGAAAAACAAGCGAACGCCAGCCTGTTGTCGTGATCCAAAACGAGGCTTCCGGTACCTTCCAGATACTTGCCCTCATTTTCAAAATGCGAAATATCATGAACGCTTTTCGGCTTTGTCTCCTTTACGACGCGCCCTTTCAACGATCTTTCGAGACGGCGCCGTACCGACGCCATTGGATAAAGAAATAGACTTCCGTCAGGATGCACCGAAAACCAGTTGTTTGGAAAAACCGCATCCGAACAAACGCTTCCATCAGGTTCTTCGGCAACGACAACCGAAACCCCTTCATTTCTCAAGGAATCAACAAAACGATCGAACTCAAACAGCGCCTTTTCAGACACTGACGTTTCATCATCTCCAGGCTCGTTCTGAAAACGATTCGACTCGGCAGTCTCCGGGTTAAAGCCAAACCCGGAAGGACGCACGACAAAAATTCTGTTTGTAAGTTTCATTTCGTCATGAAGAGGTCCAAGTTCCAAATTCCAGAATTTAGGTTTGATCTAAAAAGTCGATTTTATTCCAAAATCCGGAAATTCCTATTCGAACGCGTAGCGTTGCGTAGATCCATAGACGTGGGTGGAGCGGCTTTGCGCGGAACCCACGGTAAACATAAGAACAACGCTCGCGCCGGGTACCGGCGCGGGGATACACCCTAAAATGATGCCCTTTTCTTTCCAACCCGACTTTTTAGCGTGGTCTCAGAAGTTCCAAGTTTTTGTGGCTTCTCTTGTGTGGCTCCATCTTTTCCGCGTACGAAACCAATGGAAAGCAATTGATTAACCCAAATAGGACACCTTTGTATAGAGTCTTGGAACTTGGAACTTTTGAGTTCACTCTAAAAAGTCGATTCAAGGAAAAAATCTTCAAGCAAATTGATCTTCAGGGAAATCAGGCAAGACCCCTGCCACCTTGTGTGGCAGGTGAATGAGGTCAGCAGCTAGTCCAAACTACATTGATTCATCCGGAGGCCCCTGCCGCCTTGTGCGGCAGGTGAATAAGGTCAGCCCCTTCCAGAAAATCAATAAACCTCAACACACCAAGCATTTAACGGCCGTAGCTAAGGACCTTTGCCTCCTGCCGGACAAGCCGGCAGGGGGGCCGGAACGAATCATTTGTCGTCGCTACTAGCTTCTGACCTTATTCACCTGCCGGACAAGCCGGCAGGGGTCTTTCACAAATATCGAACCGTTGTGACTGAAAATGATGCCCTTCACTTTCTAATTCGACTTTTTAGAGTGGACTCAACTTTTGGCACTTGGAACCTCCGACGGCTCCGCGTCGGGCGAACTTGGAACTCTTCCGACTCCCTTCAACTCTAACTAACGCAAAAGGACCGGACGAATTCGTCCGGTCCTTCGAGTTTCAACAATCGGACAATTCCTAGAAGCTGAATTTCGCTCCAAACTGGAATTGTCTTGGATCAAACGAAGCGGTCGGACGGCTGAAGAATCTGCCTCCGCTGTCTCGCTGACCAAAGTTGTTTACATCATCGATAAACGGCGAAGCCGAAGCCTCGTTGAATCGATTGAACATGTTGAACACCTCACCGATCAGATCGATCTTGAAACGTTCGCCGAACCGGATCGAGCGAGTCAAACGGAGGTCGGCACTCGCATATGAATGCGTGATTCCCCTGTTGCGACCGAGGTTTCCTGTCGTAAACGCGCTCGGTATCGTAAGAATACCGCTGGAGTCGACATTTGGTCGGTCGGTTTGGCTCGATTGATCGTTGTTCGTATCGGTGTTGGTGATGATGTTGAACGGTCTTCCCGATGAAATTTCAATGATCGGTCCGAGCGTGAAATTCGAGAAGATTTTCTTCAACCACGAATCCGAGGATCCCCATCCCATCGGTGAAGCAACCAATCCGCTGAATACGAAACGATGTCTTTGGTCAAACAGCGAATCGGCGCGTTCCGCGCGGAAGTTGTTTACATCCTGCGGAAGTAGCAGCGTCTGCAGATCGGACGAGTCGTCAATCGAATGCGCCCAGGTATAGGAAGCGAGGAACGTATAGTTGTTTGAAAATCTCTTTTGCAACTCAATGTTCATCGCGTTGTAGTTCGAAGTACCATCCGAAACCTGCGCGTTAACCGAACCGAACGGCGAAACGATACCTGCCGTGCGAAGCGAATTTGTCGCCGCCAAGGCATTGTTCAAAACCGCCGGCGTTACAGCACCGCCCGAAAGTGCTTGGGCGAGGAAGTAGTTTGGCGCATTCGGTCTAAAGAAGTTCGCAACGGCCGGAGCGATAAAGCTCAACCCTGTCGAATTGTTTACCGCGATGATTCCCGGGATTACTACAGTGTATTGCGCGCTGTTCGTGGTCGGAACCGAGAAAGCAACGGCTTCGGTAGTATTTACAGGATCTCGTCCGGCAAACCTTCTGAAGTTTTCAATTTGAAGAGCCGTGTCCGGCGAGTTCAAATCGGTCGGGTGCGGAAGATGCTTGGCGCCAACAAAGATATAGCTCAATGAAAGAGCCATGTCCTTGCCGATTTGACGCTCGATTCCCAAGTTGGCCTGCGTGGCGGAAGCGTATTCGAAATCCTTCCCGATCGGAAGAATAAACGGAAGTACGGCGCCAAAGCCGGGGAAGGTTTGATCGTCAAATCTCTGTCTTCCAAATTGATACGAAGCCGTTGGTGCGACACCCGGGGTAAATACTCCGGGACCCTGCGCGGCGCAAACAGGAGTTTGGGCGGCACCCGGAACACAAACCGTTCCTTGGAAAACCTGGGCCGCGTTTAGCAACGAGGTCGAAGCAGGGCTTCCCGCCGTCAATACCGCTTGCTGTTGCTGAGCGGCGTCACCGATATCGGAGTTGGTCGCAATAGCAAGAAGCGGGTGATCATAATAGAGACCGATCGAACCGCGAAGCAGCGTCTTTCCATCCTTCCCAACATCATAGGCAAATCCCAAACGGGGCGCCCAGTTGTTCTTGTCGGTCGGAATACCTTGCTGAACGTTGACAGCGTCTTGTGCGGCAAGGATGTCGGCCGCCGAAAGGTTGATTCCCGACAAAGGATCGTTGAATCCAACCGGCGAGATCTGTTTTGTCAGCTCGATGTCGTAGCGAATACCGTAGTTGATCGTAAGATTCGACATCGCCTTCCAAGAATCTTGCGCGAAGAACGCCATCGGCTTGTTGTTAAAGCTACCGTTGGGATCGCCGAATCCTTGAATATATGTCGAGGGGAATCCGAGTCCATACGCTTGAACCGGATTGAACGTCGGAACGGCCGTACAAAGCGGATTATTCGGATTCGCGGGATCGGGAATACAGCCGGCACCATTCGTCAGATTGATTCCTTCCGGGAAGGTCAGACGAGTCGGACCAAAATTAAACAACCCGGCAAAGTTCAATTCGAACTCAAACGCCGGGATATCCACGAAATTGATGTCGCCACCAAACTTGAAGCTATGCGAACCATAGTTCCAGTTGATGTTATCGGCAAACTGCCAGCGATTTTCGGTGCGGACAACCGGCGAGAACAATTCACGACCGATAAACGCCGAACCCGAAATATTGAACGCAACAGCTTCACCGTTCGCCGAACGGAAACTCGTATCACGCTTGCCGAAGCTGAGCTTGAATTCGTTCACCCAGTTGGGCGCCAAAATCGATGCCAATTGAGCCGAGAATGAATAGTCGGTCAGATTCTGAACACCGGTTCTCGAGAAGTCATTTTGACCAAGCGACTGGTTTTGCGATTCAACCTGAATACCCGTCACGTCATTGGTGTTGTAACCAAAGCGAAGCGAAAGGTTGTTGTTCTGATTGACGATGTGGTCGCCACGGAGCGAGAAGAAGTTGGTATTTTCGGTTACCGGGAAGATCCTTTCGAGATCATTAAGAGGACGGAACGCGATGAACTGTCCATTGGTACCGGTCGTGGCACTTGGTACCGGCGCTCCACTAAGAAAGAATCTCGGCCCGACAACCTGCCCGGCCGGAATCGCGCCACCGGCACTGATAAGCGGGTTGGTTCCCGTCAGCGCGGTGCTCGTTCCGCTCGAAGCAAGATACAAGTACTGAACGGCAGTATTGATAAACCCCGGAGCGTTTGTTGCGATTAACGTTTGCGCAAACTGAACTTGCTGAGCGCTTAGCCCGGTAAAGGTTTGCGTAAACGGAAGGATCGGCGCGCCGAGAGTGATCGATTGATCGAGGCCGGCGCCGGGATTGCTCGTAAAGTATCCCGATTCATCTCTGTCGCGACGCTCGTAGGCCGCAAAGAAGTGCGTCTTGTCTCTCACTATCGGGCCGCCCAGCGTCGCACCCCATTGCGTTCTGCGGAAATCGGGTTTGTCCACAGGCGCAAACGGATTGCGGGCCTGAATGCTTTTGTCGCGAAGGAACCCAAAGACGTTTCCTGAAAAATCATTGGTACCGCGTTTCGTAACCACGTTTACGATACCGCCCGTCGCGCGACCGAATTCCGGAGCGTACGAGTTGGTAGCTACCTGATATTCCTGCACGGCTTCCTGGCTGACAGTCGTTCTTGCGGCGTTGATCGAATTGTCCGTAAAGTCGGCACCATCAACCTGAACCAGAGTCGAACGTCCGCGTTGTCCGCCAACGTTGAGACCGGAAGTCGGGGCCGGGCCGATCGGACGACCGTTGTCGCGGCCAACCGTCGAAAGCGTCAATGCAAAACCCGTAGCACTTCTTTCATTGATCGGAAGATTCTCGATTTTCTGCTGGTCGATCGTGTTCGCAACCGTCGAGCTCGAAACCTCGATCAGCTCAACATCGGAAATGTTTACGTCAACCGTCACTCCCTGTTCGCCAACCTCCAGAGGGATTTTCAATTCGGCGCGCTGACCAACGGTGAGCTTTACGTTATCAATCGACGTGGTTTTAAATGTCGCCGCTTCGGCGGTAACAGTGTACGAACCCGGAGGAAGGCCGATGAACTGATAATCTCCCGAGTCGTTCGCGATCGAACTCCTGTTGATACCTGTCGAACTGCTTTTTACAGTAACGATCGCTCCAGGAATTCCCGCGCCGGTTTGATCCACAACCGTTCCCACCAAATCGGCCGAAGTCGCCTGCACTTGGGCAAAGACGCCGCCAACACTGAAAATTAAAGCCATTGCGGCAAGGATTGTTTTGCCTAGAATGGCTATAATCCGCGATTGAAACGCTTTCATCTATTTGATCTCCTAAATTCTGATTATCGAACTTACTTGGTTGGCCCGACCATTGCGCGACTATGGGGTGATACATCGCGACTTAGCAGATAACCGCCGTCAGCATGGCGGTAAAAGTTCCAATTTAAGTCGTAAGCCTGATAGTTGAGAAATTCTACTCGTTAAAACACTGTAATGGCAAGGAAAAATGTAATTTCTTTGTAAAACGGATTCAGGTTTGGCGTGGACGAAAAACCCCGCCGCGGGTGCCTCGAGCAAGCAAACGAAGTAGCGGAGTGATTCTGCTAAGCGTTTTTACTCCAACATTTGTGAATTTCTCTGAGTTTGCCAGTGTTCTCATCATGGAAGAAATTTTGAGACGCGATGTGAATTCCTTCCGGTAAAGTCGAGTGTAAACATCGCTTATATTCTTATAATCGGCGCTATTGATTACCGCCTGGCTGAACAACTTCCCGCTTTCCAGCGCGAGTAGGATTCCACTTCCTGTAAAAGGATCGATAAAAGAAGCCGCGTCTCCGACCGCAAACATATTGCCGAAATTGGCCGGACTCCCCATTCCAAACCCAGGGACCGAAACCGCGATCCAGGCAAACGACTGTTTGCCGCTACCCAACACCTCAGCCGCTCTCGGATTTTCAAGCAGACATTTTTCAAACACCGCACCGGCGTCACCGCCATATTCTCTCGCGACATCCGAACGAACCAGAAAACAGACATTCGCATCGCCGTTTTCGACGAAATTTACTCCGCCATATCCACCATTGAAGAAGTAAATTTCGCAAACGCCCGGCGGGTTTATAGTCCCGGCAAAATGGGCCTTGAATCCTACCCATTTTGGTTTTTCCGGCTTGATCCCCAAACCCCGTTCTTTGCGCGCCATCGAAACGATCGAGGCCCCACGCCCTGTTGCGTCTACAAGGATGTCGGAAGCCAGCTCAAACACCTCGCCGTCTTTCCCCTTGCATAAGAATCCGTTTGGAGTCTCGCCATCGAAAGTCACTCCCTTTACCGCGCATTCCTCAAGAACTTCCGCACCTGCCTCCTCGGCATGCCTAAAAAGCACCTCGTCCATCGTGTATCGACTGAGACCGATCGCCCCGAATTCACCGCCTGAAAACCACTTGGTCGGAACCGAGGCGGACGCGCCATCAAGCGAGTAGAAAGTGGTTGAAACGATCTTCTCGGAAGAAAACGGATGGAGCTTTTCGCTTACCCCCAATTCTTCGAAATGGCTCAAACACTCGGGCGATACAAACTCACCGCAAAGCTTGTGTCTTGGAAACGCCGCCTTTTCAACTAGCGACACATTAAAACCGGCTTTTGAAAGCAGTATAGCGATCGAACTCCCGGCGGGTCCGGCCCCGGCGATTGCTATTGTCGGTTTTCGATTAGAAGTTTTGTGCATGCTATGTAATTAGAATTTCGCTCAGAACAGACTGGTTTAGCAACCTCAATTAGAATTGGCCACAACGAAGAATCTCTTTTCGCATTAACCTTGGGAAGCAAATCGTTCTGCTCCTACCATCTTTCATATCGTTAAGCACCGCCAATAAAGCGCAAATCAATTGGCATTGCGCTCGCCCAACGGTTTTCGAATTCCGTTCTCTACCGATTCGTGCTATTCATTTTCACAGATGAAGATTGTTCCGCTTTCAATCCCAACGCCGTTTTATGTAGGCGATGTAAATGTCTATCTGATCAAATCGGATCCATTGACTCTGATCGACGTTGGCCCGAAAACAGACGAAGCTCGTGAGGCATTGCGGGACGGTCTTTACCGCAACGGCGTCGACTTCAAGGATGTTCGCAGAATAGTCCTTACGCATGCCCACGAAGACCACTGCGGACTCGCGAAGGAAATACGGGATGAGGCGAAGAACGCGGAAGTTTTGGTGCACGAATGGGAAACCGGTCATTTCGTCGGCCGTCTTCAGGATGAACATCAGGCCGCGTTGATGATCCGGGCGGGAGTTCCGGGTTTTGTTTTTGATGAGCTCAGAAGCACCTACTCAGAAATGCGACTCCTGACCGACACCCTTTCGCCAAACGAAATCACGCCGCTCAAAGATCACGACGAACTCGAATTTTCAGATGGATTCCTGCGTGTGCTTCATACGCCGGGGCACACGCCGGGCAGTTGTTCGCTGATAAGGGATGCGGATCGAACATTTGTTTGCGGAGATTGTGTCCTGAAACGGATCACCCCGAATCCCGTACTCGCTCCTGATCCGGCGAATCCTTCGAAACGGTTTCCTTCACTTTCCAGATATCTGCAAAGCTTGGGTCGGATTAGAGACGAAGCGCCGACAAAGGTATTTGGCGGACACGGTGATTCGATCGATGATTTCGGCGAGGTATTTGGCAGATATCAGCGGGCGATAAACGAACGGCAATCAAAGGTGATCGGTTTGGTGCCTCGAGACGGAATCACGCCATGGGAACTTTCCCGACTCCTTTTCCCGGATGCCATCGACGACAAATTCCACAGATTCCTTGCGATTTCGGAAACGATCGCACATCTCGACTATGCGGTCTCGGAAGCGAAACTCGAAATCTCGGAAGACAACGACGTCGAATTTTATCGCGGCCGGTAACTTTTCAAAAGAGTGCCGACCTAAAGCGTTTTGCCTTTTCCCGCGTCTTGGAATGCCACTATCGACGCGATGATGGAGATCAATTCTTCCTCTTCCGATTCCGTTACGGTTCTCAGATCAATCGCCACCCGCTCATCAAATACCCTGCAAACAACGGGTGTCGAGGCGCGCCGCATCCTGCTTTCAAGTTCGGCGGCGGTCATCTTGTCATGCCTTAGCGCGATCAGTGTAGTTGGCGGTTGAACTGACGGAGCGGATCCGCCGCCGACCACCGAACGACCATCTCCAATTTCAAATTTCAAATCGCTTTCCGCGCCCAAAGCCGTCCTCAATTTTTCCGCAAAATGCCAGGTTCTTGTCTTGATCTCGGACTTAGGCATCGAGAGCATTCGCAAAACCGGTACTTCCTCACTAACGTTCCCGCGGCGAAACGCTTCCAGCGTCGCCTCAAGAACCGCATATACCAATTTGCTGACCCTCAACGCCCGATAGAGCGGATTCCTGCGTATCTGTGCAATGACGTCACCGCTCCCAACGATCAGACCCGCCTGAATGCCGCCCAAAAGCTTGTCTCCGCTAAACGTAACGACATCGGCGCCCTGGCGAATCGAATCTGCAATCAGCGGCTCCTCGCCAAGCCCAAACTCCGACATATCCAGAATGGCACCGCTTCCCGCATCTTCATAAAGCAAAACTCCGTTTCGTTTTGCGACATCGGCGAGATCGGAAACCTTTGGTTTTGCAGTAAAACCAACGATCCGGTAGTTGGAGGGATGAACCCTAACGATCATACGCGTTTCATCGGTAATCGCGCGTTCGTAGTCCACAACCTTGGTCTTGTTCGTCGTTCCCACCTCTACAAGACGCGCGCCGGACTGCTCCATCACATCAGGCACGCGAAAATCACCGCCGATCTCGACAAGTTCGCCGCGCGATACAATCGCCTCGCCACCGTTTGCCAAAGTTGTCAAAACAAGGAAGCAAGCCGCCGCGCAGTTATTTACGATCAGCGCGCTTTCGGCTCCGGTAATATCCGCCAAAAGATGTTCCGCGCGTGCCCCGCGCTTTCCGCGTTTCCCGTTCTCTATGTTGTATTCAAGATTGCAGTAACCGGCGGCGTTTAGCATCGCTTCGCGCGCGGCGACTGAAAGCGGAGCTCGACCGAGATTGGTGTGAATGACAACACCGCTGGCGTTGATCACTCTTTGCATTCCCGTCTGCTGTTCCTGTTTCCAGAGGTCCTCGAGCCGATATTCGGCTTCCTTCAACAGAATCTCGCGGGTGTAATTCGAGGTATCAATTTCAGAATCCGATTCGAGAACTTGGCGGAGTTCCTGCCGAAGCGAATCTGTTACCAGACGGGCGAGACCCGTCAAATGATTGGTTCCGATTGCTCCCACAAGTCGGGTTGCGGTATCGGTTCTGAGCAAGGTGTCTATGCCCGGAAGATTTCTAAAAACCTCCGAGTCTTTTCCATTCGTTTCCATGATTTATCGCGTAATTATTTCATATCAGAGAGTGTTAAATAAAAGGAAATCCGGTTTATTCGTTGTTTTTTAAATATGGAGAGCAGGAATTCCGCCAATTTTCCTCATACCCCCAATGTTCCTGCCAGAACCGAATATGTTGAAAACAAATGCTTTAAATCGCCGAGATGTGTCCAAGGCGAGCAAATCCAAGGAGATCGATGAGCAGATCGAACGTCTTGAGGAAGATATCCGAAGACTAAAGATCGAATTTGAAATCTACTTCAATGGCGGCATAAAGAGAGCGCCCCATCAGGCGCGAGCTTCGCTCGAAGCGAGAAGCAACAGAATCAACGGAAGCCGCGATCTTTCGTTCGCTCAGCGTTTCAAGATGAACACGCTGACATCGCAATTCACTTCCTATCGCGAGTTGTGGAGACGCAGACTCAAAGCGAAAGGCGAAGAACTCATGTAAATGCCCGAACCGATGAACAACCATAAAAAAAGACCAGATCACTCTGGTCTTTTTTTTACTTGCAGTTGTTTGGTTGCTACACCTTGCTAACGTTTTCAGCTTGCGGCCCCTTGGGTCCGTTGGTCACTTCAAACTCCACTTCTTGCCCCTGAATTAGTGTTTTATAACCTTCTCCTG
This sequence comes from Pyrinomonadaceae bacterium, assembly GCA_041394795.1. Classification (GTDB taxonomy): domain Bacteria; phylum Acidobacteriota; class Blastocatellia; order Pyrinomonadales; family Pyrinomonadaceae; genus Aridibacter. The sequence continues at coordinate 61,555 of JAWKHN010000018.1, read as the reverse complement.
CTATCGCGCTGTAGTGAACAAAAATATCCTGCTCCCCATTCTGCTCAATAAAACCATAGCCCTTAGCATTGTTGAACCACTTCACAGTGCCGACCTCTTTAGACATAACTTTCGTAATTCCTCCTACAAACCTCAGTGAATTAGCGCGGGTGTCCGCTCGTGCAGATCCTTCGGATCGATAGGCGCCGAAGTGATCAATCAAGAATCACGCCAGGGAAACAATACCGGGAAGCGCACAATCACGCTCGTTTCCAAGCAAGCTGCAAATCTTAAACTGCAAGATTTTCGGGGTTTTTACTTCGTTTTAGTAGTGTTTATGACAGATTGACGGGAAATTTAACGAATCATTAATTCTTTGTCAAGAACTTTTTGCGTTGAATTTGTCGTCTGCGTTTCAAGGAGTGAGATCGCATTGGGAAAGGAGTCGTTGAAGAGGTTCGGGAGATCCTCTTCAACGCGTTTACTTATGGTCCAGCGCAATTTGGAGGTTTTCGCGCTACGGGCAGTTTCTTGATAAATCCAACAACCGGCAGGATACGTACTATTGATCCTCACCCCGCGGGGGTTTGTCGCTCTTGATCGCCGTAAGATACTCCTCGATAAACGAGTTGATGTTCTTTTCGGCGGACGCGGCTTCCTCCGCCGAGGCCTCCTTATCCTCAAATTTTGTAGCGAGCGCTTTTTTGAAATCCGCTTCGGCTCCAAGATCCTCTTTTAGAAAATGCTTCATCGCACCGCTGATTAGAATCTGTGTTTTCAGATCCAGCGAATCATCCTTTTTCGCGATCATCTCGGTAGCGATTTCGAGCGCCTTTTTACGGGATTTTGAGGCTTTGTCCTGATCTCCTTCCGCGGAATGGTGATATCCGAGTATCCGATGAAAGCGACACCAAAACTCCTGCTTCTTGTCCAAAAGCCCATATATCTTCTCTGCGATCTCAAGCCTTGTTGTCATAGCAACTTGTGAATATTTTCCATTCTCAAAAGTCAGCTTGATATCCTTTAGGATCTTCCGAGCTTCCTCAAACTTCTCTTTTGGGAATTCATCAAAATCCCAAAGAAAGAGCGAGAGCTTGCAGTTTCTGCAGCAATAGACGGACGGGCTATCCGTTACCGGCCAGAAAATCAATTGGTATTTTGAAGGCCAGCCGTAGATATAACTCCCGTAACTGCCGATTACCATAAAAGTGTTTGAAGTTTTGCAAAGCGGGCAATCGAAATCCTTGTCAAACCAAGTGGTGTAAGATTTTGCTCCGGCGATGTTTGCGAGAACGGGTACCGCGGCGCACGTCGCCAAAAATTCCCTTCTTTTCATTGAATTCTCCTTGAGCGCTTTTTAGCTCCTACCTTTGCAACCGGATTTTCACGTTCAAACCCGGTTGTTGCCTCATGAGGTGGTTTTCGAATCAATAGTTTGGGATGCACGAAGGAATCGGAAAGGTTTGTCTGTTCGGCATTACGCCAAATTGACTTGAGGGTTCTTTCCGCAGAAGATTGGTTTCAAGATCGTTGAAATTTTTAGACAACTATTTAGTTTTACGCATATTTCGAGTCAATATTTTTAGATCGCTATTTTGTTGGGTCGCGAGGGTCGATCCCGGGAGTTTATTGAATGGAAGAATACGGCAAGAATCCAAAACTGTCTTATAACCAATACCTTAAAGTACGGGAACTTATCGAGCTTCAGGAAACGCTATCGGATCCTGTCAGCCACGATGAGCTGCTTTTCATTGTCATCCACCAGACATACGAACTTTGGTTCAAGCAGGTATTGCATGAAATCGATGCCTCGATCGGCTGGTTGAACGAGGGTCGAAAATTCCGCGTAAATCATTCTCTTAAGGCCGCGACGTCGATCGAGCGAGTGATGGTTTCGCAAATCCACATTCTCGAAACGATGGCTCAAATCGGTTTCCTCGAATTCCGAGACAAGCTCAACCCCGCAAGCGGCTTTCAGTCGATGCAATTCCGCGAGCTGGAGTTCGTCTCCGGAGCCAAGGATCAGAAAATCCTCGACTTTTTCGAATTTGACGAGTTTGCACATGCAAGACTGCAAAAGAGATTTGACGCTCCGTCGCTTCCCGACGCTTTCTGGGAACTCGTTGCGAGAGAAGGCTTTGAAGTCGGCGATTCGGATCAGAAGATCGAAACGATCGTTCGGATTCTAAGAAAACCGGAGGAGTATCCGGAGCTTTTCATCATGCAGGATCTGCTTATCGAGCATGATGAAAACATCTCGCTCTGGCGTTATCATCACGTTCTGATGGTAGAACGAATGCTTGGCATGAAACGCGGAACCGGTGGTTCCGATGGCGCCAACTATCTTCGTACGACATTGACGAAGAAGTTCTTTCCCGAAATCTGGCAGGCTCGGACGCACCTTGAGGTTTGAGTCAGGCGAAGTTCCAAATACCTAGCTCCAGTTCCTGAAGCGAGTAGTCTGTCGCTTCAGGAGCCAGGTGCTTGGCGTAATTCCTTAGATTTGAAGATTCATAAAGAACCGTGAGCAACATGAGTTTGCGGCGAAACCCCTCATCGATTTGAGAATCCTCATATCCATAAGCACGAAAAAAGTCTCTCTGGATTTTGCCCAACCCTTGGAAAATCAATACCGTCGGCGCAAGGAAATCGTATTCGACGGGTCCAACCCTTGAATCGGCAAAATCGAACAATCCCGTGAGATTCCAGCCGCTTGCGGATTCTTCGACATGCAGGTTTCGCAAATGAACGTCACCGTGAAGAGCGAACCCGGTTTCGCATTGGTCAAGGATTGGAAGGTTTGACGCGAGAAACCCAGGGAGCGCATCGACGACCGCCGGATTTACGCCTGCCTGCCTTTGGCGTTGTACAGTGTTTTCAACTCCTTCTGCCACGAATTCATCCCAGTTATTCGGCAGCCCGCTCGCGTCGGTCTCATGTATCGAACGAAGCGAATTCGCGAGTTGGTCGAGAAAACGATTTCTCTCAGTTTTTCCCAATTTCAGGAGTTCGGCACGAAGGGGTGTGCGCCCCGGTATTCTGCCGAGCAGCAAGTAGTCGTAACCAAAGAGATTGCCTGATTTGAAAATCTTTGGAACGTTAACCACCTTGGAGCCCGACAAAAGCTCAAGCATCGATTTCTCGCGGTTGAAACCATCGGAAAATCCATTAAAGATTTTCAGTATCGAATCCTTGGAAACTGAATAGACGATATGGTCGCCGGTATCGAGCCGTTTAATCGAAAACCCTGACAAACCCTCGCCTTGCAATATCCTTTCCGCAGCTTCGTCCCACGACTCATCATGAAACCGAACCTCGAAATCTACGATGGAATGGGGATTTGGAAGTCTCATAGCCAAAAAGAATCGGGCGGTTCTCCTCAAACCTCCCGATAAACAATAAACCCGATTATTTGTCGGCCTACCCTTTGATCGCCTTCCTGAATCCGGCCATCGCGCTTTCCAGTATCGAATCCTCGCGTGCGACGCAAATTCTCATAAACGCGTCCCAACGATCGCTGTCGGCGAAAGCCGCGCCCGGTGTTCCGGCGACGTTCGCTTTTGCCATAAGCATCTCGTTGAACTTGATCGCGTCGTTATTACCTTCCGGAATTCTCGTCCAAAGATAGAAGCCCGAACCGGAGTCGTAAATTTCAAAACCGAGATCGACGAGCTCTTTTGAAACGTAATCCCGTTTCGCCTCAAACTTTGTTCGAAGCTTCTCGTAGTAGCCTTCCTCCGACATCAATACGGAAGACAGGGCGGCTTGAAGCGGAGTCACCGGACATACGTAAACAACATTTAGGGCGTTGTTGACCTTGGCGATAAGTTCGCCGTTGCCATAGGCGTATCCGAGTCTCCAACCGGAGATGTTCCACGATTTTGAAAACGAATTGACGGTTATCGTCCGATCCCACATTCCCGGCAACGTCGCGATCGGAAGATGAGGATTCTCGCCCATCACGTAGTGCTCATAAACCTCATCAGATACAACCAGAAGATCGAGTTCCTCGGCGATTTCAGCTATCGTTTCGAGTTCTTCACGCGTCATCACCTTTCCTGTAGGGTTGGAAGGCGTGCAAACGATTATCGCCGCAAGCGGATACTCGGTGCGATCCTTGAGTTGGCGGCAATGCATTTTCAAGAGATCTTTATCGAATCTCAGATCGTCATCAGTTTCGACAACCTCCGTACGTCCGCCGAATTCTTCGATGATCCGACGATGATACGGATAATACGGCTCGAAAACGACTACCGATTTGCCTCTGAAAAAGCTGTGCGCGATACCGATCAACGCACCCGTTCCGCCGGTCGTGATCAGCAACTCGAAGGGGCGCGCATTGACATCAACATTTACACCATTATATTTGGCTAGTTTCTCAGCAACAGCGATTCTAAGATTCGCGTCACCCTCGCTACCCCCGTAGTGATTTCGGCTGGCGGCGATGATATCGGCCGCTTCCTTCGCAAGGCGAGGATCAATGGGGAGTTCGGATTGTCCCTGCACCAGATTTCCCGATGGAGGGACGAGTCTCGTAATGGCCCGAATATCGGGTTTTACCTTTTGTTTCTTTGCTTCTGACATATCTTCAAAATTAACAGGATTAAGTGTTCGGAACAATTCAAAACGCCCCGTCCCAATTTTCCAGGAATGAAAAACACGGGCGAGCCACGTTTGTGGATTCCGGAAACCCCCGCACAACACAATTCTTACAGATAGTACTTCTCTAAGATCCAACAGCCCCGTAACCCACAAAAACTCGAAACTTAAAACTCAAAACTCGCAACTCCCTCCCCCTTCTCTTCTGATAAACTAAACCCATGAAATCCCGCAATGCTCCGACCGTCCGGGGAAATATTTTCGGAGGGCATTTCTTCAAGTTTCGAAAAGACCCGACCGGGTTTTTGACGAGCCTATCGGAGCTGGGCGACGTTGCCGGAATGCGGATGTTCAATCGTCCTTCCTTTTTCATAAACCATCCGGATTTGATACGCGACGTTCTCGTCACCAATCACTCAAAGTTTCACAAAGGCGTCGCGTTGCAGCGCGCCAAACCACTTCTCGGCGAGGGATTGCTGACAAGCGAGGGCGAGCGACATCTCAGGCATAGGAGAATGATCCAACCCGCTTTTCACAAACAGCGGATTGCGGAATACGCCGCCTCGATGTCGGAATATGCGGATGATTTGTGTGCCGGTTGGCGCGAAGGAGAGACGCTTGAAATCGATCGCGAAATGGCGCGGCTGACGTTGAGGATCGTTGGAAAAACACTCTTTGGTACGGACGTCAGCGGCGCCGCGGACGAGGTCGGGCAGGCGATGACCGATCTCATGGATCGGTTTGATTTCATGCTTCTGCCGTTCTCGAACTACCTCGAAAAGCTTCCTTTGGCCGCCGCTCGCAAATCTCGAAATGCCCGTGCGAATCTCGATTCGGTGATCTTCAGGGTCATCGAAGAGCGTCGCAAAACCGAAGAGGATCACGGCGATCTGCTTTCGATGCTTTTGCTTGCTCAAGATGAAAACTCGGGTCTTGGAATGTCCGACAAAGAGGTGCGCGACGAGGCGCTGACGCTTTTCATCGCCGGCCACGAGACGACCGCCAACGCATTGGTCTTTACGCTTTTTCTCCTCGCGCAGAACCCAAAAGTAGCCGCGGAACTTCAAGGGGAGCTCGATGCGGTGCTCGCTGGCAGGCTTCCAACTTTTGAAGATGTACCAAAACTACCCTTCACCGAATCGGTGATTGCGGAATCGATGCGTCTCTTTCCTCCGGCGTGGGCGTTGGGGAGACTCGCGATTGAGGAGCACTCGCTTGGTGGTTTCCATGTGCCAAAGGGCTCATTGATCATCCTCAGCCCGTACGTAATTCATCGCGATTCCAGATTTTGGGACCGGGCCGGCGAATTTGTTCCGGATAGATGGACGCGTGCTTCGATACGCCAAAAAGGTCAGGAGTTTGTTTATATCCCTTTCAGCAAGGGTGTTCGAAGTTGTGTTGGAGAGAGTTTTGCATGGATGGAACTGATACTTTTGGTTTCCGTCTTTGCATCGCGTTGGAATTTCAAATTGCACCCCGAACAAGTTTTCGGTTTGAAACCGTTGATGACGCTGAGGCCGAAATTCGGAATGCGTCTTATATGTGAAAAGAGAAACGCCGTTTGAGCCAGCACTTCGAAAACGGTAAATATAGTCATGTCCAAGTTTAACCGCATCATCGACACCGACAGTTACAAGGCTTCGCACTGGCTCCAGTACCCGCCAAACACAACGCTCGTACACTCGTATCTCGAGAGCCGCGGCTCGGAAACAGAATGGCGCGAAACCGTATTTTTCGGTCTCCAATACATCCTCAGGCAATACTTTCGAGAACCATTCAACCTTGAAATGGTGGAGGAAGCGGATCACGTAATAACCGCTCACGGGCTTCCATTTAACAAGGATGGCTGGACAAATCTCGTTAAGAAGCATGAAGGCCGGTTGCCCTTGAGGGTTCGAGCGGTTGCCGAAGGAACCAGGGTTCCGCTGCGCAATGCCTTGATGACGGTTGAAAATACCGATCCGGAATTCTATTGGCTGACGAGCTGGTTTGAAACGCAGTTGATGAGGATCTGGTATCCGATCACGGTAGCGACGCTGAGCTATCACATAAAGCGCGACATCTATTCATTCCTCAATGAAACCGCGGACGATCCCGATAGCGAGATCAATTTCAAGCTCCATGATTTCGGGAGCCGGGGCGTTTCTTCGGGCGAGACTGCCGCCATTGGTGGCGCCGCTCATCTCGTCAACTTCTTTGGAACCGACACGATGGCCGCTCTTCTCCTTCATCGCGACAACTACTCCTCGGAGATGGCGGGCTTTTCGATTCCCGCCGCCGAACACTCGACGATGACGGCGTGGGGTCGCGAAAACGAGGCACTCGCGTATCGAAACATGCTTACGAATTTCGCAAAACCAGGGAGCCTCGTCGCGGTGGTATCGGATTCGTGGAACATCTATGAAGCCGTTGAAAAGATTTGGGGAGAGGAGCTTCGCAACGAAGTCGTGCGATCCGGGGCGACCGTCGTGCTGCGACCCGACTCGGGCGATCCGATCGAAGTAGTCGCGAGGATAACCACGATTCTTGCGGAAAAGTTTGGAACCGAAACCAACTCGAAGGGGTACCGCGTGTTAAACAACGTTCGCGTCATTCAAGGCGACGGCGTCAATCCGGCTTCGATACGCAAGATCCTTGAACGTATAAAAGCGGACGGATTTTCAGCGTCAAACGTCGCTTTTGGAATCGGTGGAAGCCTTCTGCAAAAGGTCGATCGCGATACGCTCAGATTCGCCTACAAATGCTCGGCGGTAGTCGTGGACGGTACTCTGCGGGAGGTTTACAAACAACCCGTCACCGATTCAGGCAAGACAAGCAAAAAGGGCCGGCTGGATTTGGTAAGAACCGACGACGGGTTTTCGACAATCGTGATTCCGAACGCAACGGACATCGCGTCTCCGGAGTCTGTATTGGAAACCGTTTTTGAAAACGGCGAACTGCTCCGCTCGGAAAGCCTGAACGAGATAAGGGCCCGCGCATGGGGTTAACCCAATTGCGAGCCCTTTTCAAGATTTGTTTGGAAACCTCAAGATCGAGGCCTATTTTTCGGCCTGATCCCTAATCCTTATATCGCTTCCGCACCGGTAGCCCTATTGAAATAGAGATACAAATCGTTGAAGTCCTGGAGCGAGCGATTCAGAATCAAAGGCAATTGCTGAAGATCGTCGCTGCTTATGATTAGATTCAAGTTCCTCAAAAACGCTTCGTGCGCGTTTAGCGTAGTCGCTCCATCCTCGATCGAAACAAGAAACAGTCTTCGCCGCTCCGATGCGTACATGGCGTTGATCTTTTGCTGAATGATCGCGGTCCCGCCAAACTCGGCGGCGAAATCGGGCGAGAAGAGAAGGATCTCGGTTTTGCCTTCGCGCAGGCGTTCATTTGCCTGGGCCGGTGTTTTGGCGATATAGACCTTGAAACCGGCTTGTACCAGAATATTCGCAGTCGCATCGCAATAAGCACCCATGCAAAGCAACACTCTTCTGGGTTTTTCTGATTTGTTGTCGTCGGATTCGAGCGTCTTTTTTTCTGTTTGAAGCGCCATCAGGAGCGACTTGAGTGCGGAGTTGATCTGAAACTCCGATTCCCTCATTTGAAACTCCTGGCCATTCTTATCGATCGCAGGCGCCGGTCCGTTGTTGGCTAGTTGGTCAACCGTTGTGTTGTGACCATCCTCCGACAAGGCGACGCGAACCAGATTCTGACATCTGGGACATCTTACGGTAAACGCTTTTCCGGGTACCTTCGACTCGTCAAGCTGCAGTGAAACCGAACAATTATCGCAACGAATTATCATCTCTTTAGTGCTCTTTTGCTGTCTAAATCCTACTTGGGTTTTCGGCGTTTACTCCATCATGTCGAGTACGCTGCTCTTTGAAGGCATCGGCGGCGACATCGGTGTGATTTTCGGAATTGCTTCTTGAATCTCTTCTGATTGCGCGACAAAATCTTCGGTTGAGGCGAGCCCCTTGAGTTGAAGCAGAAGGTTGTTTTGGTTGGTGGCGTACGAAAGTCCGTCTTCCAATGTGATCAACTCCTTCTGGATCATGTCACGGATAACGCCGTCGAAATCCTGCATGCCGTCGATTTCGCCGTCGCGTATGGCGTCAAGAAGCGTCTTTCCGTCCGATTCACCCTTCTCGATATACTCGCGGGTACGCGGGTTTGACTTCATTATTTCGACCGCCGCGACGCGTCCTTTTCCATCCGCTTTTGGTATTAGGCGTTGCGAAACGATGTATCGGAAAGTTTGCGCGAGACGTGTTCGGATAATCTTTTCTTCGTTTTTCGGATAGAGACCGATGATACGGTCGATGGTTTTTGATGCGTCTATCGTGTGAAGCGTTGAAAGCACAAGGTGGCCCGTTTCCGCGGCTTCGAGAGCGATTTCAGCGGTTTCGAGGTCACGCATTTCGCCGACCAGAATTACTTTCGGCGCCTGACGAAGTGCGGCGCGGAGGGCCGATGCAAAATCCTTTGTATCGGAGCCAACTTCGCGCTGGTTGATCGTCGACTTCTTGTGCGAATGCAGAAATTCGATCGGATCTTCGATCGTAACGATGTGATAGCTCTTGGTTTTGTTGATCTGATCGATGATCGCGGCGAGAGTCGAACTCTTACCGGAACCCGTAGGACCGGTTAACAGCACGAGACCGTTTCTCATTTCGCAGATTTCGGAAAGATGGAGCGGAATATGGAGCGACTCAAAACTCGGGATTTCGTGCGGAATCACACGCATCACGATCGAGAACGAACCCCTTTGCTGAAAGATGTTTACACGAAAACGGCATCTCGCCGGCAAACTCCAACTGAGATCCGTTGTGCCGTTTCTGGCTAGAAGCGCAGAAGCCTCGGGATTGTCGCGCAGCAATGCCATCGCGATCATCTCGGTTTGGAAAGAAGTCAGCTTTCCAAGACCCAGCGGAGATGCGGAGTACAGGGTACCGTTGATTTCCACCTGCGGCTTTTGACCGGTTGAAAAGTTCAGGTCGGAAACGTTCTCGGATATGAGCAGCATCTGCTCGATGATCGGTGCTACGTCGAGTAGACTCATTTGTTTGGAAACGACTCCTTGAAGTATTTGAAAGCAGTGTCTGAAAGCTTCGAAAGACGAACGTGAGCGTAGTGGCCGTGGTGTGCGGGGCGACCAACTCCTATTCTGAAGGAAGTAAGAACTAATTGCAAGACATTTTTGTTATTTGTTTGTAATTGTTGAACATTTTACGCCAATTGAAAATTGCGAAATTATCGCGATCGTCCGATAAATTCCGCCACAACAGCCCGAGGTTCCCGTTTGTTTGTCCAGATTTCACTAATCAAAGCAGCCATATCGGCGCCCGCTCCGAGAACTTTAGAAAAGTTTGCGGTTTTTATTCCGCCGATCGCCACAAGCGGCATCTTGCCTGCCAACTTTCTGATTTCGATCAGCTTATCGACACCTGTAACGGGATCGGGATCCGCTTTTGTTGTGGTTTCAAACACCGGCCCAAACGCCAGATAGTCAATCGGCATTTTCAGCGCTTCAATGGCTTGCTTGCTGTCATGCGTTGAAAACCCGATGATCGCGTCATCGCCAAGGAGCTTCCTCGCTTCGACCGGCGGGAGATCGGTTTGCCCGAGATGAACCCCGTCGGCGCCAACCGCCATTGCGATATCGACCCGATCGTTGATAATCAGCTTTATTCCAAACCGGCGGGTGACAGCGATCGAGTCCGAGGCTTCTTTGAAAAACGTGCCGGAATCCAAATGTTTTTCACGAATCTGTATCATACGCACGCCGGTATCAGCGATGCTTTCTATTTGCTCTTTGTGGGAAAGTCCGCTGAGGCTTCTGTCCGTGATTGGGTAGATTGGGCAATCAAAAAATTTACCGTGCGTCTTGCTCATGAAATCAAATGACAATGGATTTCGACATCAGAAAGGCGTCTTCGCCGTCACTGTAGTATGACTGGATCTTTTGAATGATCACATACCCAAGTGAAGTGTAAAGATTCTGGGCGCCGTAGTTTGAAACCCTAACCTCCAAAACAACAGAATCCAGCCCCTTCGATCTAAGCGCGCGTTCCGAATACTCCATCAGTTTTGCGCCGATTCCCCTTTTTCGGTGCTCGGGCGCGACGGCGACCGTTGTCACATGCGCGATAGAACCATTGTTTGCGGCGATAAAGATAAACCCCGCCAAGGCGCCTTCGGCGGAAACCGCCTGATAACCAAGAAATCTGGGTTCGTTCAACAGATATTCGAAAGTATCGCGATTGTATGATTCGCTTCCCTTGAACGAACGCACGCTCAAACTCAAGAGATCCGGAAGTCTGTCCTTTCGCAGCGGTTTTATCGAATACGTGGTCTTGGCCGCCGGCACAACGGCTTCCAGCGACTCCGGTTCCTTGGGTTCGAAAAACTCTTTGATTTTCTGTATTACGGCCATGTGAACATGCAGAGTTCCAAGTTCGCCCGACGCGGAGCCGTCGAAGGTTCGCCCGACGCGGAGCCGTCGAAGGTTCGCCCGACGCGGAGCCGTCGGAGGTTCGCCCGACGCGGAGCCGTCGGAGGTTCCAAGTTCCAAAAGTTCAAAGTTCCAAGACTCTCTGCAAAGGTGCCCGTTTCGGACCAATTAGGTATCTTCCGTTGCCTTCGCGTTCCGAAAAGCTGAAACCACTCAATATAAGCCACAAAAACTTGGAACTTGGAACTCTTGGAACTTGGAACGGTTCCCAGCGAACCTGGAACTCTTCCGAAAAACCCTCACCCGAACGATTTTCAACTAACGATCATCGCATCGCCATAGCTGTAGAATCTATATCCGTTGGCTACGGCGTGCTTGTAGGCATCCATTATCAACGAGTGCCCCCCGAAGGTCGAGACGAGAACCAAAAGCGATGACCTTGGTAAATGGAAGTTCGTGATCATGGCATCGACGATCTTGAAGCCATACCCCGGAACTATCGTCAGCCCGGCGACACCTTTTCCGGGAACGATCGTACCGTTCTCAACGGCGGCGGATTCAAGCGCCCTCGTCGAAGTCGTGCCAACCGCAACCACGCGTCGTCCATCCTTTTTCGCCAGATTGACCGTTGTGGCGACATCCTTTCCGATCTCAAACCGTTCGCCCGCCACACGATGTTCCGATAAATCTTCAACCCGTACGGGCTCAAATGTTCCGTATCCAACGTGCAGCGTGATCTCGCAAACCTCGATTCCGAGATCCTTTATCCTCGCTAAAAGCTCCGGCGTAAAATGAAGACCCGCCGTTGGTGCGGCGATCGCACCGCGTTCCTTGGCAAAATGCGTTTGATATCTCTCACGATCGGTTTCGGGAGCCTCGCGATCGCGTTTGATATACGGCGGCAATGGCGTTCGACCATATCGGTCGAGTGCATCGTAAAGATCCCCGTCGGCAGAAAAACGCACCGAAACCCTTCCCGTTGCATCCTTTTCGATTACTTCGGCGCTAAAGCCGTCGGCAAAATCAACTCTCTTTCCAACCGAAAGACGCCTGCCCGGTTTTGCCAAAACCGACCACAAACCGTCTTCGAGTTCTTCGATAAGAAAGATCTCGATATTCGCGCCAGTTTCGGATTTCCCAAAGAGCCGTGCCGGGAATACGCGGGTGTTGTTGACCACCAAAACATCGCCTTCACGCAAGTACTCCGGGAGATCCGAAAACCCCGCATCCGAATAACTGCCTTTGGTTCGATCAACAACAAGAAGCCGAGAAGAATCCCGCTTCAAAAGCGGTGTTTGCGCAATCTGAGCTTCCGGTAACTCGAAATCAAAATCTCCAATCAACATGCCAAATCAAAAACACCCGGCATAAAAGTCGCCGAGCAACACACAATGATACCAGCGATTTGCCATACCCAAACAAACCGCCAAGGATCCCCTGAAGATCTCAAACCAAAGATCCGTTTGACCAAAAAAGCCAAGCTCACCCGAAAGAATTCAAAACTCAAAACCCGAACTCGTAACTCCTTAAGCTAAATAAACCCAGGTTTCAACAACCGAGTCAGGATTCAACGACACGCTGTCGATTCCCTGATCCATAAGCCATTTCGCGAGATCCGGATGATCCGAAGGACCCTGTCCGCAGATCCCGATGTATTTGCCCGCCTTGTTTGCCGAAGCTATCGCCATGCTCAAGAGCTTCTTCACTGCCGGATTGCGTTCATCGAAAAGATGAGCGATCAGCCCGGAATCGCGATCCAATCCAAGCGTCAACTGCGTCAGGTCATTCGAGCCGATCGAAAAGCCGTCGAATCTTTCGAGAAACTCATCCGCCAGAATCGCGTTCGAGGGAATCTCGCACATCATGATCACGCGCAGACCGTCCTCGCCGCGAACAAGACCGTTTTCGGCAAGCAATTCGATCACATCGTCGGCCTCTTCCAACGTCCGTACAAACGGAATCATGATCTCAAGATTCTTGAGACCCATTTCGTTGCGAACACGCTTTATCGCATCGCATTCAAGCTTGAAGCAATCGCGAAAGGACGAAGATATGTAACGCGAGGCGCCGCGAAAACCTATCATTGGATTCTCTTCTTCGGGTTCAAAGATCGCTCCGCCGTACATATTCGCGTATTCGTTTGATTTGAAATCCGAGAGCCTGACGATCACGGGCTTTCCGCGAAAAGCGCCGCAAAGTGTGCCGATTCCCTCGGCAAGCTTTGTGACATAAAAATCGACAGGGTTTTTGTAGCCGCCCGTCGCTTTGTCGATATAAACTTTCGTCTCATTATCCATGTGGTCATAGCCGAGCAGCGCCTTCGGATGAATCCCGATCATGTTGTTGATTATGAACTCAAGCCGCGCCAGCCCGATGCCGTGGTTTGGAAGACTTTGGAAATCAAACGCGCGCTCGGGGCTTCCTAGATTGAGCATGATCTTGAATGAAAGCTCCGGAAGCGTGTCGAGACTCGTCTCGTTTATTTCAAACTCCAACTCGCCTCTGTAAACCTTTCCCTCGTCGCCTTCAGCACAGGAAACCGTCGCGGTTTCAACTCCTTCCATGACCTCGGTTGCGTTTCCGCATCCGACCACCGCCGGCACTCCAAGTTCGCGCGCGATGATCGCCGCATGGCATGTTCTTCCGCCCCTATTTGTAACGATCGCCGCCGATCGCTGCATCACCGGCTCCCAATCCGGATCCGTCATATCCGTAACCAAAACGTCTCCCGCCTCGACCTTTCCGATCTCGGAAACGCTGTGCACAACGCGCACCCTTCCGCTGCCGATCCTTTGGCCGATGCTTCTGCCCGAAACCAAAACGGGTTCGTTTGTATCCTTCAATACATATCGTTGTATGACGTTCTTCGATCCACGGGATTTTACGGTTTCCGGCCGCGCCTGAAGCATATAGAGCCGGCCATCGAGGCCGTCCTTGCCCCATTCGATATCCATCGGACGCCCGTAGTGATTCTCGATCGCAACCGCCATCCGCGCCAGTTCCTCAACATCCCCATCGCTCAGCGAGAATCCAAGACTGTCGGCTTCGGCAACCGGTACGATCTCAACCGATTTGCCCTCGCCATAAATCATCTTCTGAGCCTTCGAACCCCTGTGTCTTCTAACGATCGCGCTTTTGTTTTCGGCGAGAGAAGACTTTAGGACGTAAAACTCATCGGGATTTACCGAACCCTGTACGATGCATTCGCCGAGTCCGAAAGACGAGGTAATCAGAACGACATCCTCAAAACCGCTCTCCGTATCGATGCTGAACATAACGCCGCTCGAACCCAGATCGCTGCGAACCATTCTTTGAACCCCCGCCGAAAGCGCGACTTCCGAATGCTCGAATCCCTGATGGACGCGATATGCGATAGCACGGTCGTTGTAGAGCGATGCGAAAACGTCTTTGATCCTTTCGAGCACCGCGTCGATCCCGCTGACGTTTAGAAACGTCTCCTGTTGCCCTGCAAACGACGCCTCGGGAAGATCTTCGGCGGTTGCGGAAGACCGAACCGCCACCGACGCCCCGCCATCGATTCCCTCCGAAAGCTTTTCGTACGCCGTACGCACCTCGCCTTCGAGATCCGCCGGCAACGAGGCATCGGCGATCCAGCCTCTGATCTGATTTCCCGCTTCGCCAAGCGCAACTACGTCCGACACATCAAGGCTCGAAAGCCGTTCGTCGATACGCTTTTCGAGATCGTTCTGAGAAAGAAAATCCCGAAACGCGTCGGCGGTTGTCGCAAATCCATCGGGAACCGAGATCCCTGCGGACGCCAGATTTCGGATCATCTCGCCAAGCGAAGCATTCTTCCCGCCAACACGCTCGACGTCGTTCATGTCGAGCTCGCCAAACCAAATAATATTCTTTTTCATAGGGGATGTAGTCAGTTCCAAGTTCCAGGTTCCAGAGTTCCAAGTTCGGGAGCTGAGTCCACTCAAGCGAGTCAGTTTTATTCCAAACTCCGGAACGTCCTATTCGGAGGCGTGGCCTCACGGAGATATGTGGCCGTGGGTGGAGCGACTTTGCGCGGAACCCACGGTATCGACAAACACGACATTCGCGCCGGGTACCGGCGCGGGGATACGCCCGTAATTACTGCATTCCGAACGCCACCGACGCGTAGTCTCGGCGTTTGATCATTTGACTGATCAACAAACGCTCGAAGACGCGCTTTTATTGCATGTTGGAACCTATCTACTATGATAATAGTTCAACAAAACCGCTCCGCCTAATTTTGTATGGAACAACTCAACAGATTCGCCTTTATCATTTCCGACCGAACAGGTGTTACCGCCGAAGCGCTTGGAAATTCGCTCTTAAGCCAGTTTCCAAACGTCAGATTTACCGTAGAGGTGCTGCCGTTTGTCGACACCGCGGAGAAGGCACTCCAGGCGGTGGATTTGATCGATGCCGCGATTCATGAGGTCAACGAAAGGCCGGTCGTATTCGCGACTCTCGTCGATGACGACATACGAAAGATCATTAAAAACAGCGATTGCGAGTTTTTCGATCTGTTTGAGACGTTTGTAAATCCGCTTGAAACGGTGCTCGGCACGCGTTCGTCGCACAAGGTGGGCGTGATCCACGGGATGTCGAATGCGAAGGGCTACGCCGAAAGAATCGGCGCGATGAATTATGCGCTTGAAACCGATGACGGGATCGAAACGCGGGCGTACAAACGCGCGCAGATTGTCATCGTCGGGGTTTCCCGCTCGGGGAAGACGCCGACCTGCCTGTATCTGGCGCTTCAGTACGGGGTATATGCGGCCAACTATCCGTTGACGGACAAAGAGCTTGACGCCAACAAACTCCCCGAGGTGCTTCAAAAGCACCACGATAAACTCTTCGGCCTTACGATCGAACCGTTCCGCCTCCAACAGATCCGGCAGGAGCGTTACAACCGCGACAGTTACGCCTCTTCGCGTCAATGCCAATATGAAATAGCTCAGGCAGAAGCGATGTTCAGGCGTGCAAAGGTGCCGTTTCTGAATTCAACGCAGATGTCGGTAGAGGAGCTCGGCGCAAAAATAATGCAGGAAGCGAGGCTGAAGAGGCAGTACTAGGTTTGTGGGTGGCGGTTGGGGAGATGAGGGTGTTCCAAGTTCCAGGTTCCAAGTTCCAAGTTCCAAGTGTTGAGTCCACTCTAAAAAGTCGGTTTTATTCCAAAATCCGGAACTTCCTATTCGGACGCATAGCGTCACGTAGATTTTGGCCGTGGGTGGAGCGGCTTTGCGCGGAACCCACGGTGAACATAAATACAATGTTCGCGCCGGGTACCGGCGCGGAGAAACGCCCGTAATTGCTGCATTCCAAACACCACTAATGTGGTTAGGAGAGTTTCCTGACTATCACACGGTGGTTGCGCACCCCGGCTATTTATCTCCCTGGTGCGCTCGAGTCAGAAACGGAAAATCCTGATCTTTTTACAACTTAGTCCCTTAACTTTACTTTTTAGAGTGGACCAAGTGTTGAATTCACTCTTAAAGATCGATTCAATGAGAAAACCCACCCGTAAAATTGATCCTCAGGGACGCCAGGCAAGACCCCTGCCACCTTGTGTGGCAGGTGAATGAGGTCAGCAGCTAGTCCAAACCACATTGGTTGATCCGGAGGCCCCTGCTGCCTTGTGCGGCAGGTGAATAAGGTCAGCCCCTTCCAGAACAGCCATAAACCCCAACATACCATATATTTAACGGCCGTAGCTACGGACCTTTGCCTCCTGCCGGACAAGCCGGCAGGGGTCTTTCATCAATATCGAACCGTTGTGACTGAAAACAATGACCTATTCTTCCCAAACCAACTTTTTGGAGTGAACTCAGGTTTTTGGTAGCCAAGATGATTGGTTCCTCTTGATCTCGACTCAAGTTGTTGGAAACCCATGTTGCTGAAAGCCCAAATTGAAAAACCCCTGCCGCTTGCGACAGGGGAATTGGGGGCAAATGAAATTGTGGTAAAGGCCGTCGTCTTGCCTCGCATAATCCGGCTAGTGAAAAGGACTACCTCCCCAACCGAACTCAAAACTCGAAACTCGTAACTCCCCCCTCAATGCACCATCTCGAAATGTCTTTGCGAATAGACGAGTTCGTCGATGATCGTTTGGAAGGAAAACAGTTCGTGGCGTTCCTTGAGCGAACGGCTGCGCAGGATCTCCCAGTCTGTGCGCGGCACGAGATTGAAGGCTTCGATTATTTCGGGGTCGAATTGCGAACCTGCGCATTTCTTTAGTTCTTCATAGGCCTCGTCGAATGTCATTCCGCGCGAATAGACTCGATCGCTGGTCATCGCGTCAAACGCGTCGGCGATTGCAAAAACCCTCGCGCAGATGTCGATCTCGTTGCCCCGAAGCTTGTTTGGATATCCTTTCCCATCCCATCGCTCATGATGCTGGAGTACAACCCTCGACGCGCCTTCCAAAAACGAGATGTTGCGCAGGATTCGATGGCCTTGAATCGGATGAAGACGCATCTTTTCCCACTCGCGTTCGTCGAGTTTTCCGGGCTTTCTGAGAATCGCATCCGGCACGCCGATTTTTCCGATGTCGTGAAGCAAGGCACCGAGTTCCAAATCGCGACGCTGCTCCTGGTCGAGACCGATCTCGTGCGCGAGTCGAAGACTGTATGTCACAACGCGTTCGGAATGACCGTGCGTTTCCGCATCGCGTGTTTCCAATTCCTGAATCAACGCCTTTAGAGTTACGCCGTAGGATTTTTCGATTCCTTCCAGCGCCTGTTCTAGTTTTGAATTCCCTTCGACGATCTGGCCTTCGAGTCCTTCGTAGTATCGGTTTCTCGACTTCGAGATCTCGGCCTTGGCGATCGCACGCGTCAGAGCGGTTTCCAGTTCATCGAGATCGAACGGACGCAATACGACATCCGAAACTCCGGCCCGAAAGAGATCGACGACAAACCGCGAGGACTCAGCCTCCGTGGTCATCACCAACGCCATGTCGGGCGCGAGAAACTGCGCCGTTGAAATCAATTCGAAACTGTCATCGCCTTCGAATTCGGTGACGAGAACGTCGAATTGGCCCGAGGCGATCAACTCGCCCGCTACTGATATGTCTCCGATTGCCTTGCACGGATGGTTTGCGGAAATGAACCGCTTCAAGGTGGTGCGTCTTTCGTTGTGAGGATCGTACAAGAGTACGGAGGAATTTATTGGTTCTAACATGCTTAAAACCTCTGCGGAATATTTGGGGAGTGACCGGGAAGGTCCAGATCCAGAGCTCCAAGTTCTTGACTGGAAGTTGAATTTGGAACTCTTGGGAGCTTGGAATTTTCAATTACAGCTTTTGTCGGGTGTTCTATCAAATTCCATCAAATTCCTAAAACTTGGAACTCTGGAACGTGGAACGTGGAACGTGGAACGTGGAACTCGTTCGATTGTTCCTGACTAAGCCAATTGTTTGTGCGGTTTGTGGAAGATCTGGGGGATTTCCGAGCCAAAAGCAGTTTAGCTTAGTTCAACAATGTTTTGCAAATGTATTTATTGCTTCTGACTTGTTGTTGGTTGGGAGCTTCTCCAATCTGC
This sequence comes from Pyrinomonadaceae bacterium, assembly GCA_041394795.1. Lineage (GTDB taxonomy): Bacteria > Acidobacteriota > Blastocatellia > Pyrinomonadales > Pyrinomonadaceae > Aridibacter. Next base: position 42,999 of record JAWKHN010000018.1, on the reverse strand, counting down.
TTCATTTTCGCCTATCAGACCCAACGACGAACTTCTTTGCTGTCGGAGACATTTTCGCGAGTAGCGCTCATGCGGGCGGGATGCCTTCGCACCAAGTCAGCCGGCGAGAACAATTGGGGCTAGAGCCCTCCGAGACCCAACAGATCTGTCAGTTCGTCGGGGAGAGCTTGTTCGAATGCCATCTGTTCTTTTGTTACCGGATGCGTAAACGAGAGCTTTTCAGCGTGGAGGAAGAATCTTCCGAGTTTATGAACGGCTCGCTTTATTGTGGGATCGAGGATCGTGTTGTCACGACCCATGTTATAAAGTTCGTCACCGACGATCGGGTGGTTGAGATGCGCCAGATGCACCCGGATTTGGTGGGTTCTTCCGGTCTTTATATCCACATCCAAAAGCGTAAACCGTTCGTATCTTTTGCGCACCTTGTAGATCGAAAGCGCGTTTCTGCCGTTTTTGTCCACCGACATCTTTGTGCGGTTGACGCGGTCGCGGGCGATCGGCTCTTCGACTTTTCCCGTGAGTTTTCTTACAAATCCGTGAACCAGCGCGATATAGGATTTGGAAACCCTGCGATCCTGAAACTGCGCCGAAAGCTTTTCGGCGGTCAGCTCGTTTTTCGCGACCACCATCAACCCCGAAGTGTCCTTATCCAAACGATGCACGATCCCGACCCGGTTTCCCGCGCTGTCAAATCTCCCCTCGGTATCATGCTGGAATCGAAAGGCGATCGCATTGGCGAGCGTCCCCGACGATACACCGGCGCCCGGATGAACAACCATTCCCGCGGGTTTGTTGATCACCGCCAGGAATTCATCTTCAAAGACAACATCAAGCGGAATATCCTCCGGCTCAAAACGCTCGTCAGCCTGCTCGGTCAACTCGACATTGATCTTGTCTCCATCGCGAAGCTTGTACGATCCTTTCGACTGAGCGCCGTTAACAAGCGCATCTCCCTCATCGATCAGTTTCTTCAATCTCGAACGCGACCAGGTATCGATGCGCTCGGATAAAAACGCGTCGAGACGAACACCCGCTTCGTCTTCGCCAACGACGAATTCAATTTGTTCTTCTTGAGCTGTCATAAGAAATCGAACCGGTGCCGACGAAAGGATCAGGCGTTGGCAACGTCGTCGCCGGTCGCCTTTTTGGTACGCAGATAAAGAAATACGGCGGAACCGATCGCGACCAGGAGCGCTATGATTTGCGAAGTCGAGAGTCCCGTTGCTGAGGTAATCCCAAACATGTCTCCGCGCGGATCGTCGCGTACAAACTCGACCAGGAATCTGAAAACGCTGTAAATGAATCCGTAGAGCACAAGGATCTGCCCGTCAAACTTCTTTTTTCCATGCAAATAATAAAGAAGCATGAAAACGGCGAGCATCGTAAACGATTCGTAGAGTTGGGTTGGATGCAGATAAAGATCGCTGCCGTCGGGACCGTAGATCGGAACACCCGTGTTCTGATGGCCGAGCTCGGTAAAATGGACTCCCCACGCCACGGAAGTCTGTTTGCCCCAGCAGCAACCCGCCGAAAAACAGCCCTGTCTTCCAAAAAACTGCCCGAGCGCAACCCCGGGCGCAAACGCGTCGCCGACCTTCCAAAACGAAAGGCCGTATTTTCTGATCAAAAGCGCGAGGGTTCCAAAACCACCAAGAAAAGCACCGAAATAAACACCGCCCGAGCGAAGGAAATCCAGTGAGAAGACATTGACGTTGTCATCGACAAAAAAAAGTAAGAGCTTTGAACCAAGCAAACCGCCAATGATCGTCCAAAGCCCTAGATCATAAATCCGCGATTTGGGAAGACCATCGTTTTTGGCCAGCCTTGCTGCCGCCACCAAACCAAACAAAAGTCCTGCCGCAAGCAAGAGCCCGTAAGTGTTTATCGGAAAGTTTCCGATTCTAAATAGTTCTGGGTACATATTTCTGTCCGGTCAAAGAAGACCGGAAATTCCAGAGAACCACGCCGACGCGCGGTCGTTCGATTGCCCGCCTAGGCCGCAGTCTCTGCCGCAAGTTCCTTCTTCTGAAAGAGCATGTCCACGACGAGCAAAAACACTCCGCAGCAAATCGCTATATCCGCGATATTGAATGTAGGGTAATGCCACGAACCAAACTGAACATCGATAAAATCGACAACGAATCCCATCCGCAACCTGTCGATAACATTGCCCAAAATCCCGGCGAGCAAGAGCGCCAACGCACCCAGAAGCCGGTCATGATCCCTTGGTGTACGCCAAAAAAAGTAAAGAACAACTGCCGTCGCAGAAATCGCCACGATCGACAAACCCAATCGGCCCGCCTGTCCATTTCCCGCGAAAAGACTAAAGGCCGCGCCGGTGTTCGTCGCATACGCAAAGTTCAGAAAACCCGGAATTATCGACTTGTCGCCGCCAAACTTAAGCGTTTTCACCGCCCAGGCCTTCGATGCCTGATCCATAAGCAATACCGCCATCGCGGAGGCGATGTAGGCGAACTTCCAATAAATCGCACGTGAATTCATACCTTAAACTTCCAAGGCCTCGAAACACCGCTCGCAGACCGTCGGGTATTTATCAAAATCCCCGACCCGTGTTGAAAAATTCCAGCAACGCTCGCATTTTTCGCCGTCCGCCTTCTCGACGCTGACCGAAAACGCATCCTCTTCATGTACCTCAACCTGCGATACGATGAACAAATACCTCAACTCCGAATAATACGGCAGAAGGAATTTCATTGTTTCGGAGTCAACTCTCAGCACAACCTTCGCCTGCAGTCCCGATCCGATAACTTTCTCGGTACGCGCTTCCTCAAGCTTCTTCAAAACCTCGTCGCGGATAGAGAAGAGTCTTTCCCAGCGCGAAAGCAACGCGGCGGATTCGGCAATCCCCGTTTGCGAAGGAAAAGTCTCGAGATGCGCCGATTCGAGTTTCTTGCCCGGCAGGTTTTCGTACGCCTCATCGGCGGTAAACGCCAAAATCGGTGCGATCAGTTTTGTAAGCGCCGTGGCGATAATATAAAGCGCGGTTTGCGCCGAACGCCGTGCCTCGCTTTTCTTCCCGCTGATGTAAAGCCTGTCTTTTATGATGTCAAAATATCTTGCCGAAAGACTGACCGTTACATAATCGTTCAACACCCTGTACGAACTCTGAAAATCGTAGGATTTGTAACCCGCCAGCACCTGATCGATGACATTGTCGAGAACCGCCAAAGACCAGCGGTCGATCTCCTCAAGTCGTTCGATCGGAACCATATCGGTTTCGGGATCAAAGCCGTCGAGATTTCCGAGCGCGTATCGAAGCGTGTTGCGGAACTTTCGGTATGCGACGACTACCCCTTGAAGGATTTCATCCGAAACCCTTACGTCTTCGGTATATTCAACCGACGCCGCCCACAAACGCAGAATCTCAGCACCCGATTCCTTGATCACTTCCTTTGGCGAAGTGACGTTGCCGATCGACTTGCTTTGTTTTCGGCCCTCGCCGTCAACAACCCAACCATGCGTTAGAACTTCCTTGTAAGGAGCTCCGTCATGCTTTGCCAACCCGCACATAAGACTCGAGTTAAACCAACCTCGATACTGGTCGCCACCCTCGATATAAACCTCGGCGGGAAATTTCAGATTCTCACGAGTTCCCAAAACGGCGATGCACGACGAACCCGAATCAAACCAAACATCGAGAATATCGGTTTCCTTTCTAAAATCCGTACCGCCGCAACCTTTGCATTTGAAGCCTTCCGGGAGGAGCTCCGATGCCTCCTTGTTGTACCAGGCATCAGAAGTTTCGGCTGCAAAGATATCGGCGACATGATCGACGATCTTCGAATCGCATTCGATTTCGCCGCAACCATTGCAATAAAAGACCGGGATCGGCACACCCCACGCACGCTGTCTCGAAACGCACCAATCGGGACGGCCCTTGAGCATGTTGTCCATACGGCTTTCGCCCCATTTTGGATGCCAACCGACTTTCTTGATCTCCTCGCGAGCGTTTTCACGAAGCGACAATTTCCTGCCGTCTTCGGCGGGCTTGTCCATCGAGATAAACCATTGCGGAGTAGCGCGAAAAATCACGGGATTCTTGCAGCGCCAGCAATGCGGATATCGATGCTCATAACTTTCGGTAAATAGCAGCAGTTCGTTGTCCTTGAGAAACTGCACGATTTCCTTGTTGGCATCGAACACCATCTTGCCCGCAAAATGCTCGACCTCATCGATAAAATGTCCGCCGTTATCGACCGGGCAATAGACTTCGAGTCCGTATTTCTTTCCGACCACAAAGTCGTCGTGTCCATGCCCCGGTGCGGTATGAACACAGCCCGTTCCGGCGCCGCCTTTCTCGCGCGCTTCCTTTACATCGAGTTCCGTTTCGCCATCCGATTCGCCGAGCGTGACGTGTTCGGCGTTCATCAGCAGAGACTCGCGTTCGAGCCACGCGTGCTTCGCCCTTAATCCGTCCAGCTTTGCGCCCTTGAATCTCGCGAGTTCGACGCTGAGATCCTTTTCAAGTACTTCGGAAAGTCCGCCAACCAGTTCCGAAGCGACGATATAGACCTCTCCGCCCGATTCGACGGCCGAATATTCATAATCGGGATGAACCGTGATCCCGAGGTTTGCCGGTAACGTCCATGGCGTCGTCGTCCAGATAAGTACAAAAACCTTCTTTCCCGCCAACACCGGATCGATCTCTCCGGGATCGCTCAACATCGGAAATTTCACATATACGGATGGCGAAGTGTGCGCCTGATACTCGACTTCGGCTTCGGCGAGCGCCGTTTGATCGTGAACGCACCAATAGACGGGCCGGAGTCCGTTATAGACATATCCGCGTTCGAGGAACTTCCCAAACAAACGTGCGGTCTCCGATTCGTATTCGTGCGACATCGTCAAATACGGATTGTCCCATTCGCCGAGAACGCCGAGCCTCATAAAATCTGCGGTCTGTTCCTTGAGCGCCTTTGCGGCATGCTCGCGGCAAATGCGTCTAAAGGTGCCGACGGGGAGGTCGTTTTTACTTTTGCCTTTTTCGGCAAGCGCCTTCTCTACATACTTTTCGATCGGAAGTCCATGACAGTCATAACCGGGAACATACGGCGAATCGAAACCGCGCATTGTCGCGATCTTGACGATGAAGTCTTTGAGTATCTTGTTGAGCGCCGTGCCGATGTGAATGTAATCGTTGGCATATGGCGGTCCGTCGTGAAGAATGAACTGCTCGGCGTCTTTACGGGATCCGCGGATCATCCCGTAGAGATCCATATCCTGCCATTTCTTCAGACGCAAAGGTTCCGATTGCCCAAGATTCGCCTTTTGTGAAAAGTCCGTTTTGGGCAGATTGATCGTGTCTTTTAGCTTAACTTCAGTCATCTATTTGTACGTTTCGACGCCGCGGCGCCCCGACGACCGTCGGTCCGGCTTCAAACAGCCGGATTTCCTTATTTCAAGTTCCAAAGTCTGGACTACCCGGCAATGCGGTTCATTATCCAAATCCGGAATTTCCTATTCGGACGCATAGCGCCACGAAGATTCAAGCCGTGGATGGAGCGGCTTTTCGCGGAATCCACGTTCTTGACAGACAATACGTTGGCGCCGGCTATCGGCGCTGAGAAACATCCGTAATTGCGGCGTTCCGAGCATCACCCGCGCAAGACTGAATGCTTCCATCAATCCAACCTTGGGTTGCCAAACCAGGCAATGCATCATTTCAATACTCTCGTGTCTTGAGAGGACAATTCCGAGCTTGCTTTCACAATTGCAATGTCTCGAAAACAACCACGCTTCCTGGTGTTGCAAATATTGCTATTCGACACAAAGAAGCAACCGAATCAGCATTGGTCCAAAACCACCCAGATTTTCTACTGATTTAGCCTCCAAGGTTAAACTGCAATGATAATTGACGATAGGGATTGTTCCAAGGACCGCGCGGGATGTTTGGCGGGACGGGATCGCGACGCCTTCCCTCGATATCCGGGCAGATTCGACGCCAGATGAGAAATCCAGCGTTCGTTTCCAAGACACAGGCTCTGAGTACACTCTTAAAAGTCGATCTTATTCGAAAATCCGGAATTACATATTCGGAGGCGTAGCCTCACGTGGTTACGTGGCCGTGGGGGGAGCGGCTTTGCGCGGAACCCACGGTAAGACAAGAATGAACGTTCGCGCCGGGTACCGACGCGGGGATACGCCCGCAATTGCTGCCTTCCAAACGAAGTTGTCTCATAAGTCGATTCAAAGCTGAAATCGACTCGTAAAGTGATTGCCAAAGAATCGAGTCAAGACCCCTGCCGCCTTGTGCGGCAGGTGAATGAGGTCAGAAGCTAGTCCAAACCACATTGATTCATCCGGAGACCCCTGCCGCCTTGTGCGGCAGGTGAATAAGGTCAGCCCCTTCCAGAACAACTGTAAACCGTAACACACCAAGTATTTAACAGCTGTAGCTACGGACCTTTGCCTCCTGCAGGACAAGCCGGCAGGGGGGCCGGAACGATTCATCTTTTGCCGTGACTAGCTTCTGACCTGATTCACCTGCCGGACAAGCCGGCAGGGGTCTTTCTTGCTAACTTACAATCGTTTTCGAGAATGTTGCGCCTATCGTCGTCGGCATCACTTGTTGGACAGCCTCTTGATTGAGCTTCGCCGAACTACCGAGTTATCTGTAAATCAACTATTTAGAATGGACTCAGGCTCTTGTCCTGTAAAAACAATCCAAATATCAAACGTAATTTTTTCTTGCCTTTCGCGGTTCAAATCTCCGCGGCGGATTTCCGCATTTCACCGAGCTTTCCCTCAATCTCGTTTCTGATTTCGGCGAGCGACTCCTCGTTGTCGGCCTCGAATCTTAGCACTAGAATCGCCTGTGTGTTTGAGGCGCGGACCAGGCCCCAACCGTGTTCGAATGTGATTCGAGCGCCGTCCGTCGTATCGACGGCATGAGTCGGTGAATATTCGTTTGCGATCCGCTCGACAACTTCGAACTTCTCTTCTTCCGGGCAATCCATTCGCAGTTCCGGCGTCGAGAACTTCTTCGGAAGATCCGAAAAATACTCCGAAAGCTGTCGATCCGTTTTTGAGAGTATTTCCAAAATCCGGGCACCCGCGTAGCACGCGTCATCAAAACCGTAAAACTTGTCTGCAAAGAAGATATGACCGCTCATCTCGCCTGCGAGAAGAGCACCGGTTTCCTTCATCTTCGCTTTGATGATCGAATGTCCCGCCTTGAACATAAGTGCGGTTCCGCCTTTCGCCCTTATATCCTCAAAAAGATTCTCCGAACATTTCACTTCGGCGATAATCGTCGCGCCGGGGTTTTCCGAGAGCACGGCCCTTGAAAGCAACACCATCAACTCGTCTCCCCAGATGATCCTTCCGGTTTCATCCACGACTCCGATCCTGTCGGCGTCTCCATCGAATGCGATCCCTATGTCGGCACCAGTTTCGACGACCTTCGACACCAATGATTGAAGGTTTTCCTCCACTGTCGGATCGGGATGATGATTTGGAAATCTCGAATCCGGCTCCGAAAAGAGCTCGACGATTTCCGCACCGAGAGCATTGAAAACAGGGATCGCCGTCACCGCTCCCATCCCGTTGCCACTATCAACTACCGCCCTGATCCTTCGATCTCCGACCTTGATCCCCGAAAGGATGTCGTGGATATACTCATTCAATACGTCAAGCCGCGTGGTTTCACCCGCTCCGGCTTCGGACTCGCCCGAAAGAACGAGGTCTCGAATCTCGCGAATCTGATCACCGAAAAGCGTTTGTTTTCCAAGACAGATTTTGAAACCGTTGTAATTCGAAGGATTATGGGAACCCGTGATCATCACCCCGCCATCGACCGGTCTTGTATAAACGGTGTGATAAAGAACGGGCGTCGGCACCATCCCGATCGACACCACGTCGATCCCGGCGGAATTCATCTGCTTGGCGAGAATATCCGCAAACTCCGGCGAACTCTCACGCGCATCAAAACCAAGCGCGACAACCCCAACGCCGTTTCGCTTGAGAAAAACCGCGATCCCGCGCGAGACGGCCTCAACCGTCGACGCATTAAGATCCTCACCCACAATTCCGCGGATGTCGTATTCACGGAAGATGTTTGTATTCATCGGTTTGAAGATACACGAAAGAGTTGCGAGTTTCGAGTTTTGGGTTTCGAGTTCTGCAGGAAAGCCGGCTCACTGACAAATATCGAGGATTCAAATTACAGAATTGAACCAACTTTAAAAAGTCGATTCAAGGGAATATGTTGAAAAACATACGGAATTTCCTCTTCTGGTGGCCGTGAAGAAAAATTCGGAGCCACGCTAGTGGCGCTGGAATGCAGCAATTACGGGCGTTTCTCCGCGCCGGTACCCGGCGCGAACATTGTGTTCGTCTAAACCGTGGATTCCGCGCAAAGCCGATCCATACACGGCTTGAATCTGCGTGACGCTCCGCGTCCGAATAGGAAATTCCGGATTCTGGAATAAAATCGACGTTTTTGTGTGGACTCAGAATTGAATCAAAGCCAAATACCCCTTTTAGCTAATACCCTGCGTTTACTTTTCAGGTTCAAAATACGATTTAAAAACGAATACCCGAAATCAATATTCCAATGCCTAAAAATTCGATCCAATCTCATCACATCAAATAAATCCCGGAAACCCCGCAAACCATGAAAACTCGAAACTCAAAACTCGAAACTCGTAACTGCGCTCGCCTTCCTGCTATAATCATCTGTTTTCGGGCAACATCGCGCCCGTTTTGTCTCATCAAATGACAGCTTTCGTTGGGGTTTTTCGATTATGAAAAGATTTGGACTCTTCTCACTATTGCTTCTTCTCGTGTGTCTTTCGGCAAATAGCGCTTTTGCGCAGGATGTTGATGACGATCCCGTATCGGTATTCGAGGTTCGATTGCCGGTTACCGTGACGGACAAGAAGAACAAAAAGCAGCTTGTGCCGGGATTGACCGAAAATGATTTTGTGATCCTTGAGGACGGGGTTCCGCAGCAGATTACGTCTTTTACGAATGGTACTTCGAATCCTCCGGTGTATGTCGGCGTTTTGATGGATACATCGCCTTCGACACAGGGAAAGCTTGGCTTTTCAAAACAGGCTGCGAAAGATTTTCTCTACACCGTTTTGCAGTTGCGCAAAGACAAGGGTGCTTTTATGACGTTCGATCATCGCGTCGAACTGCATCAGGATTTTACCGACAAAACCGATGAGATCGACCGCGCCGTGGACGCCGTCAAAAAGTCCGGTTCACAGACCTCGCTTTACGATGCCGTTTGGCAGTTTGCCGACCAAAAGCTGCGCACTGTTCCGGGAAGACGCGTGATCGTTATCATTACCGACGGCGACGATACCTTTAGTAAGGCGACGCTCGACAATGCCATCGACATCGCCCAGAGAACCGAAACGACGATCTTTGGAATTTCGACAAAAGAAGGATTCCTCGGCAGCGTGCCCGGCGTTGAGATGGGAACCATCAAGGATAAAGGCGACAAGAAACTCGAAAGACTCTGCGAGGAAACGGGTGGAAAGGCTTTCTTTACCGGCGATATGATCGCGCTAGAGCGCTCTTTTCAAAGGATTTCGGAAGAACTCAAAGGGCAATACGTGATTACCTATAAACCCGAACGCCAGGTTCGGGATGGCAACCCCCGAAAAATCGAGGTCCGCTTTAAGAACAAGCAGTATCAGAAGCAATATGAACTCCGCACCAAGGATGAGTATCGTGCGGTTTCTGATTCGCTCAGGTAAACAGTTTTATGAGAAGTACCAATCGGAACATTTTGGCAGGATTCGCGATTTGCGCGTTGTTGACTCTGGTTTTCTGGGGTGTCGGCACGAGCGCGCAGCAGTCTACCGTGCCGCCGCCGCTGAAGTCGCCTTCGGCGGTTCCGACACCACCGGTCATCGATGATTCGGACGATATTATCGAGATCGACACCGAGGTGGTGAACGTACTCTTTACCGCTCAAGACACCAAAAAGAAGCTTGTTACCTCGCTTCAGCAAGGTGACGTCAAGATCCTTGAGAACGGCAAGGAACAGGAGATCGTCGCTTTTACGCGAAAGATCGATCTTCCGCTTTCGCTTTCGATTCTTATCGATACCAGCCTTTCACAAATCCGCACGTTGCCGGACGAAAAGGAAGCAGCGAAGTCTTTCCTGGAATCAGTCGTTCGCCCGACAAAGGATGAGGTGGCGGTGATTTCTTTTGCCGGAGAGGCTACGCTCGAGCAGGGGATGACGAACAATATGAATCGTCTCCGAAGAGCGATTGACAATGTCGCGTTCGCACCGCCGGCAGGATATGTCGGAGGAGGAGTTGTCGCGGGAACGCCGCCGGCCTCTGGAAAAAGCCAGGAGGTTTCACAATCGACCGCTATTTGGGACGCCGTATGGATCACTTCCGATGAGATCCTCGGCCCGGCCCCCGAGGGCACGAGGCGCGCGATCATCCTTTTGACTGACGGCGCCAACACATACGGCAAGAAGAAATTGGACGAAGCGATCGATGCCGCGCAAAAGGCCGATGCCGTGATCTATTCGATTGGAATCGGTGACAACTACTATTACGGTGTCGATAAATCCGCTCTCAAGAAGATTTCCGAGAACACAGGCGGAAAGGCGTACTTCCCACGCGATGAGATGGAATTGAGAAGCGCGTTTGGTGAGATTCAGGAAGAAATGCGTTCGCAATATTTGCTTGTTTACGCCCCTTCTGACCAAAACCGCGACGGTTCGTTCCGACGAATCCAGATTCAGTTGACGAACCCGGCACTTCAAAAAGACAAGATCAAGCTGACACACAGGGACGGGTATTTCGCTAAAACCGCCGGGACGAAGTAAGTGAGTTTCGGGTTTCGAGTTTCGACTTTTGAGTTCTGAATCTTCGCTTGGTCATAGTAGTTGCGTCGGGAATCCTCATCGCATTAATCGACGCTTCGCGTGTTCACAATGCTCTAACCAAGCACCCTGAGTATTTCCGCCACGCTCCAGGCTTGTGCGAAACACCCGCGCGGCTTATGAGGTTCGTTCCCGTCGTAAATTTCTGAAAGCTGTCCGATGCCTTGTTCTCGAAGCTGGTCTTCGAGCCCCGAACGAATCTCCTTCAAAAGCTTCTTGAGCTTTCTGCCTTTTGGATAAGTCCTTCGCAACGAATCGACATACGCACCCATCAGCCACGTCCAGACCGTGCCCTGATGATAGGCCGAATCACGCTCATAGGGCGATCCGGAATAAACACCGCAATACCGAGGATCGTTCGGCGAAAGCGAGCGCAGACCGTATGGCGTAAAGAGCTCATTGGTAACCCGCTCGGTTATCAGCTTCGCACGATACATGCTGACCATCGAATGCTTCAGGCTGACCGCAAAAATCATGTTTGGCCGAACCGATGCGTCACTAAAGTCCGGACCGATGACATCATACAAATAGCCTTCTTCCTTGTTCCAAAACTTCTTGTTGAATGATTTCGAGGCCTTGCTCGAAAGACGCCGATAAAGATGCTTGCCATCGGTATCATCAAATGCCGAGGCGAATTCGCGCATCGTCTCAAGGGCGTTGTACCAAAGCGCCTGTATCTCGACCGGTTTTCCAGCCCGCGGCGTAAAGACTTCGTCTCCGTACTTTGCGTCCATCCAGGTGAGCTGGCTTCCATGATCCCCGGCGAACAGGAGCCCGTCCTTGTCCACTTTGATCCCGTATCTCGTGCCATTTAGATGGTGCCAGATGATTTCGACAAGCTTTCCGTATAGATGTTCTTTTACAAAATCAAAGTCTCCCGAACTTTCAACATAGGCGCGGATGGCCTCGAAATACCAAAGCGTCGCATCGACGGTGTTGTATTCCGGCGAATCCCCGATATCCGGAAAACGGTTTGGCAGCATGCCCTGCGAGATGTGTTTCGAATACTCAAAAAGGATCTCACGCGCAATTTCCGGCCGATTTGTTGAAAGGGCGAGTCCGGGAAGAGCGATCATCGTATCGCGGCCCCAATCGGAAAACCACGGATATCCGGCGATGATGCTGTGCCCTTCGCCGCGTTTTACGATGAACTGATCGGCCGCCAGCGCCAGTTGGGCGGCAAACTCGTCCTTTGGTTTTGCTTTGCCGACAACCGCATCTCTGCGGTCGCGTTCCGCTTCCTCAAGCGCCGAATGATTGCGGTGGTCTTGCTGTTTTGTCGATAGGATCAGAACGATTTCATTCTGATTTTGGAATCTCAATTCGAATGGCTGGAAGAGATCTTCTTTTGAATCAAAGCCACGTTCGGCTTCGATCGGATACTCGAAACCAAAATACCAGTTTCCGGTCGCAACGGCTTCAGCTCCGCTGTGATTGAAAAAGATTTCCGGCGCGTCATCCGTCGGTTGGTAAAGCACGCAGTTTTCGGAAGACTGAAAACGCTGTGTAAAAGTCGAATCGGCGTGTCTCAGGTGATGATAATCGACACACGAAACAAGTGGTTTGATCGAAAACGAAATCTCCGAGTCTGGATCGCCGGAGCGCGAAATGACGTTCCATCTGATCACGGTCGTGTTCTCGCCGTGAACCATAAAGAGCGATCGTTCGATCTCTACGCCTTCCAGCGAATAACGCCAAATCGGAAACGGATCGACCTTGAAAGATTTCAAAAACAAAAAACCGCGAGGATGGATCGCATCGCGATAGCGGTTTGCGGAAAGATCAAATTCCACACCGTTGACCGTTACCGTCTCTTCGATTTTCGAAACCAATCGAACCCGTCCAAGCGGTGCGTTGAGTGCCGCCGTCAGGAGACCGTGATAACGACGCGAATTCGAACCGTTAATCGTCGAAGCCGCATAACCGCCGATACCATTGGTTTCAAGCCATTCATGCTTTTCCCCCTCGGCAAAATCGCGGCAGATGTCACTATCAAATTCAATCATCAATGCTTTTTTTAATCTGAATAACCGTTAAATTGTGTTTTTCAGATTTCAAGTTCACTCCTTGAAAGCCATTTCATAACAGTTTTCTTTGAAATGAACAAATTCCGTGGAACGAACACAGATCATCTCGCACGAGTTACAAGCGTGGAACTGCCGATCGCAACGTGTCTGGAAAATTCGCTATTTCGAGGATCCAATAGAAGCCGGCGGGGCCAATAACTCGAATCAAGGCCACGCTAGACGCTGGAGATCGCTTCCGACTGCTCCTCTGTCAGCTCCTGCCTCAACGTCAGTCGGGGATGTTCCGAACCGATCGCGATCGGAGCCTTTCCCCCCAATGGAAACATCAGAAACTGCACCGAGCTGATCTTTGCGTCTTCGTTCTGCCGTTCATCGGGCCTCGCATGTATCCGCGTTCCATCTTCGGTTTCAAGATAGAGCATTGATGGAAGCCCGACCCATTCCGCGAGGAGCGTCGCGCGATCCTCCGGATCCTCAATCTCGATCAAAAGCGTACAACCGACATCACCGTTTTCTCCGATCAGTTCATTGTATGTATCGATCTCGTGCTGTATGTCCGCTTCCCTTACTATCCTCTCGATTCTTACCATTTCGAGGATCTGATATCTGACGGTTTCATGGCTTTCAAACAAAAACGTCAGATTCTCGCCGAGGTGAATCCGGCGCCTGTTTTTGGCTTCCATTGCCGAAGCACGGATTTCGTCGCGCTGCTCCTCGTATGTTTCGTAATCGAGAATTTCGCTGCGTTGCACCTTCATTTAGAATTCGTCTCCTCGATACGCCTTTGCCAAAATAGACATCGGATGCATCGGTTTCACGCCCGCATGTTGTTCAAACTGTATAGCCGCCAAAGGACAATCCGTAGCCCAAACCTCCGAAGGCTGTTGCTTCATTCCGTCAAACGCCTTTTTCCCGATCCTCTGCGACGACTCGAACCCCTCGACCGTCATCGCAAAGGTTCCATCATGGCCGCAGCATTCCATCGTCGTTGATGGTTTGACGCCAAGAATCTTCCGCAGAAGATCCCTTCCCTTAAACCCGACCGCCTGCGCGCGAAGATGACACGGGGCGTGATAAGAAACCGTGTCTCCGGGCGTTGATTTGCAGTCGGTATTGAATCTTTCCTCGTCACGAATCGACCATAGAAACTCGGACGGATCCATCGTCGCTTCGGCGAGTTTCTCGGCTTTCTCGCGATCGGAAGCATCAACCAATTCCGGGTATTCGCGCCGGAGCATCATCGCGCACGTCGGATTGATTGCCAAAACCTTCGAGCCTTTATCGACAAAAGGTATGAGCTTTTCAAGGTTCCTTTTCGCGTGTTTTCTCAACGATCCGAGATCGCCGCTTTCCCATGCAGGCATACCGCAACACTCAAGCCCCTTGGCGCATGCGAGATTGACCGAGTTCTTCTCCAAAACCTCAACCGTGTCCCGCCCGATCTCGGGCTCGTTGTTTTGCACATAGCAGGTCTGAAACAAAACAGCCTCGCCGCTGTCCTTTATCTTGCCGTTTTTGATCGCCCAGGCTTCAAAGGTTTCACCGGCAAAATCAGGCAGAAGCTTGTCACGGTGAATTCCCAAGAACTTCTCCATGAATATTCGATGGAATTTGTTTCTGTTTGCGGTGTTTGCAAGAACCACGGGAAGCATGCGCGCCATTTTGCCCGCCTTGTCCGGATCGCCGAGCGTCTTCTCGCGCCTTGTCGAGCCTCGCTCTTTGTGTCGGTGCGCCTTGTAACGATGCACCAATTTTGGAAAGTCGAGCATAAACTCGTGTCCGTCGCGAACCGTGTAAGGACATTGAACCTCGCAAAGCTTGCATTGGAAACATTGATCCATGATCGTTTCGGTTTCCGATGCGGTAAGCTCGCGGACGTCGCCGTTGTGCCGATCATCTATAAATGAAAAGAGCGAGGGGAAGCTGTCGCAATATTTGAAGCAAAGCCGGCAGCCGTGGCAGATCTCGAAAGTCCGCTCGATTTCCTTGTTTAGGCCGGTTCGATTCCAATAGACGTCTTCGTTTGGATCGTAAGAGAGGCCGTCGGTGGGCGCGTAGGCGATATTTTCAGACATACCTTAAGTCTCGTGTCCGCCACGGGCGATTCAGCATTTTTAGATTGTCGAATCGAATCGGCGGACGAAGCGCGGCGTGGGATCCGCGTTGAAAGCGGCCTCGAACATTTCGGGGGCCAAAAATCCAAACGGCAAACCGATAGCCTCTTACCGGGAGATTATTACGGTAATCGGTTCGGTTTGCCGCAAACTCATCAAAAAACTAGCTGATGCTGTCGAGCAAATTCTGGAATCTGCCGGCGTGCGACTTCTCGGCCTTTGCAAGCGTCTCAAACCAGTCAGCGATTTCGCCAAATCCCTCTTCGCGAGCCGTTTTCGCCATTCCCGGATACATATCAGTATATTCGTGCGTCTCGCCATGAACCGAAGATGCGAGATTGTCGAGCGTGTCTCCAAACGGAAGATCCGTCGCGGGATCGCCGCAAACCTTCAGATAATCCATGTGGCCATGGGCGTGTCCGGTTTCACCTTCGGCGGTATCACGGAAATTCCCCGCGACTTCCGGATAACCTTCAACATCCGCAACTTTAGCAAAATAGAGATAACGTCGATTCGCCATCGACTCCCCGGCAAACGCATCCTTTAGATTCTGATGCGTTTTCGAACCTTTCAATTCTGACATCTGGTTGTCCTCCGTGTATTAAGACTGATTCTAAATTTAGTAGAAAGCAAAATGATTTTGTCACAACTTTTTTGGTAAGGCAATTGAATCGTATTTTGCACAGGAAACATCGGGTAATTGGCTTCTGACACAAGCTGTGAAGTGGTACTGCGAAATCGAAGGACCGTGAACGATTGAGCCAATTCCAGTAAATCGATCTTCAAAGAAACCAGGCATGAGCCTTGCCGGCCAGGTGACCCGCGAGAGGTTGTCTCATAAGTCACTTCAAAGCTGAAATCGACTGGTAACGTGATTTCCAAAGAATCCAAGCAAGACCCCTGCCACCTTGTGTGGCAGGTGAATGAGGTCAGCAGCCAGTCCAAACCACTTTGATTCATCCGGAGGCCCCTGCCGCCTTGTGCGGCAGGTGAATAAGGTCCGCCCCTTCCAGTACAACCGTAAACCGTAATACACCAAGTATTTAACAGCTGTAGCTACGGACCTTTGCCTCCTGCCGGACGAGCCGGCAGGGGGGCGGAACGCTTCAATTTTTGGCGCGACTAGCTCCTGACCTTATTCACCTGCCGGACAAGCCGGCAGGGGTCTTTCCAGCTAGCTTACAGTCGCTTCCGAGAATGTCGCGCCTCTTGTCGCCGATATCACTTGTGAGAAAGTCTCCGAATTGGAAATTCCGGATTTTAGAATAAAATCGCCTTTTCCAACCGGACTCAACTTCCGGCTCTTGGAACTTCTGGAACTTGGAACTTGGAACTAGCTCCCCCATCCCCAAACAATCTATTGCCTTTCACTCCAATCATTTATATTATTCTGACTCACGCTTCCCAGACGTTTACAAATTCTTGAACTCCGAATACCTGCCGGTTTCGGACGTTTTGTTCGGTGTCTTTTGAGGTAAAACATGAAGATTCGCATCGCTTTTCTCTTCTTTTGTCTATTCGCAGTTTCCGCATTTTCCCAGACCATCAAGCAGGTAAAGATCGAACGCGATCCCGCGATCGCCATCGACAAGGAGTATTCCGACAAGATCGCCGAATACACGACGCGCCCCGAATTCAACTCTCCTTTGACGAACTATCTACCGGCTTCAAAAAACGTTCCGACGCCAAAAGCGGTGCTTGGCGATGTCGCCGGCGCGCCGGGAATCCTGCCTTACGCCGAGCAGGTTTATGACTACATGCGAAGGGTCGAGAAGGCTTCGCCTCGCGTAAAGGTTTACTCGATCGGGCAAACGATGGAAGGCAGGGAGATGATCGCGGTTGCCGTTTCATCTGAAGCGAACATGGCAAAGCTCGAGGCGAATCGCGAGAAGCTTGCGAAACTTGCCGATCCTCGCACGATCGGCATGAACGACAAGGAAGCTGAGAAGATTATCGCCGATACGGTTCCGGTCTATTACCTGACGGGCGCGATCCACTCGCCGGAAACAGGTTCACCGACGGCATTGATGGAACTCGTTTACCGTTTAACAGTCGATGAAAGCGCTTATGTAAAAAGCATTCGAGATAACCTGATTACATTGATCACCCCGGTTGTTGAGGTCGATGGACGCAACCGCCAGGTCGATGTTTACAACTGGCATATCGCAAACCCCGGAAAAAACTGGCCGAATCTGATCTATTGGGGACACTACGTCGCGCACGACAACAACCGCGACGCGATGGCGCTCTCGCTCAATCTCTCGCGGAACGTTTTGAATACTTATAAAAACTGGAAGGTGCAGGTTTTGCATGATCTCCACGAATCCGTGCCATATCTTTACGACAACACGGTCGGAACCGAACCCTACAACGCCTGGGTCGATCCGATCCTTGTTGATGAATGGCAGTTGATCGGTTGGAACAACGTGGCCGAAATGGGCAAATTCGGAATGCCCGGCGTATTCACGCACGGCACCTTCGATACTTGGTCTCCGAGCTATCTGATGTTTATGGCCGCATCGCACAACGGGATCAGCCGTCTTTACGAGACTTTTGGAAACGGCGGCGCGGACACGGTCGAGCGCGAACTGTCGCCCTCACAGTATGAAAGACGTTGGTATCGTCAGAATCCGCCATATCCGAAAGCACTCTGGTCGCAACGAAACAACAACAATTACCAGCAAACCGGAATACTCGTTTCGCTCGCGCATTTTTCGACAAACGCCAAGTTCTTCCTAAACAACTTTTATCGCAAGTCGAAGAATTCGATTCTCAAACCGCAACAAGCCGGTCCCGCAGCCTACGTCTTCTCGGGCGATGACCCCCGACCGGGAGGACAAGCGGAACTGCTTTCGCTGCTCCAAAAGCAGGGCAATGAAATCCATCGCGCGACGAGTGAATTCAAGGTTTCGATGCCGGGCAAGAAGAAAGGAGAAACCGTAACAAAATCCTATCCCTCCGGCAGTTACATCCTTCGAATGGATCAGCCCTACAGCCGCATCGCGGACATGATGCTCGACAAGCAATTTTGGTCGCCGATCGATCCGCAGATGGATATCTACGATGACACGGCATGGACATTCGGCGAGTTGGGAAATGTTTCCGTCGATCGCATTACCGACACCAACGTGCTAAAGGCACCGATGGCGATGGTTGAAGGCGAGGTCAAATCACCCGGCGGCGTGATCGGCGACGGTTCGGTTTATCTCGTCAACCACAATGCCGACAACGCTCTCGTTACATTGCGTTACAGCTTCAAAGACGCCGATTTCGCTGCCGCCGAAGAGCCGTTTTCGGCGGGCGGCAGAAGCTACAACCGCGGTTCGTTTATAATTTCCGGCCCGCCGAGAAGCGAGATGGATCGAATCGCGCGCGAACTCGGAGTTTCGGTGCAGGCGGTTGGTGCGGCGCCCTCGGTTGCGACGCACCCGCTTCGTGCGGCGCGAATCGCGATCATGCATACGTGGCTCAGCACTCAGGATGAAGGTTGGTGGCGCATCGAGTTCGACAAGTATCGAGTTCCGTATGACTACATCAGCACGCAGGACGCGGCGGCCGATCCGAATCTCCGCGCCAAGTACGATGTGATCATAATGGCGCCGATCGGACGCGCGAGCGGAAAGATGATCATCGAGGGAATGCCGATGTACGGCAACGCGCTTCCTTGGAAGAAGACGGATTTGACGCCGAATCTTGGTCGAATCGATTCGACGGACGACATGCGTCCGGGGCTTGGTTGGAACGGACTGAAACACCTGCAGGAGTTTGTCGAAAAGGGCGGCGCATTTATCACGGCTCGCGACACTTCCGCGTTTGCGCTTCAATACGGCTTCGGCTCCGGCGTTTCCGAATCGCGCACCCGCAGTTTGAGGATGCCGGGAACGGTGCTTAAGTCGAGAGTCGTTGATGACAAGAGCCCGCTGATGTACGGCTATCGCGACGGACTCGCGGTGTTTGCATCAGACGATGTCTTTTTTAGCGTCAGCAACTTTGCAAACGGTCGCGGCGGTGGCGGCGGAAGCAGGATGCGGATGACCGGTCGCGGAGACATGAACGATCCCGATACGGTTCAGAATCGACCGCCGGACGAAATTCCCGATCCGCCGGCTCGTGTAAATCGTTGGGAAGCGCAACCCGTTACCGACGCACAACTCCGAAACGGCACGAGTGTGATTCCTCCGGCGATGCGCCCTAGAGTTGTTTTGAGATATGGCGATGCCAATGAACTTCTAATTTCCGGACTGCTTGACGGCGGAGGAGAAATCGCGCAAACGCCTGCGGTTATCTCGGTTCCGCAAGGCGCCGGCCAAGTCGTGCTCTTCTCGAACAACCCGTTCTGGCGTGCCGAAACACAAGGCAGCTATTCGATGGTCTGGAATGCGATCATGAATTTTGATTCGCTGAACGCCGGTCGGACTCTCGACGCGAAGTAGGGGAGTTGCGGGTTTCCAGTTTTGAGTTTTGAGTTTTGAGTTCTGTTATCTACGGGACTTAACCAAATGTGGAAAACCGTTTGGATGTTGTGCCGGATCTAATTGCGTAGGCAGCGACGGATGCTGAGCGATTTATTTTTTGCGGAATCCGCAAAAAATGATTTCGGATCTCGTCAACCCAAGGATTTTGATCCAACTTTTCGTGATTGCATTTTGGATTTGGAAGCGGGCGCGTTTTCGTATTGCAAATCGAACGGATTATTTGAATGCCAAAAGCCGTAATCGGCTTTGAGCCAGGAGTATCAAAACATGCCAACATTGACATTGACCGAAGTCAAAAGCGTTTGCAGCATCGCATATGACGGGGAGACGGGGGAGCGTTACCAATTTGCCGACGGCGCTACGTGGAGCATTCTTCAGCACTGGGGAACTTGGTCGACCGGATTTAAGGGGATCATCATCGTCCCAGAAGGCAGAAGCGGCGTTTATTGCATGTCATTTGCCGGAACCGATTCGCTGCTTGATGTCGGTGTAGATATCAACCAGGTCTTTGGCGGTCTCCCAACCCAATACTCGCAAGCGTTGCGATGGGCGCAAAGCGCTTACGGCGTCGCCGGATCGAGTTTTGTACTTGCCGGACACTCGCTCGGAGGCGGTCTCGCGGCTTATTGCTCGGTTCATTTGGGATGCCCGGCATATACGGTCAATCCGGCTCCGCTTGTCGGAGCGGCGACTCTTTCTTCGCTCAGAACCAATGCCCAAATTACGAATTACATCGCCAGCTGCGAATTTGTAAGCAGCTCGCCGGGAAGAAATCCTGGAATCGATGTTGTCGTGCCTTCGGCAGGCGGACGTTTGAGCTTTTTTACCGATCACAGTCTCTCGGCGGTCGCGCCTTCTATCGCATTGCCAACAAAGCTTTGATCTTTTGGCCTCGTAATCCGTGGCCTCTCAAAACCGGAAGTTTGTCAAAATTTTTTCTTGATCCGCGTCTGAATTGACCAAACGCGGATCACGGTTTCGTTTGAGCCTTATTGCTCGAATTCCCATCCACCACCCGAATGCAAAAACGAGAAATCTGCCCCGAAGGACCGCAACTTTCTTCAATGATCCAAGGATATTGGCGTTTGGGAAGCTGGGGAATGGACGCTCACGCCATCCACGGGTTTGTTCGCGGACATCTTGAACTCGGAATCACGACGGTTGATCATGCCTTTATTTACGGAAATCCGGAGCCGTGCGAAACGATGTTTGGCGAGGCGCTCCGGATCGAGGCGGGGCTCAGGGACAAACTGGAAATCGTCTCAAAATGCGGGATCGTGAGGGCTTCCGAGGGGAAGGTCGGCCACTATGACACGCGACCCGAAGCGATCATCGAGTCGGTTGAAACCTCGCTTTCGCGGCTCGGAACCGACAGGATCGATTTGCTCTTGATTCACAGATCGGATCATCTTCTATCGGCGGACGGTGTCGCCGAGGCCTTCGCGAAACTCCGAGAAGCTGGAAAGGTTTTGCATTTCGGGGTTTCCAATTTTACATCCGCGCAATTCGAACTTCTTCGATCCCGGATGGATTTCCCTCTGGCGACAAACCAGGTTGAGCTGAATCCGCTCAACATGTCGGTATTGGAAAGCGGATTACTTGAAGATCTGCAGCGTTTGAGGGTAAGCCCGATGGCGTGGTCGTGTCTAGCGGGTGGAAGGATTTTGAATGACGAAGGCGAGCAGGCCATGCGGGTCCGCGGTGCCTTGGAAGATATACGAAACGAGATCGGTGCGGATTCGATCGCCCAAGTCGCGTTTGCTTGGGTGCTGAGAATGCCCTCCAAGCCCTTTCCAATCATCGGAAGCGGAAACATCGAATCGGTACGAAGCGCCGCGGAATCACTCGGTTTCGCTCTCACTCCGGAACAATGGTATCGAATCTGGGTCGCATCGGCGGGCAGGAGTGTACCTTAAGAGTTACGAGTTACGAGTTTTGAGTTTCGAGTTGGGAAGCTTCCGTACGTTGGTAATTCAACTTTACGCGGAGATCTTGTAGAAACGAATTGCGCCTTCCCCAGCAGAACTCGAAACTCACAACGGTGTGTGTCAAGGCACTTGTCCGACGGTTGGGAAGCTTCCGTACGTTGGTAATTCAACTTTACGCGGAGATCTTGTAGAAACGAATTGCCCCTTCCCCAGCAGAACTCGAAACTCAAAACTCGAAACTCACAACTTCTTAAGGCAGAAGCAATAGACAAACTTTTGTTCGGTGCCGAATGGGGTGTTGTGATCTTCCTTTTCGGATTTGATCAATTCGAATCTTGCGCCGAATTCGGCGTGGAGTTCGTCTGCCGAATAGCGGTTTACCGTCAAACCACTGCATTTGGTCGGTCCGTCTTCAGCGAACGTCGCGACGATTACGTAGCCGCCCGGCTTTACCGAACGCATGACGTTTTCCACATAGCGTTCCCTTGATTCTTCGTCCGTCAGGAAATGAAACACGGCGCGGTCATGCCAAACATCGAATCGCTGAAGTCCCAGATCGACTGTCGTCACATCCGCTTCAATCCAATTGATCCCTTCCGCTTTTTCCTTTCCCAATCTCGCCTTTGCTTTTTCCAACGCCGAGCCCGAAAGATCGAGGACGGAGATATCGTGATAACCGAGTTCGAGTAGATCATCAACAAGCACCGATGCGCCGGCACCGACATCGATGATTGCCGCATCGCGTCCAATTTCCGCCGATGTTATCAACCCGACCGAAACCTCCGCATGCTCCTGAAACCAGCTGACGCCATCGAGAGGTTTCGTTGAATAGATCGATTCCCAATGATCTTTGTTAATCATTCCTCGAATTTCACCCAAATCGGGCTTTTGGTCAAGCGTTTCTGTTGGCCAACTGCTTGCACTGCGGTCCCCTCCCGGGTTCGTTGTGACATTTCCGTTCGTTTGTCGGAAGATAGCTCTGGGTTTTCCGATGATCGAGATTTACAAATTTAGAGACGCAGATCAGATCCTAAAACCGAGACGGGTTCGCAGGTTTGTTCTCATCAGCTGCGTGAAAGGCCGCGCGGAAGCGATCGTGGACGCCTCGCGATTCGAACTTTCGCCCAACACCGTGATTACGATAACTTCCGGGCAGGTTCATTCGCTGATTCCGATGGCCGGTTCGGATGGTTTCGTACTCGAATTTACCTACGATTTTTTCTGTCTCACCGATTCCGACATCGAGCTTGTCTTCCGCAACAGCCTCTTTTGTCACTTTGCGATGAACGAAGTGATACCGCTCGGAAAAACAAGCCTTGTTCGCAAGGAGTTGGAATCGATATCAGAAGAACTTGAACACGAGCCTTTTCAATTTCTTGCCTCGATACATTCGCGCCTAAAGCTGATACTGATAGACATCAACCGTTCGAAACTCGCCTTAGGCGGCGAGGTTTATATGCCTGACGCGCTGTTTCTAAAGTTTCTTGAAGCATTGCGCGAAAACTACGACAAGAAACCGACGACCGCCGATCTCGCAAGAATCGTCGGCACAACATCCGCCAAACTCAACGAACTCTCGAAATTCCACACCGGCAGAACGGCCCAAATGGTAATCCACGGCCAAACCGCGCTTGAGGCGAAGCGTTTGCTCGCGTTTGAAAAACTCAGCGTAAAGGAAACCGCCTACCGGCTCGGTTTCGAGGATCCCTTCTACTTCTCAAATTTCTTCAAAAAGCACATCGGAGTTTCACCAAAAACATTTCAAGAAACTTCATAGAGAGCAATCCAAGATTTACATGCATTCCAAACGATTCTCCATTCCCTGAAATGTCTCCGCCTGCGAACATGTCTTATCAACGCGGTCGGCCATAACGACGCGTCAGATGGGAGACATTTCAAAGATGGAAAATCAATTTGTAAAAAGCGGAGCGCTCGACTGGAAAGCGCTTTCCGAGCGCGACGCCGAAGGCGTTTATATAAAACCGTTGCTGTACGATGAGGCCGAGGGAAGATCGCCCTCGTTCCTCCTAAAGTTTGATCCCGGTGCGACGTATCCGCTTCATTCGCATCCGGCGGGCGAAGAGATTCTGGTACTCGAAGGAGAAGTTAAGGTCGGCAAAGATCTGCTGAAAAAAGGCGATTATCTCTACACCGCACCGGGAAACCTCCACCGTGTAAGTTGCAAGATCGGTTGCGAGCTCTTTCTGAGGGTTCCGGAGCAAGTAGTCATTATCGAACCAAGGGGCTAGGACTATGGGGTCATTTTCAAATCGTGAACTGAGTACTCTTTTTCTAAGATACGCGTTGGCGGCATCATTCCTTTCGAGCGTTGCCGCGCGATTCGGAATCTGGGGAAGCGGTTGGAGAACTTTTGAGAACTTCCTGGTTTACACCGCCAAGCTTCTGCCATTTGTATCTGCGCGCTTTGTGCCATTCTTCGGCTGGGCCGCGACCATTTTGGAATTTGCTTTCGGACTTCTTTTGATAGCCGGATTCAGGCTTCGAGAAACAGGGATCGCAAGCGGAGTGCTTTTGATCCTATTCGCATTGGGAATGACACTTGGTTTTGGTATCAAAGAGCCATTGGACTACTCCGTATTTACAGCCGCCGCCGGATCATTTCTTTTGGCGGCGATCCAAACACCGACCAGAGTTAACTGATATGAACAACAGACCTATCTGCATGGCATGCGGCACGGAGTATGATTCGACCGATGCATTGCCTGAAACATGCATTATTTGCGCCGATGATCGACAATATGTCCCGGATTTCGGTCAGAAATGGACGACCGAAGCGGAGCTCAAATCCGAACACCGTATCGAGATCAAAGAGATCGAAACTGGCCTTTTTCAATTGGTGGTGCGCCCGTCATTCTCAATCGGGCAACGCGCGCTTCTAGTCACAACGGATGAGGGTAATCTGCTTTGGGACTGCGTACCGATTCTAGATGAGGAATGCGAGCGGTTTATCAAGGAAATAGGAGGGTTGCGCGCGATCGCGATTTCTCATCCGCATTTTCACAGCAATATGAATCGCTGGGCTGAAGCCTTTGATTGCCCGATCTTCCTTAACGAAGCCGATGAGCGATGGACGGTTAACCGCGGTCCCCACGTCGAATTCTGGCAAGGCAAGCGGAAAGATCTTTGGAAAGGTCTCTCGCTCTACAATATCGGCGGACATTTCCCTGGTAGCCAATTGGCGATGGTCCCATTCCTCAGCGAACATGGAACGATCCTTTGCGGTGATGCGTTTGTGCTGTCGCCAAGCGGGCAACATTTCGCCGCAATGCACAGCTACCCAAATCGCATTCCGCTGCCGATAGTTGAAACAGAAAGATTGAAAAAGGAAATGTCCAAACTCGATTTCGACACCATCCATGCCTGGAACGAAAATCAAACGGTAAAGGGCAACGCCAAGGAAATGCTGCTCGATTCGCTCGCACGATATTTCTAGCATCCCGGCCAAAGACCCGCCAGACTCCACGTTTGGCGGGCTCGTTTTCGCGCGATTCTTCCCCTTTGGTCCCGCCCGCGAGAGAATTCCAAGACATCCCAACGAACCCGAAACTCAGGGACCCGATACTCGAAACTCCTTCCCCTCGGTGTTATGCTAAGGAAAACAAACCGAACGATTCCAAACTTCTCCAAGTTATCGATTTCCGCGATGAAGCAAAACTTGGAACTTGGAAAACAATGTCCCCTCAAGAATTTCGAATAGGGGGACTAAATTGAAATGAAAATCTGGAATTTTCACCAATGACGCGAGAGCGTCAAGTGGACACATTCTCGGGAGACCCTCGTTTGGTGTGAACGAATTATCCTAGCCCGGACTAATTGCGTTAATTACGCTGCGATTGCGGGCGTTTCTCCGCGCCGGTACCCGGCGCGAACACCGTTTTTGCCTTTACCGTGGATTCCGCGCAAAGCCGCTCCATCCACGGCCAGCAGACGCCGTGACGCTACGCGTCCGAATAGGAAATCCGGATTTTGGATTTGAACCGATTCTTTAATGTGGACTCAACCCTGGAACAATTCTATGCCAATGATCAAAACAAAAAAGCCGTCCGTCCGAACAAAACTTGCAGTAGCGATTTTCGCTCTTCTTATTTCGACATTCGCCGTCTTTGGACAAACGAGTGCGGAGAATCAAGTCAAAGTTACATTCCTTCATGTAAATGACGTCTATCAGTTCATGCCCGTCGAAGGTGGCAAGAAAGGCGGATTTGCGAGGCTTCTAACGATCAAGAAGGAAACCGAGCGCATGAATCCAAACACGATTTTTACGCTCGGAGGCGATACGCTTTCGCCCTCCGTGGAAACACGGACTTACAAAGGCGCGCAAATGATCGATGCCTGGAACGCGATCGGACTCGATTACTCCGTGTTTGGAAACCACGAATTTGATCTCAAAAAGCCGGACATCCTGGCGCGCATCGCCGAGTCGAAATTCAAGTGGCTGGGCGCAAATGTCGTCGAGAAGGAAACCGGCAAGCGTTTCGCCGATACGCCAGAGTTTGCGATCGAAGAGTTTGACGGAATCAAGATCGGAATCGTCGGTTTGCTTTTGCCCGAAACAAAGGAAACTTCGTCGATGGACGACTCCTTGATGCTGACCGACTATTGCCTGACGGCGAATCTGATCGTCAGCAGACTCAGAAAGGTTGAGAAGGTCGATGCAGTCGTGGGCCTGACGCATCTCTTTATGGAGGAAGACAAACGCCTCGCGGGATGCGCGAAGTTTGATCTGATTCTCGGCGGGCATGAACACACCCTTTTGCAGTCGTCCGCTCATGGTACTCCGATCTTTAAAATGACTGCCGATGCGAGAGAGGCCGGAAGGTTCACGCTGAGTTTTGACAAGACAACGAAGAAGCTCCTGGGAATGGATTGGGAAATCATTCCGATCACGGACGCGATTGCCGACGATCCCGATTTTGATCCGGTAATCGCGAAATACAAGGATTTGCTCGACAAACTCGCCGAACCCGTCGGGCGAACATCGGTTGTGCTCGACGCGCTCTCGGCATCAAGCCGACAAATGGAAACAAACGTCGGCAACTTTGTCGCCGATTCCTATCGCTACGCGGCCGGCTCCGACATCGGTTTTGTAAACGGAGGTTCGATACGAGCCGATCTGGTTTATAGTCCGGGAGTGATTACAAAACGTGACGTGATTTCGATCCTTCCGTTTAACAATCCGATCGTCAAGATCGAGATCGACGGCGCCACGCTGCGCGAGGTGATCGAACACGGAGTCGCGCGCAGCGCCGAAGACAACGAGCCGGGAAGATTCCCACAGGTATCCGGGATGTCGTTCAAGTTCGACGCCTCGCGTCCGGCCGGAAGCCGCGTAACTGAAATTATGGTCGGCGGAAAACCGGTTGACGACAAAAAGCTCTACACGCTCGCGACCAGCGATTTTCTGGTATCAAGAGGCGGCGACGGCTACACGATGTTTGCAAAAGGCAAGGTGCTGATCGATGCCGCAAACGCCAAAAAAGACTCTGACGTATTCGAAGCCGCGATCAGAAACGCCCCCGGAGGCGCGATCGCCCCGAAAGTGGAAGGACGGATTGTTAGGGTGAATTGAAGGAGGAGTTCCGGGCGGAAGAGTTCCAGGTTCCAAGTTCCAGAAGTTCCAAGATCCGGAGGTTGAGTTTGGTCTGGAAATTTGGTCCGCGGTTACCTTCGAGTTGGACATATTCGAATTCGTTGGCGGTTGTGTTGTTTGGAGTTTCGAGAGTTCGGCTTGAACCGCGACTTAGAATAAAACTCAATCGAGCCCCGAACGGGGCGGAAATAAAGTAGCCAGACGCAAGCGAAGCGCGGCGTCTGGTCCAGGTTGCAATAAGAAATAGAGCCCCAGCGGGGCGAAACGAATCGGCAAAGAAATGCAAGAAATCACGGAAGTGGCGCTTCGCTTGCATCTGGCTACGCTATTTACGCCCTTCCAGGGCTTTCTTGAAAGACCCTGACAAAGATATTCCCCGTAACGGCGGCTGTTCAAAGCGAATTCAACCTCCGGATCTTGGAACTTCTGGAACCTGGAACTCTTCCGGATGACTCTTGGAACTCTGGAACTTGGAACTTGGAACTCTTCTTCTTACATTACCTCCCTCAAACACCCCCGAATCGTTTCCCATGTTCGGTCGATGTCGTTGTCGAGTCCGATCGAGAAACGGATCAGGCCATCGCTGATGCCGATTTCGGCGCGTTCTTCTTCCGGTATCTCCGACGAAGTGCTGTGGCCGGGTGCGCTGAACAGCGTCTTGAAATATCCAAGACTGACGGCCAGATAACCGACCTTTTCTTCCTGCATGCGCGTCATCAGCCGATCCGCCTTTTCCTTGCTGCCAACATCGAGCGCAAGGATGCCTCCATAACCAAAACCCTGATTCATAAGCTCCGATAGAAGCTTGTGTTGCGGATGCGATTCGAGACCGGGATAGTGAACCGTCAGACCGGCGTCGCGGAAATGCTCGGCGATCCGGTGTGCGTTGCGGCTGTGCCTTTTAACGCGTATGTGCAGGCTGTGCAGATTCTTGAGGATGCTCGCGGCGCGTATGCTGTCGAGCGTCGGGCCGAGAAGCATGCTCGTACCGCTGTTGACATCGTTGAGTCCGGCGATGAAATCATGGGTCGAGATTACGCAACCGGCGACGCAATCGCTTGTGCCGTTTATGAATTTCGTCATGCTGTGAACCACCACGTCCGCGCCGTGCCTCAATGGCGAGAGTATGAGCGGACTAAACGTGTTGTCCACAACAAGCTTTATCCCATGTTCGCGGGCGATCGAGGAAAGCACGGGCAGGTTCGCGACTTCGAGCAAAGGATTGCTGACGCTTTCGCAATAGAGAACCTTTGTCTTGTCGGTGATCGCGGTTCGGACGGCATCGAGATCGGTTAGGTCAACGAACCGCGTCTTTATCCCGAACCGCGGGAGCAGATTATTTAGAAGGGCGTACGTACCGCCGTAGATCGTATGGCTCGAGACGATCTCGTCACCAGACGAACAAAGCTGCAGGAGAGTCGTGCTGATTGCCGCCATTCCCGCCGACATAACCTGCGCCGACTCGCCGTCTTCCATCCGTGCGAGCGCCTTTGCGAGATACATGTTCGTCGGATTCCAATGTCTCGAATAGAGGAAGCAGCCTTCAATTTCGTGCTCGAAAACTTCTTCCATCTTGGCGACACTCAGAAATGTATAAGTCGAGGAATCGCAAACCGAGGGATTTACGTCTCCAAATTCACCAAACACCAAATAGTCTTGAATCGCAGAAGCGGGATCGAATGTCATGGCAGGCAACCTCCAAAAAAGGGACCGAAGAGTTCCCGGCTCCGTGCTTATTTAATTCTTGAAGCGTTCAAAGCAGGCCTTTTGGACAGCCGGGGAATCGTCTTGTGTTTCAAACTCGCAATAAGGAGTACTAATACATTTTTACGGGATAAATCAGTTGGATGCAATGACGGATAGATGCGATTTGGGGAGGGATTTGACGCCGTTCCGGCGAATTGGGAGTTGCGGCATGGAATGAATATTTTGAAATATCATGTTTCGCGCAAACATCCGCTCTGCATTTACGTTCAGCGCAGAGCTCCGTTCTGCGGAAGGCGCGTCGATACAAATCTTCTTCGGGACGGCTTTCCGTCCAAAGATTCACTCGCGCGTTCGCGCTCCTTGCAAGCGAGACGCCCGCGCTCCGGTCGATCACTCGTTGACTTTTAGGACTGCCAGGAAGGCCTCTTGCGGGATTTCTACGCGGCCCACTTTTTTCATTCGCTTCTTTCCTTCCTTTTGTTTCTCAAGAAGCTTGCGTTTTCGCGAGATGTCGCCGCCGTAGCATTTGGCGGTAACGTTCTTGCCCATTGCCTTAACGGTTTCGCGGGCAATCACCTTGGTGCCGATCGCGGCCTGGATCGGAACTTCGAATAACTGGCGCGGAATCAGCTCTTTCATCTTCTTCGCCAGTGCGCGGCCTTTGGACGCAGAGGTTCCCGAATGCATGATCAGAGAAAGCGCGTCCACGGGTTCGCCCGAAACGAGAATGTCGAGCTTTACGAGCTTGCCTTCCTTGTAACCCGATAGATGATAGTCGAGCGAAGCATACCCGCGAGAGACAGACTTGAGACGATCATAAAAATCGAGAACGATTTCGTTGAGCGGGAGTTCGTAAACCAGCATCACGCGGTTCTTTGTTACGTATTCGAATTTGGATTGGATACCGCGCTTTTCATCGAGCAGCGGAAGAATCCCACCGAGATATTCATCCGAAGTCAGGATCGTCGCCTCGATGTACGGTTCTTCGATTTTGTCGATTCTTACCGGATCCGGCATTTGCGAAGGCGAATCAACCTCGACTACTTCTCCATCGGTTTTTGTAACCCGATAGCGCACGCCCGGCGCCGTCGTGATCAGTTCGAGATTGAATTCCCTCTCCAGACGCTCCTGTATGATCTCCATGTGAAGCAGTCCAAGAAAGCCGCAACGAAATCCAAAGCCAAGCGCGGCCGAGGATTCCGGTTCGTAAAAGAACGAGGCGTCGTTGAGGCGGAGCTTGTCCATCGCATCGCGCAGTTCTTCGTATTGCGCGGAATCGACCGGGTAAAGACCCGAAAAGACCATCGGTTTGACTTCCTGAAATCCGGGAAGCGGTTCCGACGCCGGATTTTGGGCCGCCGTGATCGTATCTCCGATCTGTACATCCGCAACGGTTTTGATCGAAGCCGTAAGGAATCCCACCTCGCCGACCGAAAGCTCGTCGATCGGAGTAGGTGTCGGCCGATTTACACCCAGCGTCTCGATCTGATATTCGCGACCCGTGTTGAACAAACGGATCTTCATCTTGGGCTTGATAGTTCCCTCAACCACGCGAAACAAAACGACTACGCCGCGGTATGAGTCATACCAGCTATCGAAAATAAGCGCCTTCAGCGGCGCATCCGAAGAACCCTTTGGGGGCGGCACATCGCGGACAACGGTCTCCAATATGTCTTGAACGCCGGCTCCCGTCTTGGCGCTCGCCAAAACCGCGTTGTCGGTTTCGAGCCCGATGATGTTTTCGATTTGATCAAGGATCCGTTCCGGCTCGGCCGATGGAAGATCGATCTTGTTGAGCACCGGCACGAGCTCAAGATCGTTTTCAATCGCCAGATAGGTGTTGGCAAGAGTTTGCGCTTCAACGCCCTGCGAAGCGTCAACGACAAGTAGCGCGCCCTCGCATGCCGAAAGACTCCGCGAAACTTCATAGCTGAAATCAACGTGCCCCGGAGTGTCGATCAGATTCAGGACGTACTGCTGGCCGTCCAATGCCTTGTAATCAAGACGCACCGCATGCGACTTGATCGTGATTCCGCGCTCCCTTTCAAGATCCATGCTGTCGAGCAACTGGTCTTCCATCTCGCGATCGGTAACCGCCCCGGTAAACTGCAGGATGCGATCGGCGAGCGTCGATTTTCCATGATCGATATGCGCGATAATCGAAAAATTTCTGATCTTTTCGGAATCCATAAACACAAAAGGCCGCCAAAAACAAAACAGGCGCCAACGGTAAAGATACCAAGCCTTTTTATATGTTCCAAGTTGGAGATTGAGGTAATGTCGAATTTCCGAGGCCGCTCAAGACGCGAGCATCAAGGCGTTGGAGGACGGATGAAATTGCCTTCACTTCGAAATACAACCACCGCGAACCGAAGAAGCCATAATCTCACCCCCGCCTGCGCAGGAGGCGATCCATTTCTTTTTGCCAGGCTTCCAGAGTTTCGTATCCATCCTCTCGATAAATATACCAATCGTCTCGAGCAAAGTTGACGGTTGCGCTTCGGTAGCCTGCCATTTCACGTGTCAGAACTCCCTTCATTCCAACTTTCTTTATGAGAACGCCTTCAAATCGCAGGTACTGGCCTCGGATATCGGCAAAGAAAGAAATGGCGCCACTCTTCTTGTCGTATTTCAAGTCCCTCAAAAGGGCCATCGGAGGATCTCCCACAAGTCGCGAGTCGAAACTCCCTGACGCACTCCCGATCATTCGGTCGCCATGAAGCCAGAGATCTATTACGAATCCGTTTTGATGCTCACCGTCCGACCAGACGTTCGAGTAGGCCCCGACTGTTCTCACAGCGATATTTTTTGCCGCCGGTCCTTCAGACGCGGCAGCATTCAACGAATTTTGGCGGTCACCCTTTTTTACACTTTCAATTCCCTTTTCTTTTTCAAAATTCTCGAAAGTATCGTATTCGTCCAATGAGAACGTACCGGCAAACGAAATAGGTAGGACGATCTTTTTCTTCTCCGCGTCCGGTTTGAAAGCAGCGATGGTGCCCTTCAATTCCTCGTCGCTCAGGTAACCGGCAAACGCAAAGCCCTCGGGTTCGGATCTGCAATCAAACGAGATCGCGCCGGTCTTTTCCGAGTAGTCCACATTTTCGATAAACGAGTTTTTGCCTTCCTCATTTCCAAGCACCTTGGAAGATCCGCCGCACAACCCTACAAGGTTCCCTCGATACTTCCAAAATGAAACATCGTGGCCTTTCCATCCTTCACCAACCGATTCGGTGTTTGAATAGACGGCAAACGCCTTGACCTCTCGTTTTCTTCCGTTTTCCGAATCGTCGAGCGAAGAATTCGCATTGCTTTCCGGAAATCCGGTTTCTGCTGACTTTGATGCTTGGCGGGATCCGTTTCCACATGCGAGGCCAAACGAAAATATGCAAACGACTAAGACTTTTGTTGCGTTCATATCTTTTTATTGGTCAGTATTGGTAGCGGTCGCACTCACAAAAGGAACTAATTGTCCGTTAAGATGGACCGGAATATTCTGACGCGTATTTAGGGACAAGTCTGCTTTCATTGGGAGCAGCCGTGAGTAATAAGTCGTTGGCAAGCATTATACACCCATTGCACACCAACCGATCGGCAATTTCGGGTATGGTTGAGGTTGGTCCAAAAAGTATTGATTGTCGCTGTTAGCTTCTGACCCTATTCGCCTGCAGGCCATGCCGGCAGGTGTATTTCATCAACACTGAACCGTTGGTCCCGCAATTGACGAACTTCTTCCCGTCGAACTGTTTTTTTGAGAGGACCCGGAAATTCCAAGATTCGGAGGTTGAATTCGCTTTGAGCAGCCGCTGGTACGGGGAATATCTTTGTCAGGGTCTTTCAAGAAAGCCCTGAAAGCGTAAATAGCGTAGCCAGATGCGAGCGAAGCGCCGCGTCTGGTTAGTGTTGAGTAAATGCTTTACGCCCTGAAGGGGCGAAGCGCCACTTAGGTGATGTCTTGCTTCTCTCTTCCGATTCGTTTCGCCCCGCTGGGGCTCTATTTCTTCTTGCAATCCAGACCAGACGCCGCGCTCCGCTTGCGTCTGGCTACGTTATTTCCGCCCCGTTCGGGGCTTGATTGAATACTGCAATCGGTCGCGGTTCTCCGGACGAAACTTGGAACTTAAGGAACTTGGAACTTGGAACTCCTCCGGACAGAACTCTTCCGGACGGAACTCCTCCGGACTGAGCAGTTTCCCCATTGCCGTGCGTCCCGTTTCTCGGATACATTAAAGAGAACCTCGTACAGTTTGCCGCCAAGTTTTATTTCCGTTTTGATCACGCCACGTGCGTATTGGGTTTGTTTTGAGTTTTGCCGGATGGTGTTAGTTATGAAATCTCGATATTTTCTTGTCGCCCTTCTTGTTTTGTTCGCCGCATCTCCCGTTTCTTTTCTTGGCCAGGTGCCCTTTGATGCCGGGCAGTATCGCGTCAAACACAAGAAGTTTGTTCTGAAGAACGGTCTCACGCTGATCGTGCATGAAGACAAGAGTTCGCCGATCGTCGGTGTCAATGTTTGGTACCACGTCGGTTCGCGCAACGAGAAACGGGGTCGAACCGGTTTCGCGCATCTGTTCGAGCATTTCTTTTTCAACGGTTCGGAAAATCATCCTTTTGGTTTTCGCGAGGCGATGGACGACCTCGGCGCCAATAACCGAAACGGCACAACCAACACCGACCGTACGAACTTCTTTGAAGACGTCCCCGTCTCGGCTCTCGAGAAGACATTGTTTCTCGAAGCTGACCGAATGGGTTTTCTCGGCGGCTATATTTCGCAAGAGATGCTCGAACGCGAACGCGGTGTGGTCAAGAACGAAAAGAACCAAGGGGAAAACCGTCCCTATGGCCGCGTTTTCTCAAGGATCTCCGAGGCGCTTTATCCTTACTCCCATCCTTATTCGTGGTCAACGATCGGTTCCACGGAAGATCTAAATGCCGCCAAACTAGATGACATAAAGGAGTGGTATCGAACCTATTACGGACCAAACAACGCCGTACTTTCGCTCGCCGGAGATATCTCACCGGAAAAGGCGTTTGAACTCGTGAACAAATACTTCGGCGACATACCGCCCGGCCCGCCCCTTCCTCGTATGGCGCGCTGGATCCCCGAGCTTGATCGTGACATGAGAGATACGATCGAAGACCGCGTGCCGCAACACCGTGTTTACAAGGTTTTCCACGCTCCGGCGTGGAAAGACGCAGACGCCGAACTGCTCTCGCTGTTTGCCGACGTCCTGGCGGGTTCGCGTTCCTCGCGTTTGAACAGGCGACTGATTTTTGAAAAGAAACTCGCGACGGATGTTTCGGCAAGCATGTCGGATCGCGAACTCGGCGGTTTGTTTTTGATTTCGGCGACTGTAAAAAGCGGTGTGGATCCGGCGGTTGTCGAATCTGAGATCGAGAAAGTTCTGGACGAAACGCTCAAAGGCGAGATCGGTTTGGGAGAGCTTTCGAAGTTTCAAACCCGGAATCTGGCGCAGTTCCTTCGGGGCAGCGAACGGCTTGGCGGCTTCGGCGGACGCTCGGACATCCTCGCGATGAGCCAAACTTATGGCGGTGACCCCGAGGCTTATTTGCAAAAACTCAAGACCATGGCGGGCGCAACTCCGGCGAGCGTTATGGATGCGTCGAAGCGTTGGCTTAAAAAACACAGCTATACGCTGACCGTGATCCCCGCCGCAAAACTCGGCGCCGAAAACGTGGCGGTCGATCGCAAAACCGTGCCGGGGCTTGGCGCCGCGCCCGATGTCAGCTTTCCCGCCGTGCAAAGAGCAGAGCTTTCAAACGGGTTGAAAATAATACTTCTTGAAAGGCACTCCGTACCGATCATAAATATCGCGCTTGCCGCCGATGCGGGTGCCGCCTCGGACGGCGTGCGAAAAGCGGGAGTCGCGGATCTTGCAATGGATCTTATCGATTCGGGTACCGCGAAACTCAGTGCCTTTGAGATCGCGGATCGACTAGACGCCGTCGGCGCATCGCTTTCCGCCTCGAACAGTCTCGATCAGTCGGTCGTCTATCTCAGATCGACAAAAGGCGGTATCGCGGACTCTTTGGGAATCATGTCGGACGTGGTTTTGAATCCGAGTTTCCCCGAAGAGCAATTCACCGTTAAGAAACAAGCGCAACTCGCTTCGATCGCGCAAAGAAGGGCGACGCCGAACTCCGCCGCTCTTGAGCTCATGGTCGAACTCCTCTACGGAAAGGATCATCCCTACGGGGTTCTTTCATCCGGAAAACCGGATACGGTTTCATCGTTGACCCGCGAGGACGTCGTTGGTTGGCATCGCGCTTGGTTCAAGCCGGGCAGTTCGACGATCATCGTTACAGGCGACACCACGCTTTCCGAAATCAAACCACAACTCGAAAAGGCATTTGGCGCGTGGAAGTCGGGCAAGGCTCCGCAAAAATCGATTCCCGACCGGCCCTCGACAAAAGGCGGCAGAATCTATCTGATCGACAAACCCGATGCTCCGCAAAGCGCGATACTCGCGGCGCATCTCTCGGAGCGCAACGGACAAGCGGAAGACCTCGCGGCCGAACCGCTGTTTCGAAACTTCGGCGGGATGTCCACCTCGCGATTGAACCGCAACCTCAGGCTCGACAAACACTGGAGTTACGGAACTTCGGGCGTGCTGCAACCAACGCGCGGACAACGTCCTTTCTGGGTAATGGCTCCGGTTCAGACCGATAAGACAAAGGAGTCGATGATTGAGGTGATGAAAGAGATCCGCGACATCGCTGGAGATCGACCGATTACGGGAGAAGAATTCGAGAGCATCATGCGCAACATGTCTTTGCGTCTTCCGGCGCGATTCGAAACACTCTCCTCCTTGGAGAGCGCGGCGCTGCAGATGGTCAACTATGATTTGCCAAACGATTATTGGAGCGGCTACGCAAACTCCGTGCGCTCGCTGACAGAGGCCGATCTTGCCGCCGCCGGGAGGAAGTTCGTCAAACCCGATGACGTGATCTGGATTGTCGTTGGAGACATAAGAAAAATCGAACCCGGAATCCGTGAACTTGGATTTGGCGAGGTAGTTGTAAGAAGCCTTGAATAGTGTTTTTTGGGGAACCGCTCGAAACCCGGCGGTTCCCCATCCCGCATTTCTAATAAAGGAGATGCTGGCTGGAATCTCTCCTTGTCTCACCCAAATCCCCAGGCCTCAGAATTGGTGGAATCCCGCGACAATTCGTGATATTAAAGACTTAGACAACTTATTTTTCTAGAGTATTGCTCCGCTCTAACCCGCATTTCTCACAAAGGGAATGCCTTATCGGGAGATGCCGTGAAGAAGTTTTTGTCCAAAACCCTCCGAATCATAGTTGTTTTATGATTGGGGAGTTACGGGCGACAATTCGAAGCGGGATCTTTCGAGGAAGCGTTTGGGAACAAACCGCAATTTGTCATTCTCGGGTAAGTTATGCACTTTTCGTTAGCTAGCCTCCCTTGTTCCGCTTTTGTGAAAGTTGCTGGCTAACAACACCCGTGCCGAAGGATTCTACTATGCACACTCACAAACATGCGGCCAGCGTTCTGGCATTCGTATTTATTATTTTCACTTCGTTCACGTCGATTTTCGCGGCGGCGATTCCCGATACGACATTTGGCGTCGGCGGGACGGTCGATACAGGTATCGTTGCGACCGGCGACATTATTGATTCTTTCGTTCTCCCCGACGGTAAATTCATCGTCGCGTGGGCCGATACCAGATACAAGATCGCTCGATTCAATCCTGATGGATCGCTCGACACATCTTATGGCGACGGCGGGTTCGCGACGGGGCGTCCGAATGTAACCGGGAACGCGATCGCCCTTGATGGCAACGGAAACATCGTTGTTGGCGGAACAGGCGTTCCCCCGAACGGCGAAAGCCCCTCAGACTTCTATTTCGCGCGGCATCTTCCCGACGGCTCTCTTGATCCATCGTTTGGAGATACGGGGCAGCTCTTTATCAATCAGAGCACAGACGATGTTATCAACAGCGTAACAATCCAGGATGACGGGAAGATTCTCGGGGCCGGATATCATCGCGATGGCGGTTTCTTTGGTGCGGTATTCAGGCTCGATGTTGATGGATCTCTTGATTCCACATTCGGAACGGGAGGTTTTCGTTACTATCCATACTGGCTTAGCCCAGCTGCGACTTTCAGAAAGGTTGGCGCGGACATCGAAGTGGCGGATAACGGCATTATTTGGGTTGCCTCAGTCCAGCAAATTAACCCCCCGGGGCCGGACAATATGCATGGACACTCAATCGTACGGCTGGATAGCTCCGGTGAGATCATCTTCGGCGGAGACGGAAGTCCAGTTGGAGGCGTCAATTTGGGAAGCATTCCGCGGGTCGATCTCGTCAGGGGAAACCAGAAAATGATTGTAATCCACACCGCCTTTAGCTACGAGTATGATTATTCCGAAGGTCGATACAAAAACTACACTTCCAGGGGAGGCCGTGGCGCGCTTTTGCCAAACGGCGACTTGATAACAAACGACACGATCTCATCTGCAATGGGCAATTTCCAGCTCATTTCCAATACGAAAATCAAAGGACGTTCATTTATCAATAGCGGCTTCTCTTGGGACGCCGGAAACGCTGATTTGATGGTTATGGCCGATGGAAAGCCTTTGGTGGTATCCAAAACGTCCTCAGCAACCATTGTATTCTTCAAGATAGATCGGTTTACCTCGCAGGGAACCAGGAACGTTGAGCTCTTGATGGGTCAACGGGCGACTCCAGCCGTGATTTCGCCTCAGGGGAGATTTCGCTATATAAACCATGATGGCTCGGAAGCGGTGTTTCAAGGAAATGCCTCAACCAGGATTATTCCCGAATACCATTCCGTGATGAGATGGGAGAATTTTACCGATTGGAGATTCTATGGTTATCGATATTGGTCGGAGTTTGGTACACCTTCCGGTCTGCCGTCTTTCTTGATTCCGAATCTATCATGGGGATTTCCTGGCGCCAATGAGGTATTTGGTTTAAGCGGCGATGTACCGGTTGGCGGAGACTTTAACGGCGATGGAGAAGGAGACATCACGTTATTCCGACCCTCCAACGGATTCTGGTATTCAAAAAGCGGCGCGGGCTGGGTTCAATGGGGAAAGACGGGCGACAAACCAGTCGCGGCCGATTACGACTTCGACGGGATTACCGATCGTGCGATCTACAGGCCCTCGACCGGCGAATGGTGGGTTCTTAAAAGCGGTGGCGGCTCGTTTGCGGTGAAATTCGGTATCGAAACCGACATACCTGTTCCGGGTGATTTTGACGCCGATGGATATGCCGATTTCACGGTCTTCCGACCATCCGAAGGAAACTGGTATCAGCTACTGACAACCGGCGGATTCCGCGTGACGAAGTTTGGTCT
Organism: Pyrinomonadaceae bacterium; assembly: GCA_041394795.1. Taxonomy (GTDB): domain Bacteria; phylum Acidobacteriota; class Blastocatellia; order Pyrinomonadales; family Pyrinomonadaceae; genus Aridibacter. The sequence continues at coordinate 4,889 of JAWKHN010000018.1, read as the reverse complement.
CGATGGCGACATCCCGCTCTCAAGCGATTTCGATGGCGACGGCGCCCATGACATCGCGGTTTACCGGGCCGGAATCTGGCATCTTCTCAAATCAACCGAGGGCTATCAGGCAATCGCCTTTGGAAATCCCGACGACAGGCCGGTGACGGCAAGATACGAGTAAAAGAAGGGCCCGCTCATAGCGGGCCTTTTTCAATCGATAATGCCGTATCAATCGATCACGACATATGCGGATGGCACGGGCACATCGCCCGCCGTACCGAATGGCGTTACCACAACTCCGCTCGTGGATTGGTTCGAATACCAGGTTCCGGTCGCGGATCGGAAAACGGTCGCATCGGCGACGCCGTCTCCATCGTAATCCGCCGGTGCCGGGATGTCTCCGGTGGCACCGAATGGAAATGCGAAGTACGTTTGATCGTCGCTTCTAAGCACGAACCATTCGCCGGTTGCGGGTCGGAAGAATCCTACATCGTCCGTACCGTCTCCGGTAAAATCGGCAGCAAACGGCTGGTCGCCCGTGGCGCCAAGCTGATATGCGATCACTCCCGCCGTGCTTCGGTTTAGCCAAAACTGCTGGTTTTGAGGTCTGTAAATACCTACATCGTCTTTGCCGTCATTGTCGTAATCCCCGATCAGCGGTTTGTCTCCGCTTGAACCAAAGGCCTTCGTTTCCACACCGCCGTCCGTCGAACGAAGAATAAACCAGGTTCCGGCTGATGGTCTGAATACGGCGGCATCGAGTTTTCCGTCGCCGTCAAAATCACCCGGCGCCGGAATATCGCCGGCGGTTCCGAACGGGAAGGCGTAGTATGTCGAGTCTTCCGAACGAACAACAAACCACTCGCCGGTATCCTCGCGCCAATATGCGGCATCCGCTTTTCCATCGCCCGTATAATCGCCAGCCAGCGGATAGAATCCCGAAGCGCCAAATTGCAGCGCGCCGTTTCCGCCATCAGTCGAACGCAGATACCACCATTCTCCGGCGCCTGGTCTGAAGATCGAAACATCGGCCTTCGCGTCACCATCGAAGTCAAACCTGGTTCGGGCCGAAGGCACGACGGCGTTTCCAAACACCGTAAAGGTTACGAGTTTTGAAACCGCGAATCCGTTTGCGGCGCCGGAGTCAACGACATACCACCTGCCAAAATACGTGTTTCCATTGGCAGCGGCGGGAATCGAGATGTTCACCGAGGCGTAGCCTTCTGTGTTCAAAGTATCGATCGTCGTTGTAGTTACACGCGCGAGCGCTCCCGATGCGGGAATCGTCGCGCCAACACCGGGATCCGAGGTATCGATTACAAGAACCGCCTCCGCCTCAGGAAGCGCATTCTGCAAACCAACCGTAAAGCTCGAGTTACCGGCGTAAGGCGGCTCGATCGCGATTATTTCGGGTTCAAGCGATCTTGTTCCGACGCGCCCCGTACCGGAAACGGCGGGCACCCTGCTCGATTCCGAATAGAGTGTCGGTCTGGAAAAGGGTCCTGCCTCGACACCGACGCGCGGGTCTGTCATCGGCCTCCTCAAAAACGCCACCAAATCGGCCTTTTGCTGCGGGCTCAACCCAAGCGGATTTATCTGAACGGCCTTGTTCGGCGCGTCAAAGTCGCCTCCACGGTCATAAAAATCGACTACTTCCTCGAGCGTATTAAAGCGGCCGTTGTGCATGTAAGGCGCGCGAAGTTCTACATTCCGCAGACTCGGTACCTTGAACGATCCCCGATCATTGTTGAGTCCGGTAACGTTAAACCGACCGAGATCGTCGTTTTGCGGTCGAACACCGATATAGAAGAACGCGTTGTTTGTAAACAGCGTACCGCCGTGGCAGGTTCCGCAACCGACGTTGTTGAAGATGCCGCGACCGCGCTGTTCCTGCTGAGTTAGCACGTTTCTTCCGCCAAACACGAGATCCATCGGCGTACGATCCGAGAAGAGGTTGCGTTCGTACGTGGCGATCGCCATCGCAATTTTCGCAGGCGTAACTTCGGGCGAGCCAAAAGCTTCCTCAAACATCTCGGGATAGCTGCGACCGCCAATCCATTCTTCCATCGCCGCCGGAACGCTGTCCGCCAAAAGAAGCGGTTCGGCGTTTTCGATCTGCGAAGCGATCGCAGTCCAATCACGACCGACGTGTCCCATTTCGACTTCCGATGCCGGCGGGCCCGCCGATTGCGACTCGAGCGCGGCGCGGTTGTTCAAAACCACCACATCAGTTACCGGATCACGAAATGTTGAAACGGCGCGTCCGTCCCAAAATATCGAAGGCGCATAGCCGGCGTTGATCGCGGGGTTCGCCTTTCGGGAAGTCACTTGAAGCCCGAGCCTGTAGTTTTGGAGCCAGGAATACTGATCGTTCGAAACGCTGTGCGGAACGCCGGGCGAGGCTACCGAATCGTCACCCGTACCAAAAACCCCATCGACGCCGGGATTTACGGCACCCGGATCGGTGGATATCGAACGCGGATCCGAACCGCCCGTTCCATTGATATGACAAGTGCCGCAAGCTACGGTCTGCGTTGCCGATAGCTGCTCTTCCCAAAAGAGAACCTTGCCAAGCGCCACCTTTGCGGCGGTGATGTTGTTTCCGGTCGGAGCCAGAGGCGGCTCAAGCGGCGCCGCCGGACCGCCGGGGTTTCCAACCGCCCGAACACCCAATGCGGACTGGCTGAAATCACTAGTTTCGGATGCGTTCTCCGCCCTTACCCAATAAAAGAAATTCGTTGATGCCGTTGCGGTGGTATCAAAGAAGAACGGCGCCACGGTGCTGCCAACCTCTACCGCGGAAGCGGGATTGTCGGAGGTGGCACGGAAGATCCTGTAGTTGGTCGCCGATCGAACCGGGTTCCAGGTCATTCCGACCTTTGTTGTATAGGAACCGTTTGAAGCCTCAAATCCTCTCGGAGCGTTCAACCCCCCGATTTGCGCTTCCGATCTTGGCGATGGAAGAAAGTTGAGTGCGACAACGCAGGCGGCAAAAAGAACGATAGCGGAATAACTGATTCTCTGCATGATTGATTTCAAATTGGAAAAATATTCTTCGGAAACTTGGGACGACAAATCCAGTTCCAAACATAAGACGATTTCATGCCTTTGAAAGTCTGAATTGTTGCACGCAGCCAACCAAACCCTGCCCGCGCCCCGCCGCCGAAAACCTCAGAATATAACGGTTTTGTACAGTTTCCTAGCTCGAATTTCCCAAAACGGAAAAGCTTTGACGGGAGATACTTGGAAGAATTTCCGACCGGCCCCACTTCGCAAACTTTTTCGGTGAAGTGTTTGGAGAAAGGCTTCGTTTGTGAAAATCCCGAAAGCCGTTTTTCGCACCAATACCCTTGACCTGAAGATTACGAATCGCTTCTCTCCACTTGGCATACAATGTGGCCCTTTTTACAATCGGTTTTTGATTTCGCTCTGACTGGAGAGCTGAGGCGAGCTATGACGAAGCAAGCTATTTCTGGACGGTTTGGTGGGCAACCGGCAAGGATTCAGCGGCAAGGGTGCTCAATCAGCTTGAGCAAGACCGGACAAGCAGTATCCGCTTGTCTTTCGTTCCTGGCGAATCAATCGGGAGAACCGAACCCTGTTGTCTGAGCAGAATCTTCTGAAAATTTCGGCGTTAGCAGAGATGGGACACCGAACTCAATTATTTTCTCTCTTTTCCGTATCCACTTTGGTTTGAGCATGATCGGAATCAACGGGACAAATCGTTCAAAATTCAAATTTCGATATTGATCGTTGCCAGTCCGTTTTCCTCCGACCGAAACTCTATAATCCATCCGCCTCTCTTATCCTGTACCAAACTGTTAAGAATTTCTAGAATATTAGCGTCTACGAACCTATATTCTCTTGCCAGTTTCCTGTCGTAGCGATCGAGAAACCTACTATTTGCAAATTCACCACGGAATGTTAAACGGATGCGATTGTTAACAACATACTTCGCTATTTGCTCATTTGACGCAATAGTGGCTCGTAAATCGCGGGAGCCTTCTCCTTTTGCGAATCTTATCGAAGGCACTCGAAAACTGAGGAACTCGTCCAACCTTCTATCCTGAGCAGTCGTTGGCAAAAAATTGACTACGCTTCCAGAACGTTCCCATAGCTCTCAATAATCAAAGGGAGACGAAATGCTCGCCCGGCATTTCGTGCGTTTCACCAATAATCCAAATCTGCGAACCCGCATGTTTGGCAAGCTCGTTCAACAAGTCACGAACTTTCACTTGCTTGCCTTCAAAATTGAAATTGCCTCCGATTCGATGGAAATCAATCCAAAAGCCCTCGGTTGATATTGTCAAACCATTCGTCTCTTCAAGCAACATAACTTCAGGAGCCCGAGCGATTTTAGTCTTCATGGAATATTTAGCATCATTGAATCGAAGAGTTGTCACGCTAATTACCATGTCAAGAATTATCTGTGAATTTACTGATCCATCATCTGGCTCTTTTGGTTCAACAAACAAGACTCCGTCAACACACGAAACAACATTCTCGGGAAATTGTTGGACGACAATCTAAAAAAGTTCTTCCATCGATTTGGCTTTGATTGATCTATTTCTCTCTCACGGCCTACCCGTTCCTGAGGAGTGCTTAATGTCTCACTGTCAACTTTATTCTTTTGTTCATTCGGCTTGTTAGTTGAACCGGCACAACTTCCGCTCATAACGACAACGAGAACAATTAACCACCACATCCTGAGTTTCTCCTTCCAAGGTTTTTCTACCAATGTCCCCTTACCGATATGAAAAACGCTATGGCTCATGTTAGCTCCAGTGTTGCCCAAATAACTAAGGTCACTTTGATCACAGTTGATTCACGCTTCTGAATCACCGCATCGGTACACCGGAAACATTCGAGATCCGACCGTTCCATCCCTTACGCCACTAACTTGGCTG
>JAWKHN010000017.1:0-90315 GCA_041394795.1 Pyrinomonadaceae bacterium | reverse complement strand
CGAGGCGCAAATGATCACACGCAGCTGACCGAGCTTGTTCAACAAGCCAATCGAACATTTGGCCACCGTAGCCCTTCGATCGGGACTGCGTGCTGGATACGAGATCCTCGATCTCCATGTAGCGCCCGCCTGCTAGCCACTCGGAGACTCGAAAGCCAGCTACGCATTGAACGCCTTCGTCTTCGAGGAACGCGAGTTGGAATCCAGTTGTAGCGCTGAGATGTTGAACAATCTTGACGAACTGGCACTTCTCAAGATGTGGGCGAAGATCCGACATCACTGGAAAGCAGGCTTCGATGTCCGATGGAGTAATTGCGAGGCGAATGAGCATTGGTTTGTGATGTCTGACTATAATTACGTTTCATTTGATCAATAATCAACTAAGAGTGTTATCAGTCAAATAGTTCAAATTCCTTGATGTTTCAGCGACGCAATGCTATCACAAAGAAGAGGTTTTACCCACCGTAATCTTATTCGAAAACAAGAACTCCCCGACCGGGTCAGCGAAGCGATACCCGTCCGGCATCTGATGGCTTCCGTTACCCGCAGGGGTAGGGACGGCGAACCCTTCCAACAGGACAATGCCGGGGCGTAGATAAATGCTTGTAAAACGGTGCGAATCCGCAGTGTCGAGTTCACGCCGTGCCGGGCGTTTTTTAACGACTACCTGCCAACTGGATATAGTCGCTCTTTGGTTAACCAGCGAACCTCCGTTTCTCCAGACGTTTGCTCAATAGGAACGGTCTTCTTATCGCGCAGATGCAGGTCGAAGAATGCCAACAAATGCTTATCTATCGTGTGTAGTCCGACCGAGGGATCAAAATTCTTCGGTACGAGCACCGGCGAAAGCAGTTGGGTGATCGTAAAAGAAAAATGAGTGCTATTAGGTAGCTCCAGCCAATATGCCGTGGCATTTGCATTCCCGATCATGTGTGTCCACCTTTCGACTGCTTCTTTGTTCCGGCTACTTTCGGAAGAATTCATCAACAATAGTGGGCGCACAGCCGGTTGCGTCCTGATATCCCCATACAATCCGCCATCCATGTTTACCGCCGCACGACAGCGCGTATCGATACGGCAGACTTCCAACGCAGTTGCTCCTCCGAAGGAATGTCCAAACGACCCAATACGCGTCAGATCGAGTTTCCCACCAAATAACGGATCATTCACCGCCCATTTTTCGATTGTATTATAGATAAAACGCTGATCGGCAACCCAAACCGGAAACACGCGATCATTGACAAGCCCCTTGCCCGGCGCTACATCCGGGGGAAGAAAGCGTTTGAGATCGTAGAAGCGCGCTTCCTTATCAGGGAATACAGTGACAGAAGCGGCATCGGTATGATCAAGTGCTACAACGATATAACCCCAACTCGCCAGTTCTTGCAACGTTGAGCTATTTTGCAGTCGCAAGCCAACCAAGCCATGTGAAAATACAAGAACGGGAAATGGCGCGCCCTCGGCAAGTATCGGCGCGTCTTGGCTTGCTGAAAGCATGAAATAACGCAAGTGTTGAAATGGCAGTCCCGGAACACCGGCAAGATTTCCAAGTCCTGTCGCGACTTCATCAGGATAATGGGTGAGCGGGGCAGGTGTGCCGCCCTTCGCGGCGGGATACCACACGGATACCATCAATCGTCGCCCACGCTTCTCATCTATTAGTTCCCGGTCAACGATTCCCACTTTGTAAGGTCCGGTGGGGGTTGGTAGCTTTACTACCGGCAGCAGCCATCCTGCAAAAACACCGCAGAGAACAAGAAATAGCACGATGGCACTGCTCTTGAAGGGACCATATCCATGCCATTCAGCACCGTCACGTCTCAACAATGCGGGTGACCGACGGACTAGTATTATCACCGCAAAGATATATAACGGAACCATTTGAATTCGCCAGCCTTCAACGACCAAATGAATTCCACTTAGCAACGCTGGCAATGGAACAGATACCATCAACCAACGTCGCTGCCATGCATATGGGATGAACCGGAGCAGCAGGATAGGGATAAATGAGAATAAAGTTAACCATTCAAAAACGCGCATTATCCATGCTCCTTACTATCGGACATTTTCGTGAGCCTTTTCAGGAGGCATTCTTGACGAAAGATGTGGGCTCCGCAAATGATAAAGTGGCAGGAAAGCATCGCAGTTACGTTAGTTAGGCTGGAATGCAGCAATTACGGGCGTTTCCCAGCGCCGGTATCCGGCGCGAAAATTCATTTTTGACTTACCGTGGGTTCCGCGCAAAAGCCGCTCCACCCACGGCCACATATCTCCGTGAGGCTACGCCTCCGAATAGGAATTTCCGGATTTTGAAATAAAATCGACTTTTTAAAGTGGGCTCAGTCCTGCTCCCTGACATAAGACGAAAACCCGAAAACACGTTCGAACTTCTGCATTTCAGCTTTAGTGACAATCCGGATTGGCGGTTCACGAGGAATTATATACGTGAACTGCTTCGATGAGTTATGGCCAGCAAACGGAGAAATCTGAGCGGCGCTGACGCTCAGCGATCAGATGTATCGGTTTCTTAGCTGACTTCCCCATCTACTTGGTGAACTTTCTTTCAAAGATCTTTCCGGAGCGTTCATCGATCGAACATGTGAATCCGTTCCATGATGCAGACTTCAATATGCCCTTCTCGAAATAAGGGGGGTTGGCAAAGATGTCGTCGCTTGAGGGAAGTTCTGATCTCCATATTTCCTTGCCGCTAAAATCGACCGCCGCGATATTGCCTTTCCCGCTGCTTTCCTTGAATCCGTAGTATCCGTTAAAGACTATTAGGAATTCTTCATTCCTTGAAGGAATCACCTGATACACAGGCGTGCTGCCGGTATCTACGCTCCATTTCGGTTCTCCTGTCTCCAAATCCGCTTCCATAAGAGTGTTGGAGATTCCTAGAAATGCCTGGTTGTCGCAAATCGCAGCGAGTTTTATTCCATTCCACGCCCCATCCGGCATGGTCACGTTTCCATAGTCTTTTGTCCAAGTCTCAATCCATGGACTCTCAAGCCAGTGAACATTTGCCCTCTTTAGGCATCTCGCAACGACCTGAGTCTCTTTTGGATTTTCACAACCTGCCTTGGGTGCTCCGCCATTGAACGCCACTTCGATCGCATGAAGAGGAGTCTGAAACGCGCTTACGTATCGAACAACTTCCGGGTTTCTAATGTGTGTGTGTTCAAACATACAAAGTCACCTAACTTCCACCGCGAGGCACCGCGTTAGCCTGAACTGAATTGTGACAAGTCTTCGGCCCCGGGAGCCATCAGCCATGGCTCGCCGAATTCAAAGTCTTAGCCGGATGCCCTCTGTCGCACCGCCACGTCTAGCCCTTGCCAACGATCATGTAGATCAGAAACACAGGAAGTAAAACCCCAAAGGCAATCGAGATGGCGGCCTGACCCAGCGAGAGGATCTTTCCGAGAAGACTTTCATCCCGAAACTCCTGAAGCCATTTGCGGCGAAAATCCGAGCTAAACACAAACCACCAGAACCCGATGAAGTACGCAAGTACCTCAATCCAGTCTCCTCCGCCTCCTTTCATCGCTTCAACTTCCTCTGCTACTCGACATTTGTTGACGATCCGAAACGCTAACATCTAACGACTTATTAGATAGTAACTTCATTTCCAATGTACGAGGTGTATCCAAGCAAAATATTTTCTATCAATCATTACAGACCTCACGATAAACTTGTAATTGCATTGTGGCAAGAAAGACGTGGATTTCAGGACGCTTCTGACTCAACATTCCATGCACCGCCAGTGTTATTAATTTTTTCTCCGCATGCGTTACACCATTAATCAGGCCTCTCACCTCCAGGCTCCGACTCGGCTGACATGAACCTTTAAAACTATTCTCCCATCCGTTGGCTCCGCGGCTGTATGGTGGGCGGGAGTCGCCATTTCTTTCCGAATCTCGTCCTCACGATCGAAAGCAAGTGACGAGATAAATTCCACAAGCGTCGCTTCGTCGTGGACGGCTTCAAGCTTATAGAACGGGTCGTTGCTGTTCATATTTCTGTCTAAGGTTATGCTCGGGTCCAACGGACGGCGACTGACCAGAATCGCAGCGAAGGAAATGAGAGGTCAGGTGTCAGTTCCACACACAAGCCGGACTTACGTGCACCAAGTAATTATCCTGTGAATTTGTATCAAACGTTGCCACCTGGTGCGGCCTGTCCTTGAAATTGACTGTCGTTTCGAAATGGTATTCCAGAAACCGTCTCGATTATCAGCTGGCAAATCGGCGCGTTTGGGTATAACGAAATATTTGAAAGGCCGAGATTGATCAATTCAAGGGTGATCGTTCCTGAGAATCCAGAATGAATTGTTGGTGCAGTGAAATGAACAAGTAAACCACACCTCGCATAGGAGCTCTTGCCCTCAACTCGTGCCGCAAGGCACTGAACTTCAGCAATTGGCAGTGAAATATTTTCAAGCGTGCGGCCAAGGACGAGTCGATTAGGGCGAAGGACGAAGGGTTGTTCTTCAGTAATTGTTTGAGTTTCCGAATTAGGGCCAAACAAATTAGCGAATCCTCCCTGCCGCAGGTTAATGTCTAATGGAAGACCTTCGCGAAAATACGAGATTTCATTCGCTAAACGTAAATCCACCGCAGAAGTTTGGTAAGGGCAATCGTCATTGTCCAGAGTTGGAGTTCTTGGCAAAGGTTCGGGATCAATAACCAAGCGACCCTCGTCGATTGCCCTATGGATTTCAATATTGGACAGAATCATATTTAAGTTACATCAGTTTCCGCGATCACCACGACATCACGTTGAGACGAGGGAAGTACTGCCATTACTCTTCCATCACCTGCACGGACAATCTTAACAAGCACTTGACCGCGTTGCCCAATATCACCCTGAACACTAGTCTTGGGGACGAAAACAGATTTCTTGAATTGACCAGTGTGAGGATAAGTAACCGCAACCTCGTCGCTGAACATCCCTTTGTCAAGATGGCAAGCAAGCCATTTTTCTTCGTTTTGCTTTACTGTAGACATTTGAACTCCTTTTCATTCATCCTGGGTAAAAATTGGAACATTTTCAAATCTCATTAGGTCCGCATTATCCACCCGGAGGCTTTGAGAATCGCAATGCGTTAAAAGAAAAAAAAGAACACAAGAAACATGCGTTTCAAATTTCGAGAACAATCTGTGGAATCCTTGGAGGGAGCTGAAAATACATGGTGACTTCGAAACGAAAGATGGTGAACAACCCTGAAAACTGGATATTCGTTTCGCCTTGTGTTCTTCTGCGACCGGATATTGATTCGTCGTGGCGAGTGTTCCAAAAACGATCCAAACGCATGGTTTCACGGGACTGACGGATGCAAGAACTCTACTGAGCAATAATTGGAGAAAGTTCAGGCAACATAACAAGTTACAACCACGTTTCTACAACTCCAAATATTCTAAGTGCAGCCAAGCACTGTATTTTCTATCATCCGACATTTTCAGCCCTTGAGATTAACTTGAAATACTAACTCAAAAATGCGCTATGTCAAGAATATCCTGAAAACTAACTTCATGGATATCATGATTGGCTCAGGATTTTCGGGAGAAGTGTCAAAAATTTGTTCAAATTGCAACGGCACTTTCGGAGGAAATCTCCGTAGCAGTTGACTCTTCCGGTTTCGAAACGATCCCGTGGAGCACCGAGATCGACTTTATGCGCTGAAAATCAATCTGGTTTGAGCCAAGAGCTCATTTAGTGTACGTCGAATAGCAACCCGCCACAGTACTCCACTATACTTTTCGCATCTGATGGTTTTTCAATCTCCGAATCGCGACAAAAGTCGAAAAGCACCGCGGCTAAACCGAAAAGAGTTTTTCGTAGATGATAAAGGTTCCGAGTCCGCAGCTGAATGCTCCCGCCAAAAACAAAACGGCCTTGTTAAAAAACTTGAATCGCCCCGCCGTAAAATGAATCGGAAGGCCGATCAAAAGCGACATCAGCATCATGCCTCCGATCGAACCCACTCCGAATATCAGAATGTAGAGCAGTGCGATCGATGGCGAATCGATCGTTGGAACAACGAGCAGCATCAGCGCCGCGCTTCCCGCAAGGCCATGCACCATCCCGATTATGATCGAACGCGGCGAAAGCTTTTTGAGGTGATGGCTAAACGGCAAGGAGCTTGATTCATGGGAGTGAATATGAAGGTGTTCGTGCCCGGAATGCTCGTGCTTGTGGATGTGAACCGTCTCAGACTTCCAGAGCTTTCTGATCGCATTGAGCCCGAGCAATACAAGCATCGCGCCAACCAGGGCTTCCAGTTTCGCTTCAAGCGATTCGGAAATCTTGAGCTTTAGGAAGATTACGAATCCGCCGACGATCAAAAGCGAGATCGTATGCCCGACTCCCCAAAACCCACCGACGATCGCCGAGCCGAAAAGACTCTTTCTATCAGCCACGATCGTGGAAACGGCGGCCAAATGATCGGCCTCGACCGCGTGTTTTAAACCGAGAACAAAACCGAAGACAAGAATAGTCGCGGTTGAAAGTTCACGGGAAACTTCAAAGTCCATTTTCCTTCCCTTTTCCCTATGCCGATTTAAGGAAACTCCGTAATCAATTCTTGAATCGAGAATCCCGGCGTTTCGTCTTTTGGCATGACGCGGGCTTGTCCGTGGAAAAATCTCAGCAATCTAATATCAACAAGACGAGTGTTTTTATTCCCGCTAATCGCTATCCGAACCCAACAAATCAGTCGAGCCTTTCGATCCCTCGAATCTTGTCATCCGCCTTTTGTATCGAGTGAACCGCCCATTCCGATTTGGGCTCGGGAAAATCGGATCTGAAATGTCCTCCGCGCGACTCTTCCCGCCAGAGAGCGGCGGTCGCGACCAGACGTGCGAGCGAAACAAAATTTCGCGATGAACTCGCAAGGCGTGCCTTTGAAATCTGTTCGAATTCGGCCAACGCGCGTTCGAGCGACTCCTTTTCGCGAGTTATTCCAACGCGCTCCCACATCACTCGCTTTACCCGTTTGAAAACCGCATTTATGTGTGCGGGGCTCGAGGAAACCGGTTTCTGAGCGTTGTTCTCCGAATCTCCTCCTGAAGCAACCGCAAACCCGCCGCGATCCTCAAAGGCCGCTCTTCCCGATCTCGCTCCGAAAACCAGGCCTTCGAGCAATGAATTTGAAGCCAATCTGTTTGCGCCGTGCACGCCGGTGCAGGTCACCTCGCCGGCGGCATAAAGCCCTTTGATCGAAGTCCGACCCCAAAGATCCGTTTTTACGCCTCCCATCGTGTAGTGCGAGGCCGGGGAAACCGGGATCAGATCCTTTGCGATGTTGAGTCCAAACGAAAGACAGGTCGCATAGATCTTGGGAAACCTCTCCTTCAGAAACTCTTCGGATTTTTCGGTGATATCCAAAAACACCGTGCGCGTTCCCGTTTTCCTCATCTCGGCAACGATCGAACGGGAAACGATATCGCGCGGAGCAAGCTCCAGACGCTCGTCATAGTCTCCCATAAACCGCTTTCCCTGTTTGTTTCTGAGGATCGCGCCTTCTCCGCGCATCGCTTCCGAAAGCAGAAATCGCGGTGCACCTTCAACGTTCAAAGCCGTCGGATGAAATTGCACAAACTCCATGTCGGCCATTTCAGCGCCGGCGATATAGGCCATCGCCATCCCGTCGCCGGTCGCGCCCGGAGGATTCGTCGAATGCTGGTAAAGCTGTCCGGCGCCGCCCGTACAAAGGATGACGGCTTTTGCGTAGATCTCTCTCGGCGCATTCAAAATCGGATCCCGAAATCTGACGCCAACGCATTCGCCGTCTTTGACAACAAGCCGTTCGGTATTGGCAAAAGCCGAAAGCACTATGTTTGGTTCGAGCCGAGCCCGCGCGATCAAAGCTCGGACGATTTCCTTTCCCGTCGAATCGCCATGGGCGTGAAGTATCCTTCGACGCGAATGCGCGGCCTCGCGCGTAAAAACCAGCTTGCCGCCTTCCCTGTCAAACTCGGTTCCCCATTCGATAAGCTGTTTTATGTAGCGCGTCCCCTCTGTGACGAGCGTTTCCACAGCCTTGGGATCGCACAATCCCGCGCCGGCAACAAGCGTATCTCCTTCGTGAAGCTCGGCGTTATCGTCGTCTGAAAGCACTACCGCGACCCCGCCTTGCGCGTATTCCGTGTTGGATTCACTCGCCTTGGATTTGGTCAAAATCGAAACCCTCGCCCCTTCGGAGGCAAGCTCGATCGCAGCCCGCAATCCTGCGATCCCGCTTCCGACTACAATAAAATCAGTTTCGACTGCCATAAATGAGCCCGGCGGCCTACCCGCACTTCTGTCTTAGAGCGTCAATCCCCGTCGAGCCGAATCAGGGAAAAGACGAAACCCGCGTCTTTCAACGACGCGGGTTTCATGCAAACGAAGTCTTTCAAAAACACTAACCTTGAGGAATCTTGAGTTCCTGCCCCGGATAGATCTTATCCGGATCACTCAATACATCGCGGTTGGCTTCGAAAATCGCCGTCCAGCTGACGCCATAGTTCTGACCGATCTTGCTCAGAGTATCGCCCGACTGAACCGTGTAGCTCGTCGTTTCGCTCTCCGGAGCGGTGATGTTGAGAACGAGGTCACCCGAACGAAATTCGGGATCGATGCGGGCATATTCATCCCAAAGCTGCTGCTTCGCTTCCGCGCTGCCTGCCGCACCTTCAACGTGAAGAACCCCGTCTCCCTCGTTAACCATCAGACCTTCCAATCCGAGGCTTCCAGCGAGGTCGATCAAAGACGCATATTTATCCTGTAACATTTCTCTTTATCTCCTCTTTTACTTGTTCAAATCGTTTTTGACCTTCTTGGCGCCACCTTCGTTGGCGGCTTGGACGCATTGAGGCATTTTCGCCGCATCGACCTTTCCGCTAAGCGTAGCCTCGCCGTCCTTCACGTCAACCGTTGCCGTCGCGCATCCCGCCTTCTTGAGGTTTTCCTCAATCTTGGACTTAACTTCCGTATCGTCTCCCTTGGCGGCCGGCGGAGCTACCGGAGCAGCAACCGTAACTTCATTGGTAACGCTTTTCGCGCCTTCAACCTTGGCGAGTTCTTCGGCTTTGGCCTTCGCGGCGTCATCCTTTACTTCACCCTTGATTGTTACAACGCCGTCTTTAGCTTCGGCGGTAACCGTCGCGGTCGTTTCATTGGCCTTCAAAGCCTTATCGGCTTCACTTTGAATATCGGCGTCACTCTTTCCTCCGCACGCCCCCAACAAGACGACGAGCGCGAGACTAAGTACAGCCAAAAATTTGATCTTCATATTTCCTCCTGAGAAAACAAAAATTTACACAAAACCGTCACAGCTTTGACCTACGCGGTAATGATTGCGGATATTTCCCAAGCTACTTTTATCCAAGCGTTTTGTCAAACTTTTTCACTCCACTCGTATATCTTTCAAGGAAAACAATTTAGACAATTTTTCCGGATTTGTTCGTGCTGTCGGGCGTTAATTTTTGAAAAGGCTTCGGGAGACTCGGCGGCACGGGGCTTTCGTCAAGCTTTGGTTAAACACGGCTTGATTTTCAGAGGCTTTGCTTTAAAGATTCAACGCAAACTCGGGGCAAGAAAAGCAAAAACATTCCGACTAAATTTTACGATTTGCCGTTCACTATTCGATTCCAAAAACCTGCTCGGCGATCTGTTTCGCGACATCAAGGGAATTGTTGCCGCTGCCAATCAAAAAATGCCAATCTGCGAGACAGTAAACGAGACCGCGTTCCTCATATAGCCGTTTGGCGTTTTCCCGATTTCCGGCGAGCGGTCGTTCGCGATAGGAGTTTTGGATGTTTGCCCAACAATGTTCGAAACCCGCCTCAAGCCAAATCGAAGTGATATCGCTCTCTTGCAGCAAACGCCTGTTTGCTTCCGAAATAAACGTACCGCCGCCAAGAGATATGATTCCAAACGTTCGATCGGCGATCACTTCCGAAAGGGCTTCAGCTTCAGCGTCTCGAAAATGCTCGATTCCGTTTTTCTTAATGTATTCCGGAACCGATTGTCCCAGTTTGTTTTCCAGGAAATCGTCGAGATCGATACGCGTCAGCCCCGCGAGGCGAGAGAGGTTTCTCGCGACCGTAGATTTTCCGACACCCATAAACCCCGTAAGGGCGATCCTGATTTTTCCTTCGTGGTCAGCCATCTTTTGAAACGCCAATCCCAATTTCTCGAGTTATATGAGCAAAACTTCTCAAGCGAAATGCAAACCCTAAACTCTTTTGGCCGGATCGAAAAAGCGTGTAAGCCGAAATCGACGAGCAAGAGCGCTTTGTTTGGTTCGGGGGTATGGGTCCATTCTATTGGTAGAAAGCCTGGGCATCAAAACCGAGAAACAACGCTACCTCATGGAAAGTGTATCGAGGATCTTGAAGAAACCGGGGAACGACACATCGGCCGTCGAAGGGTTGAGGATGCGGGTTTCTCCCTCCGCGATCAACCCCGCGATCGCGAAAGCCATCGCGATTCGATGGTCGTTTTTCGGATCGATCTCCGCACCTTTCAGACTGCTTCGAGATACTGCGAATCCGTCTTCAAACTCCTCAACGGAAGCTCCCATTTGCCGTAAATTGTTAACTACAGCAGCGATCCGATCGCTCTCCTTAACTCTCAACTCCGAGGCACCACGGACTACGAGTCCATGCGGCAAGACTGTTCCCAGAATCGACAGCACGGGGATTTCGTCGATCAAGTTTGGAATCCGGCTTCCTCCCAAAACCACGGATGCGGTTGGCAGTCGGGCCGGATCAAGCGAACCAGCGTACAAATCGCCGCGTGGCTCACCAGAAACGGTTTGTTGATTCTCAACCCGAATTCTCGAACCGCACTGTTCCAACACCTCAAGCAGCGCGGTCCTGGTCGGGTTTAATCCCGTATTCGGCATTCGGATCTCGGATCCGGAAACGATTGCGGCCGCAACCAAAAAGAAGGCGGCCGAAGAGAAATCTCCGGGAACATCGATGTCCCTTGCGATCGGCGCGCCGTCGCCACTCACGGAGATTTCCTCAACCCAACCGTCATCTTCCGGCCGGTATTTCGTTTCGATTGAGACGCCAAGGAATTCGAGCATCCTTTCGGTATGGTCTCTCGATGCCGATCGGTTTTCGGAATGCGCGCTCGCGGCAACGGTAACTTTCAAGCCGCCGTTTAGACCGGCGAGGAGGATGCAGCTTTTTACCTGTGCCGACGGCACCTCCAGTTTGAAACGAAGCTCCGACTCGCCCCTTGCCGGTCGAATTTCAATTGGCGGACGCCCGTCTTGAAGGCCGATCTCGGCACCGAATTCCGACAATGGAACGGCAATCCTACGCATCGGCCTTGCCGAAAGCGACTCATCTCCGACAAGAACCGTCTCGAATTTCTCAACCGAAAGGAGGCCCGAAAGAAGCCGCATCGTTGTTCCCGAGTTTCCGCAATCGATTGGTCCCAAAGGGCGTTTGTAACCGGCAATTCCGCTCCCCTCGATCTCGACCTCGTCTCCTGTGCCTGATATCTCAACTCCAAGGCTTCGCAGCGCATTCAATGTCGAAAGACAGTCCTCTCCGGTGGCATAGTTCGAAATCCGTGCGCTGCCTTCGGAAATGGAAAGCAACATCGCGGCTCTGTGCGAAATCGATTTGTCGCCGGGCAGACGAACATCACCCCGCAACGAATTGCCACCGATATTTTTTATGATCTCAACCATTGAATTTCCCGTTTGAAATTATGGTAAACCACAAGCAAACGAGTTTCGAGTTTGCGAATTCTTCTTTAGCGCTTTTCTTCCATAATCCCGATTCTGAACTCAAACTGACTTTTAGGCGTAAAGTCATTCCCCTCCCAATCAGAACACTCCCGTCCAACAAAAGAACTCGAAACTCAAAACTCGAAACTCGAAACTCCCGACCCGCAGGGCCCAAAATTTGACAGAATCCCCGTATTAACGCTAACTTATTGAAGTTCCACGTATATAAACGCTTTTCAAGCATTGGAGATTAGACCAATCAGGTTTTCGATACCAAGCCGAATCGACTCTATTGATATCGCCGTATCACGCGCGGTTGGGTTTGCCGAAGACAAGGGTTTTGATGAGCAGGCCGTGTTTGGCATCGACATGGCCGTGCGGGAAGCAGTTGCCAATGCCGTCAAGCATGGCAACAAGCTGGACGAATCGAAAGAGGTCGAAATCGAACTTGAAGACGCGCCACGCGGCTTGGAAATCATGGTCCGTGATTTTGGCGCCGGGTTTAAGGTGGAAGACGTTCCGGACCCGACCAATCCGGAGAATCTGCTCAAGGCGAATGGCAGAGGAATTCTCTTTATACAGAATTTTGTAGATTTCGTTGAATGGAGCAACCATCCCGCCGGTGGCATGGTGGTGAAAATGCGAAAAGAACGATAAAAGTCGCGTGCAAAGGTTTCTCGCGCTTTGCTCGGTATTTTTTGTTTTAATCGTTGATTTTTGGTAAATTGCACTTTACCTATTGCGAAAAATTTATTCTTAGGAGATTGGAATGTCAGAACTAAAAATTTCTGAGCGCCAGGCGGGCGACGTAACGATTTTGGATATGAGCGGAAAGGTCACGATTGGTGAAGGCAGCGTTGCCCTCCGCAATACGGTTCGCCGGCTTCTTGGAGAAGGCAAGAAGAGCATTTTGCTCAATTTGGCGGATGTCGATTACGTTGATTCGAGCGGAATCGGCGAACTTGTTTATAGCTATACGACGGTTCAAAACTCCGGCGGCAGCTTGAAGCTTTTGAAGCTTACCCAGAAGATTCAGGATCTCCTGGCAATCACGAAGCTTCTTACGGTTTTCGATACCTTCGATGATGAAGGTGAAGCGCTCGCGAGTTTTGAATAAACAACGGGTTTACGAGTTTCTAAGGACAGGGGAGTGAAGGCCTCTGTCCTTTCTTTTGTTTTGAAGCGCGTTTTCAGACGATTGCACGACAGGTTGCAGCGATACTGATTTCGACTCCAAGCGATGCGCGTTTGCATCCTGCAGGGCCGAAATCGCATCAATTAAAGACGGGTTTTGAAGCGCGTTGGATGATTTTTTCTCGAGCTTCGATTTTGCTCATTGCAGCCATTGCCTGATGTTTTGCAATTTGGATTTCGGGGGATCTCGCGAGCGGTTAGTGTTCGAATATTGGTTTTGGATTTGGTCATGAAGAAGTTTTTCATTTTCTTGTTTTTGGGGTTGTTTTCGGTTGTTTCTTTTGGTCAAACCGTGCGTACGGATTTTGACCTTGGCGATTTTGGCATAAAGATCGAAACCGATCGCCGGCTCGTGATAATGCGAACGACGCTCGTATTGGCGGGCCTCCAAAGCGAACCTTCGCAAGAGGGCAAAGAGCTAAGAGAAAAGATATTGTCGGATTTCAAGGATTTTGATCCGGTTCTCCGCGAAAAGCTTCGGATTTTTGTCGAGAAATATGCGGCTAGAAACCAGGAACAATCAAACGCCGAAATCGCTTCCGCGTTTCTTTCGATGGCGTTTGCCCTGACGCCCGCGCCGGAACTTGCCGAACCCGTACGTTCTGATTCGATTCCCGGTCCGGTGCTTTCGGTTTTGGATTATTCGTCGCTTGTTAGGGAATTCTATTCCTCGCCGGGCGTTCCAGCGAAGATCGACAAGTACCAAAAAGTTTACGATGAGCAGGCCGAATTCAGTGTTCTGTCATCGCGCGACATGGTTCGCGAAGTGCTCGATTATCTGCATACGCGTCCGCAACTCTCCTACATTGAAAGAGTCAGGGTGGAATCACCTCAAGGCGAAAAACAAAAGCTCGTAAAATACGAGATCGTTGAAAAACCGCGAACATTTACGATCGCGCCCGACGTGCTTGCGACAAAAGGAAACGTCAGTTTTCTGACCATTAAGGATCAGTACTTTACGATCGTTCCCTCAAAGATCGATATCAGCGATTCCGAAGTCCGTCGCGCTTATTTGCAGTTTGTGCTTGACCCGCTTGTGTTGGCCGAACGAAAGGAAATCGAAGTCAAAAGGCTGAACATCATCGCGCTTGTAAACGAACAACGAAAGAAAAACGGGAATATCCCGACCGATCCGGTACTGGCGGTGGCTCGCTCGTTTGTTGCCGCGGCGGATATCAAAGAGGAACAGTTTAGAAAAGAAAATGCCGCCACCGAATCGGCGCGTAGGAAAATCGCGCTGATGAAAACCGAGGAACAAAGACTGGCCGTTTCCGAAGAGCTCAAGAAGATCAAGACGGACGTCACGGATGAAGCTACGTTAAAGCTCAGCGAGGCTTACGAGAACGGTGCGGTTCTCGCGTTTTATTTTGCTGAAAAGATGATTGGAACCGAGCAATCCGGATTCGATATAGCCGGCTCGGTTAAGGAATGGATCTTCGCGCTAGACCCTAGAACCGAGGCGAACCGTCTTTCCGATATGCGGAATGCGATTCAAAGAGGGATCATCGCCCGCGAGCGACGCAAAAATGCAAAACTGACCGAGTTGATCGAGAATCCGCTGACTGCCGAATTGCTAAAGGCCGACGAACTCGTAACGGCAAAGAAATACGATGAAGCGGAACAGAAACTGAACGGTCTGGCAAGGGAATACAAAGCGATACCGATTGAAGTCGCCCGCGTTTACTACTCGCTAGGCCGCATGAATTCGCTAAAGGCCGAAGCTTCGAAGGATCCGGAGGTTATTGGACAACTTCTAAAGGACGCGTCTGATTACTACAAAAACGTGCTGGCGCTCGCCTCGCCTTCAGACAAGGGTTTGATTTCCTCAACCTATTTTGCGCTAGGCAGAATCTACGAACATTTCGATCAGGACGAATACGCGCTGAAAATCTACGACGCCGCCCTGACAATCGGAAAGGTCGAAAGCGGAGCCTTTGAGGAGGCCTTCGAAGCGAAGAGGCTGCTGATACAGAGGATGGGAAAGAACTAGTGTCCGGAAGAGTTCCAAGTTCCAAGTTCCAGAAGTTCCAAGAGCCGTCCGGAAGAGTTCCAAGTTCCAAGTTCCAGAAGTTCCAAGAGCCGGAGGTTGGGTTCAGGCTAGTAGTCTGATCTTCAGAGTAACAAATCAAGACCCCTGCCACCTTGTGTGGCAGGTGAATAAGGTCAGCAGCTAGTCCAAACCACATTGATTCATCCGGAGGCCCCTGCCGCCTTGTGCGGCAGGTGAATAAGGTCAGCCCCTTCCAGAACAAACATAAACCCCGGCACACCAAGTATTTAACAGCCGTAGCTACGGACCTTTGCCCCCTGCCGGACAAGCCGGCAGGGGTCTTTCTCCCTATCGAACTGTTTCGCCCAAAAGAGATCCGAGCTGTTTCCCTAACTAACAACTTCTTAGAGCGGACTCAATAGAAACATCGCAACCAGGCTAGTTGCGCCTAATTCATTGCTATGCCGGCGTTTCTCCGCGCCGGTACCCGGCGCGAACATTGTTTTTATGTTTACCGTGGATTCCGCGCAAAGCCGCTCCATCCACGGCTATGGATCTACGTAACGCTACGCGTTCGAATAGGAAATTCCAGATTTTGGAATAAAATCGACTTCTAAAGCGGACTCAATCCCATTCTTGGAACTTGGAACTTCTGAGTACACGCTAAAAAGTAGAGTTAAGGGACTAAGTTGTAACAAGATCAGGATGTTCCGGTTCTGACGCGAGCGCGTCATGGAGATAAATCAGCCGGGGTTCGCAACCACCGGGTGATAGTCAGGAAACCCTTCTAACCATATTAGTAGTTTGGAACGCAGCAATTACGGGCGCTTCTCCGCGCCGGTACCCGGCGCGAACATTGTTTTTACGTTTACCGTGGATTCCGCGCAAAGCCGCTCCATCCACGGCTATGAATCTACGTAACGCTACGCGTTCGAATAGGAAATTCCAGATTTTGGAAGAAAATCGACTTCTAAAGCGGACTCAATCCCATTCTTGGAACTTGGAACTTCTGGAACTTGGAACTGTTCAGGACGGAACTCTTTCTGACTTCCGATGAGTCTTTTTGGTTCTAACGACAGATGGGAATCTCACGTCCGAGATCGCGAATGTTACGCACAGGAGAAACATGAACATGTTTGCGTAGGTGCGTAGAGGAAAATCAAAAAAGCTGTGGACCACGATTCCAAGGCATGCCGCCAAGCCGCCCGCCGCGAGCCCTCTCCGAAAAGGATGTTCTACCGTTCGCAGCAACTTCAATCCCTTTGCGAATAACAGAACGATAAACGCCAACACGAGCAACAGACCGATAACGCCGGCTTCTGAAAAAACGTGGATATACTCGTTGTGTGCGTGATTGATTCGAATCGCGCCATTCCACGTATCGAATTGCGTGTAGGCATACTCAAACGTGTCTAGACCGGTACCGAACAAAGGATGCGCAACCCCAATCTTTAGCGAGTTCGCCCAAAATGTGAACCTGCCGTTTGAGAAATCCTGAGGCCCCGCGACACCGATTCCGCGGAGTACAAGATCGCTGCCCCCTATAAACGAAACCGATACGAGAAGAAACAAAACCAGTGCGATATTGGCTGCGACGAGGATCCAGAATCGACGCAGGTGCGCCTTTTGGTGTGTTCTGGAATGGCTCTTTCGCGAAACTCCGAAACTGAGGATCGTAAGGAAAACCAACACTACTATCAAACTCAACAAACCGCCTCTGGATGTCGTAAAGACGATTCCCAGTCCCATCATCACCGCCGCAACAATCAGCAGCATTCGGCGGTCGGGATGCGTCGAGCCCGTAAATAGCACGCCGCAAGTTACCGCGGTGGTCATCACCAGAAACGATGCGAAATGATGCTGATTGATATATGTCGCAAACGGCGTCGCGTAGGAAACCTGCCGGAACCAAAGAACAAAATCGGGGTTGGAAAGTTTCCCAAGAATCCCGATAAACGACAAGAACGCCGCAAACACGATTACCGAATAGACCGTAATCCTCATCCGTTTCGGGGAATTCAGATAGGTCAACGCCCCCGCGAAAAACAGAAAGAAGACGATCAACCGCAGAATCGCAAGCCAGGTGTCGTTTGGCGAAATCGAAACGCTAAAACTGCCAAGCGGAAGGATCTGAAAAAATCCGAGCAGAATCATTCCAGCAAACGGAAACAAAAGCGCGTTCCGTGGAAATTTGAGTCGATTAGTGAATAGGCCGTCGGCAATCCAAAAAACAACAAGGATTGACGCGAGGATCGACAGCACTCCCCACGCACCCGTGCTTACCGAGCCAAACATTAGGTTTGCGGCAAACGTTATAAATAAGATCAAAACGAAGATCGCCGAATCGGCCTTCGAAATGCCGATCCTATCGTTCGTCAGATCAATCCATTCAATCTTGCTCTGGTTCTCTTCCACCTGTCTTCGTCAATTCAAAACTATCAAACCACGCAGTTCCCGTAATCGGGCATGCGCCTTCGGTGCATGGCGCCCGCACCATCCGAATCACAACCCCTTCCGAATCCGCCGGAACCCTAAATTCCGCCCCGTATTCCTTCCAATCTCCCTGAACCTCAATCGACTCCGTAGTCGCGAGGACTTCGTTCGAGACGGCGTCGGCAATTTGCCAGGCGAGCGTCGCACTGGTCTTAAGATTCGCTTTGGCAAAAAACCTCAACTTATGCGCCGTTCCCGGTTCGACCGCGATAACCTGTCGGACCGAACGAAAGGCTTTTCCGGGATTGCTTCCAAAAGCCAACGCCAGGCTAGTCGTTCCCGAATGCTTCTCCTCCAAGCTGATCCCGATCGAAGGCGAACTGCCGGCGTCAATCGCCCAGTCAAAAACCTCGTTTGGTTTTCCTGAAATTTCAGACTCAAACGATGGGTTGTTGATCTTCGAAGCTTCGGGCAGGGATTCCCCGCTGACTGTAATAAGCCGGCCGACCTCAAGCGCGCCCAAATACTTCTTTGAAGCGATTAGAGCGGCATAGATTTTTTGGTTTCTCTCCTTGTCCGCGGCACGGCTCTCGGCAGGCACGGAACGCCACGTATCCATCGCCTCGTCAAATTTCTTCATGGACGCAAGATAAACTGAAAGCGCCATCTTTACGTCATTTGAATCACCGATCGCCTTCGAAACCTTTCCGCGATCCCCTTCAAAAATGTCCCAGGCGATGCGGGCGGCCGGCCCCGCGTATTTCTTATCTGCCGCAACGGCCGTCTTCAAAAACTTGAATGCTTCGTCGTTCTTTTCGCGTCTCAAAAGAATGTTGCCCAACGCCCATTGAGCATCGGCATACGCCGGGGCAAGCGAATTCGCGGCTCGGGCCGCCTTTTCGGCGCCCTCCATATCCCCATTCGACTCGCGCAAATTCGCCAAAGACATCCAAAGATTGTAGTCGGATGGCGAAAGGCGAACCGCCTGTTCGGCATTTTGAAGCGCGATCTTCTTGTCGGCGTCCTTAAAGGAGTCGTTCAAAATACCGGCAAGCTTTGCGTGGGATTTGGCGTTACCCGGTGAAAGGCCTATCGCAACGCCCGCCAATTCAGCGGTATCTGCGACCGCGGCGATCGAATCTCCAAAAAACGAGGAAGCGGAATACAGCAGGAACGAAACAACGACAAGCCCGGCGACAACTACGCCGATCTTGCTTCCAACGCTTTCCAAGTTTAATGCTGTTTTAGGCATGTTGAGAGTTCGTGATTCCAAACCCGCCAAAACCAACAAGCGACTTCAGAAGCGAAAATTCTATTTCAATTATTCAACGACCGCAATTCGACCAAACCGAGAGCGGCAAAAGGAACCCGGAAACCAGACCAAAAAGAACCCAAAACTCTACAGCGTTTCAATCCTCATAAGCGCACGCTTCAAAGCAACATGAGCTTCGTCGCAGGCTTCCTTCATTTCGGCAATTCTCGACTCCTCGATGGCCCGGAAAGAAATCAACACCTCTTCCACTTCGTTATCCTCACAGACCTGCCTCAACGAACCGTTTCCGCCATAGACCTTTAGCCCGTGCACCACCTTGTCCTTCTTTAAAGGATCGTCGTCGATAAAACCGACCGGACAATACTCCCAATCGGTATTGTTCTGGAGCTCTCTGAGTACCATTTCACCGCCGTCTCCGGCTCCGTATATCAACACTCTGGTGCCCGTCTTGCGCATCGGATGCGGAAGCATCTGCCGGAAGAGGCGAAACGCCATACGGCTCCCCGAAAGTGCTATCAAAAGGAACACCGAGTAAAGAATGAAAACCGCTCGCGAAAAACCGTCGAATCTAAAAATGAGAAGAATCGCCAAAACACTCAAACCGGTACCGAGCAATACCGCTTTCAAATGCGTCACGAGATCCTTGAGGCTCGTGTATCTCCATATCCCGCGATAAACACCGACTATCAGGAACGAGCCGAGATTCATAACGATCAGAATCGGCAAACTCCTGACAAACATCTTCCAGTTCGCCGTTTGCTCAAAGTTCGGGAAGAGAATCAGATAGGCACCGTAATACGCGAGAGTCACCAGAATCGCGTCAAGCACAACCTCAAACACGCGTCGCTTGTAGGAAAGATCGAGCAGAAACGCGTGAGCCGCCTTCTCCTCAAGCGCCTTCATCTCATCCTGTTCTTTGTAAACCTTAACCTTTCCGAGATAAACGCCGATCAGCGCCAATAGAAGCGAGAAAAGCGCGATCAGCGCCACACCTTGTGTCGTTGGAAGCTGGGTGATCGAAAGTGAGATGGCGCCGGCCACGATCGCAAATCCGTAAAGCATCAGCACTGCCGCCCTTTCAGAAAGACCGAGTGCGACCAGTCTATGCGAAGTGTGGTCACGGCCTCCTTCGGTCGCCTTCCGCCCCCAGAATTTGCGCAGGATGGTTACGAAAGTCGTGTCAAAAATCGGTACGAAAAGGATAAGCGCGGGCACTGCCAGGACTGTAAAAATGCCCCGCGATTTCCCGCCTACTTGATTCAAAAGCACTGAACTGGCAAGGAAAAACCCGATAAACATCGACCCGCTATCACCCATAAATATCGAGGCCGGGTTCAAATTGAAAATCAAAAACCCAAGCAGAGCCCCGATAAATCCGCAGATTAGAAGCAACTCCGGAACGTTTCCGCTTCCACCAAGGATGATCGCCAGCGTAAAGGAAGCGATGGCGGATATTCCCGCGGCCAACCCGTCCATGTTGTCGAGGAGGTTGATGGCGTTTGTAATACCGATTATCCAAAATGAGGTGATCCAGATGTTTAGGATCTCGGATGACGTCCATTGCAGAACGAGAAGCGGTTCGCCAAAAGCGGCCGGAGCACCGATAACGAAAGCAACGCCGATAAATTGCCCGATCAGCTTCTGATACGGTTTTATCGACAACACATCATCAACGATTCCGACGACGAAAAGCATCGCGCTTCCCGTCATGATCACCAATGATGTCGTATCGAGCGGTACGAAAATCAGATAAATAAAAAGCGTGGCGGCAAAAATCGCCACGCCGCCCATCAGCGCCGTAGGCTTTTTATGCCAACGATCGGACTTTGGTTTTGCTACGAATCCGTAGCGATGAGCCAAGAGCCTCACGACATACGTCAGTATCGCCGAGAGAATAAGGCCTGCGGCTCCAACAATTATGGGACTTGAAAACACAATCTGCGATCCAAATTCCCCGATCTCGCATGAAGCGGCATCGGAAGTTTGGACAAAAAACGACTCCAACCTCAAAAGATAGGTTCAGTTTAACACTTAAACAATTTACGTTTAACCCGCCTTCCGAGAAAATCAAGACCGGTTTAAAGACAAATGCGAGCGTTTCAAATCCGATTCCTTCGCTTCGAATTCCCTAGCGCTGTTCTGAATACAGGCGACGAATGTCTTCCACAAGCCGATCCTTTCCGTATGACTTTAGAACGAAATCCCTTCCTGCCTTTGCAAGTTTCTCTCTTAAGACGGAATCGGAAGCAAGATGGTCGATGGCGTCCGCAAATCCTTTTGCGTCGCCGGAATCAAAAAGCAGGCCGCGCTCTTGTATTGCAAACGAGCGATCCTGTTCCCGATCGCCATCCTCGCTTTTCCCGGCCAGATCGACGACTCCGCCAACCTCGCTCGCAACCCAGGCCTTCCCGCACGCCATCGCCTCGATAAGCGTCAGCGGCGTTCCCTCATTGAGCGAACAGAGCACCGCGAAATCCAGCGCCGAATAGCAACCGGCGGTGTCCGTTCGGTTACCCGCGAATATGATCCCAAGAGAGCCGGCCTCGGCCTCCAACTCGGAACGGAGCGCGCCATCACCGATCACGACAAACCGCAGTTTCTTGTCTCGACCGCTTTCACGAAGATTGCGAACGGCTTCGACAAAGAGCTTGTGGTTTTTGATTTCGGTCAAACGCCCAACGATTCCGACTAGGATCTCATCGTCGGCAACTCCGATCTCTTGCCTGAAATTCCGTCCCGCCTCCTTGTCCTCGCCAAACCGCGAAAAATCCATACCGAGCGGTATCACAGTCATTCGTTTGATCGGCGCTACGTTGTAGGTTTTGCTGATCTCGTTTAGTTGCTGATCACTGATGGTGACGATCGTGTCGGTGGCGAAACGCGCCAAGACGCGCTCGATAAAAAGGAAGATTCCGGTTTTCGCGTCGCTGTAATAGCCATTGAAGATATGACCGTGAAAGGTATGAAACACTCTGAGTTTTCGCGGCCGGAAGACAAGCGTTCGCGGAGTCACCCAACGGTAAAGAAAAGAGGCCGCGCGACCGAGAGTACCCGCCTTTGCCGTATGCGTATGGACGATATCGGGCTTTTCGGCAACCATTCGTCTCCAAATACGCCACAGCGCCGTGATATCGGATATAGAGAGCTCGCGGCTCATATCTTCGATAAAGACCGGCTTAACGCCATACTCGTCGGCGAAGTAGCCCATGTCTTCCTCGCCTTCGGGAACCCTTCCCGCTATCAGCACGGATTCAAAGTCGTTGCCCTGAAGCGCGTCGGTGAGCCACACGACATGCCTTGCGGGCCCGCCCACGTTGAGCCGGGCGATTATTCTTACGACTTTTACCGGTTGAGAATTCTCGCGCATCGTCACCTGAGCATATAGGCGCCCGGCAACGGCTGGTCGCCGGCCGCGCCAAACGGTATGACGCTGACGCCGGCGGTAGATTGGTTTATAAACCAAACGGTTCCCGACGGCCTGAACACCGCGGCGTCCGCTACCCCGTCTCCGTCGTAATCGCCGGGCGCTGATATATCACCCGAAGTACCAAACGGGAAGGCGAAAAACGTCTGGTTGTCGTTTCTCAAAACGAACCACTCGCCGGTCGAAGGTCTGAAGAATCCGACATCAGCGGTGCCGTCTCCGGTAAAGTCGTCGGCGAAAATCTCGTCTCCGTCAGCACCGAATTGATAGACGATCACACCGGCCGTGCTTCGATTGAGCCAGAACTGATGCGCGGACGGTCTGTAAATTCCGACATCGTCGATTCCATCGTTGTCGTAATCGCCGACGAGCGGCCGGTCGCCATTCGAACCAAACGGTATTACCGAAACCTGAGCGTCCGAAGATCTGAAAATAAACCAAAAACCGCTCGAGGGTCTGAACACGGCGGCATCGGCCTTGCCGTCGCCGTCAAAATCTCCAGGTGCGGGTATGTCTCCGGTGGTACCAAAAGGAAACGCAAAGAATGTCGAGTCTTCAGATCTGAGAACATACCATTCACCGGTTGATGGCCTCCAAAACGCGGAATCGGAACGTCCGTCTCCGGTAAAGTCCTGAGGCACGATGATGTCCGTCGAACTTCCAAATTGGAAAGCGTTGTTGCCATTGTCGGAGGAACGCAAATACCACCATTCACCCGGTCCCGGCCGGAAGATCGAAACATCGGCTTTCTGATCACCATCGAAGTCGAATCTCGTAAAAGCGTTTGTGGATGCACCGTCCTGATTTACGGTAAATGATTCGCCCGCTATCGTGATCGTGCCGCTACGCGCGGCTCCGGTATTCGCCGCAACCGTGTATCCAACGGTTCCGTTTCCGCTTCCGGTCGAACCAGAGGTGACGGTAATCCATGAATCGTTGCTCGTTGCGGTCCAGTCACAGCCCGTGTCGGTCGTAACCGCAACCGTACCGGTCGTACCGGTCGAAGGTGATGTCGCGGAGGTCGGGTTGATCGAATATGAACAACCTGACGTCTGATTGACCGTAAATGTCTGGCCGGCGATCGTAACCGTTCCCGTTCTTGCGGGACCGGTATTGGCGGCAACCGTATAACCGACGGTGCCGTTTCCGCTTCCCGTCGAACCCGAAGTGACGCTGATCCAAGAGTCGTTGCTCGTCGCTGTCCAGTCACAGCCGGTTTCGGTTGTAACCGCAACGCTGCCCGAAGCTCCCGCCGGAGGTGCAGACGTCGAAGTCGGATCGATCGAATAGGCACAGCCGGATGATTGATTGACCGTAAATGTCTGGCCGGCGATCGTCACCGTTCCCGTTCTTGCGGGACCGGTATTGGCGGCAACCGTATAACCGACGGTGCCGTTTCCGCTTCCCTTCGAACCCGAAGTGACGCTGATCCATGAGTCGTTGCTCGTCGCTGTCCAGTCACAGCCGGTGTCGGTCGTAACGGCGACGGTGCCCGAAGCTCCCGCCGGAGGTGCAGACGTCGAAGTCGGATCGATCGAATAGGCACAGCCGGATGATTGATTGACCGTAAATGTCTGGCCGGCGATCGTTACCGTTCCCGTTCTTGCGGGACCGGTATTGGCGGCGACCGTATAACCAACGGTGCCGTTTCCGCTTCCCGATGATCCAGAGGTGACGCTGATCCATGCATCGTTGCTCGTTGCAGTCCACTCGCAACCGGTATTCGCCGTAACACCAACGGCTCCCGTAGTACCACCCGACGGCGCAGTTGCCGAAGTCGGGTCAATCGAATACTCGCAGCCCGAAGACTGGTTGACGGTGAATGAAAGCCCTGCGACCGAAATCGTGGAAGTTCGAGCCGGCCCTGTGTTCGCGGCTACCGTAAAGCTGACCGTACCATTGCCCGAGCCGCTGCTTCCGCCCGTGATCGAAATCCATCCGGCGTTTGGAAAACTGCTCCAAACGCAACCGCTGTTCGCGACAACATCGAAGCTTCCGCCGCCGCCGCCGGCTCCGACAGAAATCGAAGTATGGCTTAACGAGTAGGAACAGCCATTGTCCTGATTGACGGTAAATGTGTTTCCGGCAATCGTGATCGTACCGCTTCTCGCAGGCCCTGTGTTTGCGCCAACGGTATATCCGACGGTGCCGTTTCCAGAACCGCTGGAACCGCTCGTTACGGAGATCCATCCGTCGTTGCTGGTCGCCTGCCAGGCACAACCCGGATCCGTCGTCACGGAAACGGTTCCGCTTGAACCGGACGCGCCGGAAGTGGTACTGGTGGGCGAAATCGAATAACTGCATCCGCCGGCTTGGGTAATCGTTATATCCTTGCCCGCGATCGTGATCGTTCCCGTACGAACCGGACCGAGATTTTGAGCGACGGTGAATCCAACAGTGCCAACACCCGAACCGCTGCTTCCCGAATCAACAATTATCCAGGAATCATTGCTTGTCGCCGTCCAGCCGCATCCCGCATCGACGGTGACCGTGACGGAATCGCTTCCGCCGGCCGCCGTCATTTCGAAAAATCCATTGCCGAGGAAATACGCGCAATTCTGTGCCGGTGCTTCGGGTGAGAAAATCGTAACCACATTCTCAAAGGCCTTGCCGACCGCGATGTTTCCCGAAACATCATCATCGTCCACCGAAAAGGTTCCGAACGAAAATCCACCAAGAATGCTGTTGGCTGAAGAAACCGTACCGACCGGGCCTCCTGATGCAAAACCATATGTGATCGCTCCTGCATCCTCGACCGGTCCGGAAGGATTATCGACAAAAGGACTGCTCAGAATATAGTCGCTGCTTGAAAGCGGCGTAATGCCGCCGAGACCCAGAAAATCACCAAACGCACCTCCGATCAGCGAATTGGAGCTTCCAACCGGGCCTGTGCAACCGCCCCCGCCATCGCATTTTGTAACCGCGCCCGCAAAGGACCTCGAATTGACGGCATCGTTCCAAGAAGAGCTGACAACGACATAATCGCCGTTCGGAAGCGCAGAGATTCTGTTTCCAACCGTATCCGATGCCGTGGTTCCGATCAGCGAGTTCGATGAGGAAACGACGCCCGTGCAGCCCGTCGATGCCGGACAAAAGGTTGCGGCACCGACGTTTGATTTGCCCGTCGTCGGCTCATCCCAACCCGAACTTCCAACTACATACGCGCCGCCGGCAAGCGGTACTACACCGCCTCCGCCCACCTGATCAAACGAGGTGCTCCCGGTAAGCGAGTTTGCGGCGGTTACCGCGCCCGTGCATCCGGTGCTTGAGGAGCAAAACGTCACTGCCCCAACATTCTCCAACGAAGAAGACGAATTGTCCCAATCGTAGCTTGAGACCACGTAATTGCCGCCGTCGAGTGCCTGCACCGCCCCAACTCCGACCCTATCGTCGTTTATGTTTCCAACGAGCGAGTTTGACGCGCTTGGCGACCCAACACAGGCCGACGCTCCGTCACACCATGTTACCGCCCCGACATCGGTTGCGACCGCTCCCGGAAGATCCCAAAGATGGCTCGCGATGACGAAGTTTCCGTTGGTAAGCGCCGTGACGCCATCGAGCCCGACCTCGTCGTCATTCTGCGATCCGACAAACGAATTCGTTGTCGTAACCGCTCCGGAGCATCCGGAAGTTCCGTCACACCACGTCACCGCACCGGCATCGGGCGCAGTTACGGCGATGTTGTCCCAAAGATTGCTGACGACGACATAGTTTCCATTTGAAAGAAGCGTGACGCCGTTGCCTCCTATGAGGTCTCCGTCGGTCGTTCCAAAAAGCGTGGCTCCCGAAACGATCTCCCCGGTGCAACCTCCGGAAGCGCAATACGTGACGGCCCCCGCATCAACGACCGGCCCGGCAGGATTATCCCAACGATTGCTGTTGACGACATACCCGCCGCTTGGAAGCGCGGTAACCCCTCCGATTCCCGCAGCGTCCGAATCCGTGGTTCCAACAAGCGAATTCGCCGAGGATACATTGCCCGCACAACCCGTGGTTCCACTGCATTTTGTGACCGCACCGACCGCCGAAACGCCCCCCGAAGGATTGGTCCAAAACGGACTCCGCACTACATAGTCGCCGCCCGCCAAGACGGTGATCGGATTCTGTCCGATTAGATAACCCGACCCAACAACGTCACTTGTGGTTTGGCCAATGAGTGAATTGGCGCCGCTGATCGCACCGGTACATCCCGATGTTCCGCTGCAAAATGTAACTGCACCGGCGTCTTCGGCCGATGCCGAAGTGTTGTCCCAACGATAACTGCTGACGACATAGTCGCCGCTTGGCAATTCATAAATTCCGCCAAGTCCGGCGAGATCGTCGGCGGTCGAGCCGACCAAGGAGTTCGATGATGTGACCACGCCCGTGCAACCGCTGGTTCCATCGCATAGCGTGACCGCCCCCGCCAAAACCACTGAAGTCGCGGGATTACGCCAATTCGGGCTGGTGATCACAAACTTCCCGTTTGAAAGCGGCTTTACTCCTCCCGAGCCGACCCTGTCATTGGCATTCGATCCGCGAATCGTGCTAATGAGCGCAAACGTGCTTCCATCATAAAGATGCACCGCCCCAACGTTCGCCAGCGAGCCGAAGGCAAATCCCGGATCGGTGACGACGATGTTTCCATTCGCAAGAAATTTGACATCCGTGCCGAAATTGACGCTCCCGGTAGGAGGCACCAAATTTGTTTGCGTCGAACCGAGGAGGCTCGAACGCTTTGAGGTGTTGACTGATTTGACGAACAGCGCGGTTTTCGGATTGACCCCGTTTTCGGCATTCTTCGATTTCGAGCTGACAACCGCAAGCCCGGAAAATCCAATAGTCAAAATCGTCAAGAGGAGCGAAACTCCAAACCCGCGGAGGGCCAAATACGCGAATCGCGACCCCTTACCGGCCCCATTCGGGCCCTTGGATTCCTGATGCCGACTGTTCACAAGTTTTTTCATCACTCTTAATTTGGGGTCGAAAACACGTTTCCGGTCATTCCTGTTTTTTGCAACGACAAATTCCGGAGAAACCTCAATCCGATTCGAAAAGCGCCTTCTTGGAAATTGGAATTGCCGCAACGGCCCGTTTCCAAGTGAAACCAAACAGGCTTCTTCCCGGGATTCGAATTCTCAAAGTCTTCTGCTATCCAAGGTTTTTGCGGGACAAACGCAGCATAAAATCGGAACTTAATCTGCCGCGCAATCCATCGCCCGCACCCGATTCGTGGAATCGACGCGCCAATGAAACCGAAGCCGAACCACCGACTTTATAGAACGGAAATACCGTATGGTTTAGCCAAACCACTTCCTTGACCGAGAACATATCAAATAAAAATGCGGGTAGATCTTTTAGTGAGAACGGATAAATATTGAAATCTTGACTGAGAACGAGCTTTTTCGACCCCGTAAGCCGGGCAACGGATTTGAGCGCCTTTCGAAACTTCCAATCCAATGATGCGGAATTTGTAAACGTTATCCGCGCCTCGCCGTCGTCTTCCAAGACATCGTGAACAAATCGGAGTGTTTTTTCGAGTTCGGACGGGTCGAGGTAAGTGGTTACGCCGAGCATGTAAACGATATCGAATCGATCCCTTGGCCATTCGATCTGATGGCACGCTCCGACAAAGCGTCGATCGGCGGGAATCCGGCTAGCACCGAGCATCTTCTCGGCGATGTCGCAGGCGTAATAATCCGGATCCGGGAATTCCGACGAAATTCGATCAAACAAGTTCCCCGTTCCAGCGCCAATATCGAGAATTGTCTTGCCCTCGAAATCCAAACCACGAACCGCCTCGTCCAGTCTCTCATTGAAGAAGTAATGAAGAAACGGATCGACTGACAGATTTGAAAAATATTGAGCTACGATCCAACCGTGATAAAGAGGAACTACAGTCAGGTTCTTGCTCATCCCTTCACTCCTTTACGACGTTTCTCAAACAGAATACGTTCACGAATTGCACGCGCTCGATTCGCCTTTTGTATACTTCTGAGATTCTCCCGCTTTTCCAAAATGAGACCAATCCCGACAGAAATGAACATAAACAGAAATACTTGTATTTGCGTTCTTTGCCTGTACGTCATACCGACGTTACCCTGGAAGATTGAATATGCGGCGATAAGCATTAAAGAAAATACGATGATCGGAATGGCGGGTCGAAGGCGATTTCGCAATGTGTAAACGAACCCACTAAACATTGGTGGAAACAACAGCCACCAAATAAATGTCTCGGGAAAAACCAGGGCTTGGCTTGCACTGCCTATTTGCCACGGAAATGGAGCAAACATCAAATAGATCAACCCTATGGGAATTGTTGAAACTGCCCCGGCAACGGTCGAGACATCAGCATCATCCGCGAACCCAGAGTTGGCACTTCCGACAAGATCCTGTCTGACAACTTGAAGCCGCTCTAAGTCGGTAATTTGAGAGAGGTCATGCGCGGCGTCGCGCGTAACACCGATATACGCAACGCCGATTCCCATCAGCATCAAAACCAAAACGTTTCGAATTACCGATTTGCTGCTTTCGGCGAGCCCAACCAAAAAGCTTCCCGCAACCGCAACCACAACCATGTAGAAGATATAGAAGCGGAGCGATAGGATCCCGACCATAGACAACAGAAGCACCGCGATCGCCGGATAACTAAGCTTTTTCTGAAGCTTGATCAGCATCGTCATGATCACGACAAGAAGGAAAACAATCAGACCGTCCTTGAGCATTTGCGAGGACCAAATGATAAATGAAGGGAAAATGGCGACTGAATAACCAGAAATAACCGCCACACGCTTGTTATTGAAAATGCTTTTGGAGCAGTAAAAAACCATAGGTGGCGTTAATGCACCTATGACCCCGCAAAACGCCTGCACAACTAGCATACTCTTTCCAAACAATATGTATAGGAAAACAACTATGTACGTCATTCCCCAAGCGGAATTGGTAGAACTTGATGAAAGATCAAGTCCGTTACCTGCCAGCCACCCATCAACCCTAGATGTTGCAATCAAATCGTACGAGAATGCGTCGGGGCCAAAAACCTGCTGCAGATTGAAGATGTGGATCACCAATCCAAAGCTGAGTCTGAGCAGCAGTGCGAGGAGAAAGATGTTTATGAGCGTCGTTGGGTCATCCTGGCTCTTCCGGAAATAGAAAATCACGGGAAGAGCGAGCGCGAGCGCCATAAAGGTGGAAAGAGCCCCATCCGGAAACGACGTAACAGCGTACGCCACACCCAAAAGAGACAATAAAACTACGAGTATCCTTTCCATCTAACTTTTTCGACGCCGTCAAAAGCACTTGAAAGCTTTGTGGCAATCAACATCAATCGCGCGCGGCCAAACAATGAATCCCCTCCAGGGACCCGGGAGAGGAAATTTCGGCCCGGCTGTTTATTAAAGGCAGGGCCGAATTTCGCAAAATAATTGCGCCGCACAATAGCTACTTAACAAGATTCCTCGCTGCGAGTTCCGCCGTCGCGCCCATAACCTTGTCATCGGGATTTTGCCCGCGAACCCATTCGAGCAGCTCCGCCATACCATCTTCAAGCTTCACTTTCGGTTCGTAGCCCAAAAGATCCCTTGCATTCGAAATATCGGCAACGCAATGTCGAATGTCTCCCTCGCGATATTTGCCAACGATATCCGGTTCGATTTCCTTGCCCAAGCCTTTCGCGATCATTCCCGAAACCTGAGCGATCGAAAGATGACGACCCGTTCCGACATTGATCGCGCGATAATCCGCGGTGTCTTTTTCCAACGCCAGCAGATTCGCCTGCACGATGTCCGAAACATGCACGAAATCTCGGGTTTGTCCGCCGTCTTCAAAAATCACCGGCTTCTCGTCGTTCATCAAACGCGACGAAAATATCGCGCAAACACCCGTATATGGGTTCGAAAGCGCTTGCCGAGTTCCATAGACATTAAAATATCGCAGTGCGACAGTCGGGATCTTGTAGGCGCGACCAACCGATATCGAGTATTGCTCCTGATCCTGTTTGGAAACCGCGTAAACGGATGTCGGGAACAGCGGTTTTGATTCGGGTGTTCCCTGGGCCGCAAGAACTCCGCCGCATTCGCTGCATTTTAGTTCCCAATCATGAGCGTCGAGTTGCTCGTTGCCGCGAACTTCAGGGTATTCGGTTCGATCGCAGGAATCGCATCTGTACGATCCTTCGCCATAAATGGACATCGAAGACGCGACCACGAACTTCTTGAACTGCCCCGGGCGCTTGATAACCTCTTCAAGCAAAACCGCGGTGCCGAGATCGTTGGCCTTTACATAACGTACGATTTCGTACATCGATTGTCCGACACCGACCTCCGCCGCCTCATGATAAATAACGTCAACGCCATCAAGCGCTTTCGAAACGGCTTCGGGATCGCAAACATCTCCAAGAATAAATTCCGCATTCTTGTTCAGATGCTCCGGCACCTTGCCGCCATGCACCTGCTCGACCAATGAATCCAGGATTCTTACCTCATGACCTTTCTCAACCAACGCGTCAACAAGATGCGATCCAATAAATCCGGCACCGCCGGTAACCAATACTTTTCCCATTTAACCCTCTACTAAAAACCTTGTGTAATACTTCCGTTTCGGAATCGCATCGAATCCTCTACGACATCCGTTAAAGCGCATAATTCAAACGACCTTTCGGACGACTTCCTCAAACAATTCGGCGCATTTCCTCATTGAGTAACGCTCCACAACAGTCTTCCTTGCGGCGCGTCCCATTTCGAGTCTTAACTCCCTGTCATCAATCAGCTTTTCAAACGCTTCGATCCAGCTTTCGGGCGACATCGCGAGATAGCCGTTGACGCCCTGTTCGATCACATCGCGATTGGCCCCCATATCTGTGCAGATCGCGGGAATCCCGAGCGACATGTATTGCAACGCCTTCAGCGCGCATTTTCCTCGCGCCCATTCGTCGTCGGGAGTCGGCATGATGCCGATGTCGATCTCGGCAATCTCGGCAACCTCTGTTTCCGGCGACCAAGCGCTCCAAACATATGGAATCTTGAATCCAACCGGTTCCCGATTCGAAATCACTTTGATTATGATATCCCCGCCTCGCCTATCGACCAAACTTTGAAGCACGGGTTCAAACGCCTCCAAGTGGTATTGCGATGTGGAACTTCCGGTCCAACCGATAACGGTCTTGCCGTCGGCCCGCGGTTTCTTTTCGACCTCCGGGTAAATTTCAGTGTCGATGCTTGTCGGAACGATGAAAACATTTTCGCTGTGTTTGGAGGCGAAGTCGGCGAGATGAGAGTTGCCAACGGTAACGGCGGAACTCATCGCGCAAATGTCCGCCGTTTTCCCGACAAACTTCAGCCATCCGAATTTCTTGTTCGCATCGGATGTGTTGACGAGGTAAATCGAGTCGTCAAAATCGTAGATCACCGGAATTCCCCGGATCTTCAGATATCGTTCCAAAAGCGCGGGGCCGAACATGCTCGCCGCCCGATATAGGAATACGGCATCGTATTCCCCGGCTCTGAAGACATCGCGAATTCGACGCGCAAATGCCTTCAGCATTCCAAAGATCTTTCCTCCAAACTGCCCCGGCTGATAAAGAATCTTTCGTAGGTTCTCGTCGGTAAACGGAAAGTAGTCGATCTCAATTCCCTTTTCATTGAGATACGGTTCCCACTGCTCGATCCTGAATCGCTGTCCCGGCGAAGTATCGTATGGATCAAGCACGAGGGCGCAAATCCTTATCTTTTTTGAGTCCACACTCATCTACTGATTTCGATCTCCTGTCTTTCTCAGCCAAACCGTGAGCTGCATTCCGCTTTTTCCCCAACGCATGATCTTCTTTAGCGGTCCGTGGGCAAAGGCCGGAATGTTGTATATCGGTCCGACATAATGTGTGTGTTCCGCGATCTCGTATCGATTGTCGCGCGCGTGTCGTGTGAAAGACTCGAGCGCAAACTCGTAAAGATGGAACGGTCGATGCATCGGCGAGATATTGGAAACAAAGCTTGAACCGGAAAACCTGTAGAACGCATTGGCGATGCGGTTGACAAGATAGTCCGCGGACGGAACCTCGATATGCATCACGCCGGACGGCCTTAGCCAACTCAATACCCTGCGGATGCTTTCCGAAGGATCGTAGAGATGTTCGAGCACCGCGCCAAACGTCACGAAATCAAAGCTGTTCTCTTTAAACTCTGCCTCTTCAAGCATCGCTCCGAATATGCGCTCCTCGGGTACTCCCATTCTTTCGATAGCCGCTTTTCGGAATGTATCGGATGGTTCGAGCCCGTAGGCGTCGAATCCCGCGTTTCGCTGAGCGACGATGCCTTTTCCAATCCCGCTGCCGATATCGAGCGAAGTCATCCCTTCCTCAAATCCCAAAAGCCGTTTTGCGGTGTCGATCTCCTCACGAAAATAATCGGGCGAGACTTGAAAATAGTCCTCGTTCCAATAGCTTTCTGGTTCGGCGCCGTAGTGATCCTGAATGTTCTCGGGCTTCGGAAGCGGGTTTGAAAATATCAAACCGCAGTCGCCGCATTTCAAAACCGAAACCGTGATACCGGGAAGCGCTTTTGGGCACATGCCCTGCGATCTGTTGAGTCTTTGGCCGAGCACTTTTGCCCGCGAGGTATCCGCACCGCACATGTTGCAGGTTAAAACCGACTCGAAAATGTATCGACATAACTTAGCCATAACAATAAAGACAAGACCTACCCTCCAACCCCATTTCAGGTCGCGATCTAGCGCCGTTAATCTATGAACTCCCGATACCAAAGCTCAAGCATAAGCATGGCCCAAATTTGGGACGAATTATCACTTTCGCCTAGAAGGTGTTCATCAACGCATTTCATGGCTGCAAACTGATCTATTACTCCACGCCGTCCAAAAGAAGCGCTAAACAGATGGTCTCTCACAAAATCCTTCAACTTGCCTCTGATCCAAGTTCCAATTGGCACTCCAAAACCCATTTTCCGTCTATAAATCACGTCGCGAGGGACGAGTTTGGCCGCAACACTTTTCAACAAGGATTTTGTTTCAAACCGACGCATTTTGAGGTTTTCGGGCAGGCTGGCCGCAAACTCAATCAATTGGTGGTCAAGAAATGGCGAGCGGGCCTCCAGCGAGTGTGCCATAGTTGCAATATCTACTTTTACTAACAAGTCATTTGGGAGATAAGTCATCTGATCAGCGAGCATTGTTTTGTCCAAAATGCCCAACTCCGAATTGCAGCCAAACCAAGATTCAATAAATTTAGCTGAGTTAGCTTTCTCAATTCTCTTGAGAAAATCCCGCGTAAAGAATTGTGGCTTTCCATTTTGATGGATTGCTGATATCCATTTAATATAGCGTTGTTCGGCTGACAAAGTGGCACCAGACAAAAATCTATTCAAATCACCCAATCTGCTCCTTTTTTTATGAGAACTGAATAGAATCTTTTCTAATCCAGATGCAACCGACTTGTGTAGAAATTTCGGAATTCGACTATAGATTTCTGCAATACGCATGGCAGAATAGCGTTCATAACCAGCAAATGATTCATCTCCGCCATCCCCATTCAGTGCAACCGTTACGTGCTTTCTTGTTTCCTTTGAAACGTAGTAAGTAGGGATCGCAGAGGAATCTGCATATGGCTCACCGTAATGCCTAACAAGCTCTGGCAAAATATCCAATGCATTTGGTGTGACGATAAATTCATTGTATTCAGCGCCAACATGCTCGGCCACTTTTTTTGCGAACGAAAGCTCTGTGAAATCCAGTTCTTCAAAACCAATTGAGAAAGTCTTTACGGGCTTATCGCTCAATTGCGACATCAAAGCAACAATTAGTGAAGAATCCACACCTCCGGACAGAAAGGCTCCCAACGGCACTTCGGAATGCATCCGGAGGCGGGTTGCTTCTTTGAGCAGCCTCAATGTTTCATCTTCAGCGTCTTCCCGGGAAATCTTGATCTTCTTAGAAAATTCAGGCTTCCAGTAACGAGCCATCTCCACCTTACCATCTTTCCAAGTCATCCAATGTGCGGGCTCTAGTTTCCTTATCGAACGAAAGGCAGTTAACGGTGCCGGAATACAAAGGTACGAGAAATATGCGTCAATGGCTTCTGGATCGATTTCTCGAGACATTCCTGGATATTGCAAGATCGCGCGAAATTCTGAAGCGAAGACAAGGCTGCCATCGCCGAGGTGCGCGAAAAGTAATGGCTTTTTTCCGACACGATCCCGTGCAACAAATAGCACTTTCTCATTCGCATCCCAAATTGCAAATGCGAACATTCCGCGAAGAAAAGTTACACATGCTTTCCCATGTTTCTCGTAGAGCTTTAGTATTACTTCCGTGTCACTGTTTGTCGAAAACCGATGTCCACATCTTTCGAGATCTGAGCGTAACTCCTGAAATTGTATATCTCACCGTTGAAGACGATTATTTTGGATTCGTCGTGGTTAAACATCGGTTGCTGCCCGCTCGAAATATCTATGATTGCAAGCCGGCGCATCGCAAGGGCAACGCTGTCTTTTATGTATATTCCTCCGTCATCAGGACCACGGTGAACAATCTGTTTATTCATAGCCTCTGCGACACTTTTCTCAGCTGAGCCTCGCACTTTTACAAAACCTGCAATTCCGCACATATGTCTATCCTCTGCAAACTAGAAACTATTCGTCAAATCCTGCTTCCAGAGTCGGTGGGTGTGAACGAGGTATTTGACCGCTTGTAGTTGGGCAGCATTTCTCGGAGAATTGAAGTACGAAAGTACCACCGTCATACTCGATAGGCTTTATGCCCTCGAATGCAGTATGTCTAACACTGTGGACGAGACATAGTCCGCACTTTTATTCAACGTGAATGACTTCACCATCTTAATAATCAACTCCGGAACTGAGCTCATTACCACTAAAAGCAAGAAATTTCAATTTGTTTTCAGCCATACATTAATCAAACATTTCAGTTTCCAAAAGGAAGCCGACTACGATCATTTCTCGATGGCGATCGCTCGAGACTAGATGGCGTCCCGTCAATAGAAAGATGGTAAGAAATCCACAAATAATGCCAACTCCGATTGACTTGCATGACTACATTGGATGACGAAATGAATTGCTTGGAACTTCGTAAAAGAGCTATTGTTCTCGTTTAATTCAACGGTAGTAATCTCCAATTATTCTAGTGCCCTCGGCTCTGAGCGCAATGCGCAATTCCGCTGCCTTTCGACCAATTTGGTTAGCCTCTATCAATCGGAACTCGTTGCTTTAATTGACGAATAAAGATCCATGATTCGGTCAGAAGCAGAATCAAGAGAATAGTGCTCAATCGCAACATTTCGACATCGATTACTTAGTTCTGGATCCTTAAGTAAATCTAAAAAGGCTTCAAATGCACTCACATAATTGTGCTCTGAATGTTCAACTACGATACTACCAACTCGTCTGGATTGGATAAGCTCGTCAGTGTCGCTAACGTTCGCTGTTGATATCACAGGAAGACCTACCGCCCAGTACTCTCCTATTTTTGTAGGAGAACATCCGTGCTCGCTCAACCCTCTTGTTAAGAAAAAGAGGCCTGCGTCAAACTCCGCTAACCTAGAGGACATATCTTCGTATCTAATCGCTTCAAGTCTCCACGCTTCAGCCTCAAGCCCGCCTATCTGCATCATTTTGACAATGAGCTCCGGTTCCGATTTACTAAAAATCTGTAGCGTCAAATCATACCCCTTCTGTCGCACTGCACTGACAAAAGCTGCAACTCGATCTAAGATATATCGACCTCCAACACTCCCGATATAGACAAATTTAAAGGAGTTTTTGTTCTCTTGCTTCGCTTTCTCACTGAAACAGAATCGTTCCAAATCAACGCAGCTAGGAACGAAGACAACCGGCGTGCCCATTGCCGAAACAGAAGTTCTCGAGGAAATCACCTTCACAGCTCGATGTGACAAAGCAATAATACCCCGTGATTTTGTATACAACTGATCTTCAAGCCACTTTGCGAATCTATGTGGAAATGATCCTTCATTCCATACTCCACCGTCGACTTGTTCGTCAGGATAAAATCCCTCATTGTGATAGATAAACTCCACCCCAAGAAGCCGTGACAAAGGCCAACCGATCAAGCCCCCAATGAAGGTTCTTGCATGAATTAGGTTAGTTTCTCTGCCATGTTTTAGGCCGACGAGAACACCTTGAACGATATCAAGAAGCGTAGCGGGAAGTTTCGGCGTTCTATGATATCGCAATGGAATCCACCGAACGCCCGCTTCTGCAAACATGCCTTGCAATCTCCTAAATTCTAAATCGTTTGAAGCGTCATCAGGTTTT
Source organism: Pyrinomonadaceae bacterium (assembly GCA_041394795.1). Classification (GTDB taxonomy): domain Bacteria; phylum Acidobacteriota; class Blastocatellia; order Pyrinomonadales; family Pyrinomonadaceae; genus Aridibacter. Next base: position 54,000 of record JAWKHN010000017.1, on the reverse strand, counting down.
TCAAAGGTTAGGAGCAAAATTTCCGCACCCCTTTTTTTCAGTTCTAAAACCGATGGAATGACTAGTGAGCGGCCGAGCTGTTCAAGCGCGCCCCAATAGACGACGTACAAAATCCTCATCAGGAAGCGCCTCCCGATTTTCGGATCAAACGCAACGGAAACCCGAGCAGATAAGCAATCTGCGAAGGCTGATTCTTTATCGAGCGCGCAGCGCAACGCATAAAATCGGCGTAGCTTCCGGCCTGGAAATAGGTTCCTGCCAAAACCATGTAGTTTCGTCCGTCAACATCGCTTCTGCGTTTCGAAAACTCCGATGGCAACATTCCGCCGGCAAAAACCTTTTCAAACATCTTCACGCTGTCGGATTCCAAAAGCGACGCGTTGTTGCTCATGTTCTCTGAATGCTGCCGATATTTGACCAGCGGTTCATCGACGTACGCAAACCCCGTCAAAAGCGCGAGCTTGATCCACATATCCCAATCGGCGCAATAGCTCAATTCCGGGTCAAAACCCTTGGATTGAAGAAACAATTCCTTCTCGACAACGACCGAGCTCGGAGTTCCGACAACGTTTCCGCTAAAAAGCAAATCCTCAATCAGGTTTCCGCCAAGATCCGAACGCGTGGTTCCGACAGGTTCGAGATGCTCGTCCGTCACAAAAAACGCGGTGTGCGAGGCCTTTGCGTTGTCGCTTTCGAGAATCGCCTTTAGCTGCAACTCGATTTTCTCCGGAAGCCAAACATCGTCCGCATCCAGAAACGCGAGATACTCACCCGTCGCGGCCTCGGCGCCGAAATTTCTCGCAAGCGAAACACCCCCGTTTTCCTTTCTAAAATACCTGATCCGATCCAAGTAGGCTTCGAGAACCCCCGAGGTCGAATCGGTGGAACCGTCATCCACGACGATTACCTCGATGTTCGAGTGGGTTTGCGCGAGGACGCTCTCAACCGCCGCAACCACAAAATGGCTGGCATTGTAAGAGGGTATGATTACAGAAACCTTCTTTGACGCGTTCATCTTGAGTATCAAGTTCGGTGCCCGGGCGTACCCGAATCAACCGTTCCAGGGGATAAAATCGTACTTCGCCGCCACTTCCGGCTGGCAGATCAGGAAATTGTCGGAATCGCTGAGCGTGAGTTCGTCCTGAACTCTGAGTCCCTTGTTCTCATCGATGTTGAAGTAAAGATATCCATGCGGGGCGAGAATCTCGTTTAGCATCGATGGGACGCGCTCGTAGCTTACTTCGGCCAAAATCGTAGGTTTGTACTCTTTCAAAAGATCGCCAAAGCCTTGCAGCACTTCGGGTTCGTGGCTTTCGACGTCCATCTTTACCAAATCTAGTCCCTCAAGTTCATGTTCAACAAAATATGAATCAAATCGCTCAACGAGTATGTTCTCCAATCGAATCGCATTCAATTTCCTATCTAACAAATTGGTGTTGACCGTCGCCGATCTGATGTAGTCAGCATCGACCGGAACAAACATCTCCGCATCGCCGTCATAATCGGAAAAGGCGATCTCGGCGAGTTCGATGTCGTCAAAGCCGTTTTGCTTGAAGTTCGCTTTTAACCGCTCCAGTACAAAGCCCAAAGGCTCGGCGCATACGATTCTCGCCTCTTTGTTTACCGCTCTCGCGGCAAGCGAATAAAGGCCGTCATTGGCGCCGATATCGATTATCGTCTTCGCATCGCGGCAAAGATCGACCCAGAGTTTCTGCGAGCTTTTTTCCCAACCACCGTAAAGTCCGTACCAAAAGATCTCGTTGTCGATCTGCGTGCAATGCGCCAAAAACTTAAACGAATCGCCGCCTTCCATCTCGACATCAAAAAACCCGTCGAAATAGAGATGCTGGGTGATGTTTTTCGGCGGCAACCAGACTTTTTTCAGTAGGTTAAAAGCGGGCTGCTTGAATGGGAGGGATTTATAGATTTTCTTTAGTGCGGCCTTCATAAAAATATTCTGCCAATCAGTTCTTAACGATGTAACTGAATTTGGATTTGATCTTTAGAAATGGATTTTCAAGTACGTAAAAACTCGCAATAGCCAATAAAACCGCGCCCGCAAAGGCGATAGAGGTTTCCAAAACGATCAAATCAAACAACGATTTATTCCATCCGATCCGGTCAAAAACCAGGTTTACAAAATAGATCGAGATGAAATGGACCATATAGAGTCCGTATGTGTAAATCCCGAGCTTTGAAATCCACTTGAAACTCTGCATTTTGAACAAAGAGTTCTCGGCGTAGTTCTGCTCCAAAACGACAAACAGGAAGAATAACGAATAGATGAGTCTTTCGCTAGCGTAAACACCATAAAAAGCGGTGTTCCAAAAACTCCGCGTGAGTATCAAACCCAATCCGATTAGGTATACAAGCGCGATGCCCGATTTCGAGAAGTTTTTGAGTTTCTCCTGCGCGAGACCGCTAAACGCCCAATACGCTCCCAAACCGCCGACCGCCATATCGGAAATACAACTGACTGTATGCTTGAAGAGTACGTCGGGATCATGTTCGAAAACGATCCGATAGATCATCGAAAAAATGATGATCACATAAAAGACGTAGGCGTGGTTTTTGCTCTTGACTAGAAAAAAGACCAGCGGCCAGATCAGATAGAACTGTTCTTCAACGGCGATTGACCACAACACACCGAGAATCGCGGTGCCCGTCGTTTTGTCGTAATTCGAAAGAAATGTCAGATAAAGTAGCAGATCTCCGGAGTTCTCGAGTTGCTTTCCAACGAACCCATATGCCCAGGGAAGCACGAGAAACCCGAAAATCACGATCGCATAATAAAGCGGCCAGATGCGAAGAAACCGTCTGAAGTAGAAATACTTTACGTTAACGGTTCCCTTGCTCTCCTTTTCAACCAACAAAAGATAGGTGATCAGAAAACCGCTGAGTACAAAAAAAAAGTTTACACCGAGGATTCCCCTCGACGTCACAAATGTCAGACCCTGAAGCAGCGGACTGCCAAGAAGGGCGGGATCGGTAGTAAAAAAGCTGTGCGCAAGAAACACCGAAAAGAAGGCCACAAAACGCAAGCCATCCAAATTCGGAAAAAATACTACCTTCTTTTCAGACATAAAAGCCGAATGATTCCTACGAAAGTTTAATACTCCGGAGCTGTTCCAGGTTCCAAGTTGCCCGGAGGAGTTCCAGGTTCCAAGTTCCAAAAGTTCCAAGATCCGGAGGAGTTCCAAGTTGCCCGGAGGAGTTCCAAGTTCCAAGTTCCAAGTTCCAAAAGTTCCAAGTATTCTGTTAACCGGTGTGTGTCAAGGTACTTGTCCGATTTTCTGTTTAAAACTTTTCGCCCAAAAGCCTTGTTGGTCCTCAAGTTCGTGGTGTCCGCCGCTTTTCCGGCGGCCTGGGATTGTATGTTTGAAACACCCGGCATCAAGCATTCTTAAAGCGCGGATTTTGTGAATCCGCTGAATGCTTGACCCCGTGCGTTTCAAACAAGGTATCTTTCTCAGGCCGGAAAAGCTGATTGTTTTCCTTTGCCTTGTCCGGCCCGTTGCCGGCGTCGGACGGATTCAGGCAAACCTCGGTGACCGGATTCCAGTTCCGGGTGTTCCCCGCCCAGCGCGCGCGGGCTTTTGCCTCGCCTCGCGGTATACGGCCCTCGCGCTTTTGAAGTATCTCCGTTTCCTGTCCGTAGTATATGCTGGCGGGCGTCAGGAACCCTCATTCGGCTGTGCAGCCTGCCGTGGTTCATCCATGAAACGGCCTTTCCGACCATTCCTCCATCCTCGATGGTTTCCGACTCCTGCGTGGGATGGTGCGCGATGTACCGCCACCCTGAACTGCGCCTCCGCGTGCGGGTTGTCGTTGCTCACCCGGGCTTTTGAAAACGAGGGCGGGATCTCCATCGCGTCCAGCAGCGCGACCATCTCGTGCGACTTCATCGGCGCTCCGTTGTCGGAGTGAACGGCCTGGCTTCCGGCGGGTCCGACTTCCCCGCTTCGCCAACGTGTCCTCGAAAAGCTCCGCCGCGTTCCTCCCCGACTCCTTGTCGAACACCCTCCAGCCCACGACAAACCGGCTGTAGAGATCCGTTATCATGTACAAATACCAGTAAACCCTGTGAACGGCCGACCTGGCAGGTACGTGATATCCCACACCCAAACCTGATTCGGCGCCGTGGCCTTCAGCGGCCTCGGTTTCGGCCTCTCCGTCCGCGCCCGGCTGGCAAGCCTGTGGCCCGTCTGCCCGTTTTCCCGCATAATCCGGTAGATCGTCGACTCCGATGCCAGATAGATCCTCGTCCGCCATCAGCGGAACGATCTGCGACACCGGAAGACTCCCGTACATCTCCGTTAACCATCTCCAGAACCATTTCCTCGCCTCGGCGTCCAGCTTGTTTGCGGGCGCAAACACCCTGTTCTTCCGCGTCCTCCATCCCGTCCCTTCCACCGCCGGTACGTCCTGTCGGTTATCCCGGCCACCCGGCACGCCTCCGAAAGCCTCGCCCCATCTCTCCGCGCCTTGTCCACAAGCCTCACCGTCTCAAGCCGTTTCCCGGCACTGACGTGCTGCCTCTTCCTCCCAAAGGATCTCCATCTTTTTTTTAGAACTTAACAGCGCCACTGTCTCCGCCAGCGCCTTCTCCTTGTTCCGAAGATCCCTTTCCAGCTGCCGCCGCTCGTCCTCAAGTTCCCGATCCGCATCCGCTCCGGCCCTCCCGGCTCCTCCTCGAACTCCCGCCTCCACTCCGCAAGGTCGTGAATGTACACCCGGCCCTCCCGGCAGTATCCCGATAGCTCAGCGCCTCCATCCCGTGCGCCCCCATAAGTATCTCCAACCGCTCCTTCCGGTTCCTTTTTCAGGGCTTTTTCCCTCTGACTGCCTTCCCCTTATCTTCTCCCGATCAAGCCTCATCCACGTCTTCAACGTGTTCAATCCAACTCCCATCTCCCCGGCTACCTCCGCCAGCGTCCTCGGCCCCCGCATCATCGCCTTCCTTACCGCTTCCTTCTTAAACTCCCTCGCGTACCTCGTGTGTCTCTTGTCCATAATCCTTCCTCGTTCGGTTCTCTTTTGATTTTACACAAGCGGACAACTATCCTGACGCATAGGGTTAACTTTCAAAAATCCAACTAGGCACCAGGCAACTTGGAACTTGGAACTTCTGGAACTTGGAACTCTGCCCGGACGGAACTTGGAACTTCTGGAACTTGGAACTCTGCCCGGACGGAACTTGGTGGCCGCGAAGAAAACATCGGAGCCACGCTAGTGGCGCTGGAATGCAGCAATTACGGGCGTTTCTCCGCGCCGGTACCCGGCGCGAACATTGTATTTATGTTTACCGTGGGTTCCGCGCAAAGCCGCTCCACCCACGGCTAAATTCTACGTGACGCGATGCGTCCGAATAGGAAATTCCGGATTTTGGAATAAAACCGACTTTTTAAACCAGACTCAGAAGTTCCAAGTATTCTGTTAACTTTCAAAAATCCAACTAGGCACCAGGCAACTTGGAACTTGGAACTTCTGGAACTTGGAACTCTGCCCGGACGAAACTTGGAACTCTTCCTATCCCCTCCCCTCGTACATCCCCATATGCCCATCCCACATATTCTTGAATTGCAGATGCTCGAGCGCGTGCTCGTGCCCCGCGTCCGCGATTGCCTTTCTCTTTTCAGGGTCTTCAATAAACATCGATATCGCCTTGACGATGTCATCTACACTATCCATCTCCAACAGGTACGCGTTCTCGAGATGCGTAACGAGATCGGTCGAACCGGTCTTTGTTGCCGCAACCGCGACGCCGTTCATAAACGCTTCGGAGATCGCAAACCCAAACGGTTCGCGCACCGCCGGATGCAGATAGGCATCCATGCATTTGTACAGCGATGGCATCTTGAATCTGTCGATCCATCCCAAAAGCGTGATGTTTCCCGAGAGCCCCGCGTCATCGACCATCTTCTGGAGTTCATCCTTGTAACCGCTGCCGCCATCGCTTCCCGCCCAAACAAAGAGTATTTCGGGATGTTTTTTTGCGATTTCCTTTGCGGCCTCAATGATCAAATGGTGACCCTTCCAGTGAATATATCGTGCGACTGTGCCGACCACGAATCTCCCGTCCATTCCGTATTCGCGCTTGATTTCGTCAATATGTTCCTGCTTTGACGCCGTCATCAGATCGTAGGGAAACCCGTTGCGCACAAGATGCACCTTTTCCCTCGGCGCCTTCTCATTCTCAAGAATGAATCTTTCGTTCTCGGTTGCAACCGCATGTACGTGCGTCGCATTCCAATTGTTGAACTTGTCAAACCAAACCCATTTCGGCGCATAGTACCAATGATATGTGGTGTCTTGCTTTGTAATCACCCGTCGCTTTACACCAGCAAGACGCGCGGCAAGCATGCCGGGCACGGAATCGTCGAAGAGATGAGTATGAACCACGTCGGGTTTGATTTTCCGAAACAATTTGTAAAGCCTGAACAGATTTCGAACCATCCCCGATTTTCGATTCGACGGATCAAATTCAAACCAATGCGCGTCAAATCCTTTTTCGGGCATTTCATCAAGCATCGCCGGCCTTTTTCCATAGAGCGCGACAAACGTAAATTTCACGTCCGGATGATTGCGAGCCTCATCGGCGAACCAATTGAAATAGGGCACCGACGATTCGTTGGCGATTACAAAGACGATATGCATAGATCAGAAATCAAGTGTGGAAAGGATGTCGCCGATAAACTTAACATACGAATGTTCGGTAAGGAATTGCCGCGCGACGTCTTTATCGACTTCGATTTCACCCGCCAACGCACGCCGCGCCAAATCGATGAATGCCGACAGATCCTCGGCATAAAAAATTCCGCGATCAATCAAAGAATCGTATTCTATCCGGCTCGAAGAAACGATGGGCCGCGTTTGCGCCAGATAGTTGAGGACCTTTAAAGATGATGTGATCGGACCAAGCGTCTGCATTTCATCGAATTGATAGGCGAGAAGACATGTTTTCGAGGCCGCGGCGTAATCGCGCACCTGTGAGGCGGGAACGGTTCCTTCAAAATGAAAATTGCCGCGCTCGAGAAGCCTGCCCCACTTTGCCCTGTTCTCAGGTCTCGTGATCTTGTCGGGACCAATGAGAACGAGATTGTGCTCGCCGAATTCTTCGGTGAGTGCAAGAAATATATCGAGATCAATCCTGTCATTGACGGATCCTGCATGGAGAAGAAAATCTCCGAATTTCTGCCGCAAAAGTCTCGCATGTTCACCATCGACATCGGATTCCGTGGAAGAAACCGCATGCGGGACATACAAGATTTTCTTTCCGAAACCCGAGTAATAGGGCATGAATGTCTCAGAGGTGCAAACGATTAAATCCGCGTTCTCGGCATTTTGAGTGTCGAAATGAAGGTCACGATAGTGATCGGCAACATGGTAGATCTTTCTCGAATTGGGAAGGAAATTATAGGCAAACCGAAAAGCGTCAAATTGCCAAACTATCGACTTTCTCCCATCTGCGAGCTTCTCAAGCTTCTTTGCATTGAGCCAGTCGTTTCCGCGAAGCGCGAGATCGGGCAGGAACCGCAATGGCAAAGGGTTTTGATAGCTGATGACATCCACCGATGAGTCTGTCGCTTGCCGCTCTAAACCCGTCGAAAAAAGACCCGATGGGCTCCACGCTCCAACGGGATCGAGAAAATACACCGCATATCCCAAACGGGCGAGTTCGGCTGCATAGTGATGCTTGAGAAACCACTGTTTTCCCCAAGGCTCATTCGAAACCACAAAGAATACGTAGTCTTTAATAGGAAAACTCGTTCGGATGTCGGCGTTGAAAATCATTCAAATATCCCGTTTCTCCCTTTCCGACATCTCATTGTAGATCTCCGCAATTCTGGCCAGCGACGATTCAAGCGAGGCGTGTCGCAAAGCGGCGGCATGAGCGTTGTCGATCTTACGGTGGCGCTCCTCTGAATCGCGAAGCGCATGGCCGATCGTATCCGCAACGGACTGTTCTCCAAATGACTCGGTTTTCCAAACCGTGTTGTCGTTGAAAATATCCCCGTCATATTCCAAAGGACCAACAACCACCGAACGTCTCATTAACATCGCTTCGATCGCACTCGCGGGAGTGCCGTCCGAGGAAGGTATCATCACGACAAGATCCGCGTCACGATAGTTTGCGATCATGCCCTTCTGATCAAGCTTTGGAAGAATCTCTACATGATCGGCCAAATCCTCTTGCGAAATCAGATCCCGTATTTCTTCCGAATAAGCAGAATCAGGCATGTCATCGATGATTCTCAACACCGGCGTCTCGCCTTCGAATCCGTTCCTTATAAGAATGGCAAACGCTTTGACGAGGATATCGACGTTGTAGATCGGTTTCATTTGTCGCGGCGAAAAGACAACGCATCGCCGCATATCGCCGGTTCTCGTTTCATGCGAGAAATCGGATTGACCGACTCCCGTTCTGATGATCGCCGTGCGCCCGGTTCCTCCTCGGATTCCGGTAACCACATCGTGAAGCCTCTTCGACGTCATCGTCACAAAAGCCGCGTTTCGAAGAGCGTCTTTGATCAGCCGCCGCATAAAGTAAAAAGAGACCATCTGCGAAAGTCCCTTCGGATTCGCGTATTCAACCGAGTATTGAACGAGTAGATCGGAACCGCGCGCCGTAATCACGTGTTTGTCAGAGGAATGCTTTGCGGCCCAGATAGCATTCGGTACGACGTACATGCTGTGAACGATATCGGGCGAAAGAACGTCAAGAAACTGCTTGAGCTCGCGATTCGCTCGTCGCGTTTTGAAGAAATTCAGAACCGAATACGGAGGCAAAATCGGGAAGACCTCGATGTCGGGTGTCAATCGCGAATTTGATTCCTCGTATGAGGTTTGGGTGATGACGGAAACGGTCTCTGTCTTCGCAAAATGGTTGATCCACTTTGCGTCATGTATCGATTCCGGATTGGCGAAATAGAGAATCTTCAAACAGGGTCCCCAGAATAATGCGGCGAAAATGCGAAAGCGCTGGTTCAAACAAAACGGCGGGCCCAGATCTCAAGGCACAAAAGACTCCAAACCCGGCCGCTGTCGGTGCCTTTGGCGTTCTCAAACGGCGCGATCAATTCATCAACATAGCCGTCTCTAAAGAACTGTCTTACGAAAGCATCATTTGGCGAAAGATAATCGAATATCAATTCACGCAAATCGTTATTCAGCCAGTCGAGAATCGGAATTCCGAATCCCCACTTAGGGCGCGAAACCGCTTCCTCGCCGAGCATCTCACGCGCGATGTCTTTTGTAATTCTCTTTGTGATTCCGCCTTCAAGTCTTACAGAAGCGGGAATTCGCATCGCCCATTCAACGAGCTTGTGATCGAGAAACGGGCATCTGACCTCAAGCGAGTTGCGCATTGAGGCCCGATCGACCTTAACGAGGTAATCATTCAATAGCCTGTTTTTGAATGACGCCAGGAAAAGCGTTGGCAAAACCGCCTTGTTGTCAGAATCACGCCAGATCTCTTCCAGTTTCCGTTTTGCGAATCCTCCCTGGGCCGCCACAAAATCGGGTGCGAAGTTTGAATCGCGCTCATCGAATTCAAATGCCATCTTTCGATAGAGTTTCTCGTGTCCCGGCAGGTTCAAATAGGTGTTGCCATTGCCGAGATTGTTGACCGAAGAGCTGAAGCGACTCAATGCTTTGCTGACGGCCACCCTTCCGGCCCGGCCGATATTCGACGGATACTTGAGAGCGAGATCGTCCGCGTCGTACGCCGTTTTATATTCGTAGTAGCCACCGAAAGTCTCATCGCCACCGTCACCGCTCAGCGCCACCTTTACATGTCTCGATATTTCTTTTGTGATCAGATACGTGGGGATGATGGACGAATCCGCGAAGGGTTCGCCAATGTATTCGATCAAACCCTCGATGGTTTCGCGAACGTTGTGCGCTTGAAGTTTCAATTGATGGTGATTCGTTCCGTATCGTTCGGCGACCGCCCTTGCGGCATCGGATTCGTCGTAAGATTCCTTGTCAAACCCGACTGTAAACGATCTTACCGGCTCCTCGCTCAAAGTAGCGAGAAACGCCGTCACGAGCCCCGAATCGATGCCCCCGCTAAGAAACGTTCCGATCGGCACATCGCCATGTATCCTTCTTCGAACCGCTTCCCGCAACTGATTTTTTGTCTCGGAAAGTATCTCCGGATAAGCAAGCGTTTCGTCGGGTTGATACCGGAGTTCCCAATACTTCGAAATTTCATCCCGGCCATTTTCCAGATTGACCGAGATGAAGGACGCAGGAGGAACCTGCTTGATCTCTTTCCAAATCGTTTTTGGCTGCGGGCTTGCCAATTCGGAGAGATAGAAATCAACGGTTTCGAGATCGAGAGTACGATCGGGGGTATTGTCGGCAACAACGCGGATGTCCGAAGAAAAGACAAGCCTTTTGGAATCGATCGAGTAATAAAGAGGACGCTTTCCAAAATGGTCCCGACACAGAAAGACCGCGTTTTGTTTCTGATCCAATAGGCAAAACGCAAACATGCCTTCGAGTTTTCCAAGGAGCCTGTCTGTTCCCCATTCAACATATCCCTTTAGAAGAACCTCGGTATCGGTAGCGGTTCGAAAAGAGTGGCCCTTTGATTCGAGTTCTTCCCGGAGTTTTTTGAAGTTGTAGATCTCGCCATTGAACGTGATCACCAAACCGTTTTCACGATCTTCCATCGGTTGCTTTCCAGCAGCCGAAAGATCGACGATGCTGAGGCGCGTATGCGCAAGGCCGAAGCCGTTGCTGATCCACGTACCCGATCCATCGGGTCCGCGTTCGCGCATCCGATCATTCATGCGTTCGAGGTTTCTCTCTTCGGGAGCGACCGATTCGAAGCTGATTGTTCCGGCAATACCGCACATCTTTGAACTACCAATAAATCTCGAACTTGTTTTGTATTCTTCTCTTGATCGAAGGCTTCATCGCCTCTCGCTCGCGAAGCGTGAATTCGCCGTTTACCTCAAAGACCATAAAGCGCGTTTCTTCTTCGCGCCAAATGCCGTATTCCTCAAATGCGACCATCCGTAATCCGGCGTTCTCGGCGTTTGCAACGATTTCGCTGGTTTCAACGGGCTGGTCGATAATCTGGAGCACTTCCGGGGTATGCTCGTGGAGATACCTAAGAATGCGTGCGGTAGGAATATTGATGACCAAACGTCCGTCGGGTTTTAAATGCTCCTTGATCACCTTCATCAAAGCGGGATGCGATTTCACCGGCACGTGTTCAAGCACATCAAACAAAGTGACAAAATCGTATCGATGATCTTCAATCGGCAGCTCGGCAACATCCCCCACCTCAAAAACAATGTTCTCCGCCGGCGCATTTTGTTTTGCGATTTCAACGCTTTTGGGGCTGATATCCATCGAACGAATTCGGCCCTCCTTAACGACTTTCGCCAAAAGCGAGGTTATGATGCCGATTCCGCATCCGAGTTCCATTACATCCGAATTGCGCTCCATGCCAAGTTCGAGCATCTTGTCCAACATTAAAAAATGCCTTTCGTTATAAGCAATCTTCTGTTGAAATTCGGAAAACTGGTCGTAAAAATCTGAAACCTTTGTATCTACCACAATTTTGTTTTCTGTCTGATCCGCTGAAAATCAGCTCCAGCCGGAACAAAAACATTCCAATTTTTCAATTCGAGTTTTGATCGCAACACCCAAATCAGAAATAGAAAAATCACGAAATAGGAAACGCTCGTTGCGATGCTAGCTCCCTGTATACCATAGCTTGGAATCAGTACCATATCCAAAGCAAACGTCACGATAACGCCCGCCGAAACAGAAAGCACGTTGTACCGCATAAGTCCCTGCGTGACAACATAAACGGACATCACTTTGCTCACAGATGAAAAGAGTACTCCGATCAGCAGCAATCTGAATGCGGGCACCGACTCTACAAACTTGGCCCCATACACAAAAGGCAAAAGGTATTCGCCGACAAAATAGAGCGCGACACAACTCAGGAACGTCAGAGTGAAGGTCAATCTTGCGTAAAACAAAAACATCGGCTGCGCCTCGTCATCTGATCTCGTTCCATTTAAATATGGAAGCAGCACGATCGTAACTGGGGTCGCAATCAGCCAAAGCATCTGGGCGACACTCACCGCCAAGGTATAAAGTCCGAGTTGATAGGAATTCTGAAAATATTGAACGAGCCAAACATCGAGCCGGTAATTGAAAAAGTTTATGAGTTCGCCGAGATAGACCAGATATATAAACCCACCTGCCACTTTCAAATCCGTATCGAATCTGAACTCGGGGGATCCTTCCCCCCGAAACTCAAACAATACGCAGACAACAAGGTAAACGGTGGATAGCATAGTGGACGCGAAAAGCGCGACCAACACCAATGTTGTGTTGCGGAAAAGGAGACTGTGGTCGGAATAAAGAAACAGCGCCACCGCAAACACGAGAAAGACTGCTGCTTGCGAAGTTTTGGCGAAGTTTGTCAGTCCAAAGCGTTGTCGCCCGTTCAAAAACGCAGTCAGCACTACACCCGCGTTGGCGATGATAAACAATACCGCAAGATAATTTCGGAACCATGCGGTGTCAAAATTGCTGGGAAAAAAGATTCTCTGATACCCCAGAATCGGCAAAGCAAGGATGAGCAATGCGGACAGGACCGAACCCGCCGTAAATCCCGCGATCGACATCCCGAAAAGATGACGAATTGGAATTTTCTTGTTCGATGTGAAGTAGGTTACACCGCTTCCTAGACCAAACCCGAGAAACAGTACGAGAAATTCCGAATTGGCCTTGAAAAGCGCAAACACGCCTCTTCCTTCGGGTCCCAACAGGCGACTGACGAATATTCCGGCGACAATTCCGAGGAACATCGTTCCGAACTGTGCCAATCCTGTTTCTAAAATTCGCCGTGCGATCACGATGCTGTTTCTATTGCCGGAAGTTTTCGGACCACAAAATAGTAGTAAAAACTAAATCTCTTTGAATTCAGGCGATCCGTTCCCGGTATCTTGTCCCAAACCTTCGCAAACAACGCGTGAAGGCCCACATAGATCGCTCGATTAAAAACCGTCTTCTCGGTAACAAACCGATGATGGACATGCGGATTGAATCCGCCCACGTAGTCGTCAAAAAGCACCTCGATGTCTTTTCTTTCGTAGAACTTCTTCCACGATTCCTTCTCCATTATCGCCGTGTACCACGTATCGCGGTTGTCCGGAGCAAGACGCCCCGCAAGCCAGTCGTTGATCCCGAGAAACACAGGAAGCCCGAAAATCACGATACCGCCCGGGCCGGCGCATTCCAGATGCTTGTCGAACGAAAGCTCGAGGTCTTCGTAATGCTCAACCACACCAAGTGAATAGACCACGTCGTAAGGTGGTAGATCCGATAGATCATCAACAAACATGTCCTTCTTGTGGATGGCGATGTTGATGCCAAACTTCTCAGAAACCGCTTTGGTTTCGTTGACTCCTCTATCGGTGTAATCGAGCACACCCGGCTTTAAGTTCGGATGCATCTTTGTCAGACCCGAAACAAAGAGGCCCGGCGCGCCACCGATTTCCAATGCGGAAATTGGTTTTGAAGAATCGATAAACTTTCGAAACGGGTAATAAAGCGCGTCCGCGTACTTATTGTCGATAAGCGCGATTTCTTCGGGAACTTCATGGATGCCTTTTTCCCAGTATCCTTCCCAGTATTCCCTATCCGTTAATGTCTCAACCGACGAACTGCTCATATCTACTTCTTGAAAGGGTGAACTGAAAGCGGAAGGGAGAGCAATTCATGCGAGTTCGCCCCCGACCCGATCGGCTCGGAATTTCTAATCTTGTGGACGATCTCGATCGAACGCATCGTCTCGGAAACGGGGAAACCATTCCCTTCGAGAATCTCTCTGTATGAAACGGTATGAAGATCCTCAAACCCGCCGCTAAACTCGAATTCGTCGTCGCCGATTCGGAGCGAACGGTATGTTCGGAGCCCTTTTTCACGAACCTCGGCCGGCAATGTATCGGCATTGATGCTTAAAAACCAGCGCACGTTTGCGTTTTCAAGCTCGAGAAAACCCGCCGCGCGATCATGTTCATTGAGATGTGTTTCCGAAACAATAACGTCTCCGAAGATCCAAGTCAGCATGTCGAAAAAGTGAATACCGATATTGGTTGCGATACCGCCTGACTTTGACACCTCGCCTTTCCAACTCGTGAAATACCAGTTGCCGCGGGAAGTGATGTAAGTCAGATTGATCTCATGCTTCCCGCCGGCAGGTGCTTTGGCGACCCTTTCTTTGAGTTCGATAACCGCGGGATGAAGACGCAACTGAAGGATGTTGTAGATTCTTCGTCCTGTTTCCCTTTCGATTTCCTCAAGTGCGGAAACATTCCATGGATTCAATACCAGAGGCTTCTCGCAAATCACATCGGCGCCGTTTCTGAGACCAAAACGGATGTGTGCATCGTGAAGATAGTTCGGAGAGCAAACGACTGCGTAGTCGATGCTGGTGCCGTTTCGCTTTAGTTTTTCGACATGCCTGTCAAAACGTTCGAATTCGGTAAAGAAATCCGCTCCGGGGAAATAACTGTCCAGAATACCGACCGAATCAAACGGATCGTACGCCGCAAGGAGATTGTTGCCAGTATCGCGTATCGCTTTCATATGCCGCGGAGCGATATATCCTGCGGCGCCGATCAAAAGAAAATTCTTCATACATTCGGTACCTTGCTGACTCTTCCGTCTTCAAGCTTGTACCTCTCCTTGGATTCCGGACACTCCGCAAATCCCTCTTCATCAAACTCAAGCCTATGGCCATATTCGCTCATCCAACCAATCTGCTTCGATGGATTCCCAACGACAAGCGCGTATGCCGGAACGGGTTTCGTGACAACCGCTCCGGCGCCGATAAACGCGAATTCTCCGATCTCATTACCGCAAACGACGGTTGCATTCGCTCCGATCGATGCACCGCGACGGACGATCGTTTCAAGATACTCTTCCCTGCGGTTAACCGCGCTTCTTGGGTTCACGACATTTGTAAAGACCATCGAAGGGCCAAGAAAGACGTCGTCTTCGCAGATCACGCCGGTGTAAATCGATACATTGTTTTGTACCTTTACGTTGCTTCCGAGTTTAACTCCCGGCGATACAACCACGTTTTGTCCGATGTTGCACCGTTCGCCAATTTTTGAGCCCGGCATGATATGGCTGAAATGCCAGATCTTTACGCCCTGTTCGATCTCGCATCCATCATCGATGACGGCCGTTTCATGGGCGAAATATCCCTTATCATTCATAATCGTTCTCTAACTCGAGCACGCCTCGGTTTATCGGGCTTTTGTTTAGAAACCAAGTTCACTTGGAAGCAAGTTGGCCTGAGATCGCACATTTTCGGCAGGCGATTTGCGCGCCAAAAATTCAAGCTCTCAGGGCAAATGCCATTTCTCCTGCGAAATTTCGGCCTCCGACAGAGGGTTAATCTTAACAAATCAAGAAGTACTTTCAACCATCAGGCGTGAACCTAATTTAGCCGGTCCCCGTTGTCCGGATTTAAAGTCGTGGGAACCATCGAAACTTGGGTTGAATATGTGCGGTTCACGGCGTTTGCAGATCTGGGCAAACCTACCCGACCTTTACATTTGATCCGCCGAAATCCGTGCCATAATTTGTTCGCTTTCAATCGAACCGTTCATTTCGCGAGCGCCTCTCGTTAATCGAACCGCCATCTCGAGATGCAGTTGAAGTCCTTTTATTGCCGAAGATGCAGGGCTAACGCGCTTGACCTATCTGTTAACCGAATTGTAGAATTTTCTCCAATTCGCATGGTTCATCTTCTTGAATCAGGATTTCATTGAATTTTCCTTTCAGTTCAATCTGCATTTAAGATTGCTGTTTCGATTTGTGGTTTGAGTTCACTCTCAAAACACGCTTGGTACGCTCCCGGTTCCAGCGAGACGCAAGTTGGCGGTTTGCACTTCGTTCTCTATTCGAACAGGCGATCCTCGTATTGAATGCGAATTGATTCAAAAGACCGATCCGTTGATTCCAAGCCTTTAACAATGCAAAAATTGCTTGCTTATCAACCAAAGCCGATACATAATATCGGTAACTTCGACAGAATCAGTGCGACCCATTGGGTCTACGTCATCGCTCTTTTAGTTCGGGCTCGGTTTGTGTGTGAAAACACCTGAAGGCTTGCCCCGGGACTTATGGCGACATTTTGCGTCGCTTGTCCCTGCCTTCCAAACATTTGCTTTGACCGGGCGATTAATTTCCGAAATTGATCTCAGGCATGCTTTAGGGCAACTTGAAACCTTTTTTAGTTTAGACACTTAGGAGAAAACAAAATGAAAAAACTTGCACTTGCTACTTCCTTCTTTGTCGGACTCTTTGTCATGGCGGGGCTTACCACTCCTGCCTTCGGACAATGTGGTACCAACATTAACCCGACAAATACTTGTACCGGCGCTTCAACCGGTGCTTCGATGAGCACCGGAACGGTCAACACCTTTATGGGTAACTCGGCCGGTCAATTGAACACCTCCGGTGATTCAAACGCTTACTTCGGTTCGCTTTCCGGTCTCGCCGGCACGACCGCTCGTCGCGGTTCGTTCTTCGGCGCCTATTCCGGTCGCTTCAACACCGGAAACAACAATGCGTTCTTCGGTACCCAGTCGGGCTATCTGAACGTTGCCGGTACGAACAACAGCTTCTTTGGTGACGCTTCCGGCCAAACCAATGTAAGCGGCAACTACAACTCAGCGTTTGGTCGCGGAGCCGATGTTTCGGTAGACGGGCTTACTTTTGGAACAGCTATTGGCGCAGGAGCCAAAGTAACCGCCAGCAACACTCTCCAACTCGGACGTGCCGGATTTGACACCGTTCGCGTTGGTAAGCTCGGAACCGGTGGAACTACAGCGCTCTGCCTCAATGCCAATTTCGAAATCGCCGCTTGCCCCGCAGCAATTGCTTCCAAGAGCGATGATTCCGAAGGTTTGAGATATGAATTCGATCGTCAAGCCAAGGTTATTCGTGCTCAAGAGGCAGCTCTTCGCGAACAACAAGGCCAGATCGAAGCGCTCAAGAACACGATCTGTTCGATGAATCGCAATGCTCCGATCTGCAAACAATAAGCTGCGATTGGATTATTGAGCTTCAAAGGGCCGGGAGTTCGCTCCCGGCCCTTTCTGCATTTACGCGATTTGTTAGGCTTCACAGACTCGTCTAACTTCACGAATACAAAGTCCCTGCCGATCTTTTCGCAAGACTATTCTCTTTGCAGCCAATCCGCACTGCAGTTCCTGTTTGTTGA
Source organism: Pyrinomonadaceae bacterium (assembly GCA_041394795.1). GTDB lineage: Bacteria > Acidobacteriota > Blastocatellia > Pyrinomonadales > Pyrinomonadaceae > Aridibacter. The sequence goes on along the minus strand of JAWKHN010000017.1, from coordinate 36,725 downwards.
ATCCCTTAGCGCGGGCAAACACCCGCGGCATACTTCAACGCCATACTCGAAAAGGAAGGTTTATCCGCATGATCACGGTGCGCCCGCCCTGGTTTTGGGCGCATATCCTCACACGTGAAGCAACTTGCTTTACCAATTCCTGGCTTTTCTATTGTTACTGGATCGAAGCCGCACGATGCGAAGACATTGGGAAATCAAGTAACGCATTTTCTGTAAATTGCATATTAAATATATCAGCGGTTGAAATCGCTGCTGTCAATAATGTATGCTTTTGGAGATCCAATACCCATCCCATAGTTAGCCTGTAATTCCCATAAGGGCGAAAAAGTAGGGTCGAATGAGCGGAAAGCTGTAGTTCTCGTTAACGCGAGAACGGCATGCTTTCATTAGTGCTTTTTGAGAATTTCGAATACGGAATTGCTTACTGCCTGTTGTCATTATGGAGAATACGGGTCTGTGATCACAAAAAATTTAATCTTAATGGAGACCTTTAGACATGAGTACAGAAGGAATGATGGGGCGCGCCACCGCTGAAAGAGAGCGGCTAATGGCACGTCTCGAGAGCAAAGAACAGGAGATCGCCAAAATCAAGGCCGAACTCGAGCATCTTGATTTTACGATTAATTTTATCGGCAGCGCGCCGGCCGCGGCCGCACCTGCAAAGGCCAAGCCCGGACGCCGCAAAGCGGTTCGCGCCAAGAAGGCAGGTGCCAAGAAGGCCCCCGCGAAGAAGGCGAGTTCAAAGAAGGTCAAGGGAGCGCCCGCGACTTCCCCGTTTGATATGCCCAAACCGGATCCGGTTACGTTTGTCGAAAGCACGATGGCAATTATGAAGCACGCCAAAGAACCCGTGCATATCGACAAGCTTGTCGAGCAATTCCTCTTTTGGGGCAAGGAAACAAACAAAGCGAAATTGGCGAATAATCTTCGCGCGCATCCCGGCAAAGGCACCAAATCTTTGGGCAAGGGAATGTGGACTTTGGCGAGCGGCAAGAAGTAATTTTCCGCAGCCTGATTTTTTAACGGGAGCAATAGCTTCCACACCAAGCGGAAGAAGGGTGTCGGCACCTTTTAATTACACTCTTCCATTAGACACGCAAATTTTTTGCAACAGGCCGTTGGGATATCGGGCATTCGAGGTTACCGGGAAACAGTGTAGTATCAAAAATTCCCGTTAACATAATATTTACTAAAAAAGGGGCCCGCGATTTTGATCGCGGGCCCCTTTTGATTGCTTTACTCCCTGCTATTGGAAGAAACTCCTCACTCCTTCGATAATCCTGCCTTGGATTTCATCTGTCATCTCAGTATGCACCGGCAGCGAGATCACTTCTCTGCAAAGCCTTTCCGTAACCGGAAGCGTGAAGCCGGAATCCGCGTACTTGGCAAAAGCCTTTTGATCATAAAGTGGAAGCGGATAATAAATGTTCGCCGGAATGCCTCGTTCGTTTAGATAGGCCTTTAGTTCATCCCTTTTGCCGTTCTCCACACGCAATGTGTATTGATGGAAAACATGCGTCGAGTTTGGCTCGCGACTTGGCGCTTTCACTTCCGCGATATCCGCAAATGCTTCGTCATAATTCGAAGCGACCACATTTCTTGCCGCCGCGTATTCATCCAGATATTTCAGCTTTACATCCAGAACGGCCGCCTGAATCGAATCGAGTCGCGAGTTTACTCCGATCACGTCGTGATAATACTGTTTTGACTGCCCATGGTTTGCCACCATTCTGAGTTTGCCGGCAAGTTCGTCATCATTTGTGAACATCGCACCGCCGTCGCCATAGCAACCGAGATTCTTTGCCGGGAAGAACGATGTGCTTCCTACATGGCCGATCGTTCCCGCTTTTCTTGTCTGACCGTCGGGATAAGAATAGTCCGCGCCGATCGCCTGCGCGTTGTCTTCAACAACGTAAAGTTCGTGTCGGGCGGCGACCTCCATGATCGGTGCCATGTCGCATGCCTGCCCGAAGAGATGGACCGGCACGATCGCTTTAGTTTGAGGCGTTATCGCTTCTTCTACGATTTCCGCCGTGACGTTGAATGTGTCGGGATCGACATCGACCATCAGCGGTTTATAACCCAAAAGCGCGATAACCTCGGTCGTCGCAACATATGTAAACGCCGGAACGATCACCTCGTCACCGGGCTTCAGCCCGAGCGCCATCAAAGCGATCTGAAGCGCATCCGTGCCGTTCGCGCAAGGAATCACATGCGCGACATCGAGATAACGCTCGAGATTCTCTTGAAATTGTTTTACGGCCGGGCCGTTTATAAATGCACATGACGCGATGACATCAAGCACGGCGGTGTCGATCTCATCTTTGATTCGTTGATATTGACCGACGAGGTCAACCATTTGGATAGGTTTGTCGTTCATAGCTCAGAAAAGAGTATGCTAGCATTTAGAAGATGAACGAGAAAGGCAACAACTCCCGATCAAAAGATGTCTCGCCCTTGGAATGCTACCATTGCGGCAGCAATGATGTCTCTGGATTGAAGAAGAAAGGAAGAAGAATCATGTTTGCATGTAGATCTTGTGGCAGATCTTGTATCCAAAATCCGAAGGGCAGACATGGAAGATTTCGTAGGAATGACGGCGAGGTTCCGACAAAAAGCGAGCTGATTCTGAAACTGCGAGCTTTAGCCGACAAACTCGGTCGCTCGCCGATGAATACCGATGTTGTTGAAGCTTCAAAAAATGGAAGAGGATACACTATAAACACCTATACTCAGGTCTTCGGCACCTTCAATCGCGCACTGGACGCGGCGCGTCTCGAACGCAACACATATCGAAAGTGGGACCGTGATTCAATGCTTGAACAGCTTCGGGAATACTCATCCAATTTAGGAAGGCCATTAACCAAGAAGGACGTGGTTGAAGGTGCAAAACTCGGCTTGACTCCAATGAGGTTTGGAATCGAAAGCATATTCGGAAATTACACGAACGCACTTCGAGAAGCCGGAGTGGCCCAACCTGAAAGAACGCGGGACACTATTCTGCTTTCGTACGCGCATTTGGCTAGAAAAATGGGGAGACACCCTACTCGAAACGAGGTGCGCGAACTAAGAAAACAAGGATCTTTGGAGCTTCCTACCAAGCTTGAAATTAGGAGATTGTTTGGCGGATACAAGGGAATTAAAAAACTTGTTGATTTGCCGAAGAAAGTGGTGATTGCATATTCGACTGAGGAACTGATCGAGCATTTGAAAACTCTCGGTGCAACCCTTGGTCGGAAACCAAGGGCCAGAGACATCGACAAATTTTCTTCGAGGGGGAAAGCCCCCAGCTCTGGCACCTATCTAAATCGGTTCGATTCTTTGAACCACGCACTTACACTAGCTGGATTCAAAATACAAAGAACTAGAATTTCAGACGAGGAAATGATTGACGAACTTCGGGCCCTCTACAAATCCCTTAAAAAACCGTTCACTTACAAAGATCTCGAGAAGGCCTATGCAGATGGCCTAATTGCCTCGCCACTCACTATCAGCCGAAGACTCGGCAACCTCGAACGGGTCAACAACCTGGCATCCGGGAAACTTGTCGCGCCCTAACCCACCGCGCGAGCAAATTGCGTTAGACCGGAAATCTGCTAACCCAATCCGGCGGCTCCACGCCATCCTGCCGAAGCAGAAGATTCAGATGAGCGGCATGGTGCTGCACATGACGCATGTTGTAAAGATGCAGCTCAAGGATCGGGAATCTATGGGTCCCGGATTTGTTAATCCAGACAAAGCCTGAATCCAACTCTTCTTCGAGGGCGGACATTCGTTCGGTGCACTTCTTCATCATCGCTTCCGCATACCCTAAAAGTTCGGTACGCGTCGGACGAGGATCGGGATAGACTTCCTCAAACTCACCGAATCCAAACGGCGGGTCAAAATCCTTTACGAATTTCGTCAAATAGAAATCCGTGAAAAAAAGACAGTGATAAGCGAAATACCAATAAGGCTTTTCATCGCTCCAATTTTCGGATGGAAACAGCTCGATCGGATTGCGGAGCATCGCAATTGAAGCCAGAAACTGCCCTGACAAAAGAGCGATGCTGGAATTGCTATTCATAATAGAATCAATCTTTCCCGCCGGTGTAGAAATCCCAAACCAATTTGCCGATATCCGCAATGATCGCCTCGCTCCCATCGTAGTCAAGCATTGATTCGGTAACATAGACACTCACAAACACATGCCTGCCATCTGGCAAAAATATGACGCCTATATCGTTGACGGCGGCGACCTCGCCCGTAGTTTTGTGTTTTCCGGATGTGCCGGTTTTATGAGCAACGACCGTGTCCTTTGGAAGCTTTCCTTTCAGACGCCCGGCCCCGGTGCTCGTTTCGCGCAAAACCTTCCAAAGAAAAGCATATGATTCTTTCGAAAGCTGGGCCTTGCCGTTGTCATAAAACGCCTTCAATATCTCGCTCGATGTATTCGGAGTCGTCCAGTTTTGAAACTGCAGATCCCATTCCGCCTGTTGTGTTTCTTCATTCAGCTTTATCTCAAAACCTTTGAAACCATTCTTCCTAAGGTATCCATCGATCTCGGAAGGACCACCAAGCATCCGCAACAGCACGTCGCAACCGACGTTGTCGCTCAAAGAAACCGTATATTCAAGGATCTCGCTAAGCGGAAGCGACGCGCCATCCGGATGCTTGTCTCGGATCGGACTGTACAACCCGGGCATCATTTCATCCTTTTTGATCTCAACAATCTGATCAAGCTTGAAATTTCCCTTATCGATTTCCGACAGCATTTTCAGAGCGATATGGAGTTTGAATACGCTCTGAAACGGAAACCGACGCTTGCCGTTATACGACACGCGCAGCTTTCCATCGTCGCTGATTATCGATACCCCGACGACGGCGCGCTTGCCCGCGACCAGCTTCTTGAGGCCGTTTTTCAGTATCTTGGGACTCTGCGCCGACACACCAACCGCCGCAAGTCCCAAAACCAACACGACCAAAAGCAATCTCTTGATTCCAGATTCAAAACGCAATTGAAGCACCTCCAAAAATTCTTCCAACCAGTTTACAAAACAGTCCGCGCGTTCAATAAAATCCCAAGGCAAATCCTTTGTCCAATTCGGCGTGCATCAATTTACATCAAGCCCTCTTGCCCAAAGAACTCAAAACTCAAAACTCGAAACTCGAAACTCCTAACCCTTTTCCGCCTTCATGACATAAAGAACGAAGCCCGCGATGATAAACACCGCAAAGTAAATCAACGAAAGCGCGTTTAGCCCGATCGGAAGCGGCGGACTTGATTTCGACATTTCGCGCATGATGTCGAGACCGCCATGCAAATACGGAAAAACGTAGCTGTGTTTCCAGGACATCGAAATCACGCCGACAAGCCATACGGAAAATCCGGCACCCAGCGGAATGAGGAAGTTTCTAAACTGAAACCCCAGCAAATACTGCAGGCTCAGGATTGGCAGGCAATGCAGAAAATAGTTCAAATTTCCTGTCAAGAATTTTCCAACCGGCATTTCCGCAGTCGGATAGGGAACGGATCCAAATATGACCGACGGGATTACAGTCACAACATAGACGGCGAGATTGAAAAGCACAAACACCTGGATCGTCATCACAAGCAAAACCGCGAATTTCGAAAAATAGATCGTCGCATAGCTCTGCGGAGTCGAGTGCAGTTGTTTCCACGCATTGTTGTTGTACTCGATCTGCATCACAAACCCTACCGCGAGAATAATTCCGATCGGCAGGAGCAGCATGTTCATCGATTGCCAGGAGACATTCCAGGTGGTAATCCAGAATTGCTCCCTTGTGTAGAGAGCGGGGAGTTTCTCATATTCGCGCAACAACCGGATCAGATACATCAGCGGCGAAAACAACGCTCCGACGACCACGAGCGTTGCCGCCATGCTCTTTCTCTTCTTCAGCCACTCGCTCTGAAAACTGTTTAGGATATTCATCTCTATATTCGCCGTTTGATCTTGAAATTCGTATCGAAAGCCCAAACCGATCTGCCGATTCAGTTGTTTATGACATCAAAGAAGATCGACTCGAGATCGCTTCTCACTTTTAGGATCTCGTAAACATCGATTTTGTTGATCACCAGTTGTTCGTTTATTCGCGCGACGGTCTCCTTTTCGACAAGTGGGATCGCGAGCCCTTTTTCGTTGGGAATCGGTTCGATCTTGTGCGATTTCAGAAGTTCCGCCGCTCTATGGTCATCGCTGGTAGAGAAGCGAAGATAGGATGATCTCTCCTGTTGCTCGACAAGCGATTCGAGCGTGCCTTGAAAAACCATATTTCCGCGGTTGATTATTCCGACATGCGTAACGAGCTTTTCGATCTCGGCGAGGATGTGGCTTGAAATCAAGATCGTGATCCCTTCAAGATGAGCGAGTTTTCTCAGAAGCTTCCGCATTTCGAGAATCCCGTTTGGATCGAGACCGTTGGTCGGTTCATCGAGGATCAGGAGCCTTGGCGAGTGGAGCAACGCGATCGCCGTCGCCAGCCGCTGCTTCATTCCAAGCGAAAAGTTTCTCGCTTTCTTGCTTCCCGTGGTTCGCAGATCCACAAGATCCAAGACCTCTTCAATCCGTTGTTTTGGACATTGATAGATCTTCTGCAAAACCCTAAGATTTTCGACAGCCGTCAGATGTCCGTAGATTGAAGGGCTTTCGATTATCGACCCGACCCTCTTCAAGATTCCAACACGGTCTGCTTCGATGGATTCTCCAAAAATCGAAATCTCGCCCCGCTGCTTCTTGAGAAGCCCGAGCAACAACTTCAGAGTCGTGGTCTTCCCGGCACCATTAGGCCCGAGAAAGCCATAGATTGAGCCCTCCTCGACACTCAAGTTCAGTTCATTTACCGCCGTTTCCCCCGAGGAAAACACATGTGTCAGGTTCGCAGTCTCGACGCAGTTCATTTATTAACAATCCAAAGACAAATTTTGTTACGCTCATTTGTACGACCGAAAGAGTTCCAAGTTCCGGCTCAGAAGAGTTCCAAGTTCCAAGAGTTCCAAGTTCCAAGTTCCAAGATGCCTGGTGCCAAGTTGGATTTTTCAAAGTTAAAAGAATACTTGGAACTTCTGGAACTTGGAACTCTTCCGGACAACTTGGAAGTTCTGGAACTTGGAACCCGGAACTCCTCCGGACTGGAACTCCTCCGGACAACTTGGAACTTCTGGAACTTGGAACTCCTCCGGACAACTTGGAACTTCTGGAACTTGGAACCTGGAACTCTTCCGGACTGGAACTCCTCCGGACAACTTGGAACTTCTGGAACTTGGAACTTGGAACTTCTGGAACTTGGAACTTGGAACACTCGAGGATCCCGAAAATAGAGGTTAGAAACCGATGTCTTTTAACGAAAAACAAGCCACTAGAATCCGCAACTATTTTGAAAAACAGGGTGTCGAATTTACCGAAAAAAGGATGTTCGGGGGACTTTGTTTTTTGGTGGATGAAAAGATGTGCTGCGGCACTCATACCGACAAAGCTACCGGGGACGACCTTTTACTCTGCAGAATAGGCGAGGAGGCGTATGGCGCCGCGCTTGAGAAACAGGGCTGCATCCCGATGGAGTTCACAGGCAGAGCGATGAAGGGTTTTGTCTTTGTCGAGTCACAGGCAATCGTCGACAGCCGGGAGCTCGGCAAATGGTTAAAGCTCTGCCTCGATTTCAATCCTCTTGCAAAAAAGAGCAAGAAGCGGAGCTGAGGGTTTTCGAAATGGTGGAGTGAAGTTCGAGCTTTCGGAGATTTTGGTTAGGGAAACGGTTGGATCGGCTCTTGAAAATGCAAGTGAGAGTGTTCTTCATGGTCGCTGATAAAGGGCGTTTGCTTAGTGCAATGCACATTGATCGATCTGACTGGGATTCACACGACTAAGATCGACCTGGATAAGGTCAACCCGACTAATCGGCACATGCATTCAATACATGCATTCAATAGTTCGGAATTCCGGGTAGCCGCGCCAGCGGCGGGGACTTCCGGCGTAGCCGCGCCAGCGGCGGGGACTTCCGGGGTAGCCGCGCCAGCGGCGGGGACTTCCGGCGTAGCCGCGCCAGCGGCGGGGACTTCCGGGGTAGCCGCGCCAGCGGCGGGGACTTCCGGCGTAGCCGCGCTAGCGGCGGGGACTTCCGGCGTAGCCGCGCCAGCGGCGGGGACTTCCGGCATAGCCGCGCCAGCGGCGGGGACTTCCGGCATAGCCGCGCTAGCGGCGGGGACTTCCGGCGTAGCCGCGCTAGCGGCGGGGACTTCCGGCGTAGCCGCGCTAGCGGCGGGGACTTAGCCGAACAGGTATTTTTCATTGTATGGGATTTCGTGAAGGTCGAGCAGTTCGCGGTATTCCTGTTCAAACGTCATGGATTGATGGATTGTCCTTTGATTTCGGATGTATTCCGAAACGCGATCGATTTGCGATCTGCTGACTGAAAAGACCGAGTAACCATCCTGCCATGCAAACAGGCGCGGGCCATCAAATTCCCTTTTGATCCATTTGGATGAATCGGTTTTCATCGTCTCCGCAATCTGGCTTGGAGAAAATCTCGGCAAGCCCCTGACCAAGGCATGCAGGTGGTCTTCGACGCCGCCGATTTCAATGCCAGTCATGTTGTGGTTGCTGAGAATTCCACCGATATAATTCCAAATGCGGGATTCGTGATCTCTCGGTATCAATGGCAGGCGGTTTTCTGTACTAAAAACGAAATGCAGGTAAATGCTCGAAAATGTGTTGGCCATGTGAGGCGGCCTCCTTTTGTGAGAATTTTCGATATCCTAGCACAACAAGCGCCTGCCCTTGCAGTTATTCTTTTCAGCAATTCCTACCCGGTCCACAAGTATCGAAAATCACGTTTTCAAGATTTCATAAACCATTTCGACGATACCCGTTTTGTAAGCTTTGACGTCTTTTAGGTGAAGCGGAATCTCCCGTCCGATCTCCTCGAAAAACGGCTTGCCCCCGCCAAGGATGATCGGCAAAACGGAAAGTCTTATCTCATCTGCCAGCCCGGCGCGGAGAAACTCTTTCGCAACCATCGAACCGCCTGCCACCCAAACATTTCGATAGTTGGGCCGAAGCACTTCACTGACAAAAGTGTCCAAGTCACCCGAATAGAGCTCAACGCCCGGTCTTTCGACCGGCAAGTTTCTTGAGGTCAAAACCTTTGTTGGCGTATCGCCATATCCCCATCCATATTCCCGTGAGAGATCCAACGCAAGCTCGTATGTCTTCGAACCCATCACATAGCAATCAATCGTTTTGAGAAACGCCGTGGAGTCTTCCTTGCTCAACTCGATTCCGTCTTCATATTCGTCCTTGGTTTCAAACCAACCAACACTGTTGTCCGGTTTGGCAATCATTCCATCAAGGCTTGAAGCCATGTGGATTGAAATATTAAAGTTTGTTTCCTGCATTTCGCGATGTCACTCCGATTGGAAATTCTGGATTTCAATTAACCACGGATTTCGAATCGTTTCAAATCACATTCCGCCGCTGTTCCAGTTCCAAAAATTGGAATCTCGCCAAGCGTTATCGCGTCACTACCTGTTTTCAGAAGCGCGCACGCGTTGCACATTTCTCGCAATGCATCTTGCGAGGATCTTTCCTGTTTGTGGATCTAAAAGACTTTTGCGAGCCTGGAAGGATGCAGATTCTCTCCGAGTCCGTAAAATTCGCAGAAACTCATAATCAGAGGCCGCCATTTGTCTGTATCAACATAATGGCGCTTTTCCGCACTCAACAATCCTTCTTCAAAATATGAGTGAATTATGCGGACTTCGATCGCCGCAAGAGAACTATCCGCTCCTCCGACATCATTTATGCTTTCCACCTTTGCTTCGAGTTGAATCGGGCACTCAAGGACGCGCGGAGCAAGGACGGATTTTGAAGGAAGGGGCGTCAGCTCCGCCCGCCCGAACTTGTCCGGAACATACTCAAAACCCATATTCTGCTTGTATTCCGGAATCGGATTCTTCCCCGTGGTGCACGCGAGCCGATCAACAGTAGCAACCATCTCCGAAGAAGGCAGATTCAATACGCACTCCCGCTCGCGTTCCAGATTCTCAAAAGTCTTCCCCTTCTTCCCCAAACCGATGAGGCAAAAGTTTCGCAGCCACCACGCCGAGGAGATTGGCGCGACGTTTGGAGTGCCGTCTTCATTGAGCGTACTCACCAGAACTACGGGAGTTCCGAAGTACATGATTTTTGGTTCGATTTCTTTGTGCATGATGTTTTTCGATTTCATGCACACAATCTAAACTCTGCCAATGGTGGGTTTCTATCCGTTTCTTGTTTTGGAATCTCCTTTGCAAATTGAACTGGATGCCCCAAACTCGCGCTCAAAGGATCTATGAAAACAACGCCTTTTTGCGAGATTTCGCAAAGAGTCTCTTGTGGATGAGACAGGAACAACGCGCGACTTGCCGGTATTCCCAAAACAAGTCGCAGTGAAATGGCTGTCTCAGTTTGTTTTGCTTAAAGAGAAATGCTGGCGTGCCTTCTAAATTGTATTGCAGTCCAAGAAGTAACTGGCTATACTTGTACAGAACACTTGTACATTAGTAGGGATGTGAATTTATATGTTGGACGTAACCATTACCGAACTTAGGGCAAATCTTTTGAGGTACTTGCGAATCGCCCAGAAAGGTGAACAGATCAACATCACCTCAAGGGGGACGGTGCTCGCAACTCTAAGTTCTCCTGCCAATCGCGAAACGGACGCCAAGGCAAGGCTAAAGGTTTTGTCAAAAACTGCAAAGATCGAGGATGTTGTATCTCCCCTTGAAACAGATTGGAACTCACTAAAATGATTTTGATCGACACCTGTGCGATCGTGTGGGACGCACTTGATGCAAAAAGGCTTTCCTCGCGGGCTAGAGCTGCCATTGATAAGCCCTCAGCCGAACTTTTGATTTGTGATATTTCACTATGGGAAATATCAATGTTGATGAAACGAAAAAGGATTGAGGTAGCGGAAACTCCCTCTGAGTTTATCCGCCTCGCCCTGCGCGCAAGGAACTATTCTGTTCAAGCGATAACTCCGGAAATTGCGGAGCTTTCTGTCAATTTCGGCCCGGAGCTATCAAATGACCAAGCCGACCGAATAATCGCGGCCACCTCAGTTTTGCTGAACGCACCTCTTGTGACCGCAGACAAAAACCTCATCAAATCCTCTTTGCTCGAAACAATCTGGTAGGAACAATTTGCCGCTCTCGCCAAGACATCAATCCATCCTCCGCCTGATCAGGAACGCCACTAACATCGCCAGAACCGCCACGATTCCCGAACTGATGGCAAACGTCTGTTCGTTTTGAACGATCCCGTTTACGACGTCTCCGATTAGCGTTACAAGAAGAAAAACATATGAAAGAAGCAGCATCGGCGCGGATCTCTTCAGGGCAGAATACGCAAGAACCGCACCGACAGCGAGATTCCTTGTCGCCCAGATGTTTGTCAGAAACAAAATGCCTTTGGCTTTGACATCGACACCCTCAAGAACTCTCTCCGGTGAAAAAACCAGCGTTGCTACTCCAACCAACGTGAGCAGTGCATATGCCAACGAGACCAAAACGATCCAAAGCGGGACTGAATTTGTCTTTTCTGAAATCATTTTTCTTCTTTTATTGAAGTCCGAGTAATCTCCCGGACTTCTCCCAATCATTTTGGTATTTGCAATCTCTATTTGAGTGAATCAAGCAGGTTGTCCAGATTGACGATCGTCATCTTGAATCCTTCTACAAAGCCCATTTCAAGCATCTTCTCAAATCGTTCCATCGATTCGTTGTAGATTGATATTACGACCTTTGTCTTGCCGTCCTCTTCGGAAAACGTGTAGTCCCAGTCGGAGCCGAATTCCTCGGGGTTTTCGTCCGCGTCCGCAAAAACATTGAACATTTTGAAGTTCGTTTTCGGACTGATCGAAGTGTATTTCTGCAGCGCCCAGCGGAGAGCGTTGCCATCGGGATCCACCATCGCATAGAACCTTTTCCCGCCGACTTCAAAATCGGCGTATTTTGTCTTTGCCGTAAAGGGTTGCGGAGCGGTCCATTTGTCCAAAAGCTCATGGTTTGTAAAGGCTTCCCATACGAGATCAAGCCCGGCATTAAATTCCCTCGTGATTACTGCGGTCTTGGCTTCCTTATCCACAGTGAAATCAAAAAATAGATCGTTGTTCATTTTGTCTCTTCCTTCATCGCTTCCAGGAGATCATCGAGATCTTCAAAGCGGGATTGAATAATTTGGCGAAGCCTTTCGACATAGTCGTCGATTTCGCGTATTTTTTCGTGTTTTAGCTGGTAATAGATCTCTCGCCCTTTGGCATCCTGCTCCACCAACTCGCATTCAACCAGAATGCGCAAATGCTTCGAAACAGCCTGCCGCGAAACCTGGAAATTATCCGCGATCGCATTCGGCGTCATTGATCCAGCGGCAATCAACATGATGATGGCCCGCCTCGTTGGATCTGCTATAGCTTGAAAGATGTCTCGTCTCATTTCTGGGATATTGTAGATAAGAAACCATTTGGTTGCAAGTTTAAAATGCAACTATTTGGTTTCGTATTGAAAGTTGTGCATTTTCCACCCTTCTCGTATATGCGGTGTGGAATGCGCAACATCTCAGCCGTGTTAGACTCTGCGTTGTGCGGTAGATTGAAGGGCAAGAAACCGGCACGTTGCTTTCGGTGATAAATGGAGTTGAAATGGAAAGAGAATCAAAAACCAGGAGCGATGATATCCACCGCGAAAGACTATTGGCTTTATATCAAAGAAACGGTTACATGAGAACGCCAAACGAAGACCGACTTAAAGAGGGGCCTCAAACCTATAAAAAGGGCTTTGAGATTCGCCTGATGGCGCGGGATGAATCCGAACTCAAGGAGATTCGCAATTTAATAATCGCGGTTGGTCTTAACCCAGGCAAGCCTTTTCAAAAAGCGAACCAGTGGTGTCAACCTATTTATGGACGAAGCGCATTCGAAGAGTTCCTGGCATGGCTTTAGACAAATAATCATGCCTTTCTTGGGCCGAGTACTTGATTGAACTTCAACTGCGGGAAAAACAATACAATGAGAAATCCCAAATCACTCACTCAAACTCAATACGAACGCAGCGCGGCCGATAAAGAGGTTAGAAAAATCGTCGAACAATTCGCGTCTGATCATTCTCGACTCGTCGCAAGCTTGCGCCGGATTCTCCAAAATCGCCTCCCTGCTGCCAATGAGTTGGTTTATGAATACCGAAGTTGGTTCGTCATAAGCTACTCGCCGAACAACAAAGGATATGACGGAATTCTATCGATTCGCGGAGACGAAAAGGGCATAAAACTTTTCCTCAACAATGGAACGACTCTTCCCGATCCTTCGAAACTGCTGAAGGGTTCCGGAAAACAAACGCGCTGGATCCCGATCGTGAAAGCTTCCGATCTCAAGCGGCCTGAAGTCGAAAGACTTATAGATGAATCGATTGAGAGCAACCAGATCCCTTTTTCGGAATCAGGAAAAGGTGTGATCGTAATCATGTCCGGCCCGAAAAAGTAAAGCAAATAGAATCTCGGTGTTTCAATACCTGCATTCACTTTACTTAGAACATTAATTAAATGGAGCGATAGAAATGATATCCGGTGCGCATGTAATCATCTATTCAAAAGACGCCGAGGCCGACAAGGGTTTCTTCCGCGACATTCTTGGCCTGGAAAATGTTGACGTTGGAGGAGGTTGGCTGATCTTCGCATTGCCTCCATCGGAGGCAGCGGTTCATCCGTCTGAAACGAATTCGAAGCATCAGCTCTATCTGATGTGCGATGACATCGAGGAGTTTATATCAGACGCCAACGCGAAGGGCGTCGAATGCGGACCGATCCGTGAAGAACGTTGGGGAATTCTGACTTCGGTAACGCTTCCTGGAGGCGGTTCGATCGAGGTTTACCAGCCGAAACACGAACGCCCGAGTTCAGCGTCGAGCAGGTAACTCACTATTTTATTATTCCAATTTTGCTCCACGAATCGATAACCATGTTTAAGAGAATCCATCCGATAATCGGAACTCAAGACATCAATCGCGCCATCGACTTCTACACCCGGAAACTCGGCTTCGACCTGATGTTTAGTGACGGACAGGAACCGCCGAACTATATCGGCTTCCGTCGGGACGAAGTCGAGCTCCATATGCAGTTTCAGTTCGATTATGAGATGGGAACGATTCGTTTGCGGTTTCTGGTTGAAGACCCTGACGCGCTGTTCGCGGAATATCGGGAGCGGGGAGTCGAATTCAGCGAACACGGCATCCGCGACACGCCATGGTTTACGCGCGAATTCGCACTTTACGACCCAGATCGCAACGCGTTGACCTTTTACAAGACGATCGATTGCTCACGCTGATACGCATTTCTCAGTCTTTTTTGAAATGTATGTTCAAAGCGTACGCCCGATAAATTCCGCCTTGCGCTAAGACGGACGGCGAATAATCTCTTCCGCTACATGCGCAAGTTGCGCGCACACAAGCAGGGGCGATGAGCTTGTACTGTAGGCGATAATGAGTGGATAGCGCCTAATTCTCGCTGATCCGTCGGCTTGATCTCACAATTCGCAAACCCTAGAGTTCTTGTCTGATATGCATCCGAGAACCAGTCTCGGTTCACCCTTCCCGAAGCGAATTCATATCGATCGAAAACCTGTACTTAACATCGGATTTGAGAAGACGTTCGTAGGCATCGTTAACATCTTGAATCGGGATCACCTCGACATCCGCGGTGATATTGTGCTCGCCGCAAAAATCCAGCATTTCCTGTGTCTCAGCGAGGCCCCCGATCAATGATCCAGAAATGCTTCGGCGTCCGAAAAGCAATGCGAAGACTGCAACCGGGAGCGGCTTTTCGGGTGCTCCAACCATCGTCAGATTGCCGTCGCGTTTTAGAAGCATCACATAGGCGTTTATGTCATGTTGCGCCGATACGGCGTCGATTATGAAATCAAAAGATCCGAAGTGCTTCTGCATTTCTTCGGCGTCGGTGGAGAGTACGACATCATCCGCGCCAAGACGCATCGCATCTACTTTCTTATGAGGCGAGGTCGTAAACACTATCGTTTCAGCGCCCAAGGCATGCGAGAATTTGACCGCCATGTGGCCAAGACCGCCAAGACCGACGACTCCGACCTTTTTCCCCGGGCCGACCTTCCAGTGCTTGAGCGGGGAATACGTCGTGATGCCGGCGCAAAGCAGCGGCGCGACTCCGGCGGGGTCGAGATTCTCGGGAACACGCAAGACAAACGCTTCATCGACAACGATGCCTTCGGAATAACCGCCGTATGTCATCTTCCCCGTGTGCTTGTCTTCCGAGCCGTACGTCATCGTCATGTTGGGACAAAACTGCTCCAATCCTTCGGCGCAACTCGGACAATCGCGATCCGAGTCAACAAGGCAACCTACCCCGACCAGATCCCCAACCTTGAATTTCGTCACCTCCGGACCAACCGCCGAAACCCTTCCGACAATTTCGTGCCCCGGTACGGCGGGATAAACCGCAGGAACCGCGTCATGCCATTCATCGCGCACATAGTGCAAATCCGAATGGCAGATGCCGCAGAACATAATGTCGATCGAAACATCCTTCGCGTTAACTCCGCGACGCTCGATAGTGTCCGCGGCCAAAGGTGAATCCGCACTTGCGGCCGAATACGCTCTTACATTTTTGGGGGTCATAGTTGCTCCTTGTATCAATTCCGAAAACTGGATGACAGCCTTTTTGTTCTTTTGCTCAATCCCTATTTCGCCACAAAAGCCGGGTAATTGCCAAGTCCCATCTGGAGAATCTCAAAAAGGATCTCCGCCCCAAATCAACCTGGGTTCTTGATTCGCAATAAACATGGCTCAGCGTAAATTAGAGACTTTTACTGTCGGCAATCTTTTTTGTTGGAGCGGAAAACAATCTGAGTTAACATCTGCTCGTTTTATTTAACCGTCCGATTTCCAATTGACACTTGCCTGGAGATTTCTCGATGAACTTGCTTCTTTGGATCCTGCAAATTGTTGCCACGCTTCTGTACACCGCTTCAGGCGTGATGAAGGTGTTTATGTTCGACACGATCAGCGTGGACGTACCCTCATTTGGCGCGCTTCCAAAACAGGTTTGGATGGCGCTCGGATTGGTCGAACTCGTTTGCGCCGCGTGCTTGATTATTCCAAGCGCGATTCGCGTTTACCCAATCGTTACCGTCATTGCGGCCTTACTCCTTGCAACCGAAAGCCTTCTGTTTGTCTGGGTTCACGTCAAATACAATGAGACCGGTTCGATAATTATGGTTTGCGTGTTGGGCTTGCTGATGGCTTTTATCGCTTACGGCCGCTACTTTCTCAAGCCAATCGGTTGAACCGAAAAAAGCGGTTCGTTGGCGGGTGTCGGACATTTGGCTGTCGACCGCGAGTCCGTCACGCTACCATTGCTGAATCCGAACGCCAAGTTGCGAGTCCATCAATGCAAACTCCCTTGCTCCCCAGGGTCTGAGCGTGACTGCTTTTAGATTGGGATGAAGAAACTCGGGATGGGTTGAGGAAACCTTTTCGAAAACCTCTTCGATGTCTTTTGTAACAAGCCTGAATTCGGGGTGATGTTCGCTAGCGGCCGATGCGTCCTGAAAGAGGTTTATTCTCAGGCCGTCCCTTTCGAGAACACAAAACGGATTCGCCGAATCGAGTTCGCTGTGTCCGATCTCAAATCCCAGACATTCCACAAACATTTTCAGACCATCCGAAATATCGGCATAGAAAATGTTAGGCACCAGTTTCTCAAATTTCATGTTTCAGCTTCCTCCTTGAGCCTCCTACTCGAAACGATTTCACTCCGCTCATTTACGCTTCAAAGAAACGTTATGTTGGCGGCACATGCTGCGATGTCATGCTGACAATGCAATTGCGGCCCAAGGGTGGTTAAAATCAGAAAGCACACCGAAACAGTTTTCGAGAATCCAAACATTTCCTCTCTCGCATTAATCGGAGTGTATCGTCTTCGAGTTATCGAGATCGTATTCGTTGTACTCGGCGCTGCCAAATGCAAATTGTGAGATGGCGTCTGATTAGTGGGTTTTGAATCCCAGAACAGTCACTTTTTCCAAAAGAGAAGGCCAATGTATGTCCTTGTTCATAGCCAACCCAACGTAATTTCTCTAGAATGTTCTAGCATGGATGACTTTCGAGAACAATGTCGACGCCAGCTAAAGCGGAGTATTGCCAACCGTTTTAGATACGGTTTCTTCCGAAATTACAAGCCGGTTCTGGATGACGCCCCCTCGCGATCATTCGATACGATGCAGGAGTATCGTGAGTGGGCAGATAAGAATCTTCCGAGGTATCTTGGCTTCAAACTTGTGAAACGAGAAATCAAATAGAATGTCCGATCGAGCCTATTTCCAATTGGAACAAGCCCGGGGAGTTGCGCGGGTTTTTTCGGTTCATAATGTGGAATATCTATTTATTCGAAAAGGCGGCGCAATCATTCTTGGTTATCCGGCAGCGACTCAGGATGTTGACATTTTCCCAAAGCGAGATCCTGAAAACGGACGAAACATCGTTGCCGCTTTGCGAGAACTCGATTTTGAAATCGAACCTGAGACTGCAGAGAAGATCGTCAGTGGAGCTGACTTCGTCCAGCTAAAAAACGGACCCTTCGATCTCGATTTGGTTTTCGCCCCGGACGGCATCGAGAGTTTTGAAGTCGCAAGAAAGCGGATGCATATGTATGACGGCTTCCCTGTCGCCAATTTTCGGGACATCATCGCAAGCAAGCGCGAATCGGGTCGGGAAAAGGATTTGGTTGATCTCCCGCTTCTTGAGGATTTTCAGGATGAGTTCGAGCGATACATGCGAGGTGAACCACAATCCGCAATCGATATCGCGATGGATCGTACTAAGGATCATATTGATGATTAACCAAGGCCAAGTTCCCGCATGGAATTGATCTGCATCCGCTACTATTTCGGAAACGAAGCCTTCGTAACAGACCCTTCTAATGAAAACGTCCAAGATGTGATCTGACCGGCATCAAGTTCCAAATCTATTGAGAGTTCCGAAGCCGCGCATGTCTCCTGATTCACAAGTTCATACAACACTCTTGCTTCAGTCAGAGAAAATGGAATCTGGAGTATATGCTCGCCCTACAGACCAATCTGTCTGGTGTAAAAACGGCAAAAAAGCATGTACGGAATTAACAAGTTCGCTCATAAAACTCGAGCTTATAAACTAACTTGTTGAATCAATCAAGTACTATCTAACTGCCAGATTGCGGTCACATTCAACCACTTCAATCGTCCCGTTCTATCTTGAGTACATCGCCGTTGGCGGCATCAACTTTGACCTCGTAAACATCGCCGTTGCTTTTTCGAATGTAAACTTCGTATAGACGGCGCCCGTTCTTGTTCTTGAACTCCACCTCAAATACTTCACCGGGTACGCGTTCGAGCGCGATCCTGCAGGCTTCCTGGCTCGATATCCCGCCATTTGAATCATCGCCGGAACGATTCGAATTGTCGTCTGATGAGTTGTCGTTTGAGTTGCGTCTGTTCGAATTGCTGTTCGAATTGCTGTTCGAACTGCTGTTGGAATTGCCGTTGGAATTGGAGTCATCATCGCCGGAGCGCGAACGATGTCTTCCTTTCCCGGATCTATGGCCGCTTTTCCTCCCGCTTCCGCAATCGGAGCCGCTCATGGTGCGAGATCCATATTCAATCGTCTGAGTCGCAAAATTCATTACCACCATCGAAAAAATCACAACGGTAGCGGCCGCCAATGCATAAAGTCTTTTCATATTTTCCTTCCCTCAACGACACAGTGTTCGAAAAGAGAAGATTGAGACATTGAAACGGATCTTAATAGTTGATTCATGGAAAAATCGACCGACAAATTGATCCTTAGAGAAACAGGCATCCTGCCGGACAAGCCGGCAGGGGGCTTTCATCAATATCGAACGGATGTGAGTGCAAATAATGACCTTTTCTTGCCACACCGACTTTCTTGAGTGATCTCGGAAGTTTGTGCCAATCAAGAAATTTCTTTGTTGAAGTTCAATCCTCAGGAACGGCTTTGTTTTGTAGCTTCGATTTAGCCAATCTGCCTTTTAGCGCGTCCAAAAGTTCTTCAAGATTCGCATGGTTTTCAATTCCATACCGCTCGCTGACGATATCCACGTTTCCCTTCCGCCAAAAGCCATCGGGACAAACTACCATCAATTTCTTTGATCTTGCATGGAGGCCGAGTTCCAGCAGGCTGATCGGGCTTTGCGAACCGGCGGCAAGATACATGATGATCACATCGGCCTTTTCGAGCGCCGCCAATTCCCATTCGACCTGCGCCCTAAAATTCGGATCGGTTGAAACGGGTTTCCACTCTTTGTTCCAATCGTCCCTGCGCGGGTTGAGCAAAACGACATCGTAATCGGCCAACTCCCTCTCGACAGTCGCCTGCCAGTTCTCGGCATTCCCCATATCGATGCTTCCGCCGAGGAAGATCTTCAATCGCTTTTCCTTTTTCGGCAATTGATTGGGCGACCTGATGATCGTTGCCCTTTGGGCAAAAGCAGACGTCGCCAACAACATCCCAACGAAAAGGATTGCGAAACATTTTGTTCTCTTCACTTTTTCCATCACCGATTTTGAATCTTCGAAATCCCTAAAAGTGGCACTCTACGAAATCCACCAATCCCGTCTTTTATTCTTAGAAAGTTGATTCGCGATTACTGAAGTGTCAGTTACACCACCTCTACAAAAGAGTTTTCAATCCGGGTCGCTGAATTCTCCGTTCATCTTGATCTCCTGTTTCTGAGGCCCAAGACAAGGATTCAGGGTATAGGCCAAGGACCCATCGATGAGGTCGCTGCTTTTACGAGACAAAGTGACTGCCGGCAAATCCAGTGGCAAACCCCATCTTTCAACATGCGGGCGATAAAAACTTAAGAGAGAATTCATACAAAGCCAAAACACAAACTCAGGTTTTATGCTGATTTCTCAGGCGCATTGGAAACTTTGCTAAACTGAACCAACAATTCCCTACTTTTCAAACGCAGTCAAACACAAAACAGTTTGTCCGCTTTCGTTCTTGGTTTCTCGAGTTTCCATCCCCAATTCAATGTTTTGTGGCGAACCGCTTTCCATGAGAACGTAAAAATTGCCTTTGTACGCGCAATCATTTTTGCCTGGCATATCAAAAACGGAAGCCTTATTTATCTTGACCACGTCTTTACCATTTTCGAACGTCTGTACAAAGTCCTTCAAATATGTAAAGGAGCGATCCAATTCCGAATGCTTGTAAAACGCCCCAGCCCGAAACGACCCGGCAGAGGAGGGCAAAAAGAGCAAGTTGCCAACGTTCTCGCCATTTACAACTCGCTTGAACAAAGCCATTGATGCCTGCAAATCCGCATTTTCCGCTTCGATCGTTTCAGTGATTTTAGCGGCGTAGTCGCCTTCCATCCGTGGCTCAACATCTGACGGCATTATGTCGCGAAAGAGAATTTCGAGTGGTGAGATTTCATGGTGATGGATCTCATTCTTCCAGCATTTGTTTATCATGTCCAAGTGCAGTCCGGCGACATAGCCCAATTCGTAAGCTTCTTGCGAGAGTGTATCCAAATATGGCAAATCTCCATACGTTGTAGCGAGGAACGCTGCCATATCCTTACTTTTGGCATCAAAACCATGATTGATTGCAACGAGGCTCGCATTCTCGGCGTACCGCGCAGTACCCTCGATGCGATCCGTACTACGGATTTGTTCCAGCTCGGCGGGGAATTCCGTTTTGTACTTGTTGAACCAGAACGCCGCATCCCGCAAATACCGCGCTCTCATTTCTTCAGAAGAATAAGCCTTTATCAAGAGCTTGAAAATATGGTTTCTGTAGATTCTCGGATTAGATTGCAGCGGATATGTCGTTGCCCGCGGGAACCTAACCGTATCTTTAGCTCCTTCGACCCATCCTTTTTCCGAGTTTTGTATGAAGTAATGAAACCCTTCGTGAAAAACAAAGGTTCTTAAAAACTTCAATACCAACTTCTCCTGTGCTTCCGGAGTGCTATTGGAAGACCCGCTCAAAATGGCTTTGTTTACAACAACCTGAAGAATAGATTTTTCCGGGACATTGACGCGGGAGTATCCCAACATCGTATTTTGAAACTGTGGCCTGTTTTCTGATGTGTACTTTTCAACCTTTTCTTTCGAGATAGACCAAGCGTCGGTTCCGTTTGAAAATTGTACCTCTACGGCATCATCAGATTTGACCCAAACTTTGTCATAAGAGGCCAGGATCAATCTGAATTCCATTTGGAAATGTCGGGCCATTTCATCCCAGTTCAATTCTTTGGACTTAGTAGACTGGGAGTATGTTAAGGTTGTGCTCATGGCGACAATTGTCACGAATAGAGCCATCAATCTAAAATACATTCTTATTCTCCTGATGTTGGTGTCTCAAAAGGCGGCGGATTTAGACGGGGAATACTTCCAACCATAAAACACTGATTTCATTGTTTTTGCAAGTTATCTTCAGCCACATCCTTCAGCGCCTTGAGTACGGGATTTTCCTCTCCCTGCACATCTTCCTGAACTGCGCCAGGTCGGTTGTCTTCCTGAATGATTTCGAGTTTCGTGTGCCCGTTTTCATCCATCAAACGATAAATCATTTCAAAATAGTTTTCAGGCGTGTCCACTCGGCCGGGGCCGGGGGCAAACAAGCTATAGCGAAGTGTCTCAGGCGAAGAATACTCCAAAACCGTTCCCCACTGTTCAAAGGTCTTGCCTTCCCATTCGCTTATGAACCTGATTCCCTCTCCGACCTTCCAGCTTGTCTCCAACAGGCTGCCAAATTGCCAGAGTTTTACGTTCTCCGGCTTCGTCAGCACATCCCAAACCCTTTCAGGGCTCGCATTGATTGCCAGTCTCGAGATGTTAGTCGCCATATTCCCCTCTTTCTTCTATCGCTTTACCGTCGCATGGACATGAACTCTTTCGGTGCTGTTCGAATGTTTCGAAAAGTCAGATCGATGATCGATGATTTTGTCGAAGCACAAACGTTGGAAATTCAGCCCTTTTGACTTCTTTCTTCCAAAACGTAACACAATTGTTGAAACAGCGCCTTGCAGGTGAATACTTCTATCGAGCAGGATTTCTTTGTTGACACTATCCAAATCCTGAGTCCACTCAAAAAAGTCGATTCAACGAAAAAATCGGCTGGTAAATTAAGCCTCAAAGAAACCAAGCAAGACCCCTGCCACCTTTTGTGGCAGGTGAATGTGGTCAGCAGCTAGTCCAAACGACATTGATTCATCCGGAGGCCCCTGCCGCCTTGTGCGGCAGGTGAATAAGGTCAGCACCTTCCAGAAAATCAATAAACCTCAACACACCAAGCATTTAACGGCCGTAGCTAGGGACCTTTGCCTCCTGCCGGACAAGCCGGCAGGGGGGGCCGGAATGCTTCATTTGTTACCGCGACTAGCTTCTGACCTCATTCACCTGCCGGACAAGCCAGCAGGGGTCTTTCACAAATGTCGAACCGTTGTGACTGAAAATGATGCCCTTCACTTTCTAACTCGACTTTTTAGAGTGGACTCGAACTTGGAACTTGGAACGCCGTCCGGACGGAACCTCGAACTCCGCCCGGACGAAACTTGGAACTTCTGGAACTTGGAACTTGGAACTCCGCCCGGACGGAACCTGGAACTCTGCCCGGACGCCCCCCCAACCGCCGACTTTTCCCCTAAAGTTCCCTCCGACCGATGCCGATATGGGTTCTGACAAGCCGTATATGAGGCTTGAATTTCAACAATCAACGACTGATGCACGGATGCGGAGGTCACAACTAATGTTCACGGAGGAACACTTTAATGGCTAACTTTTCACTTGTTAACAACCTTTCATCGCAATCGGCCCAAGGCCGTTTGGGTGCTACCAGCGACCAACTGAACCAAACGCTTCAGCGTTTGTCTTCGGGTCTTCGCATCAACAAGTCCGGTGATGACGCAGCGGGTTTGGCAATCGCCAACAGCTTCCGCAGCGACATCAGCGTTCTTTCCCAAGGCGTTCGTAATGCCAACGACGGTCTCTCGACCCTTCAAATCATCGACGGCGGTTTGAACACGATTTCGAATCTTCTTGATCGTGCCGCTTCGCTCGCAACGCAATCCGCTTCCGGTACATTCACCGGTGACAGAAACACGCTGCAAGCCGAACTTTCAAGCGTACTCGGTGAAATCGATCGTCAGGCGCAAAACGTAGGTCTTGGTGGTGCCGGTGGTACCGATGAAGGACGTTTCAACCGTGCGATCAACGTTTTCATCGGTGGTGGAGCAAACGCTTCCGCTTCCGGAAACTCGGTTGCGGTTGACCTTTCAAACTCCCGTGTTGACCGTACGGGCCTTTCGCTGACCAATATCAACATTGGCCAGGGAACGGGCAGCGTAACGGGTAACAGGGACATCTCAGCGGGCTTGTCCTCTGCTGAAACGCTCACCTTCCAAGCGGTTGGATCGAGCGGACAGCTTACCTCTTTCACGGTCACGTTGACCGCGGGTTCGTCGGCTTCAAACGTCGTCGATGCGATCAACAACGACTCAAACGCACAAGCATACGGAATCACGGCCTCGATCGACAATAGCAACAAGCTAGTTCTGTCGTCGGCTGATTTCTTCACAGTTAGCTCGAGCGTAGCCGATGGTGCCAATCAAACTGGTATCGGTGGCGCTAGTGCCGCTGCCAATGATGTGGCAATCAGCGGAGCTGCCAACAAGCAGACCGTAGCCGTATCGGCAGCTGCCGGAACCCCCGCGGTTCAAACCTTGAGCTTCTCGGGTGAGGAAATCGGATATACCGGTTCGTCGAAGAACGTTTCGTTCACGTCAGCCGCAGCCGCCGCAGCCGGTGCAACCGCCGCAGCCGCAGCCGTTAACAACGACGTAGAACTCCGCAGTGCGGGTGTCTTCGCCATCGTTAACAAGGCCGACAGTTCCGAGATCTCCTTTGTTTCGATCAAGGATTTCAACCTCGGTATCTCGAGCGCTTCGTCTGCTGGTGCGGATAACAACCTTGACGCCCTTCAAACCCAAACCGCTGTTACCGGTGGCGTAGTTACCGGTGGTGAAGCGGGTGCGAAGACCGCGTTGACGGCTATTCAGGCTGCTGTTTCCGCTCTGGGAACGGTACAGGGCAAGGTCGGTGCGGGACAAAACAACCTCGCGCAGGCCATCGATCTGGCTTCGGCTCAGATCACGAACTTCCAAGCTGCGGAATCGGCCATCAGAGATGCCGACATCGCTGTTGAAGCTTCGAACCTGGCCCGTCTCAACACGCTCCAGCAAGCGGGTATTTCCTCGCTCGCTCAAGCCAACCAGTCCAATCAGGCAATCCTGGCGTTGCTCAGGTAATTGATCGGATTAACTCCTTTAATCAGCGAGTGAAGGCCGAACTGCACATTCCGGCTTTCACTCGCGGATTCCAAACATAGGAGACCGCTATGAACATAAATCCACTGACTCAACCGTCGGAAGTGAGTGGCAAAATCGAAACCAGATCCGGCGGTGCCTCTGGATTCGAATTCCCCGCGCAGAAACAGGAAGCGCCAAGGGAAAGCCACAAAAGTCAAACAGAACGCCTTAACGAGTTGAAAAGCGAGTTGGCGAAGAACGATATAACACTAAGCTACAGTCGGGACGACGAGACCAATCAGCTCGTCATCAGACTCGTCGATGACAAAACCGGAGAAGCGATCAGGCAGATCCCGAGCGAGGTTTCGCTCAAACTCGCCGCGCAATTCCAGGGTTCGTTTATTGACGAGGTTGTCTAGTTTGGTTCGAGGAGAAACGCATGGCGAGCAGCATTTCATTTAGTGGACTGGGAAGCGGGATCGATTTTGATACGATCCGCGACGCGATTCTTGCGAGCCGTTCGCGGAGCGTTTCGATCCTGCAAAGCCAGATCACGGACTACAGCGGCCGGATTGAAGCCCTCAAGACGCTCAATACGGGTCTTGCAGGACTCAAAACCGCGGCCGATGCGTTGGTCAATCGCGATCTTGGTTTCGCGAGATCGATCACAACATCCGACGCCTCGGTTGCGACCGCGCAAGCCGCCAGTTCGACCGCCATCGGTACTTACGATCTCGATGTCACGCGGCTCGCTTCAAACCTTACCCAAAACTCGCGCAATTACACATCGGAGGATGCCGCCGTATTATTTGGCGCCGCCACCGAAGCGACGTTTGAACTCAGGAAAGGCGGGGCGTCCGAGGGTGTTGAGATAACCATCGATAGCGAGAACAACACGCTTGCGGGTCTTCGCGATGCGATCAACGAGGCCGATGCGGGGGTTCGCGCATCGATCATTGACGTCAACGGTGACGGCACCGGGTTCAGGCTCGTGCTGACATCGGATGAAACCGGTTCGGCGGGACGCGTCGAACTGGTCGAGACAACCGCGACCGGCACCGACGCGGATCTCGGAATTACAACAGTCAATCCCGTCAGCGGCGATTTTTCGGAACTCAATGCCGTCTTCAAAATAAACGGCATCGAGGTCACTCGCGGAACGAATGTAATCGACGATACGGTGGGTGGCGTAACCCTTAACTTAAAGGATACCGGCCAATCCACGATTTCGGTGGTCGCCGGAACCGACATCCAAAACCGCCTGGCAACATTCGTCAATCAATACAACGCGATCGTCGATTTTGTCGGCGAGCAATACAACAAGGATTCGCTGGGTCGTCCGACCGGGGCGCTCGCCGGCGAGGCGACACTCCGTTCGGTTTACCGGCAATTGAAAGATGTCGTCAGAACCGTCTCCGGAAACAACGGCGGTACGCTGACATCGCTTGCTGAAATCGGAATCAAGACCCAGAGCGATGGAAAGCTTGAGATCGATTCCGTAGTTCTAAACGAGCGGATCGAGGCCGGCGGCGAGGATGTTCGCGCGTTGCTTTATGGCCTGACGGAATCGGACAAGGGAATCTTTCAACAAGTGCAGGATGTCGCGGAAAATCTCGGCGACAGCATCTCCGGCACCGTCCAACTCGCGATCGAAGGCTATCAAACTTCGATCGAAACGATCAGTGGTTCGATCACAAAACGTCTCGAATACATCGACCGGCTTCGCGAAACCCTAACCCGGCAGTTTGCCGCGGCCGACGCCGCCATCGGACAGTTGAACGGACAAGGCACGGCGCTGAAGGGGATTTTTGATTCCTTGAACAATAATAATCAGAATTAGGTACGAGTTTTGAGTCTTGCGTTTCGAGTTCTGTTGCGATGCGGCCTTTTGGGATTTGCACGACGGGTTTTGAGGTCGGGATTGGGCGCAGAGCTGTGCTCTGCGGTTTTCACTTTACCTCTCACGGATCGCGTTCAACTCTATTACCTTCATCTCGATTACGTTTAGCGCAGAGCTACGCTCTGCGGAATCGACCAGTTTCCTAAAGAATCCCTTCCAAAATCCGATAAGTCTTTTGTCAGAAGTCCTACCCACGGGAAATCAACATGAACTCTAAACCACGTGCATTGCAAAGTTACGGTCGAATCGCAAACGGCGAGACGGATCCCCTTAGACAAATCGTCATGCTCTATGACGGTGCAATCAAGTTTCTAAACCTCGCGGCCGAATCGATCGATGCCGATGACATCCCCGGAAAGGCAGAGAATACGACGCGCGCGCTCGACATCCTGAGCTACATGCAATCGATACTCGATTTTCAAAAGGGTGGCGACGTCGCCGTCGCTTTGGACAATCTTTACAAGAGCACGATCGTGTTGATATTGCGGGCAAGCGCCGAACTCGATTCGGATCTGATGCGGCAATCGGCCAAACTCTTGCAACCGGTGCGAGACGCCTGGGAAACAAACGCCAACAGTCAGAACCAAACCCAGCCTTCGCCAACTCTTCCGATTCCCGCGAACATTAAAGTGGCCGTCTAAACCCCGTCCCCTTACCCCCCACAACCTTCAGGCAAATGAACGACGCATTGCAAAAAGAAGCCGAAAGCCTGATCCAACTGCTAACAGATCAGTGCGAAGAACTCGAGCAGCTTTTGTCTCTCGCCAGAGAGGAAACCGAAGCGGCCCGGGCCGGCAATTTTGCACGCATCATCGATATCTACGACGAGCGCTCGATGCTTGGTGAAAGGCTCGAAACTTTCCAGAAACAGATAATGAGTTTGAAGGCGATTCTTGGAAGCGGAGTACCGGAAAGAATCTCAAACAGGATTTCGGAAGTTGTTTCGCAAACAATTACTCAGGACAACGAAACTAGGACGTTGTTATTGGAAGCCAAGAACGACGCTACACTCGAGCTCGCGAAACTTAAGATCGCCCGACGCAACTCGCAATACTATATGCACCGAAAAAGAAAGGGATTGGCTCTGAGCGGTGACTACTAATCAGATACGCTAGCTTTATTCAAACGGGAACAATCAACCCGTCCTCGCCTTGGACATCTCTTCAAGCGGCTCGATCTCGAGCCGTTTTACTTTTTCAACGAGCGTTGTCCGTTTCATGTTGAGGAGCTTTGCGGCCTGCATTTTGTTGCCGTT
This sequence comes from Pyrinomonadaceae bacterium, assembly GCA_041394795.1. Taxonomy (GTDB): domain Bacteria; phylum Acidobacteriota; class Blastocatellia; order Pyrinomonadales; family Pyrinomonadaceae; genus Aridibacter. Next base: position 9,202 of record JAWKHN010000017.1, on the reverse strand, counting down.
CGTTTTGTCGAGCGTCTTTAAAAGAATTTCCTTCTCAATCGCCGAAACGAGTTCGGTAAGATCTAGCCCCTCGTCGGGAATCACAGTTGGTACGAATCCGCTGTTGATGATCGTAAAATCGCTTTCGTTTCGAATTTCATCGGGCAGATGCTCGACCGACAACGGCTCGATTCCGGAAAACACCGCGGCGCGTTCCATCGCATTCTGAAGCTGCCTGACGTTGCCCGGATAGTTGTTGTTGAGAAGAACCGCTTCGATTTCTTCAGAAATTTCCTTTTCAGGAAGCCCGGCGCCTTCGCAAAACCTTCTTAAAAGCCCTTCAGCGATCGGAATGATATCGTCGCGTCGTTCACGAAGAGGCGGAACCTTTAAATGAACGACGTTTAGCCGATGATAGAGATCGGGGCGAAATTCCCCGCGTTCGATCTTTTCTTCCAGATTCGCGCTTGTTGCGGCAACGACGCGGACATCGACGTCACGAGTAGAATTCGCACCGAGCTTCTCAAACTGTCTTTCCTGAAGAACCCGCAAAAGCTTGGATTGGAGCGCGAGGTTCATGTCTCCAATCTCATCCAAAAACAACGTGCCGCCATCCGCCTGCTCAAACCTTCCCTTTCGATCGGTTTGCGCGCCCGTATAGGCGCCCTTTACGTGTCCAAATAGCTCGTCTTCGAGAAGATTTTCCGGAATCGCTGCGCAGTTCAACGCCACAAACGGCCCACCCGAACGCGGACTCAACCCGTGAATTTCCCTCGCAATTAGCTCCTTGCCGGTTCCGGTTTCTCCCGTGATCAAAACATTGACCTTGTAGGGCGCGACCGTCGCAACCTGCTGCATCAACCCCAGCATGATCTGCGACCCAACGATGATCCCGCTTGTCTGCGCCTTTGTTTTTGGCTTTGCGACAGGTTCCTCCCGTTCCGGAGCGAGCCTTGTTTTTTCCACGCCAACACGAATCGCGCTTACAAGGTCGTTGAGAATAATGGGCTTCCGAAGAAAATCCGCCGCGCCTTTCTTCATCGCGCGAACGGCATTGTCGATGGTGCCATACCCCGTCATCACCATCACATAGGCATTGGGGTTTCGATTCAGATAGAAGGGAATCAGTTCGAGTCCATCCCGTCCGGGCAGATTTATATCGGTCAGGACGACATCGAATGCATGATCCTTTAGAAGAGCTTCGGCTTCTTCGCAGCTCGCGGCCGCAAAACCGTCATGGCCTTCCTTTTGGATGGACTCAAAAAGTACGTTTCGCAAACTTTCGTCATCTTCAACGACGAGAATCTTTGTTTTCATAGCTGTAGGAGAATGGGGCAAGAAAGAAGGATATGGGACGACCAACAAAAAAACACCCTTTAATATACCGATTTTCAGGCGTTCTGCAAGGGTTAAAAGGACGCGGGACGATGGAAAATTAAAGGGGCGCGCCGCAACCCGGCCCGGCGGGCTTTGGTTGGCTGGCGGTCCAATCCGGAAATTCAACGACAATTCGGCTTCCCGCAAACAAAGCCAGACCCCCTTGCCACGTGGCGCGGCAGGGAGCCTGACTTCCCAGTAATCCATCGAGCCCGTTATAGCATTTGCTTATGCCTGCAAATCCATCAGAACCCGAAACTGAAAAACTCGAAACCTATTTCGGAAACATCGTGCGATCGATTCCCGGCAGAAGCTTCAGAGCATTCTTGTAATAGAGCTTTTTAAGAACGTCGTCGGGAAGACCGAGTCCATACATCTGCCAAAACGCGTGGCGTCTTCGAAAATAGTCGAAATACTCGTCGTAGGTTTCGAAGAGGCGGAAATACATATGATATTCGCTCGGGCGGTACGTATCCTTTCCAAAAAGCAGCCTGTCCTGATACTTGATAAAAAACTCGCGCGCGAATCGCGGTTGCCTGCCGAGCTCCGCGACAACCGCCGCAACCTCCGGATAGACATTCGGATAACGATCCACGAGTTCGCCCAATCGCTTCAGATCGTTGGCGAGCCAGCCCATGTGAGCCGCGATAAACTTCGTTTTCGGATGCTTCTCAAAGAGCCGGTGCTGCTCCGCCATCACCTCTTCCCACGACGGATATCGTTCGGCGGGTCTCGCACGATCCGGGAACTGCTTCAATTCAAGCCATCTTTCGTTGTATTCGTCATGTGGATCGAAAAACGCGATCGGTTCTCCTGTATGAATCAGCACTGGGATTTTTAGTTCCGCGCATTTTTTCCAGATCGGATCGAGCCGGGGGTCGTCGGTGTGGACCCGCTTGCCGTCGGTATCGCGAATCGTAAGCCCAAGGCTTTTGAAGATCTTTAGTCCCTCCGCTCCGTTCTTAACATCCTCTTCGAGTTGCCGTGCGGCCTTTTCACCCCAACCGGGCGTGCCGACGCCATCGAAGTCGATATTCGCAAAAACCACAAACCTTTTTGGGTACCGGCCCTTTGTGTTCTTAACGCCGTCGGCAAGCGTTTGGCCGTTGCCTCCGCTCAGATTGATGAGCACCGCCATGTTCATTTCATCCATCTCGGAAACCATCTTTGCCAAATCCTCAGGTGAAGGATTGAGCGGCCGATGGTTGTGTATATCGATAAAGGGATATTTGGCACGGGTGATGATCGTTTCCGGAACCTTTAACGTTGATTTGGGTTTGTAATCTTCGATCGACATAGTTTGCGCAAACATAACCGATGACAAACCAACGACAAATAAACCAGTTAATAGAAAACGACTTCGGCTCGAGCGAATCGAAAAAAAGAGTCCCATCCCGGGGCACCTCCTAAAATTGAATTGTCCGTTTGATTCCAACATTCTCCACGCAAAGCCGAGATAAATGCAAGGATATTTCCCGCCGAAGTTCCCCTTCCTTGTCAATAAACCGACATCGCTCCCGCCCAAAAGCGTCGGTCTTCCGACAGATTCCAGCCAACGAAATCGAAAAAGACCAATAAAAACAGGCATTCCGCGTTTTGGCACGCGCGTTGTTAAGTAAACGCCCGGAGGCAAGCCCGATGACTTTACTGGAACCTGATAACATCACCAACCTGTTGCAGTCATTCCTGGATGTGCAGAGTCGTCGGGCTCAAATTATCTCCAGCAATATCGCCAACGCCGACACTCCCGGCTACACAGCAAAGGAACTCCGATTCGAAGAGTTTCTAAACGAAGCCGCCGAACGCGCGAATCTCCCACGATCGCGACAAAACCAATCGGAACGTTTGTCGACAGCGGAACTCGAGATAGCGGAACGCACTCCCACAAAAATCGGCATCGATGGAAACACCGTCGATTCCGGACGCGAAATGGCCGAGCTCGCACAAACCGGCGTCAACTTCAATCTTGGCGCAAAAATGCTTCAGGCTCGTTTCCGTATCCTGCGATCCGCGATCAAAGAGGGCCGGTAGGGCATAGACCTCGAAACGCCTTCCCGTTTCGAAGCTCTCTCCCACCCCGCCGCGCCAGATTCCAAACGGCGATCAACTGCCAGGTAACACCGTTCCTCCGAACAAACGCGGTACTCCTAAGCTTCGGCCGCCACGTATCTCCCACATGCGGCGGCCGTTTTTTTTCCAAAGACTCCCTTGGGGGAGAGGAAAGAGGTAATCCCGATGTCAGTCTTTTCAATTTTTCAAATCGCCAACCAAGGCATGTCCGCACAACGCGAACGCCTTGAAGCGGCGGCCGCAAATCTCGCCAACGCCAATTCGACCCGCACCGAAGAAGGCGGGCCTTTCAGGCGTCGGGATGTCGTCTTTCGGGCTACCGAAATCGAGGAATCATGGAGATCGGTCGCGCGTTCGCGCGGACTTGAAACCGGCGATCCGGCGGTTGGCGTAACGACGACCGTCGAGAAGGCCGCCGAAGACGCATTTTCGCTTCAATACAAACCGGGCCATCCCGACGCGGACAAAAACGGTTATGTAAAAATGCCGGCGATCGAGCCGCTTGAGGAAACCGTAAACATGCTTTCGGCGACGCGTTCGTTTGAGGCCAACGCAACCGCTTTCAATACGGCGAAGGACATCGCGCGGGTCAGCCTCGGACTCGGCGACGCATAATCAAAATGGCGATCCAATTCCCAACAACATTCAGCGATCCCGTAGCCGCGAATTCTTCAACCGGTCTCAAATACGCCGCGAAGGGTGCTGGCAGTTTTGCCGACACCGTAAAGGACGCCGTCGCGTCGGTCGAGGCGACGCAGCAATCCGCCGAACAGCAGGTCGCGGATGCGGTTTCGGGCAAATCACCCGATCTGCACAAGACGATCATCGCCCTCCAAACCGCGGATCTGAAGTTCCAGCTTGGACTTCAGGTACGAAACAAATTGATCGGAGCTTATGAGGAGATCATGAGAATGCAGGTTTGATGATTCGACCCGCACATCGAATCGCCATGCCGGTGCCCCGTAAATTCTCAGGATCCGAAGAGTTCCAATCACGATCACAAAAACCAAATTAAGAAATGTCTCCACTCGAACAAGGAAAAGAAATCTGGACGCGGCTGCCAATCGGCGGTCGCGTGATGACGATCGGAGCCGCGGTCGCGACCCTGGCGCTTATCGCCTCGGTCGTATATTTCGGCTCCCGCGATGAATACTCCGTGTTGTTCTCGGATCTGAAACCCGAAAACGCGAGCGTCATCGTCGAGAAGCTCAATGCAGAGAATGTTCCCTATTCGCTGACAAACGGCGGTACGGCGATTCAGATTCCGACCAACCGGATATCCGAAATGAGGCTCAAGCTCGCCGGAGCGGGCGTGCTCTCGGGCGGCCATGTCGGATTCGATCTGTTTGACAAGTCGAGCTTTGGAGCAACGGACTTCGCACAGCAGGTGAACTACAGACGCGCGATCGAGGGCGAACTCGCCCGTACGCTAGAAGGAATGGACGAGGTCGAATCGGCCCGCGTACACGTCACCCCAAAGAAGGAATCGGTTTTCGCGGACAAGGAGGAGGGAGCGAAGGCATCGGTAATGCTTCGGATCAAGCAAGGTAAAACGCTTGCCGGAGAAAGAACTGATGCGATCGTCGCTCTCGTGACAAGCTCGGTCGAAGGACTTGATCCTTCTTCCGTTTCGGTGCTTGATGCCCGAGGACGTCTGCTGACCGGTGCGATTACGGGCAAAAACGGAAAATCCGATGCCGGCACTTTCTCAGAACAACTCGATTCGAGACGCAAATTTGAAGCGGAAACGGCGGCCAGGGTGGTCGCGCTGATCGAACCGGTAACGGGTGACGGCGGTGTTCGTGCGGATGTTTCGGCCGATGTCGATTTCTCGCAGGTCGAAAGAACCGAAGAAAAATACGATCCCCAATCTCAGGTCGTGCGTTCGCAAAGAACCGCGTCCGAAAAATCGGCCGAATCGGCGACGAGCGTTCCGAACAATCTGACGGGTGTTCGCGCGAACGATCCCTCGGTTCCGGCTCCCCAACAACAGCTTCAGAATCAGAAAAACGGTAACGACGAAAGGGCCGCCACCACTACAAACTACGAGATCGATCGAATACTCACGAAAACGATCGGCGGCGGCGGACGCGTAACCCGTCTCAACGTCTCGGTCGTGGTTGATCACAAGATGGTCAACAACAACCGCGTTGCCCGCACGGCTCAGGAACTTCAGCAGATCGAAAAGCTCGTTGCGGCAGCCGTGGGCACCGACGCCCAAAGAGGAGATTCGGTAGTGGTTCAGACGATGCCTTTTGACAAGGGAGACGCCGGCGAGGCCGTTGCGGCTTCTTTCTTCTCAAACAACAAGGATCTGATCGCGACCGCGATCAAATACGGAGGCCTCGCGCTCGTCACCGGCCTCCTCCTCTTCTTTGTCTTCAGACCGGCCAGAAAGGCACTCAAGGCGGCGATGCCCGAACCGGAGCAAAAACTCCTCGACGGCGAAAAAGCCGATTCGGCGGACGGCGAAGATGGAGAAAGACGTTTAGACGGAGAGACATCTGCCGATAAGGAAGAAGAGAAACAATTACCGGAATCGACCGAAATGCTCACCGTCGGAGAACTGGAAGCAAAACTGGATGAGGGCGAAGAACCCGTATTGACGGAAAGCGAGGACGAACTCCTCGCGCTAAATCCGCATGATCCGATTCAACAACTGGAGCGCATGCGACAAATCATGATCGATGGCAGCGACGAAGAGGCGGAAGTCATGGTAGGCGCGCTTAGAGGTTGGATAAAGAACGGTTAGGGAGGACTTAAGATGGAAACGGCAACTGCAATCGAAACAGAAGAAGCAAAGCTGGAAGAACAGGAAGCCAACGGCGAATCGCTCGCCGAGGGTGAAAATCCTGAATCTTCGCCAACCGATGCTCCCGGGCCACTAGCGATTCCCGGTTCGCGCAAGGCAGCGATCCTTTGTCTTTCACTCGGCGAGGAAGCCGCATCGCGTGTATTCAGATACCTCAATGAAGAAGAGGTGCAGATGCTTTCGAGAGAGCTCGCGCTGCTTCCAGAAGTCAAATCCGATGTCGCCGAAAGCGTTGTCCGCGAGTTCAATGACATTCTTGTCGAACGCGAATTCGTGTCATCCGGCGGTGTCGATTTTGCTCGCAAACTACTAACGAGGAGCTTTGGCGATGAGGCTGCCAAACGCCTGACGGACAAGGTTGTGCATTCGCTCGAATCATCCGCGAACTTTGATTCGCTTCAAAAAACCGATCCGCAGCAACTCGCCAAACTCTTTCAAAACGAGCATCCGCAGACTATCGCGGTCGTCGTCGCGCATATGGACGCGACCACCGCCGCAGACGTTTTGCATGAACTCCCGGAACATCTGCGCGGGGAAATCATTGTCAGGCTCGCCGCGTTGGAAACCGTTTCGCAAAACGTAGTAAAGCGCATATCACACGTTCTCAATCAGAAACTGACGAGCGTCAGCGGTATGAACCCCTCCGAAATCGGTGGCGTGCGTTCGGTGGCCGACATCTTCAACCGTCTCGATCGCGACACTTCCAAGAAGATGCTCGAACAGATCGAAGACCGCAATGCCGAACTCTCAAGCGAGATCCGAAACATGATGGTCACGTTCGAAGACCTGCTCTTGATCGACGACATCGGAATCCGCGAGATCATGCAGAGAGTGGACAAGAAGGTTCTCTCGCTCGCTCTCAAGGGCACGATGGAAGAACTTCAGGAGAGATTCTTCAGCAACATGTCCGGACGCGCCGTCGAAATGATGAAGGAAGAAATGGACTTCATGGGCCAGGTAAAGCTCAAGGACGTTTCCGAAGCGCAACGCCAGGTTATCGAAATCCTGCGCGAGCTCGACGAGGAAGGAGTGATCTCGCTCGGAGGCTCGGGAGGCGGAGACGACGAATATGTCAACTAACATTATTCGAGCAGAAAACGCGGGCGAGATCGCTATCTCCTACCCCTCCTACTCGGGAGGCGGCGGTTCGGCGGCTCCTGTCAGAGCACAGTTTCCGGAAGTTTCGAGTCTCCGGAAGATCGTCGATCCAAACGCCGAACATCATCGCGAACCCGAGCCGACCCCCGAGGAAATCCTCTCGCAATCCCGCGATGAGGCGGAAAAGGTTGTAAACGAGGCGATGGAAAGGGCGGGAACGATCGAACAGGAGGCGATGGAGAAGGCGATGGCTGACTTTGAGCGAAAGGTCGCCGAAGAAGTCTCGCACCAAACCGAACAGTTACGCGGCAAATTCGCCGAAACGATCGAATTGATCAGCGCGCTGGAAGATGAAATTACAAAACGCGTCGAGCATGACCTCGTCGGTCTGGCGCTGGCGATCTCAAGAAAAATCATCGACCGCGAGATCGAAAACGACCGAGAGATCGTCGTCAACATGCTCAACAAGGCTCTCGAGAAACTTCGCGAGCGGAGCCTCGCCGAAGTACACCTCAATCCCGAGGATTTGAAATACATCGAATCTAACCGCGACCGAATTGCCTTTCGAGGTACGCTCGAACTTAAGCCCGATCCCTCGATTTCGATCGGCGGTTGCCTGATCCATACCGAAAACGGCGACATCGATGCCCGGATCGAATCCCAATTCGAAGAGCTTTCAAACGGACTTCTCGATTCCTGATTCAAATGCTTAGCCCTTATCTCAAAAAACTGGAGTCAATCGATCTTCTAAAATCCATCGGTCGCGTAACGCGTTCGATCGGTCTCATCATCGAATCCGAGGGCCCCTCGGTTTCGGTCGGCGATATCTGCTATCTCGACAGCCAAAACGAATCGGCGAATGGCACCAAGCTTGAGGTCGTAGGATTCCGCGACAACCGCGTACTCCTGATGCCTCTCGGCCAAATGCCGCCTGTAAAAGCCGGGGATATCGTGTCGGCTTCCGGGTACTCGAGCAACATTCGCGTGGGCGAAAATCTCCTGGGCAGAACCATCAACGCGCTCGGCGAACCGCTCGACGGTCTCGGCGCAATCCATACGACAGAGAGCTATCCGCTCAACGCCCCCGCTACGAATCCGCTAGCGAGATCAAGAATCGACTATCCGCTTGAAACCGGAGTCAGGGCGATCGACGGACTTTTGACGATCGGCGCCGGCCAGCGTGTCGGAATCTTCGGCGGTTCGGGAGTCGGAAAATCGACGCTTCTCGGGATGATGGCAAAACGCTCCGAAGCCGATGTAAACGTAATCGCACTGATCGGCGAACGCGGTCGCGAGGTCAGGGAGTTTATCGAAAACGAATTGGGAGAGGAGGGCCTCGCGCGATCCGTCGTCGTTTCCTCCACCTCCGATGAATCGGCATTGGTCAGAATTCGAGCGGCACTCGCGGCGACGTCGATCGCAGAGTATTTCAAGGATCGCGGCAAAAACGTGCTCCTGATCATGGATTCGGTAACGCGATTTTGCATGGCGCAGCGCGAGATCGGCCTTGCAGCCGGCGAACCTCCTTCATCAAAGGGATACACGCCCTCGGTGTTCGCGCTTCTTCCAAAGCTCTTGGAACGCGCGGGAAAGTTCGAAAACGGCGGCTCGATCACCGGCTTCTACACCGTGCTCGTTGAAGGCGACGATATGAACGAACCGATAGCCGATGCCGTCCGCTCGATCCTCGACGGACACATCGTGCTTTCCCGCCAACTGGCCGCGCAAAACCACTATCCCTGCATCGATATCCTCAACAGCGCATCCCGTCTTTTCTCTACCGTAACCGAACGCGAGCACGCGATGCAGGCGGGTCGCGTACGGGAACTGATTTCCGCGTACACAAAGGCCGAAGACATCATCAAC
>JAWKHN010000016.1:0-90574 GCA_041394795.1 Pyrinomonadaceae bacterium | reverse complement strand
CGCATCGCGTTCACGCCGTTCTTCAACTGCTCGATCACGTTCTCCTGGTTGCATCTTCCGGCAGCGAGGGCGACAACACCGGCCGCGTCCAGATCCTCGCGAGTGGTGATGTAGAAGAAATACCTGATGTCGTCGAACAGGACGCTCTCGCCCCTCTCGACGCTCAGGTTCTTTCTGACCACGACCATCCGGTAGTCCCTTTCGCATTTCCCGGGGCGGTAGCGGAACTCCGCAACATCCTCGGAAACGAGCCGGATGTTCCTGTATCCGCGCTCCGCCACGATCCTGTCCCTCACGTTTTCAGGCCGCCTGCGGGCCCTTCCCGGCGTGCGTGCGCCCGTGCGCCCAAGAGGAACCCATTCGCCCTCCCTCAGGCTTTCGGCGATGTTTTTCAGAACCGGCATCGCGTCCATGCCGAACACGAAGTCGGCCTCCCCGCTCCAGCGGTCAAAGTTCGCCGTCAGCGAGAAATCGGTGTCGCCCCTGACGCAGATCCGCTCCGCCGCCTCGCCGACGAGCGCGATCGCCCTGTCGATCCATTCCGCCGCGCCCTGGTGGCTCGGGCAGTTTCCGGGACGGTTGACCAGATAGAGAATCTCGCCCGTGTTGGCGAGCGATACGACCAGCGGATGGTATCCCCAGACGCCATTGTAGGAGATGTCCATTCCCCCCTTTCTCTCGCCGCACGTCGGAGCGATCGTTCCGTCGACGTCGATCAGCGCCTCCTTCAGCATGCCCCGCCCGCGCATCCTCCAGACGCGCCGCCTTGAATCGTTCACCGCCTCCATCAGTTCGAGGATGTCCGCCTCGGAGAACCGCCTGGTGAAATCTCCCGCCGTGGTCGCGTCCGGCAGCCTTTCCGCCCCGAGAGCGTTGAGGAAGACCTCGTCGCCGCGCCTGATCCCGATGTCGCCGAGACGCATCCCGCCCGCCATGACGTTGTAGGCGATGTTCAGCACATGATCGCTCTCGTGGTACGGCACATGGAACTTGAGCAGGTTCAAACGGTTGTTCAGATCGCCGGCGAGACCGATCTTTTGCACCATCTGGTGAACGGCCCCGATCCCGCCGCAGTTCAGGGCGTGCGTCTTGCGGCTCACATCATAGTGAATGTTGGCCGCATCCATCACCGGCGAAGGCTGGTCGCCATAGTGCTTCCGCCGAAGCCTCCGCGCCGTTGTTCGCTTGCGTTCCGCCACCGCCCTGTCGTATCTTTTTCCCATCAATCGGCTCACTTGAAATACCTCTTTCGTTGGTTTTTAAGGTTTCTTGCAACTACATTATAACCAATGAAATCAGGTGTTTCGAGCCGATTGTGTTATTTTCGGGTCATATCCGCGCTTTGTTTAGGTCTAGTTGAAGCAGACGCGCAGTCCGTTAAGACGGCCGTGGATGATATCCAGAAAACATATAACTTTGAGCCTTCGAAAATGTCTTATGCCGAACAGTACGAAGCTAACCCAAAGCTGATCGAACTGTGGGATCGGGCGGACAAAAACCCAGACATATATTTGAAAGCCATCCGTCAGGAACTTGTAAAAGATGGCCAAAAAGAAATCCTCTACTGCGATGGCGGTATGATGCTGATTTCGAAATCCGATGATAAGGATGATATGGCGCTTGGAATCAAGTCCGTCAAACAATGTTCATTGGCCGAAATCGAACAAACGCCCTATTTTCACATGCTATTCACGCTTTCAGTTAGAGGGGTCGATGTTTTTGATCTTCAAACCCGCTTGCTCAAGAAACCAAAGTTTTCAGCTTACATACCTCTTCACAATCTGCAATTGGATCAGACAATAGCGTTTGCATATCCGTTTCTGATAAAAAGCGACTTTTCATATCTGCCCCGTTTGAAAACTCTTCTCAAAATCGAAACCGATGAAACGGCGAGGCAAACGATTATTCATGCGATGTGGGTTTCGACGATGCCCGAGGCGGAAATCGCTTTGCGGGAACTGACCGAATTAAAGGAGTTGGATGGCAGGGAATCAACGAAATATGCGAAGTCTCTTTTGAAGGTTTCAAACGATCTGAGAAAGTTGAAACCGGATCATGAAGTTCTCGTAAAAATGCGACAGAACTTGGAAGTGAACGAGAAAACAACTCTCGAAGAATTGCGCGAGAAGAGACGACTTAGAATGCACGCCGTAAGCGACGAGGCACTCTATGATCTCAGGTACTACACGATGCTGATATATTCGCAAACTCCGGAGCCCACGAAGTCAAAGGAAAAGGATCCGCCTAGAGAAAACCCCTAAATTAAAAGAGCTTTTTAGAGTCCCAATTCCGCTTTCGCTTCCGCAAACATCGAAACCGCAAATGCGAGATCGTCTTCGGAATGTGCGGCCGAAACCTGCGTTCTGATCCTCGCCTTTCCTTTCGGAACCACAGGGAAGGAAAACGGAATCACATAAACGCCCTTTGCCAGCAAGGATTCAGCCATTTTTACGGCCGGAATCGCATCGCCAAACATCACGGGCACGATCGGGTGCTCGCCGGGCAGAACTTCAAGACCGATCTTTCCGAGTTCGGTGCGGAAGTACTTCGTGTTCGATTCAAGCTTGTCACGCAATTCGGTGGATTCGGTAAGAAGCTCGAGCGCGCGTATCGATGCGCCCACGATCGGTGGCGCGACCGAATTTGAGAAAAGATACGGACGCGATCTCTGTCTAAGGAGTTCTATGATTTCCTTTCTGCCGGACGTATAACCGCCCGAAGCACCGCCCAATGCTTTTCCGAGCGTACCGGTGATGATGTCCACTCGATCCATCACTTCGTGATGCTCATGCGTGCCGCGCCCCGATTTCCCAACAAATCCAACGGCATGCGAATCATCGACCATCACCAAAGCGTCGTATTTCTCGGCCAAATCGCATATGTCCCGAAGTTTTGCGATATAGCCGTCCATCGAAAACACGCCGTCGGTGGCGATCAGTTTGTTTCTGCACGATGAGGCCGCTTTTAACTGCTCTTCAAGATCGCCCATGTCGCCGTTTTTGTAGCGAAACCTTTGTGCTTTAGACAAACGAACGCCGTCGATGATGCTCGCATGATTGAGTTCATCCGAGATTATCGCGTCTTCATCGGACAAGAGTGTTTCAAAAAGGCCGCCATTGGCGTCAAAACATGACGTGTAGAGAATCGTGTCGTCCATTCCAAGAAACGAGCTTATTCGGGATTCGAGTTCCTTGTGAATTTCCTGCGTACCGCAAATAAATCGCACCGAGGAAAGCCCGTAACCCCAATCGTCGAGCGCCTTGTGCGCCGCCTTTACGATCTCGGGATGATCGGAAAGTCCGAGATAATTGTTCGCGCACATGTTCAAGACCTCACGGCCATCGACCTCGATTCGGGCCTCTTGCGGCGATTCGATTACGCGTTCCGATTTGTACAATCCCGCACCGCGAATTTCGTCGATCGTTTCCTTTATCTGATTTTGAAGTTTTCCGTACATCTGAGTTTTGAATCCTTGCGTTCTATTTTTTGGGCCAAGTCCTATTCGCTCCAATCCAGAATCACTTTCCCCGAATTGCCTTCCTTCATCACTTCGAATCCCTTTTCGAAATCCCTGTATGAATAGCGATGCGTGATTACCGGCGAGATATCGAGGCCGCCTTCGACGAGGACGTTCATCTGATACCACGTCTCATACATCTCGCGTCCGTAGATTCCCTTTACCGTCAGCATGTTGAAAATTATCGTCTTCCAATTGATCGCGAACTCATCCGGCGGAATTCCCAGGAACGCGATGTTGCCGCCGTGCGCCATGTTATCGAGCATGTCGCGAAACGCTGTGGCGTTTCCGGACATTTCCATCCCGACATCGAATCCTTCCTTCATATCGAGCTGATTTTGGACATCTTCGATCGAGGTTTCGCGAACATCGACGGCAAGCGTGACGTCGAACTTTCTCGCAAGTTCCAGTCTGTGCGGATTTACGTCCGTGATCACGACATGCCTCGCGCCGGCATGCCGCGCGACTGCGGCGGCCATTATGCCGATCGGTCCGGCACCGGTGATCAAAACGTCTTCGCCAAATACTTCAAATGCAAGAGCGGTGTGGACGGCGTTGCCAAAGGGGTCGAAAATCGCGGCGACCTCAAGATCCACGTCGTCGTTGTGTTTCCAGATGTTCGTCATCGGAACCGACATGTATTCGGCAAAGCCGCCGTCGGTATTTACGCCAAAACCGAGGGTATTCGCGCATTTGTAACGTCGCCCGGCGAGGCAGTTTCGGCATCGACCGCACACGAGATGGCCCTCAACACTGACGATGTCACCGACATAGAAGTCGTTGACGTTGGATCCGACCTCGATGATTTCGCCAACGATCTCGTGTCCGAGAACCGTCGGAACCTTGATCGTGCTTTGCGCCCACGCGTCCCAATTCCAGATATGGACATCCGTTCCACAGATCCCGGTGCGAAGAATTTTGATCAATACGTCGTTGATGCCATGTTCGGGTTCGGGAACATCCTCAAGCCAGAGCCCTTCTTCCGCCCGGCTTTTTACGATTGCTTTCATAAGGAAATAGTAATTCGAGTTTGGTGAATTTGAAAGCGGGAAGGGGTTTCGGGTTTCGGGTTTCGGCTTCTTTTGTCGAGAGTATCCTTTCCATTCCGGGTTTGGACAGGGGTGGGTTGGCGGGAAACTCGTTGCTGTCTGGTGAGATTCGGAATGTTGCTAGCGGTCGGAGTTTGCGCTTGCCTTTATTCGGCCCCGATAGATCTCTTCGACGACCGCGTTCATTTCCGGCAAATTCTTTTCGATGAGCCGCGCAAAGATGAACTGGTTTCTCGCGCGCACGAGATTGTGTTCCTCGTATTTGGTTTCGAAGTAAATATCGTTGTTCAAAAAGTCCGTCAGCATTCTGAGACCGATGATAAACGTCATGATCTTCGCGCTGAGTGCAAGCGTTTCGAGCTCGCGTTCGCTCAGTTCGAGACCGCTGGCGCCGAGGAAACCATCGGTAAAGGCACGAAAATACTCCATGTTGAAGACGATTTTCGATTCATCCGGCTCGTCTTCGTCTGCTCCGCTGCAGATCGTACGAACTGCGTCGCCAAAATCGTAGTGGACGACGCCTCGCATTACCGTGTCGAGATCAATAACGCACAATGCCTTGTCGTCATGCGAAAACAACGCGTTCGAAATCTTTGTATCGTTGTGGGTAACGCGAAACGGAATCGCGCCTTCGCCTGTTAGGCGATCAAGAATCAGCATCGATTCCCGCTGTTCGCGAACGTAGGCTATATGATCCGCGGCTCGATTGATTCGCTCGGGTTTCGCATTTGCGAGTGCCGCGTCATATTGTTCGAATCTATGCGACATCGAGTGAAATCGCTCCAGCGTTTCACTAAACAACGCGGGATTCAGATCGGAAGTATCGCGGAGAAACCCGCCAAACGCCTTGCCCGCCTCTTTGGCAACGAGGGCGTTTGGAGTTTTCAGATGGACGCGCGAGCCGTCGATATAAAGCATCAGATTCCAGGCATTTCCGGTTTCGTCAGTCGCAAGAAAGCCGCCGCCTTTGGCTTTAAAAAACGTCAACGTACGATTCTCGCTGTTCTCGACTCGTTTTGTTTTCAGATGTTCGGAGACCTTAACCTTGTTTTCCATCACATCAGACGGCGATGGGAAAACATGATGGTTGATCCTCTGCAGAACAAACCGTCGACCGCATTCGGCGGTGATCAAAAAAGTGTCGTTGATATGCCCGGTGCTGATCGGAGCACCCGATGCGAAATCGAATTCGGTGTCAAAAAGCCCGAAGATTTTTTCAAGTTCGAATCCCATCAAAAAGTCTATCCGGATAGTCTCCCTTTTCTCTTAGTCTCTCGATTTCGGCGGATACCCAGTTGCTGTCTTCCTTGTAAGTAACTCCAAGCCAGCGCTCATCGGTTTTTAGTACCTTTATTTTACAGCCATCCAAAATCGCCTGATCGACCACTGCGTTCAGGTATAGCTCTTCAACGTCGGATGAATGGTGACATCTGAATGTCTCAAACGACCTCGCCAAATGGTCGAAAATTGTGGGAGTGAAAATCCAAAAATTCATCGACACAAGCGAATCTTCCGGCAACGACTTTCTCATTTCCCCGCCCGCATCGTAAGTGATGAGATCATTTTCTCTCAAAATGCCCTTACATTCTATTGCGGAATTCAAATATCCGCCTGAATCGACCGAGCATATTCCGCGGGAGACACCGCCGTGGCGCGAAAGCGTTGACGAAAGGTTGTAGGCGATGATCGAAAACGAATCTTGATCCGCAGTTTCGATGGCATCCGACGCAGTTTCATAGGCCCGTTTCCCGTAAAAATCATCGGCGTTGATCATCGCAAAAGGGGCATCTACAAGTTCGCGCGCAGCAAGAAGCGCATGCGCGGTGCCCCAGGGTTTTTTGCGCGGCAAGGCTGGAGATTCTTGAATCGCATAGCGCACTTCGAATCTATCTCCAATCTTTTTTGAGAAGTAATTTTTTATCTTTTCCTCCGAACCCGGGCTTACGACAAACACGAACCGTTCAAAACCTGCTCGTCCGGCGTCGAATACCGAGAATTCGGCGATTGCTTCTTCACGTGAAGTAACCGGCGCGATTTGTTTCAAACCGCCAAAACGCGTGCCTTCGCCGGCTGCCAGTATCACCAAGGTATTCATAGGGTTTCAATGATAAAACGAAACACGAATTTCGCGGTAGATTGTTGGCTTCCAAGCCGGTTTTGGCAAGCCCCTCTCTCTTCGTCCGATTCCGGGAAGTTTCATTTGTGCAAAAACCACTTCAACCTTGCACCGTCCTATGTGCTAAGATAATCGACATTCGCCGGGGTAACCCAATCACGCACTCCAATTTGAAATTAGGTTAGATTTCCGATTGGTTTCAAAATCGTAAGAGCAAGATCCCCTTCTGCGATTTAGATTAAACAGATAGAGGAAAATAGACGTTTTTGCGATGAAAATACTTCTTTACAATCCAGATAATGGCGTTACACGCAATTTTATGCCGCATCTGTGGATGTTTCTCCTTCAGGCTCTCACTCCCAAACAACATGAGGTTCTTCTAATCGATGGAAACGCGAAATCCATGACGCGTTCCGAGCTGGTTGAATACTGCAAGGCGGAAGGAGTCGGACTTGTCGGAATCGGCGCGATGACTCGCATGGTTGCGCGGGCGTATTTGGTCGCTGACGCGCTTCGTGAAGCGGGTATTCCCGTTGTGATGGGCGGACCGCATGTTACCGAATGCCCGGATGAGGCGCTTGGCAGAAACGGTGGGCCGAGGCACGCCGATGCCGTTGCGTTGGGAGAAGCGGACGATTACTGGGCCGATATCGTTGCGGATGCGGAAAATGGCAGCCTAAAAGACATTTATCAGCCTAAGCTTGATGAAAGCGGGAAAGATCAAAAACCGTCTTTGGTGCCCTATCCGCATATTCCTTGGGAAACGCTGGATCTCGAGCAGTTCAGTCTTGTCCCCGGTTTTCTAAAAGGATTTATGTCGCGACTTGGCGCGGGATGGGGAAAGTTCTTCGTTGTGCCGATCGAAACGGGTCGCGGTTGCCCGTATGGTTGCGAGTTTTGCACCGTTACAGGGTTTTTTGGAGATTCGATTCGTTTTCGAACCGATGAAAGCGTGATCGAAGAGCTGCTTCGATTGAAGGAGCGTGCGCGCAAAGAACGCGGGCAGATCGCGGTTTTCTTTATCGACGACAATCTTGCGATCAACAAGAAACGGTTGAAGGGCCTTCTTAAAAAGATCATTGAGGCCGAAGCGCAGTTGCCTTGGGTGGCGCAAATCAGCGCGAATCTTTTGAGCGATGAAGAATTGGTTGACCTGATTGCCGAGGCCGGTGGACGCTGGATTTTCATCGGTATGGAATCGATCGATCCCGACAACATGATTTCGGTCAACAAGAGTTTTTCGAAACCCTCGGACTATCGGGCGGTTTTGGACAGACTTGCCAAGAGAAATATATACGCCATTACGTCGTTCATTTTTGGTATGGACAACGACACGAAGGGTGTCGCCGAGCGCACGGTTAGCCAGGTCGAGGAATGGTCTCCGGGTTTGCCGGTGTTCGGACAGTTGACGCCATTCCCGGCGACGCCGCTTTACAGCCGCTTGGAATCGGAAGGCCGTTTGGAGCGCCCGTTCCACTGGCTTGAATTCGCACCGTTCCAAATGGCGCACACTCCTAAAAAGATGTCGATCGAAGAGGCGCGCGAGGAAACCCGGTATGCCTGGGAGCGCTCTTACAATCCGAAACGGAATCTTCAAGCTTTAAAGGCGATTGACGACAAACCCCTGCAGTACAAGATCAGCCATCTTGTCGCGCGTCTGTTCTTCCGCGGGATCTATTTTCCGCAGATGACAAAATGGGCTTGGATCAGGCTTCTTTTTGACAACAAGCGTGCGATTGGCGGTCTTGCCTGGCAAGGAGCGCGGGCCGCTTTGCGTAGGAAGGGGTAGGAGTTGCGAGTTTTGAGTTTTGAGTTTCGAGTTTTGTTTGGGGATTGAGCGGTTTCCTTCAGCATGCTTTTTGAGAAGGGGTTTCGGGGCTTTTTTGCTCCGCCTGTTTTAATCCGAGTACATTTTAAGAGATGAGGTTTGCGAGCGATTTTGGTTGTCGTTTGTGCCTTCATCTCTTTTTGGTTTCCGGTAAGGCTTATCTTTCGTGTTCGCAACCCCTTGCACGCCACGAGTCCTTTGATGTATCAATTGTTCACACGATATGGTACTGACCTTTTTTGACTATCTTGTCATCTTCGGTTTTTTCGCGCTGACTCTCGGTATC
Source organism: Pyrinomonadaceae bacterium (assembly GCA_041394795.1). Classification (GTDB taxonomy): domain Bacteria; phylum Acidobacteriota; class Blastocatellia; order Pyrinomonadales; family Pyrinomonadaceae; genus Aridibacter. Next base: position 81,778 of record JAWKHN010000016.1, on the reverse strand, counting down.
GGGATATACGCATCGAGAAAATCGGGGACGGACACCGCGCAATATTTTCTATCCGGACGAAGCATGCCTTGGTGGCTATTGGGGATGTCGATGGTAGCGACGACGTTCTCGACGGACACCCCGAATCTCGTAACGGATATCGTCCGCACGAACGGCGTCGCGGGAAATTGGGTTTGGTGGGCATTTCTCTTAACCGGAATGCTTACCGTTTTTGTATATGCCAGGCTTTGGCGCGTTTCAGGCGTGACAACCGATCTGGAGTTTTACGAATTGCGTTACGGAGGAAAACCGGCGGCGTTTCTTCGCGGATTTCGCGCGGTTTATCTTGGGTTGGTATTCAATGTTCTGGCGATGGCGGCCGTAACGCTTGGCGCGATCAAGATCGCAGAAATCATGCTCGGACTTCCACCGCTTGTAACGGTTGGCACGGCGGGACTCGTGACGGTGATCTTTAGCGCGATCGGTGGATTTCGCGGTGTAGTATTGACGGACTTCGTGCTCTTTATCGTCGCGATGTGCGGTTCTTTTGGTGCCGCCTATTTTTCTGTCAACCATGAGAAGGTTGGCGGATTGTCGGCCTTGCTCGCACATCCGAACGTCGCCGCCAAGATCGACATTTTTCCGAGCGCATCCAATCCCGAAGTTTTGATAACGCTTCTCGTAATTCCGCTTGCGGTTCAGTGGTGGAGCGCGTGGTATCCCGGCGCCGAGCCCGGCGGAGGCGGGTACGTGGCTCAAAGGATGCTCGCGGCAAAGAATGAAAATCATGCGATTTCGGCGACGTTTCTTTTCAATATTCTCCATTACGCATTGAGACCATGGGCGTGGATTCTGGTCGCGCTCGCCTCGCTAGTCGTATTTCCTGATGTCGCGAGCATACATCAGGCATTCCCGTCGATATCCGAAGGCAAGCTTGGAAACGATCTCGCCTATCCCGCGATGTTGACGTTTCTTCCTGCCGGGATGTTGGGGCTGATCATGGCCTCGCTTGTAGCGGCCTATATGAGCACGATTTCGACGCATCTCAACTGGGGCGCGTCTTATATCGTCAACGATTTCTACCGCAGACGAATTAATAAGGATGCCAGCGAGAAGGAATTGGTAAATGTCGGCCGTATCTCAACCGTGGTTTTGATGGTGATCAGCGCCTTGCTGGCGCTTTCATTTACAAACGCGGCACAGGTTTTTGAAATCATCCTGATGTTTGGCGCCGGTTCGGGGCTTATCTTTTTGCTCCGCTGGTTTTGGTGGCGGATAAACGCCTGGAGCGAGATAACGGCGATGCTCGTGTCCGGCGCGATTTCGCTGGCAATCAATTTCACGCCTTTGGGAACTTTGTTGTTCGGCGAAGGACAGATCCTTCCTTCATACATGAAGTTCCCGTTTGTAGTCTTGATCACAACGATCAGTTGGCTTGTTGTTACATTCCTAACGCCTCCCGAAACGGACGAAACACTACGCGGTTTCTGCCGGATCATTGGACCGGAAGGAAGGGGCTGGGACAGGTTTCGTGTTGGCGAGAAGTCGGAAGCGGGGAACATTTCAAACATCGGAAACGGGATCGTGACCGCGCTTGTAGGTACGCTGCTGGTTTACAGCGCGATGTTTGCGACAGGCTATTGGATTTACGGAAAGACTACGATGGCAGCAGGTTTGACGGTTTGTGCCGTGGTGTTTGGTTTTGTAACGATGAAGCTCGGAATGGGAACGGCGATTTTGAAACAGGAGGATGCACAAGCGGAATGAAGCGCAGGGATTTTTTGAAAACATCGACGGCGGCGGGAATGGTGACGGCGGCGGCTCCGAATCTGGTATTCGGCAAACAGTATCAGAAAGTAAGGCTCGGCTTGATCGGCGTCGGATTGAGAGGAACATGGCACCTGAAGAACGCTCTCGAAAGGGACGACGTGACGGTAAGCGCGATCTGCGACATCGATCCCGCGAGAATCGATATTTGCAACGATATGATCGAGAAAGCCGGTGCTCCCAAGGCCGCGGTATTCAAGGACGGCGAACTTGGTTACAAACAGATGCTCGCCATGAAGGAACTGGATGCGGTCATCATATCAACACCTTGGTTGTGGCACGTGCCGATGGCGATCGACGCCATGCATGCCGGCAAATACACCGGGATCGAAGTGTCGGGTGCGACATCGGTCGATGAATGCTGGTCTCTGGTTCGCACGCACGAGCAAACGGGAACCCATCTGATGTTTCTCGAAAATGTTTCGTATCGGCGCGACATCATGGCCGTGCTCAAGATGGTGCGCTCGGGAATGTTTGGAGAGCTGGTTCATTGCCACGGCGGATATCAACACGATCTTCGCGAGGTGAAATTCCAACCGGGCGTTGAGTTTGGCGAGATGGGGGTCAGCGAAGCTCGTTGGCGGACGCTTCATTCGATTAAACGAAACGGTGAACTCTATCCGACTCATGGTCTCGGACCGATCATGAATTTTCTCGATATCAACCGCGGAAACCGTCTCGTTTCGCTTACATCGACGGCAACCAAGAGTCGCGGTCTGCATAATTACATCGTTGAGAAGGGCGGTAAGGACCACAAAAACGCATCGATCAATTTCAAGCTGGGAGACGTCGTGACAACCGTCATCGCCACATCAAACGGGGAAACGATCATGCTCAGCCACGACACGAATCTTCCCCGTCCGTACTCGCTCGGATTCCGCGTTCAGGGCACAAAGGGGCTTTGGATGAAAGACGGCAACCAAATTTATCTCGAAGGCACCTCGAAGGAACCGCATCGTTGGGAACCCTCCGCTCCGTATTTGGATCAGTACGATCACGAATATTGGAAGAAGTATGAAGATCGTGCGGCGGGCGCCGGTCATGGCGGGATGGACTTTTTCGTCCTTCACGATTTTGTGAATTCGGTTAAGAAGGGGGTCGCGCCGCCAATCGATGTTTATGACGCCGCAACGATGATGGTCATCACTCCGCTTTCCGAGCGTTCGATCGCGCAGGGCTCGGCGCCTCAGGAGATTCCCGATTTTACAAGCGGCCGATGGATTAAACGAACGAGCGCATTTCCGTTTGAAAAGTAAAAAACGCCGGTCTGTCGGACGGGTTCCAACAGACCGGCAATCCCTGCGAAGGAGATAGCTTGACCGCGAAAGACTCTCAAGGAAGTCTGTACATCACGGTCATTTTGAGTTTTAGCTTTTGAGTTCGATCCTGCCGCTGACGGTGCTCAATTTGATCGTAATCGAGCCGTCGCCGAATGTGCCGTTCATGCTGCTGCCGACAAACTTCCCGCGATCGACTTCAAGACCGAAGTCGTTCGAGATGTCTCCGCTGACGGTCGTTGCCGAAACATTCGCGCCGACGTATGACGGAATCTTAAGATTGACATTCCCGCTTACAGAGTTAACCCGAACCGTACTTCCCGACTCGATATTGTTGATATCAACCGTCACATTGCCGCTTACGGAAGAAACCTTTGTTTCGCCGCCGAGATTTCGCGCTTCGACGTTACCGCTTACAGAGGATGCGTTTGTTCCGTTTGAAGTTCCGTCGATGAACACATCGCCCGTAACCGACGCGATCGATTTCATGTTGGCGGTGCGTGGAACCGTTATCTCATAGCTGACGCTAAGATTTCCACGCGACTTCCAATTCTCGTCATCATCGTATTCCTTGTATTTGGATTTGACCGAAAACATATCGGCGGTTGAATCGATCTTGAGCGTTAAATCCTTCAAACGCTCTTCGCTGGACGCCGATTTTACAGCGATCAAACGCACCTGCGGATTGTCCCACGTTGTGACTCTAATATCCCCGATTACATTTGCGATCTTGACCGAACCGTTCGAGTTCAGTTGGTAAGTTTGTTCGAAACGCTCGGTTACTTCCTTCTTGACGGTCTTGGTTTGATCACCGATGACGTGGTTTCTATCCGCCGTCTTTCCCATTGCCGTCGAAGCCGTCAACAAGACGCTGACAATAACTGTAATGATGTAGTTCATATTTGCACTCCCTTAGTAAATTTCCCTGTCTTCTGGTAGGGATACACCTCGGGGAGCGGATTTGTGACAGAAGGGTGTTGCAGGGGGTTTCCGGGCAGAGTTCCAAGTTCCGTCCGGACAGAGTTCCAAGTTCCAGAAGTTCCAAGTTCCAAGACTTGAGTCCACTCTAAAAAGTCTTTATTGAAGGAAAAAGCGTGGTTTTTAGGGCATGACGGTTTGATAGCAAGAAAGACCCCTGCCGGCTTGTCCGGCAGGTGAATCAGGTCAGAAGCTAGTAGCGGCAACAAATGAAGCATTCCGGCCCCCCTGCCGGCTTGTCCGGCAGGAGGCAAAGGTCCCTAGCTACGGCCGTTAAATGCTTGGTGTGTTGAGGTTTATTGATTTTCTGGAAGGGGCTGACCTTATTCACCTGCCGCACAAGGCGGCAGGGGCCTCCGGATGAATCAATGTGGTTTGGACTAGCCGCTGACCTCATTCACCTGCCACACAAGGCGGCAGGGGGCTTGGCGGATTTCTCTTAGGATTAACCTGCCAAGTGATTTTTTCTTTGAATCGACCTTTTTGAGTGGCCCCAGAAGTTCCAAGTTCTATGTTCCAAGACCGAGTCCACTCTAAAATGGGAGTTCAAGGCTTTTTTCGGGAGGTGCAGATTCGTTTTCTTTGGAATTTGTGGTGTGAGGAAATTCGCGAGTTCGACTGAAACCGCGACCGAAAACCCAATTCAATCAAGCCTCGAACGGGGCGAAACGAATTGGAAGCAGGACGATCACCAGGCTCAATGTCTTTGGTAGCCATCGTTGCCAAGCCGGCAGTTCGCACTTAACCTTCTAGCAACATCGCGTCGAGTTCGAATCTGCTTGGGAGTGCGGTGCGGGCGCCGATGGAGCGGCATTTCAAGGCGGCGACCGCGTTTGCTGCCCGGCAACTGTCTTCCACGGACCAGCCTGAAAGCAGTCCGAAGAGCAGTCCGGAGCGAAAAGAATCGCCGGCACCCGTCGTGTCCTTGCAACCTCCGGGTACTTGGTACCCCTTCGTTTCGATGATCCGCTCGCGATAGAGCGAAAGCGAGCCTTTCTCACCCAAGGTTATGCCGACAAACGGCGAGCCAAAGGTTTTCTGGATCTCGACAAGCGCATCCCTTGGTTCGTCCCGACTCGTTATCTCCGATGCAAATTCTTTGGAACATACCAATAGATCTACATTTCGTAGAAGCGCCTCGATCCCGTTCGTTACGCGATCGACATCTATCGAAATGATAGTTCCGGCCGCGCGGCCGATTTCGGCGAGCTTGATGCAGGCCTCGAGATCATGGGGCGTGAAATGAAGAACCGCGCCGTCTGTGGCGATTGTTTCGACTGTCTCATCGGGGGCAAATGAAAGCGCTTCGTCGCGTTTCCAAATCACGGTGCGTTCGCCGTTTCGCTCGTCGATGATGATGAAAGCGATTTGCGTTTTGGCGCCCTTTATCTGCTCCGCGTAACGGCAATCGATGCCCTCGTCCTTAAGCGTCTGAATGCCGAAATCTCCCGCATTGTCGTCTCCGAACCGACCGGCGTAGGCCGTCTTGAGTCCGAGCCGTTGAAGTCCCGTCATGGTCGTGGCGATCTCGCCGCCGGCGAACCAATTGTAGTCAGTCAGCTCTATTTTCGAGTCGAATTGCGGATACTCGGGCACGGAAATCAGATAGTCAACGGCATTGGTGCCAAAGCCGACGACATCGAATTTTCTGTCCTTTTTGAGGTCGAAGTGAAATTCCATCAAAAATCGAAAACCTTGGATAAAATTGGCTTGCCAAACAGACCGAAAAGGGGTTAGAAAGGAAATGCGATCCATTCGCCGAACTCATTTATAATCGTTCATCGGAGAAAATAAAAATGCCGACAGCTTTGTGTCCAATTTGTCAGGGACGTGTATTTGTTGACTCCAGCTCAGACATGGGAGAAGTCATCGTTTGTGACGAGTGTGATTCGGAGCTCGAGCTCGTTGGGATGGATCCGATCGAGTTGGATCCGCTGACCGAAACCGATGAAGAGGAGTACGATGACGGTTTCAATATCTTCGAAGGCGACGAAGATTGATCCGATTTCCAGAGCTCTCCGTGCGCCCGCTTTTCCCTTAGTTTTTTAGCTTTCCTACCGAGAATACCGACTTGTTCTGGTTGACGTTAAGGCCATCGCTTGAGGTTATCCTTACGGTTCGCTTCTTGCCGTCCCTTTCGGCATCTGTTGGATAGAACGCGACGGCGTAGGAAGCGGTCAGTTCTTCTGCCAATGCTTCAAGCAATGGTGCGAAATCCCTGTTGTTGGCGTAAATCGAACGTCCGCCGGTTTTCTCAACGAGTCCGCTCGCCTCAAGTAATGTCAGTACGGGTTTTCCGTTTTGCGAAAGACGCGAATACGACGGAAAGATCAGCGAATAGACGCTGGTATCGGCCGCGTTCGCGCGTTTTATGACCGTAGAAGGTGCAACAACGTCTCCAACGGGAAACCCATCCGTGATCAAAACCACTACTCGTTTTGGAATCTGTTGATTGATTCGCGGAGGAGATTTTTTCTCCAGCATTCGTATCGCATAATCAACCGCGTCGTAGGCATGAGTCGAAAGACCGTCATCGACATCGGTGATTTTCGCAAGGGATTTCCTAACTTTTTCGGGTTTGTTTGTAAATGATTGGATCGTTTTGACCTTCATTCCAAACGTCGTCACGGCGAAGTACGAGTTGTAGTCGGCAAGGGCCGAAACAAACTTTTCCATCGCGAAGCGAAGATCTACCAATTCCTCGTTTGTTACACTCCCAGAAACATCGAGCGCGAAAACCACCGAGAGAGGCCGAGTTTGATCATTCTTTTCAATCGGCTTGAAAAAATCGGGCTTTCGCTCCTTTCCATCCACCGTCAAAACAAAATCATCCGCCGTTAGTCCCCTGACCGGTATTCCATTCTTTCCGGTCACCGAAATCTCGAATGTCAAAAGATCCGTATCGACGACGATCGGATCGTCGTCTTGTCCGAGAATCGTTTGCGCGGAAAATAGAACGACTCCGACAAGGAGAGCGACTAATCTCGGTGCGATGCAAAGTCTCTTTTCGAACATAAGTAACGGGATTGAAACGAATTCAGCGATGGCCGTTTCACTTAAGGTAGCCTTGCGTTTATGCTAGCCTATTAGACCGCATTTTACATAGATGCGCGTTGTTTCCGGCCGGCATCGGTCTATCGGAAAACACACTTTGGGAATACCATTTAAGTCGCAACTTCGGAGCCGACAATTATTCGCCGACTTGTGAGATGCGAAAAAGAAGCGTTTTAAAAGAATATTATATTTATGTTGGACAATCTCGGGAATTTGGAAAGGACGCACAACTGTGGTGAGCTTCGAAGCGCCGACGCCGGAGCGAATGTCGTATTGATGGGCTGGGTCGCGAAAAATCGCGATTTGGGAAATACGAAATTCATCGATTTGCGCGACCGATACGGCATCACGCAACTTGTGTTTTCGGAGGAGTTTTCCGCCGAGGCGCATGAAAAGGCCAAATCGCTTCGCGGCGAATATGTGATCGCCGTCAAGGGCGAGGTTGTCGAACGCGAGGGAACACACAATGCGAAGCTTGCGACGGGGGATGTCGAGGTGCAGGTTTCGGAACTCCTGATTCTGAATACGGCGAAAACAACACCGTTCCAACTCGAAGTCGCGGGCAAGGAAAATCTCGCCAGCGAAGACACGCGTCTGAAGTACAGATACCTGGATCTCAGAAGGAAATCGCTTCAAGACAATCTGATCATGCGCGGCAAGGTTTTGCGAAAGATTCGTGACTATATGGATTCGCGTGGATTTCTCGAAATCGAAACGCCGATCCTGCTCAAATCGACTCCCGAAGGCGCACGGGATTTTGTAGTGCCTTCGAGAATCCAGCCAGGGAAGTTTTTCGCCTTGCCGCAGTCGCCGCAGATACTCAAACAGATCACGATGATCGCCGGTTTGGACAAGTATTACCAGATAGCGAGGTGTTTTCGTGACGAGGATCTTCGGGCCGATCGGCAGCCGGAGTTTACACAGCTCGACATCGAAATCTCGTTTGCAAATCGGGAGATGGTTTTCGAAGTGATGGAAGGCGCGATGAAGGCCGCGTTTTCGCTGGTCGATATTCCGTTTGAAACCCCGTTTCCGCGTCTGACCTATGCCGAGGCGATGCGTCGGTATGGCGTGGACAAACCGGACGTGCGTTTTGGAATGGAGCTTGAGGATCTGACGGGCGAGTTTGCAGAAACCGATTTCGCGCCCTTTGCATCGGTTGTTGAAGCGGGCGGAGAGATTAAATGCATCGTCGCCAAAGGGTGCGCGGGCTATTCGCGAAAGGTGACGGATGAATTGCAGGAATTCGTACGCCGCTATGGCGCCGGAGGATTGGCATGGATCAAGCTTGAGGAAGGCGAAATGAAATCCTCGTTGATGAATGCCCTTGGTGCCGAAAAAATCGAATCGCTCGCCAAGGCTTCGAGCGCTGAAACCGGCGACGCGGTGTTTATCGTTGCGGGGAGAAAATCGATTGTCGCCGCCAGTCTTGGCGCGCTCAGAAAGGAAATCGGAAAACGCGAGGATCTGATTCCAAAGGACGTTTACAAACCGCTCTGGGTTACGGAATTTCCGATGTTTGAATTCAATGAGGAAACCGGCAACTACGATCCGATGCATCATCCATTTACTTCTTTGATGGATGAAGATGTTCCACTATTCAAACGCGCGATCGAAGATGGAGAAACCGAACTTTTAGGTCAAATTCGAGCGCGCGCCTACGACATCGTTATCAACGGATATGAGATCGGGAGCGGTTCGATAAGGGTTCATCAAAGCGATATACAGAATCTGATCTTCAAGGCACAGGGACTTACAAAGGAACGCGCAAAGGAGAGATTCGGATTCTTTGTCGATGCGCTTGAATATGGAACCCCGCCCCACGGCGGATTTGCAGCGGGAATCGAACGGCTCGTAATGCTTCTCTGCGGCACGGACAACATCCGCGACGTGATCGCGTTTCCAAAGACGGCCTCCGCGCAGGATCTGATGATGGATTCGCCGGGCGAGGTCGATGACTCGCAGCTTGATGAGCTGGGTTTGGAAATTGTTGGGGAGTGAGGTGAGGAAAGTTCCAAGTTCGCCCGGGCAGAGTTCCAAGTTCCAAGTTCCAGGTTCCAGAAGATGAGTCCACTCTAAAAAGTCGATTTGGCATGAAAAGGTGATCATTTACGGGCACAATGCTTCGATATTGATGAAAGACCCCTGCCGGCTTGTCCGGCAGTAGGCGAAGGTCCGTAGCTACAGCCGTTAAATAATAGGTGTGCTGAGGTTTATGGTTGTTCTGGAAGTGGCCGACCTTATTCACCTGCCGCACAAGGCGGCAGGGGCCTCCGGATGGATCAATGTGGTTTGGACTAGCTGCTGACCTCATTCACCTGCCACACTAGGTGGCAGGGGTCTTGCTTGGATTCTTTGGAAATCACTGTAATTGTCGATTTCAGCTTTGAATTGAATTATGAGACAACCTCGTAAAGCAATTGCCGAACCTTGACCGGACGCGGTTCTCCGCTTGCGATCGACTTGATTGATTCCTTCGTTTGAGCCGGGGATTGTCAAGGGCCCAAAGTTTCAATCACGGAGCGGCTGAAATGCTTGCAATTGTTTTTTGCGGGTTGTTTTGTTTTACCGCGAATCGAAACGAATTATTTGAACCAATCTCGCTGGCGAAACGTTCTATGCTTTAGTGATGGCCAAGAAATTCGATACAAATCCGTTGGACCCGGACTTTCCGAACAAGGTTAGGGAACTCGAGACTCAGGTTCTTGAGCCCCAAAGAGACACCGCGCGCGGTTTTGAGGATCCGGCGGACAATGAGCAACAGACGAGGATTCTGGAAGACCCGGTATTCGAGGGGCAGACCCGACCGATCGGCCAGCCGGCGCCGCTGATGTCAACCCCGGTAGAGACCGAAAGCGCGACCAAGAAGCTGACCATCGGCAATATTTCGCTTCCGGAAAACGTCTTGATGGCGCTCTCGTATGTACCGTTTGCTTATATCGGTTTGATCTCTGCGATCGTGCAGTTGATATTTGTTCCCCGTACGGAACCAAAGGTTAGATACCATGCCGCGCAGGCCTTGGCCGCGCATATCGGCGTTTGGGTGGTGCTTAAGGTTCTTGGTGTAGCTTCATTGGGTTCGGACATCGCCGACGCCGCGTCAGCGATTTTCGGTCTCGTAACTACCATTTTCCTTTTGATTTTCGTGTTCAAGGCATGGCAGGGCAAGCCGATTCACATTGAAACGGTAGAGAGCCTGACAGACTGGTTGGAGGAGAAGATCAACCCGTCGAAGTAAGCCAATGCGCAGGCGGTTGCAACGGTATCAAGCGGTGTAGTGAAACCCTGATTGATCAGAGAACAGTTTTGAATATCCAAATCGGTCGCCCGTAATGAACGTGATTTGAGCACCGCCCGCATTTTTCGAACTTAACCGATTTGGGAGATCACCCCAAAGGGGCCTGACTTCATATGTATTGTCCGAACTGCGCCAAGGAAATCCAGCAAGATCTCAACTACTGCAACTCATGCGGCTTCAGGCTTTCGAGCGGTTCCGATCGAAGTGAACTCGTTTCGGGTGTCAGAACCCTTGGAGTGTTTGGCGGAATCGGGCTTATCGGATTTGTGTTTCTGATCCTGATGATGATCGACCGAAATCTTGAAACGCCAGCGCTGATCGTAATCGGAGCGCTCTATTTGTTTTCATTGCTTGGCGTTTGCGGGCTGGTAATTTGGTATCTGAAAAGTGCCATGAACCTGCCGCGCCAATCAGCGAGTGCCGATTACAAAAAGCCACCGGTACTCAAAGTTCCCGACACCGGAAAACTCCCGGAGGCCACGTTCGTGCCCGCCTCCGTCACCGAACATACAACAAGAACGCTTGAAATGGCGGAGCTGGAACGACGCGAATCGTAGTAGAAAAAGAGAGTTCCATCCAAGGAGAGTTCCAAGTTCCAGAAGTTGAATCCACTCTAAAAAGTCGGTTCTAATCCAAAATCCGGAATTTCCTATTCGGGCGCATCGCGTCACGTAGATTTTATCCGTGGATGGAGCGGCTTTGTGCGGAATCCACGGTAAAAATAAAAACAATGTTCGCGCCGGGGACCGGCGCGGAGAAACGCCCGTATTTGCTGCATTCCAACGCCACTAGCGTGGCTCCGATGTTTTCTTCGCGACCACCGGGAGTTCCGCGCAAAGCCGCTACATCGGCTATTTATCTCCTTGAGGATGTCTCATAAGTGAAGTTAAAGGGGCACAACAATCTCGGAAGCGAAAGCAAGATAGCTGGAAAGACCCCTGCCGGCTTGTCCGGCAGGTGAATAAGGTCAGAAGCTAGTCACGGCAAAACATAAAGCGTTCCGGCCCCCCTGCCGGCTTGTCCGGCAGGGGGCAAAGGTCCCTAGCTACGGCCGTTAAATGCTTGGTGTGTTGAGGTTTATTGATTTTCTGGAAGTGGCTGACCTTATTCACCTGCCGCACAAGGCGGCAGGGGCCTCCGGATGAATCAATGTAGTTTGGACTAGCTGCTGACCTCATTCACCTGCCACACAAGGTGGCAGGGGTCTTGCCTGGTTTCCCTGAGGGTCAATTTGCTTGTCGATTTTTTCCTTGAATCGACTTTTTCGAGAGGGCTCAACTTCCGGAACTTGGAACTTGCCTCCCCTCGGAAGGAACTCTTCCGCCTCTACCTTCATGCCGATAAGAAACCGTCGCGGGCTTTCCCCGCTTTGATCATCTTCACAGTTTTGGGAGAATAAGCCATGCCGCTTTGGATGAGTCTAACGCTATTTCTTGTGGGCACCAGTTTTCTGATGATGCTCGTCTATTTTTTGGTCGTTAAAGCCTATTATTGGGGCGATAAGAGCGAACCGCCTTCTGATTGATGGGAGTCGCGCGTTCTGAGTCAATTGCGCCAATTTTGATTCGGTTGTGAGAATAGTCCCTCGGTACGAGGAATATTGGCCTTGCTCGGCTTACTTCAAAATTTTCGCGGGATCAGGATTTGCAGGTTTGGTAGTACAAAACCAGCGCACCGCAGGCAAATGTTTTGGTTCCCGTGAGCTGCAGATCAACCCGTTTGTTTATGTTCCCAAACAGCGCGAGTCCCTTGCCGGCAATCGTCGGTTGAAGTCCGATCTGGTACTGATCGACGAGGCCGAGGTTGGAAATCGCGATGATCGCACTCGGGCTTCCGACAAAAATATCCCGATCGGCGTGTCTCTTCATCTCGAGAAGTTCATCCCGAACAATTTCTTTTCTGAGTTCGGAGTTTCGCCAGGTTACGCCATCCAAAGTTCGTGAGAAAACTATTTTCCTGACGTCGTCGATCGCAACAGCGAATTCATCCATCGATGTGTCACCGCATGGATTCTCCACCAACGCCGGCCAAAAATCCTCCATCAGTTGATAGGTGATTCTGCCGTAGAGCAACGCCTCGGCGTTTTGAATCAATTCGGTGTAATGACGATGGATCTCCTCATCGGCGATCATCGAGGTGTGGTCGCAATAGCCGTCGAGCGTCATGTTCATCGTTGCGATGATTTTGCCCATAAGTATTCGACTCAAGTGCGGCCGGTTTTGCCGCGCTTCTGCGCCCATGGATCGAACCTCAATTCGTTCCTGCGAAAGCTATTCCTCTTCTTTCTTCTTTTTCTTCTTGATCGGCTTGTGCTTGATAAACGCGGCCTCGGTCAAATAAACATTCAACTCGCAGATATCTTTTACGTAATCGCCGATCCGTTCGAGGTGCTTTGCGACGAAAAGGAGATGCGCGGCCGGAGACGTAACGCTTGGCGTTTGGATCATCAATTCGATCAGTTCCCCGAAAACACGGTCGTACGCGCGATCGATTTCCTTGTCGCGCTTGATAACCTGCCGTGAGAGTTTGCCGTCCTCGGAAGTAAACGCGTCAAGTGTGTCCTTGAGCATTTCGCCCGCGATTTCGGCCATCGAATAAAGGTCGTTGAAACTGCGGACTTCCGGATGATCGTTCAGGATTAGCGCCGCTTCGGCAATGTTTGCGGCGTGATCGGCAATTCGCTCCAGAACGGGTGTGATCTTCGCCACCGAAATGACAAACCTCAAATCGTACGCCGCCGGCTGATGCAAAGCGATGATCTCAATGCAAAGCTGATCGATCTCGAGTTCCATCTCGTTGACGATCCTGTCGTCCTTGATCACTTTTTGCGCGAGAACGCTGTCGCGGTTTTCGAGGGACTGCATTGATCTCCTGAGCGCCATCTCGGTCGTGCCGCCGAGGAGCAAGAGCTTGTCCCTGAGTATTCCCAGTTGTTGATCGATGATTCTTTCCATGGGTTATGCCGGTAGATACTATAGAAAAAATGGGAGCTTGGAAAGCCTTTAACCAAATCTACCGGTGATGTAATCCTCCGTCAGTTTTTCGTCCGGATTTGTAAACATCCTTTGCGTCGGGTTTACCTCGATGAGTTTTCCCAACATAAAAAATGCTGTCTTATCGGAAACGCGCGCCGCCTGCTGCATGTTGTGCGTAACGATCGCGATCGTGTAGTCCTTTTTGAGCTCGACCACCAATTCCTCGATTTTCTGCGTCGCGATCGGATCAAGCGCTGAGGCCGGTTCGTCCATCAAAAGCACTTCGGGTTGAACCGCGAGAGCGCGCGCGATGCAAAGCCTTTGCTGCTGTCCTCCGGAAAGGCCAAACGCGGAAGTGTTGAGCCTGTCCTTTACTTCCTCCCAAAGAGCGGCGTCGCGCAAAGCCTTCTCAACGCGGTCCGCGAGATCGGTCTTGCTCGTGTGCATGCGGTTGATTCTGATTCCGTACGCCACATTTTCAAATATCGACTTCGGAAACGGATTGGACTTTTGAAACACCATCCCGACCTTTCGGCGCAACGTGACGACATCGGTTCGCGAAGCGTAAATGTCAGATCCATCGATCTCGACCGAGCCCTTTACGCGCGCTCCCGGAATCGTGTCGTTCATCCGGTTCAGCGTCCGCAGGAAGGTCGATTTTCCGCATCCGGACGGACCGATAAACGCCATCACCTCGCGCTCGGAGATATCGAGCGAAATATCAAACAATGCCTGATGCTGGCCGTAGTAAAAATCGAGTTCGCGAATGCTAATCTTGTTTGTCATGACATCAGTCCGCATCTTCCGGGTGGAAAGCGAGCGCTTGGGAATTCCGGACAAAATTCCCGCTGCCCGTCGAAATCGTATTGCCTAGTAACGCTTCCTTGTAAGGAAACGCACCAAAATGTTGATGGCCAGAATCAGGCCAACCAAAATCAAAGTCGCCGCCCACGCCATTTGGTGTTCAACCTCAAACGGTCCGGTTGCATAATTGTAAATCTGTACCGTCAACGACGACATCTTCTCGTCGATGTAATAACTCATGAATCTGTTGTTCAAGGCGGTAAACAACAAAGGTGCGGTCTCGCCCGAGATGCGCGCCACGGCGAGCATCCCGCCGGTAGCGATTCCGGAAGCCGCCGCCGGCATAACGATGTCCCAGGTAACCCGCCATTGCGGGGCACCGAGGGCAAGCGCACCCTCGCGCATCGATTTCGGGACGAGCCGGATCATTTCTTCCGTGGTTCTGGCGACGATCGGGATCATGATGATCGCCAGCGATATGCTGCCGGCCAGTGCCGACTGCCGGGCCATAGGAAGCACGACGAGCGTGTAAACAAAGATTCCCGTGATGATCGAAGGGACGCCGATCAGCGTATCCGACAAGAATCGAACGGTCGAACCAAACCAATTGTCGCCAAACTCGGCGAGATAAACCCCCGCACCGATTCCAATCGGAAGACCAAAGATGCTTCCAAGAACCGTCATGATCGCGCTGCCGACGATGGCGTTTGCGATCCCTCCGCCTTCACCGACGGGTTTTGGCGTATCGGTCAAGAATTCCCAATTGATCGCGGTAAAGCCTTTTACCGCGATATAAGTCAGCAGCAAAACCAGAAGCGCGATCGCGAAAACGGCGCACGCCATCGTCACGGTCGTCATAACCGAACTCAGGATTTGCCGCCTGCGATGTATTGCGTCTGTTGCCATTTCTTTTCTCTAGCCGCTTCAAACAAGAAAGCGAATCGTTATCCTCAGTGCGATGTTTTATTTCTGCTCGCCACCCGCATAACGAGCAATTTCGCAAATGCGTTTACGATAAATGTGACGAGGAAAAGCACCAATCCCATTTCGATCAGTGCACTCAAATAGAGCTTGTCGGTAGCTTCTGCGAAATTAGCCGCCAGAACCGAAGCGATCGTGTACGCCGGTTCAAAAAGCGATGACGAAATCTGCGGCGAGTTTCCGATCACCATCGTAACCGCCATCGTCTCGCCGAGTGCCCTTCCGAGTCCGAGCACGACTGCGCCGGCTATCCCGGATGCGGCGTTTTCCAAAACGATGATCGTCGTTTCCCATTTTGTCGCTCCGAGCGCCAATGCGGCTTCGCGTTGGGTTGTCGGCACGACCTCAAGAACATCGCGAACGACCGCCGTGATGATGGGAGTGATCATCAGCGCCATGATTATCCCGCCGGTGAGCATTCCGATCCCGGTTAATCGTCCCTGAAACAACGGCAGCCAGCCGAACCAATTCTGAAGGAAGGGTCCAAGATAATTGCGTATGAAAGGAGCCAGCACGAAGATTCCCCAAAGCCCGTAAACAACGGAGGGAATCGCCGCCAGAAGCTCGACCATAAACGCGATCGGCGCCGCGACTCTTCTCGGAGCCTGCTCAACCAAAAAAATCGCGATTCCAAGCGAAAGCGGGACGGAAAGGATAAGCGCCAAAAGCGAGGAAACGACGGTGCCGTAAATAAATGGCAGCGCCCCGTAAATATCCGAGGCCGGCATCCAACTGCGACCATAAAGAAACGAAAAACCGAATCGCTCGATGGTCGGAATCGAATTCCATACCATCATAGCGATCATTGCGACGACGATCACAAAGATCGTCGTCGCAAAAATGATCAGGATAGTCCTAAAAACGCTATCCCCTATTGTTCCGGTTTTGGACAATTTACTACTCTGCGGCTTTCCTCAAAGGTTTGCCTTCTGCCGTGATCGAATCGATCTTCGCTTCGACCTTCTTTTGCACTACATCCGGAAGCGGCGCGTAATTGAGTTCGGAAGCGAACTTCGAACCGTCATGCAACG
This sequence comes from Pyrinomonadaceae bacterium, assembly GCA_041394795.1. Lineage (GTDB taxonomy): Bacteria > Acidobacteriota > Blastocatellia > Pyrinomonadales > Pyrinomonadaceae > Aridibacter. The sequence goes on along the minus strand of JAWKHN010000016.1, from coordinate 65,574 downwards.
CCCACCAAAGGAAATCGACAAGCGCCTTGCCCTTCGCCGCATTCTTTTGTTCTTTGAACGCAAGTATATACGTATAACTCGAAATTGGGTAAGCGCCCTCGCCATCAGCATTTGTGATCGACATTCTCATGTCATCGGGCATATCGTTTGCCGAACCGGCAGCGGCCGCCGAAACACTTTCAACACTGGCTTCGACAAATTTTCCGGCCTTGTTTTTAACCAACGCCATCGGAAGCTTGTTCTCCTTGGCGAACGCGATCTCGACATATCCGATCGTGTTTGGTGTGTTCTTGACCTGGCCCATCACGCCATCATTGCCCTTCGCGCCAACACCGACACCCTGAACCCAGTTCGGTTGTTTGCTGGGGCCAACCTTTTCCTTAAATGCGGGCGATGTTTTGGAAAGGAAGTCCGTAAACACGGCTGTGGTTCCGCTCGAATCAGCGCGGTAAACCGGAGAAATATCGGCATCTGGAAGTTTCGCTTCGGGATTGTCGGCCGCGATTTTCGCGTCGTTCCATTTCTTGATTTCCCCAAGATAGATGCCGGCGATTGTTTCGGGCGAGAACTGAAGCGGTTTGTCCACGCCTTCGAGGTTGTACGTCATAACGACCGCGCCGAGAACCGTCGGAATGTGAAGCAGATCACCGCCTGCTTTCTTGAGATCCTCGTCTTTCATCGGATCGTCTGAAGCACCAAAATCGGCGGTACCCGAAATGATTGCCTTTTGACCCGCTCCCGAGCCTACTGCCTGGTAGTCGATCTTAACGTCCTTGTTGACCTTGCCATACTCGCTCATCCATTTCTCATAAATCGGACGAGGGAACGTCGCACCCGAGCCCTGGAGGCTGACGGATGATGTTCCGGTTTCGGCGCCGCCTTCTTTCGGCTTGCAACCAACGGCAAATAGCGAAACGCCGACGAGCAGCGCCAATGTGATCAATGCGATTCTTTTCATAAACGGATTAACTCCTAAAGGTGTCTTTCTTAAAACTCCAACTACATTTGGAAACTCAAACTCATTGTTTTCGAAAACTAGATTAAGCCGTTTGCTGATTCGCGGAAAGCGGAAAGAGCAACGATGTAACATTTCGTTAACAGAATGGAAACGGGCCAATCCGATAGGGAAAATCCCAAATTTCGCGGTTTGCGGATAGAGGTCAATCCCTCGGATTGGCATCTTTTGGGCAAAGTCATCCGGAAATGTTTCATCATAGGGCATGCTGACGTGATCCTTATTATCCATGAAATAGAATCAGCAATCGTAAATCGCGGTCGCGTCAAAAATACCGGCAATGCCGTTAAAACGGCTTTGGCAATGCCTCCAGCCTGCTGTTCTCACAAAGGCGGAACAAAGGGAGTTAACAATTGAAAAGTCAGTCGCATACGGAAACATGGCAATTTGCGCTTTGTTCCGCCTTCGTGAGAAATGCGGCTAGATCGGGGCATTTGTTTTCATCGCTTTTCAAAAGCGTTGCCTTATCATTCGGTTTTGCATAAACTTACAGAAATCAACAATTTTCCATTTACCCCCGGGAGGCAATATGAAGAAATTACACTTGGGTAAGCAACTGGCTGTCTTGATGATGGCTTGGGCATTTTTGCTGACACCGCTCAGCGTTTCCGCCCAGACCAAAATCTCGATGCCGAAGAATAAATACAAGATTCAGGACGATGTCCAGATCGGCACCGAGTACTCGGCAAAGGTTGATCAGCAATTTCCGATGGTCAACGATACGGCGTCTGTTCAGTACATTCAGGAAGTCGGTCGCAGACTGGTAGCGGCGATTCCACCGGAGTTTCAACATCCGGAATTCAGATATCAGTTCAAGATCGTCAATGCCAGCGACATCAACGCCTTTGCTCTCCCGGCAGGTTACTTGTATGTAAATCGAGGCATGATCGAGGCCGCAAAGAACGAGGGTGAAATGGCGGGCGTCATGGCCCATGAAATCTCGCACGCCGCTCTCAGGCATGGAACCGCGCAGGCGACGAAGCAATCGAGCGCGAAAAGCCAGATTCTTGGTATCGGTGCGATTCTCGGCGGCGCGATTCTCGGCGGACAGGCGGGAGCGCAGCTCGGCGCGATGGTGGCCGCAGGTTACCAGCTTCGCTACAGCCGTGAATATGAAACGCAGGCCGATCTTCTCGGTGCGCGAATCATGGCCGGAGCCGGATACGATCCTCGCGACCTCGCCAATATGTTCAAGACGATCTCGGGGCAAAGCGAGGGTGGCCGACCGCCCGAATGGTTGAGCAGCCACCCCGATCCGGATCGTCGATACGCGACGATCAACCAGGAGGCGGAGAGGCTTAACGTTTCCTCGAATCCGATAAAGATCACGCGAGGCTTTACCACTACCAGACAATATCTGGCGGGGCTTCCGCCTGCAAAGACGATGTCTGAGATCGAACAGGGCGCGCAATCCGGCGGAACGGGTACTACGAACGGTTCGGAAACAGGAACTTATAACAAATCTGTTCCGGCGCCTTCGTCGCGAACGACATCGTTTGAAGCACCAAATGTCGTGCGAGTTCGCGTTCCGGTTAACTGGAAGCAGTTTCCCGATCAAACGAGTGTTCAGCTATCACCCGAAGGTGCGTATGGCAAGGACGGTATTACCCATGGCGCGTTAATCGGGATTTACCGTTCGCAGCAAAACACGCTTGAGAGGGCTACGGAGGATTATGTTCAGGGAATACTTCGGGGCAATACCTATCTCAAACAAACCACGCAGTATTCGAAGTTCACGATGAACGGACGTACGGCATACGCCACCAGGCTTTCGGGAACGTCGCCGATAACGGGCGCTACCGAGTACGCCACCGTTTACACTTCCACACTCAAGAGCGGAGAGCTGTTTTACATAGTCGGTGTGTCGCCGGCAAACGAGGATGCGACATACAGTCGAACCTTTGCGAACATCGTTCGCTCGGTAAGGTTCCTGGACCAGTAGATTGAACGGCGGCCCGAATGTGGCCGCCTTTTTTTGAAAAAACTTTGATTATGAAAAAGATAATTATCGCATTGGCAGCGGCGGCGATTTTGGGAGTCTTTGGAAGTACGGTTATGGCGCAACAGTGCGACAAAACCAGGATGAGCCCGATTCGTTGCGGATTTTATGAAGAGGGATATCAGGATGGAGCAAACGACGCCCGCCAGAATTCCGACAATGATTACAAGAGATACCGCTCAAAATACGACTCGCAGTATGAATCGTTTTATCAAAGTGGATACGATGACGGATATGCCAGCGTAAGGCCGTTCTCGCGTTGGAACGACAGACAAAAGAATTCCTACGATCAGGGTTATGACGACGGAAAGGACGATCGCGAACGCAACATCAGCCGTCTTCCGGCCCGTTATGAAGGGCAGTACGACAAGACTTACGAGGAATACTATCGCAAGGGGTACTTTGACGGTTACGACAATCGCCCTGAAACCTACGACACCCCGATCGGCACCGGCGGAGGCCCCATCGTACCCGGAACCGGAACCGGAAGATTCCCGCGCGTCAACAACAGGCGTGGAACTATGACGGGCACCGCGACCTGGAGCGCAAACGTCGATGATCGCGTAAACATCATCATCAAGGGAAATGAGATGACGACCGAACGCGTATCGGGAACGCTGACGAACAATGTTCAGAATCTTCAAGGCGTTTTGCCGCGACGCGACGCGAGGATCTCGGTCAACAAGCTTGAAGGCCGCGGTTCCGTATTTGTGCTTCAGCAACCCAGCCGAAGCAACGACTATACGGCCAAGATACAGGTCTATGATCCAAGGCGCGGACGGGACGACTACCGAATCCAAATTTCTTGGACGGCCACGAATACCACCGAAGCCTATTCGGCCGGGAAGGTAACCTGGCGCGGACGTGTCGATCAAACCGTTTCGATCAAGATCTATGGTGAGGAAGTAGAGTCGATCGACGAGGCCGGGACCGGACTCTCGAACGTTAGCCACAACTTGACCGGATATCTAGCCGCCCGCCCAGGCGTGGTTCGAGTAACAAAGCGCAATGGTCGTGGTTCGGTTTATGTTCTCGAACAACCATCCGAGCAAAACGACTACACCGCAGTCATACGAGTGTTTGACGAACGCGGCGGAGATGACGACTACGAGATTGATATCGAGTGGTAGGGTTGTAAAAAATGGAGCTTGGAGCTTGGAAGGAACAGGATTGAGTTCCAAGTTCCAAGTTCCAAGCTCCAAGTCCATGTGTACAGTCCTCGCGCTTCCTAAAAACTATCCAAATATCGCTCTGTAAACCGCCAAATTCCTCTCCTCGACGGAAATCTCGCGTTCTGTTTTGAAATCGAGAATGCTGGATTCCACAGGATCCATTGAAAAACCCGCGTTCATTAGGGTTTCGGAGAAATCCTTGAACACCTCCTCGACGTCGGTCTGGAAAAAGAGGCGCGCCGTTTTTGGAAGTTTTTCGCGGATTGCACGGGCGAGGTTTTCATCCACCATTCGGCGTTTTCGGTGGCGTTTCTTAAACCAGGGATCGGGGAATTGAATCGTTACAAGTTCGATACGTTCGGATGGAATATTCGACATCACTTTATTGAAATCCAGCGGGGCGTTGCAAAAGACGTAGTGAAGATTCGAATGTCCGCGTTCTTTTGCAATTTGATTCGCTTCGTCAACAAGCGGTTTGCGGATTTCGAGCCCGAGAAAGTTGCGCGATTTGTCTTGCTCGGCGCTCTTCAAAAGTAACCTGCCTCTTCCGCAGCCGATGTCGATATGAATCATCTGGTCGGGGTTTTCGAAGGAATCGGCAAGCTCGACGGGTCGGACCGGAAGCTCGCGGTAAAATTTTGCCAACGGATTTACGTGTTGATGTACGCGAACGCGTTTCATTTCTTATCCCAATCCCAGATACAAAAAGGCGATGGCGGTCAGCGCGGCGCTCAAAAGCGTGATTCCAAACGATGCGATCCCGATCATTCTGAACACTGATCCCGGTTTCCGCGGATCGACTTCGAGATTTCTTGGCACCTCGAACCATGCAACCGCGGCGCCAGTCAAAAGTCCGCCGATATGGCCCGCGTTGTCCACATTTGGTATGACAAAGATGCCCAGAACCAAAACGAAGACGATGTTTCCAAAAAGCTGATATAGAAATCTTTCCGACATCAGCTTTCTGCGTATCAAGGCATAGGCTGTCATATAGCCAAGCAGCCCGATGATTCCTCCCGATGCGCCTACGCTCGCCGAATCGGGATTCCAGGCGATGCTCAGGAGGCCTCCGCCGATCGACGCAAACAAAACAACAAGCGGCACCGATTCTCTCGGCGCCATCTGCTCTTGGATCCGGCCAAAGGAAAGAAGCGCGAAAGAATTGAAAGCAAGATGAATCAAGCCGGCATGCGTGACGGAGGATGTGAACAACCGCCAGTAGTCGCCTGCGAGGAACAGCGGTCTGTTGATCGCTGCAATATCGACCGACATCTCGAGTCCGACCGCCAACTGCGCAACCGACACAACGACTAGCGCACCTATCAAAAACGGAGTGTAGAACGGTTTTTGCTCGACGAAACCAGGAGGCGGGTGGTACCGCTTCTGTGCGTCCGCTTCTGTTTCTATTTCTTGAACAGACATCGTCAGAACTACATCGCCAAACCGCCATCGGCCTGAATCACCTGCCCGGTGATGTAACGCGCCGAATCGGAGAGAAGGAAAAGCGCGATGTCCGCAACTTCGTCGGTATTACCCAAACGTCCTAGAGGGATTTGCGAAAGAATCTTTTCGCGATACTCGGCGTTCATCTCTCCTGCCATATCGGTTTCGACGAGTCCCAGCGCAAGAGCGTTGACCGTGATGCTTCGACTCGCAATCTCCTTTGCCAGCGCCTTCGTCAAACCGATCATTCCGGCTTTCGAAGCCGAGTAATTTGACTGGCCAAGCATCCCGACAACACCGGAGATCGACGAAATATTTAGAATCGAACCACCCGATTCGTTGCGCATCATCGGACGGATCGCCGCCTTGGCAAAGTTCCACGCGCCCTTGAGATTCGTGTCGATGACGGCGTCCCAGTCATCTTCCTTCATCCGCATGATCAGGTTGTCGCGTGTGATACCGGCGTTGTTTACGAGAAAATCGACGCTTCCAAGCTCATCTTTTACAGCTTTTACAAATTCCGCCGACGCTTCGGTGTCCGCAACATCGCATTGGGCCGCATAAACCGAGACGTCCTTCTTTCGAAGCTCTTCCGAAAGCGCGTCGGCCGCCGCGGCGCTCGAGGCGTAATTAAAAGCGACGTTGCAACCGGCATCCGCCAATCGTTCCGCGATAGCTTTGCCGATGCCGCGGGTCGCACCGGTAACAATCGCTGTTTTTCCTTTGAAGTATTCCATGATTTTTTCCGTTCAGATATTCTACAAATCAATTCTCATCAGGCATACCGCCAATGGCCGAATTCTTTGTCGGTTTCCAAAATGCAGACACCGGAGCCCTTGAAAAATGAGCTCCGGTGTCGAGACTTTCTGGATAATATTTCGAGCACTTCGCGTATGTCCGTTACAAACAGATAAAGCGCTTGATCGGTTTAATTGTAAGTCTTGCCGGTATCCAAAAAATCGGCAAAGTCCTGCCAGGTAAACTGTTCGATATCGTAAGGATCGGCGTCGTCCTCTTCGTCGCCGCCAAACAAGCCGCTAACGGCACCCTTCAAGTACTGTTCGGTTTTGAGGTTATACCATTCATTTCGACCGTAATGATTGGCGACGTCATCATCTCCGATTTCTTCAAATAGCTCATCGAGTTCGGAAATCTGCCCAAGAATCGTATTCTCCCATTCCTCAAACGCAGACTCGGCGAAGGCTACCGCACGCTGCATCCACTGAGGATCGAACTTTGCCGGCTCGTGTCTGAGAGCGAATTTGATCCATGCGATCAAATCCTCGATCATCGGTTTCCGTTTCTCTGATTGTGAAGCGGTTTGCCAAAGTGATATCAGAAAACCGTCGAGTCTTGGAATCTTGCCGTTCGAGGTTTCCCTCTCTAGCAGATCATCGATCAATTTGTAAAAATCCGTGTTCTTCATTTCGCGGTCATTTGGTTGTTCAAAGCTCTCCTTTGAATTTCAAACAATTCATTTACCCCCTTTTCGGCAAGCGCCAGGAGCTCATCCATTTGTTTTCGGTCAAACGGCTCCTGTTCTGCCGTTCCCTGAAGTTCGATAAACTTTCCGGTTCCCGTGCAGACAACATTCATATCGACATCTGCCGAGGAATCTTCTTCATATTTCAAATCGAGGATCTCGGTACCCTCGACTATTCCCACGCTGACCGCGGCAACCTCGCTCAGGATCGGCGAGCCGCTGATCTTTCCCATGCTCACAAGCCGCCGGCATGCAAGCGCCAACGCGACATATGCTCCTGTAATGGATGCGCAACGCGTGCCTCCGTCTGCCTGAATCACATCGCAATCGACATAAATCTGTCTCTCGCCGAGTTTTTTCATATCAACGACGGCGCGGAGACTTCTTCCGATCAGGCGTTGGATCTCCATCGTTCTGCCCGAAGGTCTTTGAATCTCGCGTTTTATTCTGGTATGGGTTGCTCGCGGGAGCATCGCGTATTCGGCCGTGACCCATCCCTTACCTTGGTTGCGCAACCAATGGGGAAGGGTTTCCTCGACGCTCGCCATGCATAGGACTTTTGTTCCGCCGACCTCGATCAGCGCCGAACCCTCCGCGTATGGCGAAATGTTGGGGGTTATCTTCGTCTTACGCAATTCGTCGAATGCGCGATTATCGATTCTGCTAAAAGGCATGGGGTTGCTGGTTAAAATTATCGATCAGCAATTGGCTTGTTTCGATTCGAATCATCAGGTGAGTTCAATAGCCTCAAGCCTTGAAGGCCGCTCTCCCAAAAAACGTCCGGCGACATTTGAAAACCTTTCGGCGGCATCCGTCACAAAGAAATGATCCAAGTCGTCACAAAGCCGACGTTCCCGATTATATGAAATTTGTGCCGTATTGGCTAAATTCTTTTGGGAAAGGAGGTTTTCAACCTCCTCGGCGGTCGCTTCACCCGAATCGATGAGGACGACATCTTCGCCAACGGTCTTTCCAATCACATGCTTCAAAATCGGGTAATGAGTACAACCGAGAACCAAAGCCGAAGGTCCAAAACCGACAATCTCCCGCAAGTATTTCGCGGCGATGGAATAGGTTTCTTCGGCTTCCGTCCAGCCTTCTTCCGCCAATGGCACGAAGAGAGGACACGCGCCTTGTTTGACGTCAAACTTCTCACCGGCGGCTTCCTTGATTGAATCCAGATAGGCGTTGCTGAGAATCGTCGCTTCGGTCGCGATAACCGCGATTTTATTTGTTGAAAGAGATTCGGTGACTCTTACGGCCTTGCGCGCGCCCGGTCCGATCACGCCGATAACGTCGATTCCGATCGCGTTCCTTACCGCCGGTAGAGCCAACGCGGAAGCCGTATTGCAGGCGACAACCAAAAGCTTGACCCCGCGATTGGCCAAAAACTTCGCGTTTTCGATCGCGTAGCGTTCGACGGTTGAAAGCGATTTCGTTCCGTAGGGAACTCGGGCGGTGTCACCGAGATAAATAAAGCGTTCAAGCGGGAGTCGGTTGTGAAGCGCGCGATATACGGTCAGCCCGCCGACACCGGAGTCAAAGATTCCGATCGGCAAAGAACTGAGTTCATTATTTGTGTCCGTACTCATTCGAAAATGAATAGGAATGATAGAAATAAGCGGGGGTAAAAGTCAAAATCGGCCACAAACACCAAACCCGTCAGACGGAGAAGATGGTTAAGACGGCTGACGGGTTTCATGGGGAAGTTAATTCCCATGGTTGGTGTTCCAAGTTCCGAGTTCCAAGATCAGTGGCAAGTGTCGAATTCTAAAAGGCGGAGGCGAGTGCAATTCAATCAACGCGAGGGGCGGTCGGAGCAACGCAAGTAAGCGCGTTTCCTGTGCCCGGTGCGAGCATTCATTCCCGTCTTAGGGTTTGTCGCTACGCTTCTCCACTCGCGGAAATCCCGCTACGAGCTGCATCCGAACAGAAAACCCGGACTCCAGCGCGAATCTCGCTTTCAATAGGAACTCTTGTTTCAAAGATCGACATCAACATCCGACAGCACATCGGACCTAAAAAGATTTGGGGCAAATTTGGTGGTGTAACCAGCCGTGGACTTATGCCAGGCTGAGTTCCATATCCACTAGATCTTCATTCCGGAGTTTGTTGAGCGCCATGGCGATTACGCTTTCGCTAACCGAAACTCCTAGTTCCTCGCCCATTTCTTGCGCGATTTCCGATGGCTCGTGTCTTCCGTCGCATTTTTCCCATACGTACGCGGAAGTCGGATTGAGATGAATGAATTTGGAGTTGACGATATCTTCGATAAACAACTCACCGGTGTCTCTGCGAATGCTCAGATTTTCTGTTTTTGCGATTGGTTTCATGGCTCAATTACTCCGTATGAAATTACCGCTAGGTGCGGACGCCGAATACTATCGCAACGCTCGTGCCATGAATTCCAGAAAACCTGTAAATGGTGCAAATACAGATGTTAACGAGCATCTGCTGCTTAAGCTCGGTTACGCGGGACACCATAACTCGGTCAGTTTGACCGAATTTGATGCGCTTTCAACGGTCAGATTGAACTTAGCTCGACTCGAACCGATTTCGGATGAAAAACTCGGTCAAAGTGACCGAAAAAAATTGCCGGGATTCGGAGACCCCTATAAACATTCATCGAAAGCGAGTTGCGAATGGATAAAAGTGCTTGTATTCGGTTTAACAGTGGGCTATACTTATAGTACTTCCACACTCAAATTAACCTTCCACATTACCATTCACCTTCTCCCGACCACATTCCAGCTATGAAGTTGAAAGTAATAATCTTTTTTGCGGCGATCGTTTTGGCAGGTTTCTCGAGTGCAATTCTTGGCGCGGCCCTAGCTCAAAACATCCAGTAACAGTCATTCCACTCTGTACGAATCGAGTCGGCTTTTTCCGCAACGAGCGCTTGCCCTGGGGCGAATGTTCCTGAAGGAAAATCTCTGGACCGATTCGTACGAGGTCTGCTGGCACCACCGGCAAAAATGCACCGCACAATTTAATACCGCATTCGACGACGGAAGGCGTGCCGGCCACTTCTGGTCGTGCTGTACTCGTCCGTTCGAATTCGACCTTTGCGCTAAAACGGCCACTTTTTGGGCAGAACGGTGCAGAGGCGGAGCTGTTTTAAATTGTCGCATATAGGAAGTTCTTGAGCTGGTCTGAGGAATCCTTTTCGATGCCGTCGGTCATGTTTTTGAAGTTGTTCTAAAGGATCGTTCCGTACATCCAAAAAAAAGCGATTAATCGCGGAAACTGTGAAAGCCCCCGGCCGGACAAAGCGACGAGGGCCTTCTTTCATTATGCAGTAAAACTCAGGCTACTCTGTCTTCAGTCGCAGGGCCCCGGATTTTACGTTCGCATCAAGCAGCGAATAAACATCGTTGCAATCGACGGTTCCATAGAAGAACGGACCGGCCGATAACGACTCCGCCATGACGGCTTCGCAGATCTCGCTGTAGCTCCGGTTTCCATCGACAAAGTTCATAACTTCGCTCGACATCGCCGGATGAAGCCCTGTACGGATTCGGGCGCGTTTTTGGAAGTATGTCTCGGTTGACGCGATGTTTTCGGGTACTTTCGATGAAGCGGGTATCAAAGTGCTTGTCGTTTCAGAACCGACGTTCTTCGCGCGCGCGAACTCCGCAATATCGGATTGCATTTTTGATTGGCCGCTTTCAACCATCTTTATCAATCGATCGATCACCCGGTTGGCGTCAGCGTTTTTGTCAGCGATTACGCGCATCGATTCGAGTGCGCGTATTTCTCGTTTGATTCCCTGTCGAACCAGCACTTGCGCCATAGCGAGTCCGTCCTCCTTTTCGCCGATCAAACGGAATGCCTGCGACAGATCATGCGCGAGCCGCCGCTGTCCCTGCGAATAGGTTTCCGATGCGAGCGCCGGAATGTCGTTGGCCTCTGCATACGCTAGATAAAACGCCATCGCCGCAATGATGAAATTGTTTCGCTGAAGCTGCGTCTGATCGAGCTTGTCGAGATCATCATCGGAGGAATGAATGTAGTAGTCATCCCAATTCACCATCGCCACCGATGGCACCGCGATCTTGCCTTCGACGAATACGAGATTGTCCGAAGAACCGAAATAGGGCACAAAGCGTGCGTTGTAACCTTCCCGCGATCCGCGGGTCGAATAGATGGGTTGAGAATGCGGTCGCGGATAACCGCCCTGCCGCCCGGCCTGGATAAAGGGATTGTTTGTCAGAATCACGTAATTGCCGACGCTTTCAAACAACGCGTCGAGATACGAAGTTCTCGAATGCGGGTTAAAGATGAGATGCTGCACGCGGCTCCCGATCGATTGCTTGGCGCCCGTCATATCCTGATGAAGGTTCGCAAGCATCGACTTTTCGGAACCGGGATTGTCGCGAAAATATCTGTATTCCGAGGAGATTTCATCGGTCCACCAAAATCTGATGTCTCGAAGAGGTGGCTTAATCTTGCCCTCGCGGATCAGCTTCGAAAAAACCCGTGCCAGCTCGAGGATGTTTCCGGAGCCGCTGCCATCGTCGTTTGCCGATCCCTGTTCTTCCTGAAGATGGGCGGTGATAACGATCTGCTGATCTTTGTATTTCGTGCCACGGATCCATCCTTCGACCATACCGGTGCCGATGTTCTTGTTCTCCGTACCGATCAATGTATCGACCTTTGCGCGGAGACGGACTTTGCCGCCCGGAGTGCGTTTTCCGGTCGCAAAAAGATCCTGCATCCCATTCGTTTCCAAAAGCTGACGAAGCGTATCGCCTTTTCGCGGGGAAAGGTTAAAAGAAAAAGTTCCCGATTTGCCTGCAGGCGGATCGGGAATCCGTGTCCAGGGAAGCTGATCGGGAAAATCGAGGACGCTTTTAGATTCCGAAGTCGTGTAAACAACCACGCCCGCCGCACCGTGCTTGTAAACCGCTTGGGAAACCGCAAATCCGGCATTCGCGTTTGCGAGAACAATCTTGCCTTTGACGTCCCTGCCCTCAAACTCTTTGTCGGAAGCGTCTCCGGCCCAGACGAGTTCGGCGGTAATGTCGGCATCGCGAGAATTGTCCGAAAGGTACAGGGCGTGATCACCGATATCGGCGAGTTTTAGTTCAAACGGTTCGACGATCCAGAGTTCGGCGCTCTTTGCCGTATAGTTTCGCGGCGATCCATCCGCATTTACAAAGGGCTGCTTGATAATCGAAACATCGGCCAGACCGTTTTCCTTCGCCGTCTCGGCGACATAGTCCAACGCCTTGAAATAGCCTTCCATTCCGGAATCGCGATGCCAGCGCGAAAGCACACGGATGTGTTCGAAGGAACGGTCACCCGAAATCTCATTGCGAAGCATCTGAGCCTCTTCCAGAGAAAGGAACGGTGTGGTCTGAGAAAAAAACGTTGCCGAGAAAAGGGACAGTACGACGAGAATACGGAAAAATCGCATAGAAACCTCGAATTGTTTGTTTTCGAGATTCTAACGCTGTTTGGCTTCAGGGTGAAATGATTTAATTCCGGGGATGGGTTTGTTTACGGCGTGTGTCTCGTAATTACGTTTGTTCGGCTTCGAGCACCAGAACCGGCACCTCGCTTCCATCCGTTTCAAGAAGACATGTGAGCGTAGTTTCCGTTTTCACGCCACCAACAATAAATCCACTGTCGATGCCGATAAACATCGGGCGCGCCTCGATCGAGTCGCCCTCGGTCGCGCGAACCTGTTGCGTTTGGCCGGACTTAACCGTGTAGTTCTTTGAACCGATTAGAAAGACGATATCGAAATTGACAGCGTTCTTAAGCGTAACGCGTATGCCCTTTCGAAATGTCGCATCGGAGTCTGATACGTAGAGAGACATCGTTTTGGGAAAGTTGCCGGAAAGGCTTGAGGTAAATAGAGGAAGGCTAATTTAAGTGGAAGGTGACTTATAGGATAAACTTTGGGACAAGGGGTTTACAAGCTTTTTTTCCGCGTCGGAACTAAAGGCCGGTTTGGTCGCGAGTTTCGCGTTTTGAGTTTCGAGTTCTGTTCGGAGTGACGGCCAATGGACTCCAACTGCGGGGATTCTCCGAGCCGAGTCCCGGCGCGAACGTTGTTTTTATGTTTACCGTGGGTTCCGCGCAAAGCCGCTCCACCCACGATCTACGATCTACGTGACGCTCCGCGTCCGAAAAGGAAAATCCGGATTTTGGATTAAAACCTATTTTTTAGAGTGGACTCAATTTCTTAATCTTGGAACTTATGAGTTCACTCTAAAATGTGAGTTCAAGGCAGTTTTCGGGAAATGCAGATTCGGATTCTTTGGAATTTGTGTTGTGTGGGGGTCCGAGCATTTGGGAGGAACCGCAAATGTTGCCAAAACTCAAGCGAGCCCCGAACGGGGCGGAAAAACGCAAGCCCGCGGCAAGCGAAGCGCAGCCTCGGGTCGAGATCGCAACAAGGAGAAAAGCCCCAGCGGGGCGGAACGAATCGCAAATATGTCCTATTTAATCCGAAGGGCCTTAACAAGTTTTCGCGAAACGTGGCAATTCGCCCCTTCAGAGCGTAAAGCCATTGCCGAACCCTGACCAGACGCGGCGCTCCGCTTGCGACTGGCTATTTTATTTCCGCCCTTCCAGGGCTTGATTGAGCTCCGCTGAAATAGCGAGTTATCTGCAAAATCGACCTTTTAGAGTGGTCGCAACTTCTTAATCTTGGAACTTTTGGAACTTTGAACTTGGAACTCTGCCTTCAATGACCAACCTGCCAAAAACCAATTTCACGCTTTGGACCGAAGATATTGATTCGGCAAGCGAAAGGCTCACAAGGGAAATGGGTTTTGAACTCGATTTTGTCTTTCCCGCAGACAATCCGCGTGCGGTTGGTTTTTCGCGAAACGGCTTCAAGGTCGTCGTACGATTGGCGCCGGAAGGTTCTCTTGATGGAAATTTTGATTTGAAGGCTGTAGATGATTGGCTTCCGGGATTGGATCCAGGGGATTCTACCGCCGAGGTGTTAAAAGAAGGCTCGGTAGAGTTCTTGATTTCCGATGCGGCGGAAGGCGACGGCATCACTGGCAGGGCCGGAATGAGTTACCGCGATCTGCTCCCCGGAAGACTTGGCGGGTTGTTGATCGCCTCGCATATCTCGATTCCTGAAGACGGACCGGTTCCGGACTACGTGCATTTTCACAGGGTCGATTTCCAACTTATCTATTGCTTGAAGGGGCGTGTGTTGCTCGTCTATGAAGATCAGGGCGACCCATTCTGGCTCGAGGCGGGTGACTGCGTTTTGCAGCCGACCGGAATCAGACACAGGGTGTTGGAGGCAATTGGCGGACTCGAAGTTCTCGAAGTCAGTTCACCTGCCGAACACCTCACTTTCGCGGAGAAGACTCTGGAGCTTCCGAATGAAAAGAAGCGGTTGGAAAGAAAATTCGGCGGACAGAGTTTCGCACGATCTCTTGCCCGCGAAGCGGTTTGGGAAGATTTTGATGAAATCGGTTCGAGACGGGAAACCGGGATCGGAAGTGATTCCGGTGTCGGATTCACGGTTTCGGTTTTCAGACTAAAACTCGGCGCGGTCGCTGGTTTTCCATGTGGTGATTCGGATCGCTTTTGTTATCTGTCCAAAGGCGAAATCGAGCTCGATTTCGGAAACGATATTCGAAAGCTGCAAACGGGCGACGCATTCTTCGTTTCAAAACAGGCGCCGCTCGAATATCGAGTCGAATGGGGAGAATGCGAAGTTGTCGCAGTTCTATTTTGAAGCTTTTGATTGCTTCTTTTTCCCAAGCAATGAGGCGAAAGGGAATTTGTCCAAACTTTCATAAATATCGACATCGATATCCATAAAATCCTTCTTTGCCGGTATCGGCTCCTTTGAAGCGAGATCAAAAAATTCCGTCGTTTCTTTTACGATTTTTCCCGATTCATCGAAGTACTTGATTCTATTGAGGATCATGTCATCCATAAAAGTTCGAAGTTCGCGGTCCACTTTAGCGACTTGTCCATTTCTGTAGAAGGTATAGGAAACGTATTGCGCCCAATCGCCTGATGGGCTTGAATATGTAAGATTGATCGCGACGACGCGGCCTTTGGATTTCCATACATAGGCAATCGTATAAAGGTCTTCTTCGTCAGCGGCTTCTGTCGTCGGATAAGTCTTCCATTTGGGTTCGTCCGAATCCGTGTAATCGGAAGCATCGGCGATTACGATGTCGGGTTTGCCGCGCTTTTCGATCAGCTCGTCAACCGTTTTTATGTACTTTTCGGCCTTTGCGAGTTTCTCCGGAACTGTCGGAGTTGTCGGGTCGGTTTGTCCAAAAGCAGTTATCGCGAAGAGAGCCAGTGCGACTAGAAACATCAGTTTTTTCATAAGTTTATCCCCCAAATCATGAACGACTTTCGGGATCGGTTTTGCAGATTGGAATCCCGTTTTGACCGATCGGGCTGAATTCCGTTTTCGTATTTGCTACCATACCCCGAACGGCAAACACCGTATCAAATTTTGTAGGATTTTTTTCATGCATTTTCACTTAATCGGCATTTGCGGGACGGCGATGGCCTCGCTCGCGGGAATGCTTCAGGCCAGCGGACACAAGGTAACCGGTTCGGATCAGAATGTTTATCCGCCGATGTCAACGCAACTCGAGAGTCTTGGAATCGAGATCATGAAGGGGTATCGCCCCGAGAATCTCGACTGTGGCGCGGATTCCATCATCGTAGGAAACGCGATTTCGAGGGGCAATCCGGAACTTGAGGAACTGCTCAATCGCAAGCTTCCGTATTTTTCACAGGCCGAAACGATTAAGCGCTTGTACATACGCGGAAAACACTCTTTGGTGGTTGCGGGGACTCATGGAAAGACGACAACGACGAGTATCGCGACATGGGTGGCGGAAGTCGGTGGGCTCAACCCTTCCTTCCTCGTCGGCGGCGTTGTACAGAATTTTGGCAAGAGCTTTCGGGTTACGGAAAGCGACTATTTTGTGATTGAAGGAGATGAGTATGACACGGCCTATTTCGACAAGAATCCGAAATTTATGCATTACCTTCCGGAGATCGCGATCGTAAACAACATCGAATTCGACCACGCCGATATTTACCGTGATCTTCAAGATATCAAGTTTCAATTTTCGCGTTTGATGAACCTCGTGCCATCAAACGGACGACTCGTCGTTGGTACCGACTCTCCCGTGGTTCGCGAGGTGCTCGCGGAAATGGAGGGCAAGCTTCACACGAATATCGAATCCTTTGGTACGGGCGGAGACGCAAAATGGCAGGCTCACTACATCGACTTTTCGGGTGACATGATGCGGTTTACGGTGTACCGCGACGAGGAGCGTTTTGGAGAATTCGAGACTACTCTTATAGGTGAATTCAATGTCAGGAATTGTCTTGCGGTGATAGTCGCGGCGGATTCGTGGGGAATACCAGTGGAAAAAATCCAGGAGGCGTTGCGTACCTTCAAATCGGTAAAGCGAAGGGTCGAGATCCGCGGCGTCGAACGCGGAGTTACGGTGATCGATGATTTTGCTCATCACCCGACCGCGGTTGAAGAGACGCTTAAAGCTCTCAAACAGAAGTACGAGGGCAAACGGCTGATCGCAGTTTTCGAACCGCGTTCGTGGTCTTCGAGATTGGCGGTTTTCCAGGAACCCTATGCCAAAGCCTTTGCATACGCTGATTACGTGATCATCGCGGGAGTCTATGACACCGCAAAGGCGAGCGAATTGGGCAAGGTGCTTGATACGAAAGAGCTTGTAAAGGATATAGAGCTTCAAGGCAAGCCGTCGTATTCGCTGGTTGATGCCGACGAAATTGTCGAACACTTACGGCCCGTAATGACCGAAGGAGATGTTGTCGCGGTGATGTCGAACGGCGGTTTCGGGGGTATTCACGACAAACTCCTTGCAGTACTTAAGGCGTCGTGATTCCCACTTCGGGAGCTTGGGTTTTGGGGAAAGACGGTTGATCTTCTCGAATCTTACGTTTCCGGGGTCTAAAGATATTTTGAAACAATATTCGTTTTTTGGCTCGCAACGGTTGAAAAAAACGGATTGAACACGGATAATTAACTGTTTCGCTCTCCATGTATCTCGAAAGATGCACCCGTGGCAGAAGAATGCATGACGGCTTTAGTTCGGTTTGAGAGTTCGTGTTAGGTATTTGGTCAGTTTTTAGTTTTTGATAGTTAGGCCCGTCATGCGGAATCGGTAATAAATCAATTGAGATTTCCCGCCTTGCTTAGCTGCCCGTTTTGAGGAAGTAGATTTAGAGATGAGTAATAAACTTTATGTTGGAAACCTGTCATTTCATTTGACGAGCGATGATCTTCATCAGTATTTCGCCCAGGCAGGAAATGTTGAATCGGCCCGTGTGATTGAAGACCGTGACACCGGCCGCTCTCGCGGATTTGGATTTGTTGAGATGGCCAGTGCGGCCGAAGCCAAGGCTGCCATCGAGCAGTTCAATGGTCAGGATCTTGACGGTCGCAATATCGTCGTTAACGAAGCCAAACCTCGAGAAGATCGTGGAGGCGGAGGTGGCGGTGGTCGCAATCGCGGTGGATACGGCGGTGGCTGGTAATTCCGGTTCAACCGAAACAAGAAAAAGGCGGGTCGAAAGATCCGCCTTTTTTTGTTCTTTGATTTTTGGAAACCCGGACTATTTCGCGCCGCTGGTAACCTGGTTAGGAGACAACTCGCCATCGTATTCGGCAAGCGCGAGAACAATCTTGTCTATCGTGTCAGTTCTGAGTCTCGAATCGGGAATGGCGTTTGTCAGTACCGAAAACACAAACCGAACACCTGAGCGGGAGGTGACATAACCGGAAAGCGCGGAAACCTGATCGATCGTACCGGTTTTGCCGCGTACATTGTTTTGAGCGATCGTGTTCTTGAATCTGTTTCGAAGTGTGCCGTCAACACCGCCGATCGTAAGCGCGTTGCGCCAAACGGCCGCATTTCGACTTCGGTCCATATATTGAAACAACCTTGCGGCGGCGTCGGGAGTGATCAGATTATGCCGCGAAAGACCGCTTCCGTCATATTGAATTATGCTCCGCGGCTCGACACCTGCGCGCGACAATAGCGCGTTTACCTCGTCGATTCCCTTCTTTTCGCTGGATGCCTCGGGTTCGTTCGTTGATCCTGTTTTTTCACCAAGCGCTCTGAGAATCAGTTCCGTATAAAGATTCTGGCTCGGTTTCATCGTCTTTTGCGCGATCAATGAAAGCGGCGGCGAATCGACGCCCGCGATTTCGGAATAAATCTCATTTGGAAAAACTTCGGAGCCGCGCTCGCTTGAGCCGATCGAACGAACTCCATTCTTTATCGTTACGCCTTTTAAACGAAGCCTGCGGGCCAAAACATCGGCAAAATACAACGCCGGTTTCGAGACCGCGATCCTTCCGTCAAATCCCCTTCCGCCAACAGCAACGTTCCCGGAAATCTCATAGACGTTTTGTCCAAGCAGTTTTGTAATCCGAAGAGAATCTTTTTCTCCGGCACCGACCGTTGTGGTTTTATTGACGATTCGAACCACGAGACTGTACGGATCAAGAAGCACGAGGGCGGGTTTCCCAACGATTCCCGAGGCGACCTTCATTCCGATCGTGTTGTCGAAAGCGGTCAAAGCCGAAACTTCGGCCCCGTAATACCATTGAAGATCATCCCATTCCCAACCGCTGGGAATCGGTTCCGTCCGAAAATACGAATCGTCACCGACGATCGAACCCTCTACATTCTTCACACCCGCGGCAACAAGCGCATCGGCAAGTTCGTCAAACCGTGCGTATTGGTTCTCTTCATTAAACGAGCCTGAAAAGCTTGGGTCGCCTCTTCCGTAAACGATAAGGTCGCCTTTCACCGTCCCGGATTCATCCGGAGGCGTCATCGTGTAAACGCTAGTACGGAATTTGAAATCGGGTCCCAAACGCTCGATTGCCGCCGCGACCGTAAAACTCTTCATGTTCGAAGCCGGCATGAAATAGTTTTCGGCATTTCTTTCATAAACAACCGCTCCGTCGCTTGAGGTGAGGATCTTGACGCCGACCTGGCCACGCCGCAATGAGGGGTTTGCGAGAACCATCGCGATTTTGGTCTGCAAATCGACCAAGCTTTGTTTCGCTTTTGGTGAGGATGCGTTTGCATCTTCCGGCTTTGGAGCACTGGTCTGCGCGTTTGCGAAAGAGGCAAACAGAAACAGCGCCAGGACAAATGGTTGGATCAATCTTCGCGTTTTCATTTTCATATATTACGTTTTCGAAAAGAATCCTAAAAGAGGAGAGGGGTTGGTTGGATTGCGTTTCGGCGGGTTTGGTTGCGTGTTGGCCAAAATGCAGGAAGCCGCCGGATTGTGCCGGCGGCTTCCAAAGGAGGCATCAAAAGCACCAATTGCCGATTGCAATGGCGATTTTGGCGAAAGCTATTTTCCACCGACAACCACATCCATGTCGGCTTTTGTTACGCTAAGGTCAATAGTTATCTCATCCGCATTTTGTTCAACTGCGAGATTTTCGAGCATCCTCGCATAAACCTGTTTGTCTGCGCCGCTGTTCTTCTTGAGAATCGACGCAAACACTTCCGTCATCGCCTGGATCGTAAACGCAAGACCCTCAGCTGATTCCGAATTTATTGTCTTTGCGGCGATCGAGAGATTCGAAACGCCGTCGTTTACATCAAAAGACGCTTGCAGCCTGCGTACCGAACCAAGGCTTTCGCCAAGTTCGTCTTCTTCAAGAATAAAGAATCTGGACAAACCATCCTTGAGATTCAGGCCGAGACTCGCCAGTGAGTTGGGCTTGCGATTCAATAGACCAAGAAGATCGGGGCTGATTTTGGTTGTTCCTTCGATTGCCGCCATTACTCTCGAAGGGGTTCCAAAGGCCACCGTCGAATCATCGAACAGTGTTAAAGCGACTTCCTTGTTAAGCGTACCAAAAAACTGATCCATCAATTTCTCGCCAAATCCGGTTTTCGCTCCTGCGGGCTTGTTCGCGTCGATCAGTTCTTTTACCGAGAACAGATAGAGTTTTTTGCCCTTGAACTCTTTGGTTTTGAAATCCCCCTTCGAAGCGGTAGAAGCGGCCTGCTTTATTGATTTTTCGGAAACGGTTCCCTTGGCTAGCATGACCATTTCGTATTCCTGGCCGCCGCCTTCGAGTGTTACGTCGTTAAGACCGATCGCGACGCTGTTGAATTTCTTGAGATCCAAACCGGTTTTAGAGGAAAGCTTCGAGATCTCGGTGTTAATTTTTGCGAGCAGCGTCGGATTTTCAGAAAGAATCTGAGGCAAGGCCTCGTTCATCAGGCGGTTCGGATCGACAACGATAACTCCGTCTGAGGCGGGAAGTTTGGCCGCAAGATCCGTACTGGTCGATGCCCCGGCAGGCAAAGAAGCAAACGGCATCACAAGTGCCGAAAAGATTAAAAAGGCTGCAAATCGTAAACGCATAACTCCTCCGGGGGCGAAACTACCCTAATTTCAATTTGGAAAACCGGGCTTAACAATAGATGTACATTCCGGAATGCACGTTGGCTTGGAAGAAACTATCCAACAACAATCAAGACGGGCTCCAAACCGCAAACGTTAACCTCAGTTTCTCAAACCGTACCCTTTTACCCGGTATGCGATGCCGGTCAGCGATTTCGATCATCAACGCGTTCCTCGCGTCCACACCTTGGGCAACAAAGGATTCGGTTTTCGAAATCCTTCCATCTCGCTCTTGATCCGATAGCTTGCGAGGCCCCTTTTTCCGCTTCCCCTTCAAACAGCAATCGAGAAGTCGCGCCTCCCGGTGCTTCTTCCCGACTGCAATGGACGCAGATCCAACCGAATCCTTCGTTAACAAAATTCATCTGATGAATCTGCTGATCGAAATTCTCCCTAAAATTGCCTCAGCTGTTGACCGCGATTCGCATTCGGCACCTGCGTTAGCTTGACTGGAATCGTAAGCTTGTTGTCTGTCCGGAAAATTTCCACGTTGACGGTGTCGTTGATCTTCTTCTTTTCAAGGAATCGATAAAGATCGTCTTCCGAATTTATCTTTGTTCCATCAACCGAAAGGATAATGTCTCCAAGAAGAATATCGTTTCCATCGCGCGTGAATCCGCGTATCCCGGCCTGATCCGCCGGACCGCCGCGGTTTACATAACGAACAAGGAGACCTTCCTCGACGGGCAGTCTGTATCTTCGTTTGATCTGTTCGACGCTAATGTAAGTTGCGCCGAGCTTTGGCCGACGAACCTCGCCGAATTGGATCAATTGGGGCACGACAAGCTTCGCCGTATTGACGGGAACCGCAAAGCCGACACCGGCCGAAGCACCGCTCGGGCTCAGAATCTGTGAATTGATGCCGACCATCCGTCCGTATTTGTCGAGGAGCGGTCCGCCCGAGTTTCCAGGATTGATTGAAGCATCGGTTTGAATCGCGGCATCAATCGGGCGATTGTTCTTGGCGCGAATCGGGCGTTCTAGCCCCGAGATAACTCCGGTTGTCAGCGTCCTGTCGAGTCCGAACGGATTTCCGATCGCAAGCACCTTTTGCCCGACAACGAGTTTTGAAGAATCGCCCATAGGAACGACAGTCAAACCGTTGCTTGGGGGCGTGATCTTTATTACCGCGAGATCGGTATCGGGATCGCCGCCAACGACGGTTGCCGGATAAACATTTTCCCCGCCAAAACTTACCGTAAGCTTTGAGGCTCCCTCGATTACGTGGTAGTTCGTAAGTATGTAGCCTCGCGAATCGACAACAGACCCCGAACCGGATCCGCTCTCGCGTTCGAACTCCTCTCCAAAAAATGTCTCAAAACGCGAACTCGTGGTGATAAATGCGACGCCCGGCGAGACGGCCTTGTAAACATCGATGCTGTTTTGCTCATCGGTAACCGACAGCGGATCCTTGATCCCTGCAAGCGGTTTGTCGGCAAAAGATGACGTTTGGCCTTTATCCGATTGAAAAGCTCCGACGAGCTTCGAGATATTTGTCAGAAGAAGCACCGACGCAACGGCGACAAAAGCCGAAATTACGCCGATCAGGATTATCTGTTTTCCGGAAAGTTGGTATGTAGTCTTGGTTCCCATGATTGCTGGCTCCCATTAGAAATAAATGAGTTTTTTGGATGCTTTCTTTGCAATTCAAAGTTGCTGATCAAAATTCTCGCACTTTCGCGAATTGTCAGCTTATTACTTAGGTAGGTTTAACGGCAAATCTTTAGGAATTGTTTTCGGGAAGGACGAAAGCGAGAGAAAAAGTTATGCCAATGGGTGTTTGTTGCCACACAAAATCAAAGCCCGAAGCCTGCGAAAGACTCCGGGCCGGAAAAATATTCAGGTTTTAGGAATGTTACAAACCCTTCGAACGATTCGATTTAATCGGCGAGGCTACTTCCGGATCACATATTTTTCGACATAGCCGATCAGGCTCGACTTATGCTCTCGCATGTAAGCATCGTGGTCGCGAGCAATGCCTTGATCCGGAAGCGCGAGAAGAATAAACGCCTCCAAGAAACCGTCCTTTTCAATATTGATGAGCGTCTTTATCTCATCCGGGGTTTTCTTTGGCTTTTTCTTGCCTTTGGTAAAGTAGTCAATGAGACCCCTAAGGGCATAAGCCTCTTCTTGCAAAGAGTGCCGATAGACCGTTTCGTTCGGGTGATCTTTGGCGAATGTTTCATCTTTGTACGTTGTTCGCATTCCCAGGTAAATCAACCAACCCGCTCCGGTATCCGGATCACCTAAAAGGATACTGGCATCAAGCTGAAATTCATTGTTTTTTCCTACGGTGACGGGGATTTCAAAATTTGGATGCGCAAGCTTTGTTTTCGTGACTTCTCCCCATTGAATCAGCCCGCTCGGTGCGAGCCGACTGTAAGGCGAAATTATGAATGCCTCAACGTATCGTTTCCTGGCTTCATCGTACTTCTTCTGGTTCATTAAGGGAGTGGCCGAATAACGGTAAGCCGTTTCAATAAAAGGATCGATCGCAATCGCCTTTTGATACCAGATTTCGGCATTTGCGAAGTCACCTTTTTGTTTGTAAACATCACCGGAAAAGAGCGCCGCGTAATAGACCGTGGGGTCCAACTTAAGTGCCTTTTGGTACAAGGCGAGGGCCTCATCCATCTTTCCGCTCGCAAATGCGGATTCGGCCTGATTCATGGCTTCTTCCGCTTCCATGTTCCACGAAAATTTGTCATCTGAAAGCGCGCCATCGATAGGGATTGTCTCGATAAATGTTTCCATCAGCTCGCTTTCGAAACCGAGTTTTTTGGCGTTAACAAAAGCGGCACGCGCTTTCTTCCGATACAGAATCTTTTCAGCGGGAATGGTCACTGCGACCGATTTGTTCATGAGTCCAACTGCATATCGAAAAGCAAACGTCGCATTCTCCGGATATGCGACACTCAACTTCTCGTACAACGGCAAAGAATCTAGAAATCTCCCGGCCTCGAAAAGCTTTTCCGCTTCTGCTTCAACTTGTTTGAAATCAACCGTTTGAGCAATTACTGTAGTTGAGGCGAATGCAATCGATAGAGCCATGATCGCTACGGTCAACAAGTGGCTCAAGATTCGTGGGTTTTTCATAAAAGTGTCCTATTGGTTTTTGGAAACACGCATTCAAGCGGTTTCGCGTGAAGTTAAATTCGTGTTGGCGAGTAGGCCCACCGATGAGCGATTTGATTTGGTTTTGCCTGCTCGGAAGCGTCAGCATGAGAATACTACACAAGGCTTGAAAAAACTTCGTTTGAAAAGAGCATGCCTTTTTTCGTAAGCCTTAGAACGCCGTTTTGGGTTGATGTTATTCCGAGGTCTTCAAAATGTCGAAGTTCATCCCAAATTCGAACAGGTAGTCGGATGCCAAACCTATCCTCAAACTCCGTCTCGGTAAAGCCTCGCGACATTCTCAGTCTAAGAAACGAAAACTCGCCGATAAGTTGCTCGGTTGAGAGTTCTTCTAAAAATGTTCTCGCGTTTCCAAGAGTCTCAATGAGCTTTAGATAGTCGTCGGTTTCACGTGCATTTGCATGCCTTTTGTTTTTGCCGTCAAAGGAGTGTGCCGAGACGCCGTAACCGAAGACGGGTTCGAGCATCCAATATTTTGTGTTGTGGCGAGAGGCGAAGCCGGGGCGCGAGAAGTTTGAAATCTCGTATTGTTCATATCCAGCGCTCTCCATCTCGTCCTGCAAAATCTGATACATCTCTCCCGCAAGATCTTCATCGGGGATGGCTCGCCGCCCCGCTTCGAGCTGGGCGGCGAGCGGTGTTTCGGGATGAACTTCAAGCAAATAAAGCGATAGGTGTTCGGGAGAAAGCGAAATCGCTTTTTCGAGATTGCCGCGCCAGTTTTCAATCGTTTGGCCGGGAAGCGCGGCGATGAGATCAAAGCTTATGTTTTCAAACCCCGCTTGGCGGAGCATGCGAAAAGTGTGAAGCGCGTCGGCGGAGTCGTGTCCGCGCGCGAGCAATCTGAGATCGCGGTCGTCAAAAGTTTGCACGCCAAAACTTGCCCGGTTGACGCCCAGCGAACGAAAGTCTTTCAATTTATCCGGCGTTACGGTCGCCGGATTCATCTCAAGCGTGAACTCGGTGCCGTCCTTAATCTTAAAGCTGGTTTCGATCGCGCCAACGATTTTCTCAAGTTGTTTCGGTGATAGCAGCGATGGAGTGCCGCCGCCGAAGTAGATGGTATCGATTGGTGCGTTCCGGGGATCGGACAGAATTTCGCTCGCCAGCGCGTCAACATACGTTTCGACGCGTTCTTCATCGCGGTAAACATCGGTCGCAAAATCGCAATACGAACAACGCGATTTGCAGAACGGAATATGGATGTAAACGCCCGCCGACATCTGTTTCGGGCGTCAATCGTTTACGCCGAGAAGGTTCTCGAGCGAACCGGACCAAGCTTCCATGAGTTCGCCGATCGCGGTCGAAACAAGCGAACGCCCGCCGCAGCTGATATCCAATCGCTCGCCGCCGACCTTTCCGATGACGGCAAAACCGACGCCCGCCTCGGCGACGATTTCCTGTACTCGATCTAGATCTCCAGCTTCAAACGTAACCAGAATACGCGAGGGGCCCTCGCCGAAAAGCAGCTCGGAATCGGGGCGATCGGAAGCTTCAAATTCGATTGCCGCGCCGTTTGAGGGATTGTTGAGCGAGGCAAAGCATTGCTCTGCGACGGCAACGGCGAGTCCTCCATCCGAACAGTCGTGCGCTGAATTGATTAGCATTTCGTCCGCCAGACGAAGGCATGCGTCTTGGAGATTTCTTTCGTACTCGAGGTCGATTTTGGGGGTTCGCCCCTGTTCGATAAGCTGAGGGGTCGAAAGTCCCACTACGGTCTGCGCAAACTCGCTTGCAAAAAGTGTCGCGGTGTCGGTTCCCAAAAGCGCGATCACATCGCCGTCGTTTTTGAATCCCTGCGTGATGATTTTTCTGACATCCTCGACGAGTCCGACCATGCCGATCGTCGGTGTCGGCAAAATTCCGGCGCCATCGGTTTCGTTGTAAAACGAAACATTGCCCGAAATCACGGGGGTTTGAAAAACTTCGCAGGCTTCCTTCATCCCGTCGATCGTTTCCGAGAACGACCACATCACGGTCGGTCTTTCAGGGGAAGGAAAATTCAGGCAATTCGTGACTGCGATCGGACGCGCGCCGACACAGACGTTGTTTCGGGCGGCTTCCGCGACCGTCAATCGCGCGCCCTCCCTGGGATCGATCGTTGAGTATCTACCCGAGCCGTCGAGGCACATCGCAACGGCGCGCCTTGTTTCCTTGATTCTTACAACACCGGCATCCGCACCCGGAAGAACCGCCGTATTCGTGCGCACCATGTGGTCGTATTGCTCGTAAACAAACCTCTTCGAACAGATATTCGGCGAAGCAAGAAGCTTCTTGAGATCCGCGTTGTGGTCATTTTCCGCAAGAGTTTCGATGCCCGGGAACTCGCCTTCGACATAGAACGGATTTTCGGGTTCCGTCATCGGTCTCAAATATATAGGCGCCTCGTCTGTAAGCTTGTCCACCGGTAGATCGGCCATCAGTTCGCCGTTGTGAAACACACGGAAGCGGTTTCCCTCAACGACATTTCCGATAACAACGGCATCAAGATCCCATTTGTTGAAAATCTCTACGAGTTCCTTCTCGCGTCCGGCCTTCGCGACGATCAGCATCCGTTCCTGAGATTCCGAAAGCAGCATCTCGTACGCCGTCATCCCTTCCTCGCGTTGCGGAACCTTCGTCAAATCAAGCTCAAGTCCCGTTCCGGCGCGATCCGCCATTTCAACCGATGAGCTCGTAAGCCCGGCCGCGCCCATGTCCTGAATTCCCTCGATCGCGCCTGAACGCATCGCCTCAAGACAGGCTTCGAGCAGAAGCTTCTCCATAAACGGATCACCGACCTGCACGGTCGGACGCTTTTCGAGCGCTTCCTCGTCGAACTCCGCCGATGCCATCGTCGCGCCGTGGATGCCGTCGCGTCCGGTTTTCGCGCCGACGTAGAGCACGGGGTTTCCGATCCCCGAGGCCTTTCCGAAGAAGATGTGATCGTGGCGCAGGAGTCCGAGTGCGAACGCGTTGACGAGCGGATTAAGACTGTAAGACTCGTCAAAAACGACCTCGCCGGCGATTGTCGGAACGCCAAAGCAGTTTCCGTAGTGCGCGATTCCCTCAACCACGCCTTTCAAGATCGATTTGTTTCGATTCGCGGTTTTGGAGTTTGTCTTTTCATTTTCAGCCAGCGGGCCGAAACGAAGCGAGTTCATCGCCGCGATCGGTCTTGCGCCCATCGTAAAAACATCGCGAAGAATTCCGCCGACACCCGTAGCGGCGCCCTGGAACGGTTCGATAAAACTCGGATGGTTGTGGGATTCGACCTTGAATGCGACGCACCAGCCATCGCCGATATCGACGACGCCTGCGTTTTCACCGGGCGGAACGATAACCCTCGGTCCGCCGGTCGGAAGTCTCTTCAGATGCACCCGCGACGACTTGTACGAACAATGCTCCGACCACATGACGCTAAACACGCCGAGCTCGGTAAAACTCGGCTCGCGCCCAAGGATCGCCTTGATCTTGTCATACTCCGCGGGGGTCAGATTATGCTGTTCAACAACTTCCGGTGTGATTTCCGTCATAAGATTACCGCGCTCCAGCGTTCATCAAACAGATGAGTGTATTAGCTGAAAGTGGATTTTACAAACTTGGTTTGTGGGTGTTACATCGTGCTTTCAGACCCGATCTGATCAGTGGCTCCCGGCAATTTCGTGTAAGTTATTCGGGCTTCGTACTTTGCCAGCTTTGATCGTAAATCGGGCAAAACCGAAATGCATCTCGATCGGTGTCTGTCAGCCATCTCGACTTTCGCGGATCGCCCATTTCAGTGCCGAATAGAACCATATCCTTACCGCAACAGGCAAGACTGAATTCATTTCTCACAAGTCTTTCGACATTCGCGAGTTCTTTGTCCGAAGATTGGGGCACGATTCGCAAATCTGATATCTGGAACAACTACGTGTGCTGGCTTCCTATTCCTCGCCACTTTGTGAAACGCGGAACTTGCCAATCGACGATAGGCATCGCTCTTTCAAAAATGGCGGGACCCAAGTTCCAGTTAATTCTATTGGCGTTTCTGAAAACTGAAATCGTTTCAGAGGTTGTCTCATACGCGATTTTGGCAACGAGAGGCACAACATTCCCGGAAGCGAAATCGAGCAATGAAAGACCCCCGCCGGCTTGTTCGGCAGGGGCAAAGGTTCTTGGCTACGGCCGCTAAATACATGGTGTGCTTAGGTTTATGGTTGTTCCAGTAGAGGCTGACCTCTTTCACCTGCCGCAAAAGGAGGCAGGGGCCCAGCCTGGATTCTTTGGAATTCACTTTACTAGTCAATTTCAGCTTTTAAACGCCTGATGAACAACCCCTTTAGCCTATCGTCGATTGGCTTTGTTCTCAGAGTATTGATTGATCCGTGGGCCTTCTTTGGTTCAATCAATTCCAAATCGCAAGGCAGGCGATTCACCATCTCTAAGGAGTCGATTTTCTTTGATTTCTACGTACGACAATGTTATCGTACGATAAAAGTGTCGTACGACGATATTGTCGTACGATGGAAGCGGCCCGAATGTACTGGAGATCATCTATGTCAAAAATAACAAGTCTGGCAGATGTAGTTGGACGCGATCAATTGATCAAGAAGATTTGGAGGGTTCTTGAAAAGAACTCAATCGTGATGACTGCCGAACGGCGCTTTGGTAAAACGACGATATTAAGGAAACTCAACGGGGAACCAAAAGATGGGTTTCAGGTCGTTTTTTTCGATCTCGAAGGATGCGAAACCCCTGAGGAGTTCCTTGGGCATTTTGCCTCAAGAGCAATTGGTCTCGCAGGTAAGCAAGAGAAAGTTCTTGCCGGAATTCGGAGCTTTCTTATGAAGATCGGTGGAACACAAATCGGGAATCTCATCAAATTTCCTCAACTTGAACCAGACGATTGGAAACTTGTCTATCGAAATCTGGTTGAGGCTATTTCAAAGAGCGCCGGAGAAAAAAATGTGGTGTTCTTGTTTGATGAACTTCCGTACATGCTCCAGTTGATTGAAGCGAATGAAAGGAAGAACGGCGGATCCGGTCTCGAAGCCCTCTCGGTTCTTAATGAACTCAGGGCCTCCCGATTCAGCCACGACAATATCCGAATGATTTATTCCGGTTCTCTAGGCCTGCATCATATTCTGAATTCCCTTCGCAATACCGATGTATCAGCTGAACCACTAAATGATTTGGTGATGATTGAGGTTCCGCCTTTGGATCCGGCTTTTGGAAAAGAACTGGCGATACGCGAGCTAGCGGAGAATGGGGTTATTGCTTGCGAATCCCACGATGTTGCGGCGGAAGTATCCCGGCTCTCCGGCGAAGTACCGTTCTACATCGAAAGAATTTCAGCGAAGCTGGCAGACTCGGTGCAACCGGTTTCGAGCAAAGAAGTCGGACGTGTTGTCGATCGGGTATTGACCGAAGCAAAAGATGAATGGCAAATGCGGCATTTTCAATCAAGGATTTCCGACTATTATCCAGGCAGTATCGAAGGAGCGGACGGCCGGGCGATCGCCAGAGCGGATCTTGCAAACGAGATTATAACGAGTTTGGTTCATGCGGAAGAACCTTTGGGAATCGGTGCGATTCTCAATCAAATGAAAAGCCGATATTCGCTGAATTCCAAACAAGTGCTTTTGGAAATGCTGAGACTTTTGGAACTCGACCACTACTTGGTATCCGAACTTCAAAACGAATCGAAAACATACAGATTGGCATTCCCGCTTTTGAAAAGATGGTGGATACTCAACAATTGAGATTTGAGGTGACATATGCGTAAAGGAATATCAGCGTTTACGCCGAGCAACACGGATCCGGAAGTGTTGAAGCGGATTTTTGTTCAAAGGCAGAAGCTGTTGGGAAAACTCATTTCGATATTTGGGGAGAGCGCGATCAAAGGGGATCTGCATCAGATGCTCCTGGTAGGACCTCGGGGTGCGGGGAAGACCCATCTAGTTACGCTAACGCAGTACGAGTTAAACAATAAGCCGGAGATTCGAGACAAGATCCGTATCGCGTGGCTCGGAGAGGACGAAACCTTTACAAACGTTTTGGACCTTGTGATGGGCATCGCGGGTTGGCTCAAGAAAACCTATCCGAAAGAGTTTACCCGCGACTACGCACAAGAGATTTCCGGCATATGGGAAACCGATCAATCGACAGCCGCAAGAGTGGTCTTGAATCGTATTTCCGAGGACCTCGGCAAAAGAAAGATTCTTCTGATTACCGAGAATCTTCACCGAACGTTTGAAGCGATCGGACAAAAGGGACAAGAGTTGTTTAGATCCATGATCCAGGAAACGGGATTGTTCGCAATTCTCGCAACTTCCCAACAGTTGTTCGAAGCGGTTTTCGATCGATCCAGACCATTCTTTGGCTTTTTTGAAATACAGCATCTCAATCCGCTGAGCGTCGATGACGCACGGGAACTGATAGCCAACATCAGCAAGGAAGTCGGAAAACAGGAGCTGGCGGATTTTCTCAATACACCGATCGGTCGCTACCGGATTCGCGCGCTTCATTATCTTGCGGGCGGAAATCATAGAATCTACGTGCTTCTTTCCGAGTTTTTGACAAAGGACAATTTGGAAGACCTGGTATCGGCATTTGAGGAGCTTGCGGAAGGTTTGACTTCATACTATCAAGAACGGCTTCGCTCGCTTTCTCCCCAACAGGCAAGAATCATCGAAACACTCGCCGAAGCGGACGGCGCATTGACAGTAAAAGAACTTTCAGCGCGGGCATTTGTAAAGGAAAGAAGCGCTTCAAAACAACTCGGCGAACTTTCGACGCTGGGTTATGTGGACTCCGAGAAACGCGGAAAAGAAACCTTTTACGAGTTGTCTGAGCCTCTGATGCGGCTGACGGTTGAGACCAAGAACTCAAGAGGTACTCCTCTTAGATTGGTCACACAATTTCTAAAAGCTTGGTTTTCGGTCGATGACTTCAATCAGAGAGGCGCCAGGGATCTTGCAACAAACGTCGTATCGGATGAAATGACATCGATCCTCCAAGGCAGCTTGGACGAGATCTTGCCGACACTGGTTGGGCTGAATCTTAATCGCAATGAGGATTGGATGAGAGTCTTGCTTTTTGATTTTCTATCCAACGGATCAGCAGAAGTTCTGGGAAACATGATGACGAAATCCGTCGCTGTTTTTGGATCGGAGAGATTTACTGCGTCGGATCTAAAGCGATGGCTTGAAAATTGGGAAATCGTGGTCGAGCAGTTTCGGAGTAAAAGAACACCAAAGGCCGGCAAGGCTTCGATTGGTGTTAGGATGCCAAATATCCCGGCCTCGATTGATGTTCGAAAGGAACTGGAAAAGCTCGAAATTCCTTTGAAAGTATTGCGGGCGTCTTATGAGGCAATCAAGACAAAAAGCGATCGTCCGCTTTTCCAGCTTCCGCGTGAAATCAGGCAATTGATTCGACCGTTGTTGAACCACACGTTGGGTGTGGAATCCAGTAAATAGACGATTGCTGAAACGAACAAAAGACCTCGGTTGTTTGGGACAACCGGGGTCTTTTGACTTTCCTTGGACGAAATCACTTACGCTCTGCATGAGATCTCGCACCGAAGTGTCACTCAACAGCTAAGCCATCGCCGGCATGCCCATTGATGCCCAGTCTTCTTTTGCGGGTCCGTAGATTCCGTTAACGCGGAGGCCCGCTTGGCGCATCAGGACTGTGATTTGGCCGCGATGGTGCGTTTGATGGAGGACGAGGTTGAAAAGGGTTGTACCGCGGCTCCATTGTTCGCCGTACATCGTGTCGATTTCCTTTAGTGTTTCGTCGTTCCAATTCGCCGTTACTTCCTCAAGTACCGAATTGGCGGCCTGCAAAAATGCTTCGGCGATTTCCTCGGCGGATTCCGGGCACGAGGTGTCCCAGCCGGGTCCGTTGATTTTTAGACCGACTTCGCCAAGCATTTCCGGCATCGTTTGCGCGATATGCCAGGCGAGAAAGCCAAGCGCGCGTCCATCTTCGGTTACCTTTTGATTAAGCGATTCGTTCGTGAGATTGGTGAATAGTTTGTGGGTTTCTTCGGCTTCGTACTTCCATGAATTGGAAAAATCTTCGATCGTTCTGAACATTTGCGTCTCCTTATGTATGAATTATTGTTTCATCTGTGAGACTAACAGGGATTCTTTGAGAAGGCAATATTTTTGAGTGAGGAACCGGAAATATTTTGTCGAGTGTACGGTTTGAAAGACTGAATAAGCGGATTCGACCTTTGATTTCCGCAGACACCGGCATCAGTTACCGATCTTATCGGTCTCTTCGGGGACGCATTCCTTGATTTCGAGGCTCGAATCGATGAGGGGTTTCATCACCTCTTCCTTCAAAAGACCCTGTCTTTCGTATAGCTTTTTGCCGTCCTTGTCCAAAAACAATGTAAACGGAAGCCCTCCCGCCCATTTGTCGGTGACTGAAGAGATCACCGCGTTTTCATCTTTTGTGTACAAAAGATAGGCTGGCATCTCGGCATTTTGTTCGGCCAGAAACTTGGGAACGTCTCGGGTAGCCTCGATCGGATCATCAAGCGAGATCGTAATGATGTCGATCTTGTCTTTGTAATCTTTGTGGAGCGAAACAAGAAGCGGAAACTCCTCGACGCACGGAACACACCACGTCGCCCAAAAATTTATAAGAAGCGGTTTGCCCGATGGCTTCAAAAGCGGCATCACGGTCTTCTCATCGACTTTCGTGACGATGGGAAGCGACGCTGAAGGCGTTGGAGCCGGTGCCTGTGAAAAGGCCGCGACTACAAAAACTGTCGCCAGACATAGGGAGCAAAACAAAAATTTTCCAAAAACGAATTTCATATTTGAAATCTGGAATCCAAATTTCCAGACGCCGCGCTTCGCTTGCGTCTGGCTTGCGTTTTTCCGCCCCGTTCGGGGCTCGATTGAGTGTTGAGTTCGGTCGCGGTTCCCGCAAAATTCTCGGAACTCCTCAGGAAAGAGCTCGCAACTCCTCCGAACAGAACTTGGAACTTCTGGAACCTGGAACTTGGAACTCTTCCTTTCCTCACTCCGCTTCGCGCTTTATCGAACAACCAAACGCTTGGATGTCATTTCGCGTGATCGCTTTGCCGGCCAGTTGCTCATCAAGCGCGATCTTAAGATGATTTCTTGTAATCTCGCGGCCATATCTGTCATCGTCAATCGCGCCGTGATAAACGAGTTTGTCCGAAGCGTCGAAATAGTAGATTTCGGGTGTGTATTCGGCGCCAAAACGATCAGCGATCACATGGCCTTCATCGACAAGCGTTTTGAATTTGTATGTCGTCGAGGAATGATGCTTTACCCAATTGAGGCATTCGGTGTCATTCGAGTAAAGCCCGACAAACGGAATCCCCTTCGCGGCGTATTCCGAAGCAAGCGCGTTTATCCTGTCATTGTAAAGCGACACAACCGGGCATTGCGCTGACAAGAAAACGAACAACGTTCCATGCTCTCCCTTGAGCTCCGAAACCTTGTACGCTTTGCCTTTTGGATCCTTGAGCGTGAAATCCTCAAGTTTTGAACCGATGGCGAGGGTGTCGGCAAAAACCGCCGTCGCCAAAATACTCGCAAACATCAACGCAAAAAGGCTCTTTCTCAGCATCGCAATTCTCCTCGGACGATTTTTATCGACTTTATCAATTCGGCGTCGGCTTCATCAACTAAAAATGCTTCCGAGCTTCTCTCACCGACAACGCCGCGAGCGGAACATCTTCCAAAACGCGGATCACAAACTCCTTGTCCGTACGTGCATAGTCCCTCAAAATCCAACCGATCGCTTTTTGGACAAAGAACTCATCAGAATCCGCGAGCTTCCGTATGTTCTCCTCCAAAAGCCGGGTATTCGTTTCGTTTCGATATCCGAGTTGGAAGATCAGGCTGGCGCGCTGGAGCCAGAAATTATCCGAGGCGGCCCAAATTCGCGCGGTCGCTTCGGCATGCTTGGTCCGTTTCCGAAAAAACGGTTTCAAGCAAACGCTGTTTACGCCATCGACCGAATCCCACCAAGACTTCACGGTCATCAACATCTCAAAATGGGACACCCATGAATCATCCCAGTTGCCTTTCAACGCTCCCGTCAGATAGATTGCCGCATAATGAAACTCACGCTCGGGCAGCGCGTAAAGCGCGCGACAAACGTCTTGGATTCGCGCAGCATCCGGTTTGCCTTCCGCACTTACGAATTCCTTTAGCAGTTCGATACGCTTGGGAGCCTTGATGCCGAGAAAGGGAAACTTCTCGCGCATGTACTTGGAAGCACCGATCGCGATTTCGGCATCGGCATTGGCACGGAAGAGGGTTTCCAGTTTCTTGACGTATCGGCGCGGCATCAATCGAAGTGTTTTGGCAGAAGGATTTCCATCGCATCGTCAACGGTAACGATGCCGAGGATTTCCTGTTCTTCATTTATTACGGGGAGCGCCAGCAGATTGTATTCGGCGATGCGGAGTGCGACCTTTTCCGAGCTGTCGTCGGGAGCCGCGCTTTGGAACTCGTTGCGCATGATGTCGCCAAGCAACGCGTTTCTTTCCGCGAAAATTATCGACCTAAGCGTCGCGACACCGCAGAGTTTTCGCGAACCCTCCGATTCGACGATGTAGATGTAATAGATCATGTTCGGCGTTTCGGAAGTTTGCCGAAGTTCATCCAAAACCCTTGAGGCTTCGAGTGAGCGCGGGAAGCACACGAATTCAGTCGTCATCAAACCGCCCGCGGTGTCTTTCTCGTAAGACATCAATTCGGCGACATCGACCTTCTCGTCTTCCTCCATCAGTTTCAGGAGTTCCTGCGCCTTTTCGTCATCCATCTCCTCGAGTACATCGACCGCGTCGTCAGGAGACATTTCTTCGAGGAGGTCCGCCGCGCGTTCCTCATCTAGTTCTTCCAAAACCCTCGCCTGATTCTCGGTTGACATCTCTTCGAGCGTGTCGGCGGCGATTTCGTCATCGAGCGAATTTACGATGTCCGTGCGGTGAATGGGTGACAATGCCTCGGCGAGTTGTGCGATCTCCACCGGATGTAGGCGCGAAAGTTTGTCTTTTGAGGACTTTAGCTGGACTGTGACGGTTTTGGAATCGGTCGCGAGATATCCGACATCGGCCCAGTCGATAACCTCTACTCCGCGTTTGTTGCTGTAGAGACCGGACGGAAGCAAACGCCTGATAAAGCCCTGTAGGCTAACATCCGCTCCGCTCACACGCCACGAGGCTCCGGTTCCAAAGATCTGCACATCGTTAACGCGTACGACGCGTTTCCCGTCGATGTCTATCAACTGTTTATCAAGAACATCCTTGGCGAGGAGAATCTCTCCCTCCCTACGCGCGAATGGCGTTAGGTCGAGTACATCGGTATTTAGTTTTGCGCCGGTGCGCGAGATCTCGTCGAGGTTATTTCGGGAAGTAAAGAAAAGTCGTCGCCGGTATTTTGCGACAAGGCCGATCACGGGCGCGTAGTCTTCCTTGCCGTAAAGCACGACTACGTCTTTGACCACCGCCAGCGATTCGCCCGCTTTTCCGACAATCGGTTTTCCCAAAACCTGAGAGAGATAGAACATCCTCTCAAGATACAACAATTGGAAGCTTTTGTTCATCGGCAACAGGCAAAACAGTGGAAGAGACGCTATTGAAAGGCCGATTGCACGAGTGCCGGAGCAAAGTCCAAATCGGACAAAAACACGGGTGTTTGACATTGTTAAAAAAATCACAAAGATTTTTGGAGATGAGGCGTGATTGGTTCTTTTCTTTAATACCGGCAAAAAAAGCCGGCACTGGCACCCCGGCAATCGCCGAAAACCCCGCCAAAAAAAGCCTCTACTATGAAAAAGATATCCGCACTTCTTTTCGTAATTGCCCTCACAGCCGCAACAGGGATGGCACAGTCCCGAGCAAGAGTTTTTGACAATTTTGACACAAGAGGCGGCGTTGAAGTCGCCACACCCACCGTTAGACCGATTGTTTCCTCGGCTCCCGTCGGAAGCCGCAACCAAAAGAAGAAGACTGTTTCCAAAACCTCGATGAATGTTTCCGAAGGTCTTGGACTCAACGCGTCTTACACATCGTCGTCAAGCAAATTGACGATGGGATCGTCAAAGAGCCTGAAAGGATTCTCGACGGGCGACGTCTTGATCGATTCGTACATCGTTGAATCCAGCCGTCGCTACAACGTCGATCCGCTATTGATCTATTCGCAGATGCATCAGGAATCAGGATTTAGACGCAGGGCGACCTCATACAAGGGAGCCAGCGGACTGATGCAGCTTATGCCCGCCACCGCGCGTCGGTTTGGAGTGACAAACATCTACGATCCGCAACAGAACATTGATGCCGGCGTGAAATACATGCGTTGGTTGCTGGACAAGTTCAATGGCGATGTAAATCTCGCACTTGCCGGATACAACGCGGGCGAGGGCGCGGTTATGAAATACGGATGGTCGATACCGCCGTATCGTGAAACACAGGATTACGTGGCGAAGATCACGAGAAAATACAACGCCATCAGCGATCCGAGCTATGTCCGTACGATTGGCGCGCAGCCGACTCCGACGACAAAGAACCAAGTGGCTACGGCAAAGAAGGTTGAGCAACCTGTCGAACCGGTTTATGACGTGGATGTGATTGCCGTCAAACTCCCGAACGGACGCATGAGACTTGTTAATCAGTAAGTGCAAGTTTACTGACTTTCTTCTCCTCCTGGTCGAAAACGACTTCCGCGGTCAGACGATTCTGACCGCGGCTTTTTTTGTCTTGAATCGGTATCGACGGTTCGGAGTTTTGCATTCGAAACGCACTCCGGCCGCCGCTTTTGGTTCCGTGAAGAAATCGTTTGCTTTTTAACCGTCGCAAACTCTGATAGATTCGTGTCTAATGCATCGAACGCGAAGCGGCTTTTGATCAAAGCATTTTAAGGGCAATAAGACCCGGAATTCCGGTGTTGCCATGGGACAGTAGAATCTATGTATTGCGAAAATTGCGGACACGAGAACAGGGAAGAAGCCAAGTTCTGCAAGAAGTGCGGGATTTCCATCGACGAGGAAATTGAAACACGCGTCGCCGTTAGGGGCGAAACGAACGAGCTTTCTGACGAACGCGAGATCTTTTCGATTAGGCCGACGCTGATGTTCGTAAAGATGGGATATATCCTGGCGGTTCTGGCGGCCTTCCTCGTCGCGGCGCTTCTTGCGACGATCGGAAACGTTTTGAGCTGGCAGGTTTCCTCTGGAATCGTGGTTTTGCTTGGCATTTCAATGTTACTGATTCCCGCCTACTACCATGTAAAGCAGAAGGCCGTGCGATACACATTGACCGACCACAAGGTGGAAATCGACGAGGGGCTGCTTTCGAAATCGACACGAAACGTTCCTTTGAGAATTATTCAGGACGTCACGGTTTCCGCGAACTTCTTCCAAAGGCTTCTCGGTTTTGGCGATATCGAGATCGAAAACGCGAATGAAAGCGATCAAGTGATCCTGCTGCGAAATATCGACAACCCGAAAGAGTACGCGAAGGTGTTGCTCGACCAAATGCGCAAAAACGGCTAGACCCGCGTTGCAATGAAGATCTTGATTACAGGTGCTCGTGGCCTCGTCGGAGGCAAGCTGGCGTCATACTGCGAGAAAATTGGAGACGAGGTTTTCGCGGCCGGTCGCGACCGTTTGGATATCACCTCGAGAACACAGATCGATACGGTTGTGTCATCCTTTCGCCCGGACGCGCTCGTAAACTGCGCCGCATACACCAATGTCGATGCGGCAGAAACCAATGCCGACTCCTGTGATTTGGTTAACAACGCCGCGGTGAAGGATCTGGCCGAACTCTCGCTTGAATACCGCGCCAGGTTTGTAACGGTTTCGACGGACTACGTTTTCGACGGGGCGCTCGAAAGACATTATGTCGAGAGCGATCGGCCGATTCCACTGGGGGAGTATGGCAGGTCGAAACTGCGTGGGGAAGCTGCGGCAATTGCGGCGAATCCAGAATCAGCGGTCGTCCGTACGGGGTGGATCTATGGTGATGGCGGGACGAATTTCCTCGCCTGTATCAAGGGAATGCTTTCGGACGGACGGGAAATTTTTGCGATCAAAGATTCCTACGGGACGCCGACTTATGCGCCGGATCTCGCCGTCAGGCTTCGGGAAATCGCGGCGATGCGTTTTGGCGGTCTGATACATTGTGCGAACAGCGGATCCGGTACGAGCTATTCGGGATTTGCAAGGAAGGTTGCCGAGATCGGTGGTTTCGATGAATCGTTGATCGTGGAAAGGAAAAGCGAAGACTTCGCGCGTCCTGCAAAA
Organism: Pyrinomonadaceae bacterium; assembly: GCA_041394795.1. GTDB lineage: Bacteria > Acidobacteriota > Blastocatellia > Pyrinomonadales > Pyrinomonadaceae > Aridibacter. Next base: position 27,619 of record JAWKHN010000016.1, on the reverse strand, counting down.
AGACCAAAAAGCTCCAAACTGACATCCGAGCGATACGAAGAACTGGGACTAAAACCGATGCCCGATTGGGAGGACGCGATCGGCAGGTGGGCGGCCTACTAAGTTCCAAGTTCCAAGTTCCAGAAGTTCCAAGTGCCGGACGTTGAGTCCACTCTAAAAAGTCGGTTTTATTCCAAAATCCGGAAATTCATATTCGGACGCATCGCGTCACGTAGATTTTTAGACGTGGGTAGAGAGGCTTCGCGCGGAACCCACGGTAAGACAAGAATGAATGTTCGCGCCGGGTACCGGCGCGGAGAAACGCCGGTAATTGCTGCATTACAACGCCACTAGCGTGGCTCCGATGTATTCTTCGCGGCCACCGGGGGTTCCGCGCAAAGCCGCTCCACCCCAGGTTATTTATCCCCTTGACGCTCTCGCGTCAGAAGAGGAAATTCCGGATGTTTGTTCAAACTTTTCCCTTAAATCGACTTTTTAGATCGGACTCAGAAGTTCCAAGATTTCCGGAAGGATTCTCGTTTCGAAATTGACGGCTCTTATGAAAAAAACCGGCAAACGAATTTCTTCGATTGCCGGTTTTTAAATGTTTAAGGAAAGGCAAAAGTCCTCTAATCTCGCCAAATGCTCTCAAATGCACCACCCAATCTCACCAAGAGTCTTGGAACTTGGAACTTCTGGAACTTGGAACTCTGCCCGGACGGAACCTGGAACTCTGCCCGGATGCTACTTGTCTTCCTCTTCCTCGATAAACTCGATGTCCTCGTCGTGGAACTCGTCGTTCAGGTAACCGTCCTCGAAGTCTTCCATCACGGGAGTCGAATCGTCAGCTGCTTGGTTATAGTAGTTATAGGTATATCCATAACCATAATATCCATACTCGACGGAGTTCGGTTTGATACCATTTAGAACCACGCCGTAGATACGGGCACCCATGTTTCCGAGGCGCTGTTTGAATCGGCGCATGAGATGCATCGAGCTCTTGCCGGCCATCGCCACCAACACAACTCCATCGACGATCGTCGAAAGGATCGCGGCGTCGGTAAACGAGATCGCGGGCGGCGAATCGATAACGACATGCTTGAAGTTGCCCCTCAAAAACTGGAGCAGGTTCTTCATCTCGTTGGAACTGAGAAGCTCCGCTGGATTCGGCGGAATCGGTCCGCTCGTGATCACCTTCAAATTGGGAAGATTCGGATATTGCTTGAGCAGATTGTCCGTATCGCGTTCGCCCGAAAGATAATTCGTTAGCCCATGGGTGTTCTCCATGTTGAAATGGCTATGAAGTCTCGGACGACGCAAATCGCAGTCCACCAAAACGACATCGACGCCGGATTGAGCGAGCGTTATCGCGGTATTGATCGCCGTCGTTGTCTTTCCTTCCGAAGGTTGCGATGACGTTACGAGAATCGTTTCAGGCGGTTTGCCCGCCGATGAGAATAACAGCGACGTACGCAAGTGGCGATAGGCTTCGGCCATCGCCGAGCGATTGTCGGCAAGAGAAATCAGCGCGGTTGACGTACCCGGAGATCCGCCGGCACCGCCTCCCTTGAGCATCTTCAGCCCGCGCTTGTCGCTCGCGTTATGCGGGATCAGCGCCAAAGTCGGGAGCCCGACATGACGCCCGATGTCATCCGAAGAGCGAATCGAATCGTCAAGATAATCGAGCAGGAACGAAAGCCCGACACCACCGACAAGAGAAACAAGGAATGCAATCAAAATGTTTCTGTTGCGTTGCGGTCCGAACGGTGCGGTCGGGGTTTGGGCGGGAGCCGAAATCTTGATGTTGTCAGGACGGCTTCCGCTGATCGTCAATTCCATCGTCTTCTGGTCTTGAAGATAGCGGTCTAGCAACCCGCGATTGGTTTCGATTTCACGCTTTAGCGTCGTCAGTTTTGTTTCCGCCTGACCTTGAATATTGGCAGAAGATACTTCTGCCTGATAGGCGGCACTCAATTGAATTTCACGTTTTCGCGCCGCTTGAAGCTTGGCGAGATTTGCCGAGGTAATGTCTTTTTGAACATCCCTTTCTGCCTTCTTATTGTCAGCGGCGATTTGTTTGGTTTTCTCCTTTAGCGTGGTCTCTCTCGCTGACTTGAGCTTGTCTATCTCGGCTTTGGCGGCCTTTACCTTTACAAAGTCGTCGGTATACCGAACACGAAGCTTTTCCAGTTCGGCTTCTGCGGTTTTGATCTTGTCGTCGAGAGAACGAATCTCATCTTCGAGCTTCCCGACTCGTTCGCGATTTATTGCACGAAGCTGCGATGCGACCTCGGCACCCGAAGAATCCGAAAGTGCGTAGGGATTGTTGCCTCGAAGTGCGGCATTGTACTGCGCTTCGAGTCTTCGTCGTTCGTCGATGGCGTCAAGCAACTGACCGCTGACTTTTGAGAGTTTCTCAGCCGAAAGATCGTTGACCTTTCCTTCGCCAAGCGGGAGTCCGCTTGACTGCATCAATCTGATGAACTGCTGCTCCTGGGTGGCAATGGTATCTCGAAGGTCGTTGATTGATGTCGTAAGTTCGGAATACTGCTTCTTGTCTCCGGATGTTGCAAGCTCGATGTCCTGCGTCATAAATACTTTGGCAACCGCCGTGGAAACCTTTGCCGCGAGATCCGGATTTGTATCCTCAATGCTGATTCTGACGAGGTTGGTTTTGGGAACCTGCTCGACGTTAAGCCCTCGAACAAAATACGCGGCGTATTTCGAGGCGTTCGCGGATTCCTCGGGGCTCAGGATCGGCTGTTTCTTCTCACTGAATTCGTCTTCCTCAGCTTCGGTAATGATCGGAAGAGTCGCGATTTTGGGCTTTGCCACCTCGCCGCCCGTAAACATCGATTGAAGAGTCGTCAGGATACTGCGCTTCCCGCCGTCGATCAGATTCGGATTCTTGTGAAGCCCCAGTTCGACGATTACGTTTTTCATCAACTCGGGATTCTGCAACAGTTGAAGCTGGGTATTGTAGTAATTCTGATCAGCACCAAAGTTGATGTTAACCGATTGCGCGTTTTGCGGTTTCGGTTTGCGCGGTTCGATAACCATCTCAGTCGTCGCACGATACATCGATGGTTGCCGATACATGTAAAAAGCGGCGACCGAGGTAGTGATGATCGTTATCAACAAGATATAGCCAAGCTTCTTGTAGACGACATTAAAATATTCTCTGATCGAACGCCTGTCGGCGAAATTGTCGTCATCGTACATCGGTGAATAGCTCGGGGGATATTCACCGGTGTGTTTCTGAAGACTGCCTTCAGATCTTGATCTAGAAGGCTCGCCGGAACCGGGAACCGGCAACAACCTTTCATCTGTTTCCATACTTCAAAAGTGCCAAATAGGCGATAAAAAAAATAAATCCAAAAAGACAAAACCCAAAGTATATACAATTCGGGAGAATCAGGGGCCGTAAAAACGTCTAAATACCCAAAAAGAATACATTTTTTTGATTTCCATAGCAAAAAATTTCTGGAATTTGCTTTGTTTACTTCCCATTCGTCAGAAACGCCAAGTTCGCTTGAATCGAGCGGTTTCCGATCCAAAACTTCCGGAGTTATCCAACTCGGATTCGAGGCAGTCATGGATCGCATTTGCCCCGAATTGTTTGCGTTCCAAACCAAGTGATATATTGCTCGTTTAAGCCATGGGTTCGGATCCAGAGCTTGTGCGGATTAAATTAGTATTCATCAATCAACATAATGAACGACCAATTTCAAACTTCTTTCACTGACGAAGAATCACAAAACGATTTCGACCTCGGATTCGAGGGATTTAGATTCTCCGATCTATTTGAACCAAAACGACTTAAAGATCTTTACGACGAATTCCACTCATTTCTAAAAAGCCGTGACGGCGTCGTTTCGGATGCCTTGATTGCTTATACCGATGCCAAAGGAGAGGGTTTCGAGCCGAAAATTGAGTCAAAGATTTTGACGGATGCTGCGCCGCATTTGTCTGATTTTCTGGCGCAGCTCTTTCACATCGAGCCGGAGGCCGACCGGTTGCGAAAGGAAATTCTTAAAGACGATCCGATTTGGGCGTACAAATTTTTTGTTCAACGGAGGGCGACCAAAAAATTCAAACCAGAGGATTTGTCCGGCATCAATGTGAAGGAAGTTGACTCGGCGCTTCGCGAGTTGAAAAACACTTCTTTTGATGAATCGCTTGTTTTTGATGACGAACTTGCCGTCGCGTCGATCGTTTCAAAATTGCTTAACGCCGAGGATGCGCTGCAAAAGGACGAGGAACCGAATCCCGAGGTTGCGGCCACGCTGAAGCAGGTCGATAAAACCTACGACCGGCTGAAAGACAAGATATTCGGAAAACTGTTTTCCGAGTATGTTGTTCTCGAAGAGGGAACCGGCGCGTTGGTCCAGGTCAGGGCAATCCTACGGATGTTCGAGATTTGGTCCTCGTTTGAGTTCAACAAAACGGATCGCCGCAGATGGTATTCATTCAAGACTCCGCATCCGCTTGATTATCAAAACCTCGTACATATTGTCCGAAACCGGAGCGATATTCCTGAAGCGATAGAAGGTCCGGAAGATCTTCTGCGGAGACGCGATGGTTTCAAACTCACCGACCACCGAGGCTCGATGCGCGACGCGCTCTCTGAAATCGACTATTGCTTGATCTGCCACGAGAGAGAAAAGGACTCTTGTTCCAAAGGTTTGTTTGAACGGGATGGAAACGTAAAGAAAAACCCGCTCGGAATTCCTACCGAAGGGTGCCCGCTCAACGAGAAGATTTCGGAAATGCACCTTCTCAAAAAGCAGGGAGATTCGATCGGATCGCTTGCGCTTGTGACGATCGACAATCCGATGTGCGCCGGCACCGGTCACAGGATCTGCAACGATTGCATGAAGGGCTGCATTTTCCAAAAGCAGGAGCCGGTGAACATCCCGCTGGCTGAGACGGCGACGCTTACCGATGTGCTCGCACTTCCGTTTGGGTTCGAAATCTATTCGCTGCTTACGCGTTGGAATCCGCTCAATCCCAAAAGACCGTATCAGCTTCCATACAACGGAAAAAACATCCTCGTCGTCGGTCTCGGACCTGCCGGCTATACGCTCTCGCATTATCTTTTGAATGAAGGCTTTGGCGTGTTCGGAATGGATGGCCTGAAAATCGAGCAAATAAAGGAAGAGTATGCCGGAAAAGGCGGGCGTTGCTGCCCGAAGGCGGTCAGGGACATCAACGAAATCAAGAAACCGCTCGACGAGCGAATCCTCTCGGGTTTCGGCGGTGTTTCCGAATACGGGATCACGGTTCGATGGGACAAGAATTTTCTGACGATGATCCAGCTTCTTTTGACGAGGCGACGCCGGTTCAGAGCCTTCGGAGGCGTTAGATTTGGCGGCACGTTTACGATCGAAGACGCCTGGGACTTCGGATTTGATCATATCGCGATCGCCACTGGCGCGGGACGGCCGACCATCGTCAAGATGAAAAACAACCTCATCCGCGGCATTCGTCAGGCTTCGGATTTCCTTATGGCGCTTCAACTTACAGGCGCCTTCAAACGCGATACGCTTTCAAATCTTCAGGTGCGAATGCCCGCCATCGTAATTGGCGGTGGTTTGACGGGAATCGATACGGCTACGGAGCTTTTCGCTTATTACCCGGTTCAAGTGGAGAAAACCCTCGAGAAGTTTGAGGAAATCGCCGAGAAGATCGGCGAAGAAGCGGTTTGGTCTTCTTTTGATGAAGAGGAAAAGAAGGTGCTCGGCGAATTCCTCGTTCATGGAAAGGCGATTCGCGAGGAACGCGCTCGTGCTCAAGAAGCGGGCGAACTGCCAAACTTCGTACCGCTGGTTCGCTCATGGGGCGGAGTGGCGTTGGTTTACAGAAAACGGCTCCAGGATTCTCCGGCGTATCGACTGAACCATGAAGAAATACAAAAAGCGCTTGAGGAAGGGATCGAGATCATCGAACTGATGACGCCAACCGAGGCCGTTCCCGATGAGAACAATGCTGTAAAGGCGCTTGTTTTTGAAAAGCTCAAACATGTTCCCGAAACGGGCAGGTTCGAGGTGACGGGAGAGACTATCAGGATGCCCGCCCGAACGGTATGCGTCGCGGCCGGAACCGCGCCAAACGTGATATATGAGAGGGAATTCCCCGGTACATTCAAGCTGGATCAGTGGAACCAGTATTTCGAACCTCATGAAGTAGTGCGCGATGATTCCGGCGAGCTGAAAACCGTCGAATCGGCAAAGGGATTTTTTACCTCATACAGCAACGACGGAAAATTTGTTTCGTTTTACGGCGACAACCACCCGACGTTTGCAGGCAACGTCGTAAAAGCGATGGCTTCGGCAAAGAACGGTTACGAAAAAGTAACGGAGATTTTTGCCGAGGAGCTTGAAAAACAAGGGGCGCTCCCGCAAGAACAAAAAGACAAGGTGTTCGCGGATCTCTTGGCGACAATCGAAGATCAGCTGACGGCGACTGTTGTTAATGTCGAACGGCTTACGGACACGATCGTCGATGTCACCGTAAGGGCGCCGCTTCAGGCAAGGAAATTCGAGCCGGGACAGTTTTATCGGCTCCAAAATTTTGAAGCGAGGGCATTGGTTCGTGATGGCAAGCGCTTGATGATGGAAGGCTTGGCGTTGACGGGTGCGTGGACCGACAAGGAAAAGGGGCTTCTCTCGATGATCGTTCTTGAGATGGGAACATCTTCAAGGCTTTGCCGGTTTCTGAAGAAGGACGAAGAGGTGATCGTGATGGGACCGACCGGAACTCCTACCGAGATCCCGGAAAACGAAACCGTAATGCTGGCCGGAGGAGGCCTTGGAAACGCGGTGCTTTTCTCCATTGCGGACGCGTTGCGACAGGCTGGAAATCGCGTGATCTATTTTGCCGGATACAAAAACGGCGCCGATATTTTCAAACGCGAAGAGATCGAGAAGAACACTGATCAGATTGTCTGGGCAACCGATTTTGGCGCTGAGATCGAGCCGCACCGTCCGCAGGATTCGCATTACAGAGGAAACATCGTCGAGGCGATGGTTGCTTACGCGGAAGGCAAGCTGGGCGAACAAACCGTTGATCTGAAGGATGTCGATCGGATCATCGTCATCGGTTCGGATCGGATGATGAACGGTGTGAAGGAGGCGAGGTTCGGCGTACTTGCCCCTTACCTCAAGGAAAAACACACCGCGATCGGTTCGATCAATTCGCCGATGCAATGCATGATGAAGGAGGTTTGCGCGCAATGCCTGCAGCGACACGTCAATCCGCACACCGGCGAAGAGGTGTTTGTCTTCTCGTGCTTTAACCAGGATCAGAATCTGGATTTTGTCGATTTCAAGAATTTGAACGACAGGCTTCGTGCGAACTCGATTCAAGAAAAGCTTTCGAATCTTTGGTTTGATCAGATCGTTGAATCCGTGGTCGCCAGCAGTTAGCGTAGGCCTGAAAGAGATGTTTACAGGACTTATCGAAAAACGCGGAAAGATTGCCGCAATGGATCGTTCACCGGACGGTGCGTTGATTCGGATCGAAACCGATTTGGTTTCAGAGGGAACCGATTCCGGGGATTCGATCGCTGTTAATGGGGTTTGCCTGACCGCTCTTGATATCGACAACACGGGGTTTTCCGCCGACGTTTCCAATGAGACATTGCGTCGATCCACGCTCGGTGATCTCGAGATAGGGTCGGCTGTTAATCTCGAACGCGCGGTTACACCAACTACGAGGCTCGGCGGGCACATCGTTCAGGGGCATGTGGACTGCCGCGGAACATTCCTCGGGGCCGTGCGCGAGGGCGAGTTTCATACGGTAACGATTGGTTTTCCCGAGGAGTTTGGCCGATACCTTGTTTACAAGGGTTCTGTAGCTGTTGAGGGGATTTCGCTGACCGTCGCAAAACTGAATGAGTGCGATTTTGAAATCGCCTTGATTCCAAAAACATGGGAATGCACAAATCTCTCGGAACTCGTCCATGGAGACTCGGTCAATCTTGAAGCCGACGTTGTCGCAAAGTATGTGGAAAGGATGATGCAGGCCGGAGGAACCAAAGGCTTCTCGGGTTAGACGCGGAATTAATTCCGCGCTTGGTTCACCGAATCAGGGCTCTGCCAAAACCACCGATTCCGACAATTTCCTTTCCACCTCCCGCACCGTTCGCTCGAAGTGGATTCGGATCAACCGAAGATTCTCGCGGGATTCAACGTTTGGCGCCTTCGACAGGAATTGAGCGATTTTGGACATTGAATTCGAACCCACCGAAACCGCGGCGGCCGACAGTTTTTCCGAAGCCGAAGCGACGGTATTCCAATCGTCACTGACCACCGCTTTTTCAAGTTCTCGCAAATGACGCTTTGATTCATCGACAAAAAGCCCGACCGACATCATCGTCATGTCATACCCAACCTCGCCAAGCATCTCCTCAACGAAATCGGAAATTCCCGAAGCGTCGAACTTGATGTCCAATGGCGCGACCGTCGTATGAATGTCCTCTTCGACAGTTTCCGGAACTTCCGCTGCAAGAATCTCCTGCATTTGCACATCTGTCACGGGCAGTTCCAGGGTTCCGATCATTGAACTCTCAAAGGCTCGATCGCGATGATCGGTGGTGATCGCTTCAGCAAAGCCGACGATCCTTGGAATTCGTTCAAATCCCATTCTTACAATTCGTCTCGAGGCAGAGAATCCGCCGAACGCCTCGTTTTCGATGTCAATCAAAACCGTTTCATACCTTCGTTTCTTGAGCGCTTCAAACAGTTCATGAGCATTTGAAACGACCTCCGATTTATGACCCAGCAATTCCAGTTGCATTCCCATAACCCTTTGATGGCTGAGATCCGAGGTCGCAATCAGAATTGGTCCTCCGTTTTCGCTCCGACGATCCATTAAAGAATGTCTTGTAATCAAGGTCTCGTTCTCGGATCCGTCTTCACGCGTGTTCTTGCGGGTTCGGCCAATCAAAGTGGATAGACAATCAAAGAGCTCAACCTGTTTTACAGGTTTTACCAGATAGGCCGATATTCCGTTCCTTACAGCATTCTCGCTGTGACCGCGTCTTCCTAAAGAAGGCATGAGAATGATCTTCAAATTCTCAAAGCGAGAATCGGCTTTGATCTTGCCGGCGATCTCGAAACCGTCGAGGTAAGGCATTTCGAGGTCTAGAATGAGGATATCAAACGGTTGCTTTTTCTCGGCGTGCTCGATAAGAAGCTCTTCGCACTCATCTCCGTTTTCGGCCTCGTAAGTCTCAATTCCAAGTCCCTGAAGCTGGTATGAAATGTTCTTTCGATTTGCCGAACAATCGTCGGCAATCAAAACCTTGAGACCGCATAGATCCACCATCTCAAAGGATCGGTCTGGGATTTCATAGGTGCCGAACTGAGCGGTAAACGAGAAATCAGAACCCTGCCCGGGTTCGCTTTCGATTCCTATTTCGCCGTTCATGAGTTCGACCAGTTGCTTTGAAATCGAAAGGCCCAGACCCGAGCCACCGTATTTGCGAACCATCGAGCCATCGGCCTGAACGAAAGGCTGGAATAGGTATTTCTGGGCGTCCTTGTTGATGCCGATTCCTGTATCTACCACCGAGAAACGCAAACGTGCACTACCGTCAACGGTCTCTTCGGCTTTTACGGTTATCGTTACCGTGCCGCTTTCGGTGAATTTGACGGCGTTGCCGATGAGATTTGTAAGCACTTGCCGCAAACGCCCCGGATCTCCGACGAGTCCGGTCGGGACATCGCGTTCGATAAGGGAAACGACTTCGATTCCCTTCGAATTTGCTTGTTCCACAAAAAGCGCGACGGTGTTTTCAACTGTCGAACGAAGGTCGAAACCTATCGCTTCAAACGCAAGTTTTCCGGCCTCGAGCTTCGATAAATCGAGGATGTCGTCGATTACCCTTAAAAGCGCCCGTGCGCTTTGCTGAATCACCTCCGCGTATTCCTGCTGACTTGTGTTTAGCGGCGTATCGAGCAGCACCTCAAGCATGCCAAGCACGCCATTCATGGGCGTGCGGATCTCATGCGACATGTTAGCGAGGAACTCGGATTTGAGTTTGGAAGACTCGAGGGCGGCTTTGCTTGCTTCGCGAAGTTCATCCTCGATTTCCTTTTGCTGCGTGACGTCAATGGCGATTACGCCAAGCATGGGTTCGTTGCCGGAAGTAGGCAGAATAAAGCGTACAAAAAGGAAATGAAGCACGCGACCGTCTGAAGCCTTTACCGCCTCGATCGATTCTTCGGATCGGCCTGATGCAAAAATCCGGCGTTCGGTTTCATCGATTCTGCTCGCCAACTCGGGTTCGGCCAGATCAAATACAGTCTTGCCGATAAGATCGTCCTGGCTAAATCCGAGAATTGATTCGAATCTGTTGTTTGAGAATCGGAATCTCCCCTTGCTGTCTTTGGCGTAAACCAACGCCGGAGCGTGATCGACAAACGCGCCGAATCGTTCTTCGCTCTCAATCAACTTTTGGCTCGTGCTTTTGAGCTGCGAATTGTCGCGGCCGATCGCAAGATATCCGGAAATTTGTCCGGTTTCATCTCGAATCGCGGACACCGCGAGCGAGACCGGGAATTCATTTTCATTGGCACCGATAAACGTCCATTCCTGTTCGTCGGACAAAGAAGCCCTCGCCTTTGATACCAGCGTTTCGAATCCGGTTTCGATTTCGGCTCCGGAATCTCTGCACAAGAAATCGTTGTAGCGCAGGAGCTCGCCGATTTTCATGAATTCGATCAGTCGCTTCTTGCCCACGACTTCTCCCGAAGCGTACCCCAGCAAAAACTCAGCGGTTTTGTTAAAGCTCGTTACGACGCCGCTTGGATCGGTCGAAATGATTATGAAATTCGCGCCGTTCAAGATTGCCTCGCGAAACGTGGACGTCTTTCTCAGGATCCTCTCGACTTCCTTTCTGCCTTCGACTTCCGCTACAAGCCTCGCATTGGCTACGGATGTGATTTGCGACTGTTTTCGGGCCTTTTGTGCCAAATAAAATGCTCCGGAAAGAAGCATCGAAAACACTATGCCGATGAGCATCGAGTATTCGTTGTTATTGGTCCGAAATCCTTGAAGGGTTTCACGGCGCGGTTCGACTCGAACGGTAAGATTGGCGCCGTCCAATGAAATAGAAGTCGAATGGCTTTGTTGTGAAAGCTTGTCAGTGCCGGCCGTGGAGTTCGAATAGATAAGCTCTGTACCATCGGATACCGTAATCTTGTACGCCTGCAGGAGATTGGATGGAACGGATGCGGAAATAAAAGCTTCCGTATCCATAACGCTAACGACCACCAGATTCGCGGTTTTAATGTGGGCGGCGGAATAGAAAACGCTCCCTTTTCCCGGAACGATGAAGTCCCCAAGGATCTGCCGTCCGCCCGAGATTATGTCGGTTCGGATTGTTTCGCCTTCGTTTTCGATCAGGTAATCGAGAAGCGTGGTCGAGCCCGAATCGGGAACGTAGGATAAGATCTCGAGCTTCTCGTTGATCAATGCCGCTACGAGGTTTTGGCGTGACTGTTCCTGTCGGGTCGTCGCATCAAGTTTCCAGGCATCAATGCTTCCGTTCTTGTCGAGGCCTTCGTGGAGCTGGAGTCTTGAATTGGATTCGACGAACGTCTCAAGCGAACTGATCATGGAAGTTCTGACCGAATCGGCGGTAAATCCGATGCGGGAGTCGATCATTCCAATTTCCTGGATAACCAGATACTGCCTGACGAGAAACGTGCCGGTAAGTCCGACAAGGAGAACTAATGCAGGGATGAAATTCGATAAGCGCTTGAAACGAAAATTCTCCGAACCGATGGTTGCCACCACCATCGATATACCAACCAAAAGGTGAGCGATCGCGCCATGGATAGAGACCTCGCTTGTTATCCCGAGTCCGGTAACGGTAGCCGTACCATTTAGAAAGCCAATTATCGATGCGATCCCAACGGCGGTTTGGAAAGTTCCAAGAACAACAACGATATCCTTAACGACACGGCGGTCTTCGAATTCATGGATAATGAGCGCGATACCGCCCGCCATCAGGCCGAGGTGGCTCAATCCGATCTCGATTACCGACTTGGATTCGTTTGCTACAGGGCTGATCAACTCGAGCTTCAATAGTTGGAAGCCCAAGAGATAAGCCAGAAACTCATGTGCCGAAATCGCGGCGACCAAAAGGCCGAGAACGCCTGAAATAGAGGCAAGCCTGAGAACGCTCAGAACAATCGAGATGCCCAGCAACATCAGACCGAGAGCGACGAGATACGTCATTTTCGGAAAACCCTCGTATATCGAAATCGCGGATTTGAAACTGCTGTGAAAATAAAAAAGCGATATCCCGCCGGCAGCAAATGAAACTGCTCCGGAGAAAAGTCGCAAAAATTTATCGAAGGTTATTGTTCGAGGGAGTTTCGACATGGTTGGGAGTGGTCGAATGAGAATTGTGAGGCGATGGTCAGGCCTTAGAACCGTGGCCTTCAGAAATTATACTATCTTTGGAACCTTCTTGGGAAGATGTTTCTCCTCCGCCCTGTCCCTGCCATGAAGCGCTTCGGATCATCACGCGGCTTTCTTCATATCCGATTGCCCAATACAGAAGTCCGGTAAAGCGCCAAATCGCGTTGATTTGCCGGTAGCCGAAGTTCTCGAGTACGGAGGCAGCAAAAAGCGTTAACAGATGAGTCGTCTTTGGATAGGTGTGAAAGATTATCTCTTCGAGAAGGATCGATGTGAACGTGAGCAAAATCCCAAGCGAGACTGAAAGCACAAAGAAGATGCCGGCTCCGTAAAGACTCAGATGCCCGAAGGCAAATAGGATGATTGTCGAGACATATCCGGAGATTTCGATCAGCGGACTAAATGCCTCGAAGACGAATTGAAACGGAATCGAAACCCAGGAAAGAAGGCCGCCCTTTCGGTTGAACACGAGTTTTCGATTAAACCAAAGGCATTCCACAAATCCCTGATGCCATCGAACCCGTTGCTTTCGAAGAATCTTGTAGGTCTCCGGCGCTTCGGTCCAGCAATTTGCGTCGGGCACGTTGGCGATGTTGTATTTCTTCCCGCTTTCAATGTAATACAAATGCATTCGAAGTATGATCTCGAGATCTTCGGCGTGGGTTTCGCGGCTGTAGCCTCCGACCTCGACTACCGCTTCGCGGTCAAAAAGCCCGATCGCGCCGGAAATAATCGGCAATGCGTCGAGTGCGGCCCATCCCACCCTTACAAAAAGGAACGCGCGAAGATACTCAAGCACCTGAAAGAGAACCAGCGGCTTGAAAGTTGCCAGCCCCTTCTCAACCAAAACGCCTTCCTTGACCAAACACCCATTGGCGATTCGAACCGCGCCGCCGACGGCGACCGTCGAACTGTCTTCGAGAAATGGCTGGACGAGAAGTTTGTGGGTGTCCCTTTCGAGAACGGTATCGGCATCCAATGGCGAAACCAAAGGAAAAATGGAGGCGTCTATGCCGGCATTTGAAGCGTCGGCCTTGCATCCTCCGTTTTCCTTGTCGATCATCCGCAACTGCGGAAACAGTTTCGATCGATAGACGGCCGTGATCGGTTTGTGCGGAAGACGGCTTCGTACGGTGACCGGCAGTTCGACCATATCGAACGCGTCGATCATCACCTCGAGCGTTTTGTCTTTCGAACCGTCGTTTACAACAACGATCTCGTATTCCGGATAGTCGATCTGAAGCAACGAACGAACCGACTCCACGATTACCGCCTCTTCGTTATAGGCGGTAACCATCAAACTGATCGGGATTTCGTAACTTGTATGCGGCTGGGGAAGTTCGCGGAGAAGGAAATGCCGTTCGACGATCTTTGGAAGAGCAAGAAATGAAATCAGACACAGCACGATGTAGCTGACGTTGATGCCAACAAAAAACGCCAGGCAAAGCCATTGAACGGTCAATAGCAAATCCCACAACATCTAGCCGTATGCCTCCATCTCTTCGCGTACTTTTGTAAGAACCTCGCTGGCGAAAATATTGTTATGGTTCTCGGCGAGATCTCGGAGCATTGCGTTGGTCATGCCCGGCAAACTCGCCAAAGCCTGCGCGGATCGAAACCTTACCCACCACGATTGATCGCCGGCGGCATGCGCTAGCCTGTCTATATCCTCTTGGGTTCCGAACCTTCCCAAAGCGATCGCGGCTTGCGTTCGAACTCTCCAGTCCTCATGTTTAAGGAGTTTTCGCACTGTTTTGAGGTCATCGGGAAGCGATACGGCGCGAAGGCAGCTGAGCAACACCTCGACGTTTTTCTCTTTTCTGATCAAGCGGCTGATAATAGGAGCGGACCTGTCAGCAAATGCGATATCGACAAACCTCAACAGTCTTACAAGCTCTTTTCCCGACCGTTTTCCAATTTCTTTGAGAAGCGGTTCGGTAATGTGGTCGGCACCCGCTTCTTTCAGCAGCTTTCCGACCGTCGAGTAGGACCAGTCCGACTTCTCCGCAACCAATTCCAGAAAAGAAGGCAGAATCTTCTCGGAGTCGATTCTGAGCAGCGATTTTGCGGCACACAATGCGGTCACCGGATCGGCCGTCTTCATTATGTTGGCCAAGGCTTCCCAGCCTCTTGTGTCATGAAGCCAACCGATCGTCTGGATCGCCGTCAGGCGATTGCGTATGTTTCTGCCCGAAACCGCACGGAGCGACCATTCATCCAATCCGAGCTGTATCGCGGTCGCGTTTAGATTGTCCTTGCCGGCCTCCCGGAGCGTTTCGTGAAAATAGTTCCAAAGAAGCAGAAAATCGGCGATGTCCTTTTTGGAAATCGCCGGCAGGTTTTCCGGAGCTTGATCAAGGCAGTCCACGAGGATCGGTTGCCATTTCTCATGAAGCCTTGTTACCCGTCGTCGGTGAAAATTATTGTAGCCGCGGTACGCGAGGATTACCGCGACAAGCAACAAGAGCAGTACGGCCGTTACCATACTGGCAGTAGTCGCGACTGCGATAAGAACTTTAGAGAACGAACCGAATTCCAACGCTCAACCCGCTCCTGTCATAGAGTTCGCCCTGGCGGTGGAAAGTGTAACGCCAGTCGGCTCCGATGCTGTTTGAAAACCAATGCTTTCCATTGGCGGTTATGTTTACCACATCGCTTTGCAGCAAACGGCTGGCGCCGATGTTTTCTATCTCGCGCCCGAAGGCGAGACCGATACCGGCTGAACTTCCAAATCTTCCGTAGTAACGGTTGTATTGGAGTCTTTGGCTGACGCTCGTGCCCGAAAGCTGGAGATTGTTAACTTGAAATGAGTAGGCGGCGCGGTTGAGGCCCCAGTATTTCTCAGCACCGAATTTGAAGACGTTTATCGAGGCGTCGTTCATTTCGGTTCGGCGGTAACCGCCTTGGAGTATAAGGCCCCTGCCGACGCTTCTTTCGATTTGGGCCATCGCCGAAAACCGCGCGAGAACCTTGTGGGTTGGACTGGCGTTTCCCTCAACCAAAAGCGTCCATTTTTCGGACAGCGGCTGATAGAACCCAATCTGTGCCTGCCGGTCTCGACGTCCAAACCGTTCGGTTTCGATATATGAACCGTAAAGCACCTTCCGCTGGGTGAACTTGTGCATTATGTCGAGCGATGCCGTTTTCCAATCGCCATAGCCGTTTGTGAGGTGTTCGAACGAGTAGCCAAAAGCGACTTCGGTGCGGTTTACGTTTGTTTCCGAAGTTCGTTTTCGGCGGATCTGGTCCGTCGCCGGTTCTTCGTCCTGCACGGTTTGCGATTCCGCTGAAGCGGGGGAATTTTCTGCCTCGGGGCTCGGCGAAGTTTCGGGCGTTTGCGCAAGCACCGTGGAAGCTAGAAAAACAGCAAATAGAGCGAAGACCGAGAGAAAGCGGACAATTCCGGACGAGCCAAACAAAATCGCAACGGTTTTTTGGATTTCGTTTGGTCGAATTGGAAAGCGCCGCCGGGATTCGGCAGACTGCTTGTTTTCTTTTATTTTCTTGCTCATAAGATTGCGTCCTTGGTTGACTTCGCATCCGTTGCGGCGAAAAAAGCTTCACCTCGCAAAACTACTGATTAACGTGCCGATTGACTCTCGCGATTAATTCCTGTGGTTGGAAAGGCTTGACCACGTAGTCGTTTGCTCCGGCTTCAAGCGCCCGAACGATGTCCTCTTCCCGCGTTTTTGCGGTGAGCATGATTACGGGAACTTCCTGCCAGGCATCGGTCGAGCGGATCTTGCGGATCAACTCGAAACCATCGACAAACGGGAGCATCACATCGAGGATTACCAACGCCGGAGGGGCGCCGTTTGAGATCATCTCCGATGCCTTTCGGCCATCGGATGCGACTTCAATCTCGAATCCTTTTCGCACGAGAATGTGCTTGAGCATTGTCGAGACTATGTTGTCGTCTTCAACGATCATCACGGTGTTGTTGGCTTCAACCGCTTCCGACTCTTTCGATTCGGTTGACGGTTCGGATGCGGCTTCGACCGAAATACCGAAGAAGTTGACGCCGTCATTCGGCGCGCGTTCCGTCTCGACAACAAGTTCGGTCCGCTTACGCGGTTCTTCGGCCTCATCCAACTCCAGGAATGTGATTGTCTTTTCCGCAACGGGCTCAACCGGTCGGATTGGCGAGGGAGAACCCTCCTCTTCAATTGAAAAGAAACTAATTGGACTCATGACAGGAGATAGGTCAGTGGGAGTCGGCCTTCATTCCCCGGCAGAGATTAGACCTCTGCGATGTCAGCCGTTGACTGATCCGTATATAGATTGGATTTCCTGCACAGGGCGGTGCGGATGGTTGAGCGCGTGTTAAAGCACTTTGATAGTGCATCAACAGTGTTTATTGTAGCTTTTCGAACGATTTTAAGTCAACAAAAGTAGGAGGGGGATAGTAAGTTCCAAGTTCCAAGTTCCAGAAGTTCCAAGAGTCGGAGGTTGAGTCTAGTTTAAAAAGTCGGTTTAAGGGAATAATTTGAAAAAACATCCGGAATTTCCTCTTCTGACGCGCGAGCGTCAAGGGGAAAAAGCCGGGGGTGGAGCGGCTTTGCGCGGAACCCACTGCCACATATCTCCGTGAGGCAACGCCTCCGAATAGGAAATTCCGGATTTTGGAATAAAATCGACTTTTTAGAGTGGACTCAAATCTTGGAACTTGGAACTTCTGAGTCCACTCTAAAAAGTCGAGTTAGAAAGTGAAGGGCATCATTTTCAGTCACAACGGTACGATATAAGTGAAAGACCCCTGCCGGCTTGTCCGGCAGGTGAATGAGGTCAGAAGCTAGCTGCGGCAAGAAATGAAGCTTTCCGGCCCCCCTGCCGGCTTGTCCGGCAGGAGGCAAAGGTCCCTAGCTACGGCCGTTAAATGCTTGGTGTGTTGAGGTTAATTGTTGTTCTGGAAGGGGCTGACCTTATTCACCTGCCGCACAAGGCGGCAGGGGCCTCCGGATGAATCAATGTGGTTTGGACTAGCTGCTGACCTCATTCACCTGCCACACAAGGTGGCAGGGGTCTTGCCTGGTTTCCCTGAGGATCAATTTGCTTGTCGATTTTTTCCTTGAATCGACTTTTTAGAGTGGACTCAAATCTTGGAACTTGGAACTCCGTCCGGACCGAACTTGGAACTCTTCCGGACGGAACTCCTCCGGTAATCTACTTCCTCGGCATCTTCTCGTCCATCATCGCGGCCTGATAGGCGAAGGCGGCCATTACGGTCGCGTTCATCTTGAGGTCCGCTTCAAGGAGTCGGTCGTAGTTGTCCTGATTTGAGTGGTGCGTCAAGGGACTGTACTCGATTGGATCCTGTATGAACTGAAATCCCGGAAGACCAACTGCGTCAAACGACTGATGGTCGGTGCCGCCGGTGTTGTTGATCGTCAGCGTGTTCATCCCCATATCCGAAAACGGAAGCATCCACGCACGGAAGATCGGCGCAACGTTCTCATTTCCTTGGAGATAGACACCCCTGAACTGGCCGGTGCCGTTGTCCATGTTGAAATAAACCGAAAACTTCTCATGCTCCGGCTTGAGCATCGTCTCGACTTTCTGGCCAAGCAATGCGGCAAATCTGCCTCCGCCTTTGGTCTCGGCAAAGTGCTGCGAAACGTAAGCCCGCGAGCCGTTCAGTCCCTGTTCCTCACCGCTCCAAAGCCCGATGCGAACCGTTCGACGCGGTTTCAAACCCGCGGAGATTAGAATCCTTGCGGCTTCCATTACAACCGCCGAGCCCGCGGCGTTGTCCGTCGCTCCTCCCGATGCATGCCAGGAATCGAGATGGGCGCCAAGCATAACGACTTCGTCCTTGAGCGCGGGATCCGAACCGGGAATCTCAGCAACCGTGTTGTAGCCCATCAAGTCATCTTCCTGGTATGAAGTTTTGATATTTACGGACATCTTCACTTCTTTGCCCGCCTCGACGATGCGGACGATTTGATTGTAATTCTCGGTCGCCATCGTCATTTGCGGAATCATAAATGCTTCCGAACCAACGGCATACGGCGAAGTGCGTCCGCCGCTGATCAGATCTTCGATCGTTTTTGGAGGTTCGCCGCCGGCCGAGGCGCCGGAAACGAAAAGCGTTCCTCCCGACCCCTTCGAGCTGTTGTCAACGCTAACCGCGGCTCCTTCATCCTTTAGGAAATTCAAAACCTGGGTCGCAAAGGCACGGGATTTAATAATTCCTTCGATTTGCTCGGGTCCAAAACCAACTCTTTGCCGCGGCGGAAGCAGCGACGGATCCGGCGCATTGGCCATGTCCAAAAGCTCTTTGTCCGTAAAGCGATGTCCCATACCGTCGAAATCGGCCTTTAGCTCACGAATTTTCGATGTGAAAACGATCGCGCCATTTAGTTTGCCGCGATACTTCTCGAAATCGGCCTCGTTCTTCAAATCCAAGACGACGACCGGTCCCGTGATCTTCCCGTTGGTGCTGGGTGACCAGGCTTTCGGATATGCAATCACCGGAAGCGCCTGCGGCGATGTGACTTGAGCCGAGAATTCGTTCAAAGACCACCCGCGTCCAAACGGACCCCAGGCTTCGAGCTTCGCGTTTTTCATGCCCCACGACGCCATCGTGTCGCGCGTCCATTCATTCGCCTTCTTCATGTTCGGCGAGTTGGTAAGCCTTCCGCCGATCACGTTCGTCAGATAACTGACGATATTCATCACTTTGGATTCGTTCATGCCGACATGTTTGATCTTGTCGATCTCTTCTTTCGGCGCGATATAAACTTTGGCTCGTTTTGCAAAAACCGCGGACGGCGCAAGCAGTGCGACAACCACCAATACGGCGGCAAATCTTCTTCGTAGCATCTTATTGTCTCCCTGAAAAAATCTGGATGTAAGGCTTTATACCACAAAACGGGGGCGAAGGTTTCACAACTCTCGAACGCGCACGACTTTGCGAAAAGACTTAACCCGCCTTTGTGAAAAATGCGGGTTAACCATGGCATGTGTGCGTAATCGGTTTTTGTAACCTTGAAACGACAAGCTCAAAATCGGAACCTAAACAGTGCTCCATGTGAGGGTCACGGCGGGAGGGATGTTCTTTAGCACAACAGGACTCTTTTTCATCGGACCGAATCGCTTGTTCATATATTCGCGCATTCGCATCGCGGGCGGCGTGTAGTAGCCGTGAACATATTGAAACGTCCTGAACATGCATCCGAACTCCATAAACTCGCCGATGTTTCCGAGAATCTCCTCGCAGATATTCTTTGGCAGCGAAACAAACGGAATTCCGGATACGATGTATCGAACCTTTCCCAACTCAAGCGATGAATGAAGATCGCATGCCGAACAGGCGTCGGCGTTTACGATGTTTAGATCGGGGAACTTCGCCTTAACCATCTCGACTAGCGACCCGTCAATTTCGATACCGAGATACGAATTCGGCTCTACAAGAATCTGTTGAATTTCGGCGGTTATCGCGCCCGTTCCGACTCCGAGTTCGAGGATGATTTCATCTGGTGTCGGTTTGACGTCGGCGATCATCATCCGGGCCAGATCGCGCGAACTTGGCGTGATGGCTCCTACTCCAAGCGGATTTCGAAGCAGGGCCCGAAGAAACTGCCGTTTTTCACTCATATCAAACTTCGGGCTGGAAACAGTCCGTATTTTCCAATCCGTACCCGCCTCGGCTTAGGCCTGATCCGATGCGCCCTCATTCGAAGCATCCGGGGTGACGGTCTCCACGCTTTCCTTAAACTCGCACTCTTCGTTTTGGCAATAGTGCACCGTGCCATCGCGCTTTGTAGTTTTCTCAAGCAACACGGGCGCGCCGCAAGCCGGACATTCCTTTTTAATCGGCTTGTTCCAAAAGACTACGTCGCAATCCGGATATTCGTTGCATCCATAGAAAACTTTTCCGCGACGCGACTTCTTGACGACGATCTCGCCCTTGCAGCCTTCTCGGGTGCAAGCCATTCCGATCGTTTCCTGCTTTATGTATTTGCAGGTCGGGTAATTTGAGCACGAAACAAACTCGCCGAATCTACCGGTTCTGCGTACGAGCTTTGCGCCGTCCTTCGGGCATTCCTCGTCGAGCTCGACCGCGGGCGCTACCGGCGCTTGCTCGCCCTTCGGAATCTTCCTGATGTTTCTGCAATCGGGATAACCCGTACAACCGTAAAACGGTCCGAATCGACCCCGTTTGAGCGCCATGTCCTTGCCGCATAGTTCGCAAACCGGAACCTCTTCCGCTTCGCCCGAAGAACCTTCCTCGGAGTCGCCGCGCTTGGCAACTTCGCGAGTGTTCTTGCACTCGGGGTAGTTCTCGCAAGCAAGGAACTGTCCGTAGCGACCGAACTTTATGACCATCCCCGCGCCGCATTTTTCGCAAACCTCATCGGTTGGAATCGCCTGTCGTTTCTTGCCCTTAATGTTTTCCTCGGCCTTTTCGAGATCGGCGGCGAACCTCTTGTAGAAACCCTCAAGCGCCTTGCGCCAATCGAGGCTTCCTTCCTCGATCTCATCGAGACGGTCTTCCATTCGTGCCGTGTATTCGGTGTTGAAAAGATCGTCGAAGTTCTCGATCAAAAGATCGTTTACGGTCGTCCCCATCGCGGTCGGATGAAACCTTCCTTCGATTTTCTCCACGTATTCGCGGGTCTGAATCGTCGACATGATCGCCGCATAAGTCGAGGGTCTTCCGATCCCCTTCTCCTCGAGCGCCTTTACAAGCGAGGCTTCAGAATACCTTGGCGGCGGATCCGTAAAATGCTGATTCGGGTTGATCGAATTGAGATTCAGCTTTTGTCCCTTTTCGACATCGGGAAGATCGAGTTCGGCATCCTCCTCCTCGTCGCTGATGCCCTTTGATTCCTGATAAACCTTTAGGAATCCATCGAATTTTTGAATCGAACCGGTCGCACGAAACATAAACCGACCGGCCTCGATATCGATCGTCGTTTGATCAAACAGCGCCGGCGTCATTTGCGAGGCGACAAACCGCTGCCAAATCAAAGTGTAGAGCTTGAGTTCATCCGGCGAGAGATACTTCGCCAATGATTCGGGGGTACGCGACGCATCGGTCGGACGGATCGCTTCGTGTGCGTCTTGCGCGTCCTTCTTGGATTTGAATAATCTCGCCGACTCGGGAAGATACTTGTCACCGTAATTCTTTCCGATGAAATCGCGAACCGTTCCCAACGCGTCATCCGACACGCGTGTCGAATCGGTTCTCATATATGTAATCAAACCGACCGCGCCTTCCGAACCGATTTCTTTTCCCTCATACAAATGCTGTGCGAGGGTCATCGTCTTTTTGACCGTAAAACCATAGCGACGCGAAGCGTCCTGTTGAAGCTTTGAGGTGATAAAGGGAGGAGTCGGATTCCTTTTGCGTTCCTTTCTGGTTACCTCGTCAATCACGAAATCGGCTTCGCCGGCTTCCTTTACGATCGCCGCGGCTTCTTCCTCGTTTTTGATGTGGGTTTCGGTCTTCTTTAGATCGACGTCAAACTTGCCGAGTTTTACTGTTTTGTCATCGATCAGACGAAGCTTGGCGTCGAATGCAGGAGGCAGTTTTGCACCGAGATTTGCAACAACCGACCAATACTCGGTTTTCTTAAATGCTTCGATCTCGCGTTCGCGTTCGACAATCAGTCTTACCGCCACCGTCTGGACGCGCCCCGCCGAAAGTCTTCCGCCGATAGTCTTCCAAAGGATCGGAGAAACCTTGTACCCGACGAGCCTGTCCAAAACCCTTCGCGCCTGCTGCGCATCGACAAGATTTTTGTTGACCTCTTTCGGATGATTAAAGGCGTCCTTAACAGCCTTCTGCGTGATTTCGTTGAACATCACACGGAATATCGGCTTCTTGTTGCGCTTTGTAAGTTCCTCCGCCAAATGCTGGCAAATCGCCTCTCCCTCGCGATCGGGGTCAGCCGCGAGAAATATCGCTTCGGAGGTCTTGGCCGCCTTTTTCAATGCCGACACGGTCTTCTTGTTGTTGCGCTTCTTTGTGTCGGGAATGATTTCGTACGTCGGTTCGAAATTGTTGTCGACATCGACGCCGAGCTGCTTTGAAGGCAGATCCTTTATATGACCGATCGAGGCCATGACGGTGTAGTCGTTGCCAAGGTATTTGTTGATCGTTTTGGCCTTGGCGGGTGATTCCACTATGACGAGATTCTTGCTCATTTGTTACTTCTTGACGCCGAACGCTATTCGGAAAGGTTTGTGCGTCGGGCGTGGTTGGTATTTATAAACTAAAAACTAACGATGTCAAATATTCTTGTTTTACTGCCGGGAAACTTCATGTGCGCTACCGGCTTCGACCGGCGACGCTGGAAGGCCGGTCGCCGTTTGGACACCATGAGTTCTCCGATTCATCAAAAACGAAGGCAAAAGGATTGATAGGAATATCTCAAAACTTTTGCCGAAGAACCGGGAAATCGATTTGACGTGAATTTTCCCCGGAATCATTCCGAATTCGATCACGCGCCGAAAGGTCCCTCTTCGGATTTGCTTTCGATCACAGTTTCTTCGCGTAGTGGTTTCCCGGCAACACATGGATCAGATTTTTCAAATCCAGCGATACGAGCGCCTGATTAGCGTCTCCGAATCCGAGTCCGGTTGCATCCAAAATGTCGTCGATATGCATGTTTGCGTCGGGGTCGATCAGTTTGAGTATCTTTTTTTCCGCGGGAGAAAGATTAAATGAAGCTTCGATGGGCCGGCTCCCAACGGTATTCTCGGTTTTAGGAGGCAGGATCTTCGCTCCCACTTCACTCGGGAATTCAGAAACGACATCCTGCCAGTGCTGAACAAGCTTTGCCCCGGATTTGATCAGATAGTTTGTACCGAAGGAGTTTTTGGAGGTTATGTTTCCCGGCACCGCCAGAACCTCGCGATCCTGTTCGGCCGCCAATCTGGCGGTTATCAGCGAACCGCTTTTTTCCGATGCCTCGATAACGAGCAGGGCATGGCTTAATCCGCTGATGATACGGTTGCGATACGGGAAATTGTCTCGGAGCGGCGGTGTGCCGAGCGGAAACTGGGTTACTACCGATCCGCCTGATTCCAGTATCTCGTTCATAAGGCGTGCGTTTTCCCTTGGATAGACGCGGTCAAGACCCGTTCCGAATACGGCAATCGTTTTTCCGCCCGCCTCCAGCGCTCCCTTGTGGGCCGCCGAATCGATGCCTCGCGCAAAACCCGATGTTACGGTTACTCCGACCGACGCGAGATCTCTCGAAAGCATCTCCGCGGTGTTTTTGCCATACGTCGTGCAGCGTCTTGATCCGACAACGCCGACCGAAGGAGTTTCAAAACACTCAAGCCAGTTTCCAAATACATAAAGTACGAGCGGCGGATCCGGGATTTCGCGGAGCATTTGGGGATAGACGCCGTCGTCGAGAATGATGATTTCTCCACCGAGTTTTCGAACAGCTTCATACTCACGGTCGGCGCGGTCATGAAACTGCTTCGCGAGAATGCTTTGGATGGATTCGGGCCGCAGACGAACCGATTCCAGTTCGCTTCTAAGCGCACCGAATATCCGATCGACGGAGCCAAATTTTTCAAAAAGTTCGGTCGCCTTTCGGGGGCCGATACCTGGAGTCATGTTGAGGGAGATCCATTTTTTCATAGAACGAGTTGCGGTCGGTTTGTGTGTGAGGCAGACCGCGGCCGTCAAGAGAGAGATTGAGGAAAGGGCAGTGGTTATCAGAGTCAGCCCGCATCGTAATCTTGGGATTCGGCCAAACGGATGAGGTTCAGACCGAAGCCCAAATCGAATCGTGGACGGATTTGGGAAGCGAGCCGACAAAAATTTGGCGGAGACGTGTGGGAATCGAACCCACCTGAGCCTACTCTCGCAGTCTCACGAACGGTTTTGAAGACCGTGCCGCTCACCAGAACGGATTCGCCTCCTCGATCGCCGTCTAAGTTTGGAACGAACGGTCCAATTCAGAGGGCCGTTTTGGTGCCAAAAACCAGCGAATTTTGGTGTTATCGGAAAAGCAGTCGCTTCCGCCATCGCTATCGATTCCGAATACACTAATTGCCCCGCCCACGGGTGTCAAGGAAATTGGTGAAAACCCCGTCAAATTTAGCCGAAACGGCTATAAACAAAGGGCTACGACGGCTTGACCGACCCATTTTCACGTGCTACTCTTTTGTCTTTTGTAGCTACCTGTTTTGATCCATTCGAGCGGTCATCAGGTAAGTGCATTTTTTCACAAGGCTTTAAGAACTATGAACTTTCTAGCTTTCGCCGAGGGCGGAGTTCAGTTATTTCCAGATTTCTCGATGTTCGTGCATATCGCGATCATCTCTTTAATGGTTTGGATTCTGAACCGAACGTTTTTTAAACCGATCAACAAAATTCTTTCTTCGCGAAATGTCGGATTTGGCGGGCAGTTCAAGGAAACCGGTCAAATGCTTCGCGATGCCGAACAAAAAGAGTCGGCTTATAAGGAAGCGCTTCTTGACGCGCGCAACGGTGCCTACGAAATGATTGAGGCCGAGAAGATCGAAGCCGTTGCGAATCGCCAGGCGAAGGTTGCCGAAGCGAAGCAGGAGATTTCGGCGCGGGTCTCAGCAGAGATGGGCGAGATCGAGAAGCAAACGGCGGCAGCCAAGGCGCAGATCAGCGAGGACGCAAAGGAATTGGCCGAAAAGATCACTTCGAACGTTTTGAAGGTCGCATAGTAATTGGATTCGAGTCTTATGTTGGGGTTTATTACAAGTCTATTTTTTGCATTCGCCGGTGATGTCAGTTGGCATAACTATCCGGGGTTTGAACTATGGAGATTCCTGAATCTTGGGATCTTTGTCGCGATAATTTACTTTCTGCTCCGAAAACCGCTTTCGGGTGCCTTTAAGCAAAAGCGGGAATCGATCCGCGCCGAATTGATCAAGGCGGAAGAGGAAAAGGAAGCCGCAGCGGCGACTTTGGCACGCGCGGAAGCCAAGTTGGAGAACCTCCCGGCTGAAAAGGAATCGATCATGGAAGACGCCAGAAACGAGGCGTCTGCCGAAAAGGCGAGGCTGGCCGGCGAAGCTGAAAACGATATCCGAAGGCTCAATGATCAGGCAGATTCCGAAATTTCGCGAAAGGCGGCGCAGGTTATGTCGTCGTTGAAGAAGTTTTCGGCCGAGGAAAGCATAAGGCTGGCGGAAGAAAAGATTCGCGGCGAAATGAATATTGCGAAGGACTCCGAGCTTGTTAAAGCGAACATCGCATCGATCGGAGGTTTGAACAAATAATGAGTGTTGAAACCATTGCCCGAAGATATGCGGGCGCTTTGGCGGATGTCGCGCAAAAATCGGGAAATGTTGAAACCGTCGTTTCGGAAATCGAAGCATGGGTTTCGATGTTCAAGGAAAATCGCGAGCTGGCCGATGCCTTTGGCAATCCGGCGATCGCCCACCTAAACAAGGAAAAAGTTCTCGAGTCTTTGATCGAACGAACCAAACCCTCTTTGACGACGGCGAACTTCCTTCGCGTACTGCTTCAGAATTCAAGGATTACGGAGCTCGCTCAGATCAGCGACAAGCTCGCGGCCGTTCTCGAGGAACGAAGCGGTGTTGTTTCGGGTTCGGTACTCTCGTCCAGGGAATTGACCGAGGCGGAAAAAAACGGATTTGTGGAAAATCTCGGAAAGGCCACTGGCAAGAAAGTGAAGCTTACTTTTGAGATTGACGAAAATATTTTGGGCGGCGCGATAACGCGGGTCGGTTCGACTGTTTTTGACGGATCGGTAAGAAGCCAGCTCGAATCGCTGCAAAGCAGCATGATCAAGAATTAGAAGGCCAAATAGGGGCGGCATTTTCTGCGCCAAAAGGGTCTGTTATATCGGAAATAAGAAACGATGGAAGCAATTAAAGCAAACGAGATAAACGAGATTATTCGCGCTCAGATCGAAAACTTCGATTCGAGCATGACGGTGGCCGAGGTCGGTACGGTTATCAAGGTGGGTGATGGAATCGCAGAGATCTACGGTCTTGAAAAGGTAATGGCCGGAGAACTTTTGGAATTCCCGCATGACGTTCGCGGACTCGCGCTGAACCTTGAAGAAGACAAGGTCGGCGCCGTGCTTTTTGGAGATTTCCAAAAAATCAAGGAAGGCGATGAAGCGAAGCGTTCCGGACGCATCATGAGCGTGCCGGTTGGCGACGCGCTCGTCGGCCGTGTAGTTGACGCTCTTGGAAATCCGATTGACGGAAAAGGCGAGATCATTACCGAAACCTACAATCCCGTCGAGCGCATCGCTCCCGGAATCATCGACAGGCAACCGGTTGGCGAACCGCTTCAAACCGGTTTGAAGGCGATCGACGCAATGGTTCCCATAGGCCGCGGACAGCGCGAGTTGATCATCGGCGACCGTCAAACGGGTAAAACCGCGGTTGCGATCGACACGATTATCAACCAAAAGGGCAAAAACGTAATTTGTGTTTACGTGGCGATCGGTCAGAAGGCTTCGACCGTTGCCCAGGTTGTGAGAAAGCTCGAAGAATACGGCGCGATGGACTACACGATCGTCGTTTCGGCTACCGCTTCGGATCCGGCGGCGATGCAGTATCTCGCACCGTACACCGGTGTTGCGATGGGAGAATACTTCCGCGACAACGGGCGCCACGCTCTGACCGTTTACGATGATCTTTCAAAGCAGGCAGCCGCGTATCGCGAGATTTCGCTTTTGCTTAGACGTCCTCCCGGTCGCGAGGCGTATCCCGGAGACGTTTTCTATCTCCACTCAAGGCTTCTCGAAAGAGCCGCAAAGATGTCCGCCGCTCGCGGCGGAGGAAGTCTTACGAGTCTTCCGATCATCGAAACACAGGCGGGTGATATCTCTGCGTATATTCCTACGAACGTTATTTCGATTACCGACGGACAGATCTTCCTCGAGGCGGATCTCTTCAACTCGGGTATCAGACCGGCGATCAACGTTGGAAACTCCGTTTCCCGTGTTGGTGGTGCGGCTCAGGTCAAGGCGATGAAGCAGGTTGCCGGTACGCTTCGTATCGACCTCGCGCAATATCGCGAGTTGGCGGCATTCGCCCAATTCGGTTCCGATCTCGATAAGGCCACGCAGGCCCAACTCGAGCGCGGAAAACGCCTTACGGAAATTCTGAAACAAGGCCAGTATCGTCCGATGGAAGTTGAGAATCAGGTGTTGATCATCTGGTCGGCGACCAACGGCTATGTCGATGATGTTGAAGTCGATGATCTTCGCAGGTTCGAAGC
>JAWKHN010000015.1:0-105691 GCA_041394795.1 Pyrinomonadaceae bacterium | reverse complement strand
TTCTTCTCCGCTAATCCTTTCTAAAAAATCTAGTCGTTGGACGAAGCGCCCTTTACCTTGGCGATAATCTCTTCAGCCACGTTTTGAGGGGCCTTGTCGTACCGTTCGAAGTGCATCGACGATGTGGCCCTGCCCTGGGTTGCCGAACGAAGATCGGTCGTATAACCAAACATCTCCGAAAGAGGAACATACGCCGTGACAACTTGAACGTTGCCGGGTCTTGGTTCCATCTTTTCGATCTGTCCGCGACGTCTGTTGAGATCGCCGTTGACCGACCCCATGTATTCTTCCGGCGTAACAACCTCAACCTTCATTACAGGCTCGAGAAGCACCGGTTTCGCCTTCTTGACCGCATCTTGGAAAGCAAGGCTTCCGCAGATTTGGAACGAACGCTCATCGGAGTCAACTTCGTGGAACGAACCGAAATTGAGCGACGCCTTGATATCGACCATTTCGTACCCGGCGAGATAACCGCGCTGCATCGCATCCTTGATCCCCGATTCGACCGGTCTGATGAACTGTCTCGGAATAACACCACCCTTGATGTTGTCAACGAATACAAATTCTTCGCCGGGAGCGGGTTCGATAACCAGCTCGACATGAGCGAACTGACCGCGACCACCGGATTGTTTCTTGAAAATTTCCTTCCCTTCGGCCTGCGAGGTAATCGTTTCACGATACGCCACTTGCGGTTTTCCGACAGCGGCTTCAACACCGAATTCGCGCTTCATGCGGTCGACGATGATGTCGAGGTGAAGTTCACCCATTCCGGCAATGATCGTTTGCCCCGTTTCATGATCAGTAGAAACCTGGAAGCTCGGGTCTTCCTGAGCCAGACGGCCCAATGCAACACCCATCTTGTCCTGGTCGGCACGTGTCTTCGGCTCGACCGCAACCTGAACAACCGGATCCGGAAACTCGATCGACTCAAGTATGATCCTGTGATCACTGCTGCAGATCGTGTCGCCGGTCGTGACATTCTTCATGCCGCCGATGGCAACGATTTCGCCCGCCGACGCCTGATCAATGTCCTCACGCTTGTTGGCGTGCATCCGCATGATCCGGCCAATGCGTTCCTTGTTGTTCTTCTTGGCTGTATTGATTACGTAGGAACCGGCATCGAGTGTGCCGGAGTAGATTCTTACAAAGGCGAGCTGACCGAGATGCTTGTCGGCCATAAGCTTGAAAACGAGCCCTGAGAAAGGAGCGGCGGCATCAGCTTCCCTGTTTTCGGGTTCGCCCGTGTCCGCGTTGACGCCTTCGATGGCCTTGACATCAAGCGGGCTCGGAAGGAAATCAACAACCGCATCAAGAAGAGTTTGAACTCCCTTGTTCTTGAAAGCCGTTCCCATCACAACCGGAACGATCTTGAGATCCAATGTTCCCTTTCTGAGGCCGGCACGGATTTCGTCTTCCGAGATTTCCTCTCCTTCGAGGAACTTCATCATTAGATCGTCATCAATCGCCGAAACCGCTTCAACCATCTTTTCGCGGGCGGCTTCGCATTCGGCCAAAATATCGGCGGGAATATCCGTCACTTCATACTCGGCGCCTTTGGTTTCATCTTTCCAAAGCAGCGCCTTCATCGTGATCAAATCAACGACTCCGAGGAAATGATCTTCGGCACCAATCGGATACTGAAGCGAAACGGCGTTGGCACCGAGCCTGTCTTCAATCGATTTGAACGAACGTTCAAATGAAGCCCCTGCACGGTCAAGCTTGTTGATAAAGCAAATTCTAGGAACCTGATACTTGTCCGCCTGACGCCAAACCGTTTCCGATTGCGGCTCAACACCGGCAACTCCGTCAAATACCGCGACCGCGCCGTCCAGCACGCGAAGGCTGCGCTCGACTTCCATCGTGAAGTCAACGTGGCCCGGAGTATCGATAATATTGATTCTGTGCTCGACGTTGTCTCTCGGCCAAAAACAGGTGGTGGCGGCGGAGGTGATCGTAATGCCGCGCTCCTGCTCCTGCTCCATCCAGTCCATGGTCGCGTTGCCGTCATGAACCTCGCCGATCTTGTGCGAAACACCCGTATAAAACAGGACGCGCTCGGTCGTAGTGGTCTTTCCGGCGTCGATATGCGCCATGATGCCGATGTTTCTAAACTTGCTTAAATCTTGCTTTGCCATCTCGATATAACCCTAAAAAACGGGCAATCCGTAAAATCTAGAACCTGTAGTGAGCAAACGCCTTGTTGGCATCCGCCATACGGTGCATTTCGTCTTTTCTGCGAACCGAACCGCCGCGACCCTGGCTGGCATCCAGAATCTCGCCGACGAGTCTGTCTTTCATCGTTTTCTCGCTGCGTTGACGGGCGAAATTGATGACCCAGCGGATCGCCAACGTATGCCTTCTCATCTTCGAGACATCGATCGGAACCTGATAGGTCGCACCACCGATACGACGCGATTTGACCTCAAGAGCAGGAGAAACATTCTCCAGTGCCGACTGAAAAACCTTGAGAGGCTCCTCACCCGATTTTTCGGCGACGTCATTCATCGCACCGTAAAAGATCTTTTCAGCGACGGCTTTCTTGCCCTTCTGCATAAGCCCGTTGATAAACTTCGAAACGATCACGCTGTTGTAGATCGGATCGGGAAGCACGTCTCTTTTTTCTGCAACTCTTCTTCTTGGCATAACTCTTGTTTTGTTTCCTTCGGAAAAAGCCGTTCTAGACCGGATTCATCCTGAAAGAAGATTCTTTATTTGGCTCCCTTCGGACGCTTGGCACCATATTTCGAACGACCCTGATTGCGGTTGTCCACACCGGAAGCGTCGAGTGTTCCGCGAATGACGTGATACCTGACACCCGGAAGATCCTTTACACGACCGCCGCGAATAAGCACGATCGAGTGCTCCTGGAGGTTGTGCCCGATGCCCGGGATATATGTCGTAACTTCGATTCCGTTGGTCAAACGAACACGGGCGACCTTTCTGAGAGCCGAGTTCGGCTTTTTCGGAGTCGATGTATAAACACGGGTGCAAACACCGCGACGCTGCGGGCACTTTTGAAGCGCCGGGCTGGCCGTTTTGTCTTTTAGTACCTTGCGTCCCTTGCGAACCAATTGGTTAATTGTCGGCATAATCTATCTGTCTCTTTTCACCACCCGATTCCAGCGCGAAATCCACGGAGGTCAAATCGAATTTAAAGCGTAAAAAACCCCGTAACCTGCCTCTTACCGGATTAGATCCGGCAGTTAGCACAAGTGGCTACGCGTTACGAATTTTGCTTAAACCTGATGCGGGACCGTCTATCTAAATCGCAGGAAAACTAGTCCGATACCCTCTTTTCAACTTTTCTGTAGCGTGACCGATTATTAACTCTTTTGGAATCGACTTTCCCCGGCGAATTCCGGATCGGCGTCGATGTCCGCACGGTTCCTCAATCAAAAGAACCAACGTCGTCCGGGCCATAAGCCGCGGAGTTTTACGCCACAATAATTGTTGCCGCGCCCTTTATTCAGGGGGCGCCCTGCGTTTTCAAAATGGCTGTAAGCAACCAGCCAGCAATCAGACGTGAGTCCGAAACTTTAGACATTACCTTTGGTCAGTCCTTTTGTCAAACGCAAATAGCGTTCTTATTCGATTTAGCCTGCCCTATCCGTATCTTTGTGGAAACTGCCGGTCGGCTAGGAAGAAGGGTAATGTTTCAACGGTTCCCGGTTGGGTCGCAAAAGGATTCTTTGTCGCCATGGGGCAGTCATTTCCATTCGACAGACCGGGGTTTGTAAAACGCAACTGATTTTGTTTTACTTTATGGTTCTTATCAAGCAGAAAATCAATTTATCGGGGTATTAATCAGTTCATGGCAGCTACACGTTTCGAGTCGAATTTGAGAACCAAAACAGAAGAAGAGTGGTTGGAGGCGTTGAATTCCGCGCTTTCTTCCATCCACGAGGTAGATCGCAACGCGACTCAGATCTGGTTTGGCTTCTACCCGCTAGCACTCCACAGGTATCTTGAGGCGTCCGAAGATCCGGTCAAGACGGCCCAAAGGTTTGTTATGCAGGGAAATTTCAAGCTCTCTGAAAACATCGATGGTTCGCACACGTTTCTCTATGGAAGCCGTTACTGGCAGACCGTAAAAACGGCGATTGCCGAACGCGCCGAGTCCTATGTCGAGGATTCGCTGGACATAGCGAGCGAGGCGCGCTCGTTGGCCGATACCGTGTCTTCCGCCGCGAAATGCGATTCTTCGCTGGCTCTCGGAATAGCATTCGTAGGCCTGATGACGCTAAACCAAACGGGCCTTGATCTATTCAAGTCCACAGATGGCGCCGCACAAAAGCCTTCGGGAATTCTTGCCGGAAGCCCCGAATCGGTGCTTGCTCACCGCAAGCGCGAAAAAAAGCAGGGTTTTCTCGGATTTCTCAAGACGATTAACAAGGATTTTATCGTCAACTGGGATGAGGCCCAGAAGAATGCCGAGTTTCCGCTAATTGAGAAGGAGGAAATCGCTTCCGCATCGGCCAGGGATCAATCCAGAGACTGGAAATCGGGTGACGCCAGATGCCTTGAGGGAGTGATCCCCGTCGAATGCCGCGCCGCGGCCTGTGGAACCTGCTGGGTTGGTGTTATTTCGGGCGCCGAAAATCTGTCGGATGTGCAAAGGCTCGAGCGAAAGCAGATGGAGATTTTCGGTTACAGACAGGGTGCAGAAGCCAAGCCGATAATGCGTCTTGCCTGCCAGGCAAAGGCCGATGGAAATGTTTCGATCGTGATTCCGCCGTGGAACGGCGTTTTTGGAAGAAAGGTTTATGGCGTTGAAGAGGTCGTTCTTGAACCGGCAACCAAATCCGCAGCGCGTCTTCGGGAAACGATCGCTTCAGCGATAGAAGCCGGAAAGGAAGAAGGCTCGGCGGATTAGAACGATTTGCGATGGACAAGGAAATCGCTGAAACGGATAACGATTTGCGATCCGCCGGTGAAGGTGGGAGCCTCAGTCCGTATCTCTTTGTCCTGGTAGCAGTACTAATTTGGAGCACTGGAGGCGTCTTTATAAAGATCACCACGATCGACGCCTTCAGCGTTAATTTTGGCCGATCACTCTTCGCAACATTTACTGTCGGGATTTACCTCGCTTTCCGAAAAGCGCTGAGAATCAATCTTTTTTCGATTCTCGCCGGGATTTTTTACGCTTCGACGTTGACCTCCTTTGTTTACGCGAACAAGAACACCACCGCCGCCAACGCGATTTTCCTCCAATACACGGCCCCTGTTTACATTCTCGCGGTAGCACCTTTTCTTCTTCGTGAGAAATTTCGATTCTTCGACCTGATAACGGTTGTTTCGTGCCTGGTTGGAATGAGCCTGTTTTTCATGGATTCAGGCACGACCGGAGGCACGAGCTCATCATCAGGGATCGTTGCGGGGTTGATTTCCGGGTTTTCTCTCGGAATGTACTTCATCCTTTTAAGACACCCGAAGGCCTATTCGAGCGATCCCGCGCTATCGGTATTGATCGGCAACGTCATAATCGTCCTGGCGATGCTGCCGTTTTTGGCGGCGAAACCTCCGGTTCCGACGTTAAATGACTATCTTGCGATTTCATATCTCGGGATCGTTCAAATCGGAATCGCCTACATTCTCTTTACGCGCGGTGTAGCAAATGGCGTGAGGTCGCTTGACGCAAGCATCATTGGATTCGTCGAGCCTCTCCTGAATCCCGTTTGGGTCGTGCTGATCGTCGGCGAGGTGCCGTCGGTTTGGACGATCACCGGCGGCGCCGTAATCATCGCCGCCGTGCTTTTCCACACTCTGCTTCAAAGCAGAATCAAGTCGCGACCCGCCCGGCCGCAGTGACTTCGAAATACATACCTGTGTTAACATACGTTTAACGAACGGCCATCTAATTGAAACCCGAAAAGCCCGTTGAATCGGGGCTATCCAAGGGGACTTGGAATTGGCCGAAAATTGTTATTTTATAGACCTATAAGAAAAATTTTCCGGAGCTAAATTTATGACCAATTCAGGCATCCCGACCAACGTCTCAAACAAAGAGCTTTTGCGTTGGGTCGATGAGATGAGGGATCTGTGCAAACCCGACAACGTCTATTGGTGTGACGGGTCTCAGGAAGAATACGACCGACTCTGCGAGGAAATGGTGGAGGCCGGCACATTTATCAGGCTTAACCCAGAAAAACGGCCCAACAGTTTTCTGGCCAGATCCCACCCTTCCGATGTGGCGAGGGTCGAGGACCGCACTTATATTTGTTCGAGATCGAAAGGTGATGCCGGACCAACCAACAACTGGATGGATCCGCGCGAAATGAAGGACACGTTGACACCCAAGTTCGATGGTTCGATGAAGGGCAGGACGATGTATGTCATCCCTTTCTGCATGGGGCCGCTTGGCTCGCCGATCTCGCAATTCGGCGTACAGGTTACGGACTCGCCGTATGTCGTTGTAAACATGCGGATCATGACGAGAATGGGCGAAAAGGCGCTCGAAGCGATGGGCAACGGCCAGTTTGTTCATTGCCTGCATTCGGTCGGCATGCCGTTGGCCGAGGGTGTCGAGGATGTTTCTTGGCCCTGCAGTCCAGATCCGAGCGACAAATATATCGTTCACTTCCCTGAAGAGGCACTGATTTGGAGTTATGGCTCGGGGTATGGCGGCAACGCGCTTCTCGGCAAGAAATGCCTCGCGCTTCGCATCGCTTCAAACCTCGGACGCGAACAGGGCTGGCTCGCCGAGCACATGCTGATCGTCGGCGTGAAGTCGCCGGATGGCCGCAAAGATTACGTTTGCGCGGCTTTCCCATCGGCATGCGGAAAAACGAACTTCGCCATGCTGATTCCTCCGAAGGCGTTTGCCGAGGAAGGCTGGGAAGTTACGACGGTTGGCGATGACATCGCTTGGATCAAACCCGATGAGAACGGAAAACTCCATGCGATCAATCCTGAAGCGGGATTCTTTGGCGTCGCGCCGGGTACGAATTACGAAACGAATCCTAACGCAATGGACTCGATCCGTGAAAATACGATCTTTACAAATGTCGCTCTCACCGATGACGGCGATGTCTGGTGGGAAGGCATCGGCGAAGCCCCCGGTCATCTGATCGACTGGCGCGGAAACGACTGGGCGCCCGGTGCCGAAACCCCTGCGTCCCATCCGAACGCAAGATTTACCGCACCGATTACGCAATGCCCGTCGGTTGACGAAGACTTTGAGAATCCGAAAGGCGTGCCCGTTTCGGCATTTGTGTTTGGCGGACGCCGCAACAGCGTTGTACCGCTAATCCAGCAATCGTTCAACTGGGCCTTCGGCGTCTATATGGCGGCGACGATGGGCTCGGAAATGACGGCCGCGGCGTTTGGAAACATCGGTGAAGTCCGAAGAGATCCTTTTGCGATGCTTCCCTTTGCCGGATATCACATGGGAGATTACTTCGGGCATTGGCTCGATTTTGGCCGCAACATTCCGGAACCGCCGAGGATTTTCTCGGTAAACTGGTTCAGAAAAGATGAGAACGGAAAATTCCTTTGGCCGGGCTTTGGCGAAAACATGAGGATCCTGAAGTGGATCGTCGAAAGAGCCCGCGGGCGCTCCAAGGGTTTTGAAACCCCGCTCGGTTGGATGCCGCGTTATGAAGACATGGATTGGCGCGGACTCGATTTCTCGCGCGAGGATTACGAGAAGGTGATGAACCTCGACCGCGACATGTGGCTCAAGGAGATCGCCATGCACGATGATCTGTTCTTCAAGCTCTACGATCGGCTTCCGAAGGAAATGACGTTTATCAGAGAACTTCTGGTTTCGAACCTTTGGAGATCTCCGGAATTGGGTCTTGCCGCTCCGCGCCCCGATGAGTCGGAGGATCTTCCGATTGCCAAGGCGACAAGCTGATGAATGCCGTTTCCTAAACTTTTCGGAAACCGCAGGTAGGTTGAAAAGGACGGCGTCGGCGCCGTCCTTTTTTCTTTTGCATCGGTTCGCAATCGGCATCTTCCAGCATTTGCGGAAATTGCGAGTCCATGCCGGTCTTGAAATGTTAAACTATCACCAAATTGCGGTTTGAGTTCGTCTTGGGCTTCCGGATTCGGGACAAATGATTTTTCTATCGCCGCATCAAAGCTTTACTGTCTTGATCTTATAGGATCTAAGGAGGGACATATGAACGAAACATACGACGGATTTGCAAGGGGAGTGCCGGCCTCGGAGGCTCTGCCGGCCGAACGCGCCGCGTTTATCAGAAAAACCTATCTTCACCTCGCCGGCGCGATCGCCGTATTTGCGGTATTGACTGGTTTTATCGTCGCGTCTCCCGCCGGTTACATGATCGCCAGCACGTTTCTCGGAACGAAATATTCCTGGTTGATAGTCTTGGGAGCCTTTATGGGTGTTTCGTGGCTCGCGCAATCTTGGGCAAGCTCGGGATCATCGAGGGGAATGCAGTATGCGGGCCTCGGGCTTTATACGGTTGCGGAGGCTATTATCTTTGTTCCGATGTTGTATGTAGTGAGCGCTTATTCGGGGGTTGATGTTATTGCGAAGGCGGGCATCGTAACGATCGGTCTGTTTTTGGGATTGACGGCAGTGGTATTTCTGACGAAACACGACTTTTCATTCCTGCGCCCGATTCTTGCGATCGGTGGCTTCGTCGCTCTTGGATACATAGCCTCGGCGATCTTGTTCGGCTTCTCAATTGGCGGTTTGTTTGCGTTTATCATGGTTGGATTCGCGGGCGGCTCAATCCTTTACTCCACGTCCGATGTTCTCCATCGCTATCGAACCGATCAGCATGTCGCGGCCTCTCTCGCATTGTTTGCGGGAATCGCGCTACTGTTTTGGTACATACTTTCGATCTTTTCGCGCAGGGACTGATCCCAATCAACAAAATCGAAAAATTTAAGCCCCGGAGCTTTTTGCTTCGGGGCTTCTTTTTCAATTTGAATCATTTTGATTTTGACGCATAATTACTCCCATGAATCAATACCATCCATGCCCAAAATGCGGCGCAACGAATTCGGAAAAAATGACCTTTACCTGGTGGGGCGGCCTGCTTGGTCCAAAACTGCTGACGCACGTCAAATGTCCGGGCTGCGGAACGCAATACAACGGCAAGTCCGGCAAAGACAATACGATGGGGATCGTCATCTATTCGATCGCGATGCTGATTATCTTCGGAACGATCTTTTTGGTACTGATAGCCTTGGCGATCGCGGTTTCCACAAGTTAGTTTTCAAAATCCAAAAACATGGCTTGTACCTTCAAAGGTCTTGATTGACCGGCGGATAAATCCGCGGGCTCAGGTTTCCGGCTTTTTTGAAATCTCCCGTGAATGCCTGGAAGGAAATTTATTTAAGAGGTTCCCAAACGTCCCCGACGAATCAGGCTATTCCCCTTCAAAATTCTCCAGTTGCGGCTCTCCATCAGCGCCGCGCAAAAGCACCTGGATCTTTCGTTCGGCTTCATCAAGACGTTTTTGGCATTCTCTGGAGAGCTTTACCCCGTTTTCAAAAAGAACCAGCGCTTCCTCGAGCGACTGTTCTCCGGATTCCAGCTTTGCAACGATTTCTTCAAGATCCTCGAGCGAGGATTCGAAACTCTGTGTTTTCTTCGTCATTTCCCGATTGCGTCTCCCGCCTTTTCCAAAATATCTCCCAGATTATCAAGCCCAAGTCGTTTGCCGAGCCTTTCGATGATCTCCGCCTCGCCTTTCTGGATTACGGCGATGATTTGCTGCCCTATGCGTTGGGCGATCTTTGTCGCAAGCGCCTCATCGCGAACGCCAACGATCTTCCAAACACCATCGATTTTTTCCATATGAAGCTCAAAGCTTCTCAATCCCGACTTGCTTTGGACAACCGCCTTGTCGCCTTCGGTTTTTATATCGAGATATTTTCCCGCTCCGAACACAAGACCATAAAACGGAACCCGATCCAGCGCGCTTGTCTTCTCTCGTAAAAGCCCCGGGATCTCGGCTCTCGCACGCTCTTTTACAAACGGCAAAATCGGTGCGGCCACTTTTGAAATCCTCGTCACCGTTTCCTTTGGCAGACCTTTGCCATACAACTCAACCGCCTTCCCCGTAATCTGCGGAACAAAATCATCAACCACCGCATCGACATCGACGATCTTGTCGATCGTCTCCTGATCTTCGCTCCTCGCCGCTTCCACAAGCAGTGCGAGCGAGTACTGCGGCGTCGTTTTCAAATACTGATAATAGACAAACCCCGCAACCGCAACGGCGAGACATATCAGAAACGACGTCGCACCGGCGATTTTCAAAACATGCCAGAAACGCCCGCTGCGCTTCTTCGATCCATAATCCGCAAGAGGAGCGGTCACAGCCTCCCGTTCTGTTTCAACTACAATCCTTGACATAAAACTATGATTCAACCTGCGCAAAGGCGATGAGCCTCACTCAAAAGCTCCAATTAACTCGAGCTCAACGCACGATCCTCATTCCGATTCGATATCGGTAACCCGAGCTGAAAAGTTCCCTTTCAAAACCCGTACTTCAACATCGTCCCCAACCGTTAATGAGGCCGCATCCCGGACTACCCGTCCGTCGGCACCCCGCGCGATTGAATAACCCCTTTCGAGTACGACCAATGGCGAAATCGCGTTTAGCTTGGCCGCCGCAATGCCAAGACCTTCGGATTTTGCCCCCAACACGCCCTTCACGCCTCTTTGGTTGCGCTCAACCAGCAATCCCAGACGAAGCTTTTTCGCGTTCACCTCATTTGCGAGTCTTACCGGCGAAAGTTTCGCCGTTAACGATTCCGATTTTCGTCTAATAGCTGACAACGCATCGCCGATTCTCTCGGCGATCGACTTTTCAAAGCCCGCGATCTGCTCCTTCAGCCCCGAAATCAGCAAGGGGAAATCCCTGAATCCATCAGATGCTCTCAAACCATCCAGCGCACGCCGGGATTTTTCGATTCTGGATTCGATCAGCCTGACAGAACGCTGTTCGGTTTGAACAATCAAATCGCGCAATTCCGATTCCCGTCTCGCAACGATTTCTGCCGCCGCCGACGGGGTTTCGGCACGCAGGTCGGCGACGTAATCCGAAATGCTGTAATCGATCTGGTGACCGACCGCCGAAATCACGGGGATTTCCGAGGAGAAGATTTCTCGAGCGAGACCCTCTTCGTTGAATGCTGCCAGATCCTCGGCACTTCCGCCGCCCCTACCAACTATCAATACATCCAGCTTATTTTCTTCCGATGCCTTCAGGTTGAATTCATTGGCAAGCCTTATCGCCGACACTATCGTTTCGGGCGCTCCGTCGCCTTGCACCATGGATGGAACCAGTACAACATCAACCGCCGCACGTCGCCTCGAAATGACATTCAGGATATCGAAAATCGCCGCCCCGGTTGGGGATGTCACCACTCCGATTCGTTTCGGAAATTCGGGCAACGGGCGCTTCCGACCCTCGTCGAAAAGTCCTTCAGCCTCAAGTTTTGCACGTATCTGTTCGAACGCCAGCTTCAACGCCCCGTCACCAACCGGGCTGAGCGAGGACACGATTATCTGATATTCGCCTCTTGCGGCGTAAACCGAAAGTTTTCCCCGAACCCTTACCTGGACCCCATCCATCGGTTTGAATCGTATTTTCCAGTTGGTGCCGCGAAAACAAGCGGCGCGAATTTGGGAATTGCCGTCATGAAGCGAAAAATACCAATGACCGGATGAGGGTTCCGAGAAGTTTTGAATTTCGCCCTCGAGCCATACCTCGCCGAAATGTCTCTCCAGCAAGGAAGAGACTTGCGAGTTCAACTCGGTCACCGACATCGGTCGGTCAGCGGGGTCATCGAAAAGTGAATTTAGGAATGAGTCAGACAAAGTATAAGTATTGGGAAAATGCCGAAAAGATTATGTTTTATTGCTCGCCTTCAACCGCAGTTACCGTGCCAAGGCGAACAAAGGCCTCGCGTCCCTTGACGGACACCTTCAAACGCGGCGATGCCTTGTCGCCGATATCCTCGATTAGATCGGATTTGTAAGTGATCGTATATGCGGTTCTCAGTTGTGAAACGATATCGCCATAGGCTCTTTCCAACTCGCTGAGTTTCGAGATCGGATAGAACCGTCCTCCGGAAATTCGCGCCAGATCCTCGCCTTCCTTAGTCGCTTTTGTCGAGAGATTTCCCGTCAAGTACTTGGCGCGAACGGGATCTGAGATGGCCGACTCGGTGTAATCCCCTGAAGCGGCGACAAGCGACGAAGGCACGTACATCGGAAAGATCAGCGCACCGCTTTCCTCGATCGAACCGGCCAAGGCGGAGTAAGACAAAAATGAGCGATTGTCGTCTCCATCCGATAGGATCACGATCGCCGTACGCTCCCCGCCAAGCGGTCTCAAAATATCGCTCAATCCAAATCCTATCGCATCGTAAAGAGCGGTTCCCCCGCCGGCTTCGAAGGTATTCAAGCTTTCAGATAGCGCGCCCTTATCGGTTGTAAACGATGATAATTTTTGCACCTCTTCGTTAAAGGCAACGATGGCAACCCTGTCTTTCGGGTCGGCGGTGTTTACAAACGATCTCCCCGCCTTCCTTATAAAATCGACATAGTTTGCGACGCTCCCCGAAACATCGACAAGCAACAACAAATTAAATGCTGTTTCGGACTTTTCAATCTTGAGGATCTCGGTTTCCCGCCCCCGTTCCGTGATCTGGAAATCCTCCGCCGAAAGGCCGGAAATCGCCCTGTTCTCCCGATCCACGACCTGAAGGTTAAGCCGCTTCAAGCGAGATAAAACCGGTGATTTTTTCGTCGCCTGTTTTAGTACCGGCACTGCCAGATGGACTGCGGTTTCCGTCCCGTCGTCAAGTTCGGGTGCCGCCCTCCTGATCGCCAAAGCCAGTTGCGAATCTCCGCTTCGCAGTATCGCCAGCGCCGCCTGAGTCATCTTCTTTGGCAAAAGATCGTTCGGCACTTTATCGGGTGGAACATTGAAGAGGATTATGCCCCTTGAGGTCCGTAGCTCAACTTCCCTCATC
The DNA here is from genome assembly GCA_041394795.1 of Pyrinomonadaceae bacterium. Taxonomy (GTDB): domain Bacteria; phylum Acidobacteriota; class Blastocatellia; order Pyrinomonadales; family Pyrinomonadaceae; genus Aridibacter. Next base: position 92,725 of record JAWKHN010000015.1, on the reverse strand, counting down.
GGTGCAGGCTCGCGATCGAAGCGGGATGCGATCTTGTTTTCATCGACACCAAAAACGCCGCTGATCTGAAACCTTCCCGCGGATTTTTCCTTGATCTTTTCCAGCGGAGCATCGCTCATGAAGCGTGGGTACGAGCCAGTCCACAAAAATTTATATTTGATATTTTCAGCGGGCGAATCCAGATAAATCGTACCGGTCTCCGTCTCGGCACGGGTTTCGGCAAAAATCCCGGAAATGGTGAGTTCTCCTGAAACCGTTGCGACATCAATCCGGGTTTGCGGGGAAACCGTTGCAACAAGATCGCATCTTTCGACTTCGCTCGCAACCGAATAGATAGACCCGGTTTTGCCTTCTCCTGATACCTCAAGCCTCCCGCATTTGTCGGGTCTAAACTCCGCTTTGGAAACCTGCGGTCCGTCTTCCGGCAACGATACGATTTGAATCCTACCAAACGCATTTCGGATTTTAATTCTCTTGTCTGCGCCAGCCGTAAAACCGGGGCCTTGGGCGAAAACCGATGCCGCGACCGAAAACAAAACCAACATCAAAAATGGATAAAGCCCTGGCTTCATTGTTCAATCGACCTGGATCCACCGAGGAACTTCCCCGACTGGATCACCGATTCACGCATTTTCCTTTCCCAATTGCTGCTCAGAGCCTCGCCCTCGTCCAATTCTGGATAAAGAGATTCCAGTGTTTCGCCCCCGGCCTCCCTAAGTTTGTAGTACAGAAGCGCACTGACAATTGAAGAGAATGAGAAGATCAGGATCGTTACCGGTATGTTGACGATTTCGAATATTCCCTGACGGATCGCCTCCGCGCCGCTTTCGGTCATCGATTTGCGCTTCTCATCGCTTCTCTTTGGCCGGGTAGTGATCATCGATCCGCCCGGACGGATCCTAATGTTCGTTTCCTCAGTCTTTTCGTCATTGACCGGAGGAACGTATCCATTCTTCTTGATTTCCGACAATTCATTTTTAAGTTCGATCATCGTGACAAACGAACCGATCGAGATCCCAATCACCATCGTGATGATTGCGGGAAAAAGAAAGGTAAGCGACGTCACCCCCCACAAAAGAAGTTTCGAACGGGTATACAGTGTTGCAGCCCGCTTAAAAGCCGCGCGGCCAGTTACCGGTTCCATCATTACCGACGGTCCAACCATTCCATATCTCGAGGCAAGCCAAATCCCCGGAAAAATACAAAATCCTATGCCAAGTATCGAAACAAAACTTGACGCAAAAACGGAAATCGACAATGACTTCCAACGTTTGCTTACTTGCCGAAACGCAGGACGTATCCTGACTGGTTTCAACGGAAAGAGATACAGTCGTCCCACGATCCATGTAACCATCCCGATCAATATGGCAACTGAGATCGTTTGGACCACAAATGTCACGGTCGGAATTACCGCGCCGTGAAGTATTTTCCACAAATCGCCGTCCAATACCCCTCCGGCAATCAGTGCACCGAGGAATACCTTCAGCACGGTCAGCGTCACGAATGGCAAACAACAGATCACTGCTAAAGCGAGGATTTTTGGAAGATTCTGGCTGTAAATTATTAGCGCGTTTTGAATCAGGGCACCAAGCCGCTCCGAATTCGAGCGAATCGTATTTGCAAGAGCGGATGCCGTCAAGGGACGTGATTCCGTTTCCTTTGAAAGCGCGCTATCCAGTATTTTTCTGACCTTTTTCGGTACGTGCTTTTTGGTAATCGGCGGAGGACTCGCTTCCTTATGTCCCTCCATAACCTCAACATAGTCACCTGAAAAAGGAGGCTTGCCTTCAAGCATTTGATATGCGATCACGGCGAGGGAGTAAATATCCGAAGCCGGCGTCAGCTTCTCACCCCTACATTGCTCGGGTGACATGTAAAGCGGAGTTCCCAAAACAGCACCCGCGCGCGTCAAATCAGCCGTACCCGGGACAGGCGAGTTTTTTTCAGTAATCGTCTGTGCATGATCAATTGCGGTCGCTTGCAATTCAGCAGTTAATCCCTCTTCATTCGCCGGTAAAGCACGAGTTAACGCATCATCTGCTTCGAATGGAGACACCTCGGTTCCCTTTCCCTTCTCGGAAACTGTCAGGTCTTTGGCGGACTGGATGATTTTGGTGCCCGCTTCTTCGGCGATGATGGTGCCCGCCTCGGAGGACAATGCAAGCGTTTCCCCATCGGCAACCGCGGTCGGATTTCCCTCAATCGAGTGGGTTTCGCGGATGCCTGCTACATCCGACGATTCGACGGAAATCGAAGATTTTGAGATATCACGAACGAGAAAGAGACCGTCTTCGTCGGCTCCAATGACAGTTACCGATTCCTCCAGTTTGGCAATTCCAAAATCAAGAACCTTGACCGTATAACCACCGAGGGGATTCGGTTCGAGCCAAATATTATCCGGTTTCAAATCGCGGTGGATAATTCCGTTTCTATGCGCTTCATCTACCGCCGAGCCAACCTGTTCAAGAATATTGATTGCGAAATCGAGCGGAAGAGATTCTTCCTCTTCGAGGACTTCTCCAAGCGTACAACCATCTAGAAACTCCATGACCAGATATGCGGTCTTGCATCCGTCATCATCGATCGAGAACCCGAAATCGGTAACATCTACGACATTCGGATGACGCATCCTGCCGGCGGCCTTCGCTTCCCGGCGAAACCTCTCGACAAACTCCTTCCGGCGCATGAATTCCTGCGCAATGAGTTTGATTGCAACCGGCCGACCGGTGCCGATATGGATGGCCAGATACACCGCCCCCATACCACCTCGACCCAATTGACGCTCGATTTTATATTTGCCGTCTACAACTGAACCGGCTTCGACGCTCTGACTCATCTCATTCCCAAAGTGATATCCGCTTGAATAGGGATTTTAGCAAGAAATCAGGAGATGTGTAAGGTAAACGGATTCCAACTCAATTGGTTCGTGGAACTATTTAGGTGGCTTCGTCAAGCCTCAAGGCAAGTGACAGAAACCGATTCATCCACGAAGAATCGATGGACTCTAGGTTGTATCGCGGGGGATTCAAACCGGATAACCCGTAGGATGACTCGAAAACACGGTAATGATATTCCCGGCCGGTTCACGAACCGTGAAGATATGGTGATCAATCTGGGGTCTTTCTTCAATCTCCGAAGGCTCAAGTCCCAAATCCGTAAATCGTTTGTGGGTTGCGAAAACGTCATCGACCAGTAGGTCAAATGGGGCAGGACTTTCCTCCATTCTATCGACAGACTTAAGAATGATGTGCGTGCCGCCTCGAACCTCGAAGACGGAAACCTGCGGTCCCTCCCAAACGACACGCATCCCGATTTTTCGCATAAACTCGGAGGATTCTGACATCCGATCGGTGTTCTCGTTGATATGGGCAACCGCAACCAGAGGCGGGGCGAATCGCTCAAGATACTTTTCGTATCGCCAAACATCCAGCTCAACAATACCTTCAGGCGTCGGCAAACGGCTCGTAAAAACACCGGCGCGAAACCATCCGCTCTTTTCATAAAACCTTGCGGCTCTTTCGTTTCCAATCGCACATGCCAGCCACGCGACTCCGTGGCCGTTTTCGCCGATCCTCTTTTCCGCCGCTTCCAGCAGCGATCTCGCCACCCCCAAACCGCGTGCCGCCCGATCGACATAAAATTGATACAATTCGTCCGATTTGGTGATGGCGAAGGCAATTGGTCCCGCCTCACCGGATCCGACAATAACGTCATCAAGATGCGCCTCAAGCCTTTCCTTGAAGCTTGCGAGGGTACGATGCCGTGCAAGATCCTCAGGGATTATCGAGGAATGCGCATCTTGCCAGCCTTCGTTCCAAATCTCGGCCAAACGATCGATTTCAGTTCGATCCGCGCTTCTGATTTCCATTTGATTTCTCCCTCAAGTTGACGACCGTTGTGCGTTTATGACAGCACAGCTTGAGAGGCATGTCCAATAATCCGGAATGGGTTGTCTTGCGGGGTTATGGGGAAATTCTTGGCAATCCGGGCATACTATCGCTGTTCGTCGATGGTTGGAGGCTGACGCAACAAACGTACTGCGCCACTGAAGGAGCTTATGGTGATGGTAGCGCTATTGTCGGAGCCGCAGACGCCGCTGAGATAAATCGTGGACTTGGCCACCGACTTATCGACGTCCGAAAGCGCGAGCTCTGAATTGAAAGATCCGCCAAATGCGGCTTTTAGTCTGAAACCGAAATCGGGATTCAGAGAGAGCGACAGGATTCCGCTGACAGTCGTAAAGTTGTAATTGCCGTAAGCGTACGTTCTTCCAAAGAAACTCAGTGAGCCTGAAATCGAATGCGCCTCGACATCCTTATAGCCGAGTTCCTGAAGTGTAACCGACCCCGAATGAGTTTTCGCTCGAAGCGCATCCCCAACTCCGGCGGGATTCGATTTCGCTACAACGATGTTCCCGGCCGTCGTGTTTAAAATCATCTTGCCGCCGCTTGAGCGAACCGCAATCGCCCCAACATCCGTTGCCGCTTCCACTCCTTTGGCTACATTCGAAACCGCAATGTCTCCCGAAACGATATCGACCTTTGTGGATTCGATCGAATCAACGACAACCGAAGACGAACCCGATTTTCCGATCACCTTTACGGATGCCCCGTGAGGGACATCGATCTCTATCGATTCGGCTTTCAGACAATTGTTGATGCGTCCTTCGGTTCCGCCTTTTGGCACCAATTCGATCAAAGTCGGCGTTTTTCCATCGGCCGCGACATCGCGGGTTCTGAAGGAAAAATCATTCCTGCCAACAACAAACGCTCGAATCTCTTTGCGGTCCCAACCATTTACCGTCACGGGCGTCCCGGAAACGCAAAATCCTAGAAACACATTTTCCGCGGTCGCTATGCTTTTCTGACCGTCACGTCCGCGACTCGCAGTGGATTGTGTATTATTTGCCCGGAAGGATGGAGCGGCCTGAATCGAAGCGGAGAAAAAAGACAGGCCAACAAGACCAACTCCCAAAAAGGCAGGACTTTTTGAAATCACGGTCGCCAAAGAAGTTGCAACCCCTTTCAAATACTCGAGGCCTCGGCGGACCGGCATGCTTTCGCGCCAATTCGATCCGTATTTGATTTCCAAAATTCTCAAAATGATACCCAAACGTCTTGTCCCGCGGCCACTATCCAAAACTAGTCAAACGCTCCCCGGTCCTCGGATTTGTTCGCAACCGAATTCAAAAGTTCGATCTTGCTTTCATAAGAGTTCCGAAGAACTGTTCTCGCGGCAGTGTTTCCGGGATCTTTCTTGACCTCGTTCGTAAGTTTAACAATCGCATCATTAACGACGGCGAGATTGCGTTCGAAAGATACCCTTTCATTTGGGCGAAGCACATAATCCTTCGATTCATTTACGGTCTTGCTCAACGTGGAAATGGTCTTCAAGTATCCCTCTTCAGCTTCAAAATCATAAGCCGGGACGGCAACTCCCGGAGCGGATGTCTTTCTGGAAGCGGTTGATGCTCTTACGGCAACGGGCCGTTCTGAAAAACGAATGGAAGAAACGGCTCGTTGGAATCGCGGCCCGCTGCGATACCCGCTCTCGGAAACGGGAACCGTTCTGGCGTCTGAATCGGCGGTTTCAGGAACAATTGGCTCAATCGCAGGCGCCGGATCCTCAACTTTCGCTGCCGGCGTGCCGGTGGCAACTTCGATTTCGTTCGCTATCGTTGGCGTTGAAACCGGACTTGTGGAATCGGGTGCGAAAATCTTGTAGGGGAAACCCAACGCGAACAACGCCGCTCCGATCGCCAACAACAATCCCAGCCCGTAGGCCGGCTGCGACAAAAGCCCGCTCAATCCCAAAAGACGCAACCCACGTCCGAAATACCCGCGTGATTCTTCGATGCCATTTATCGAAGTAAAGACCTTTTCACGCAAACGCTCGGTAGGCACCAGCGGATTGAGTTCCGTATCGAGTTCGGCAAAAGCAAACTCGTTTTCAACTTCGAGGATCGAAACCACATCACTGCAAACCTCGCAGCTTCCCAGATGCCTGATTACGGCCTCGGTTTGATCTTCCCTGAGTTCGCCATCCACAAACGCCTGGAGGTGGCCGATTTCAAATTTTTGACAATTCATCGAGTTCCTCCAATTCCGCCATAATGACGAATAAATTCCTGCTTGCCTCTGGCAATATATGTTCCAACACTCGTCTCGCTGATCCCAAGACTCTCCGCGATTTCCCTATAGGAAAGCCCTTGGTGCTTCAACAACAAACAACTTCTGTGCGGTTCGCGAACCTTTTCCAAAGTCGCATTTACCGATCTCGCGGTTTCATCGCTTACAAGATCCTTTTCGGCGGTCGCTTCATCGGTAACACCGCGCTCTTTGACGTAATTCTCTTCTCTTTGGTTCGCCCTTGAATTGCCTCTAAGGGTGTTCTTTGAAAGGTTGAGCGCGACTCTGATCAACCATGGCTTGAGCATCTCCTGGCCATCGATCTTGTCAAGATTCTTGTAAAGACGGATGAACGTCTCCTGCGTGACATCTTCGGCCATCGCCATGTCGCGCAGAACGGAATACGAGGCCCTAAAGACGGTTCTGTGGTGAAGCGTAAAGGCCTCATCGAACACTATCTCATCATTTACAGCCGCTGTTTGTCCGGACATCACGTCCACTAATGTTTTCACGCCTTCGTACATCTTAGCATCTACCGATGGCTTTCAATGAGTAAACACCGCGAAACGGCGGTTCGTGACAGGAAAGTTGCGTCTGGAGGAGTTCGTCCGAAGGAGTTCCAAGTTCCAAGTTCCAGAAGTTCCAAGAGCCGGAAGTTGAGTCCGGTTGGAAAAGTCGATTCAATGTACAAAGTTGAAAAACATCCGGAAATTCCTCTTCTGACGCGCGAGCGTCAAGTGGATACGTAGACGGGGGTGGAGCGGCTTTGCGCGGAACCCCCGGTGGCCGCGAAGAAGATATCGGAGCCACGCTAGTGGCGTTGGAATGCAGCAAATACGGGCGTTTCCCCGCGCCGGTACCCGGCGCGAAAATTCATTTTGTCTTACCGTGGGTTGCGCGCAAAGCCGCTTCACCCACGGCCACATATCCCCGTGAGGCTACGCCTCCGAATAGGAATTTCCGGATTTTGGAATAAAATCGACCTTTTAAAGTGGACTCAACTTCTTAATCTTGGAACTTCTGGAACCTGGAACTTGGAACTCTTCCCTTTCCCTAAAATCCAATCACCCTCAAATGATAGGAGTCCGGCGCGGGTAGATCCGAGTCTGCGGCCCTGATCAGGAAAACGTGGCAGTCGGCGATTTGGCCTAGGCGATCTTCCACTTCCTCGTCAAAACCATCGCGCATGTATTCATCGACAAAAACCGGCATGGATGACGCGATTGCTCTCATCGATTCATAGAAGTTTCTTCTGCCCTCGGTCAATTCCGTCATTCCCGAACGCGAAAACAATGCTACTTCCGCCCCTTTTTCAAAGTGATCCGATAGAAGATTTGCCGCCGTCCGAACGCCTTCGTCGATGCGTTCCGCACTCTCTCCGCCGGGCAGGCCATTCTGAATTCGCTCGATGTGGTTGCGAATCGACTCCTTCGCTTCCTGCGGACTTTTTACGATTCGCGTATCGAGAACTACGACAACCCGCAGCTCGTCTTCGGCGGTAAAGTCCCTTACGATCATTCTGCTCGCACGGGCCGTCGCTTTCCAATCGATATGACGCAGATCGTCAAGCGGCTGGTATTCGCGAAGTCCGAGCAGATCCTGTCCGATACCCTTCTTCTTGCTGACAGCGTTTCCGGCATCGATCGGCGTTTCGAGTATTGAAGGATCGAATTCCGTTTGGGCCGGAAAAACGACGATGTCCGCCTTCTGAGCCGGCAACCTCCGTCGATGCCTAAAAAGGCCAAAAGGGAATTTGGTCGAAAGTTCAAAATCCCTGATCTCGAACCTTCCATATTTTTCGAACACATGTTCGACCTGATATTCGAGATTGCCACGACGCGGAAGATACATGAAGTAGTCCAGCGTATGCTTGATTAGCGGCGGCCGTGCGATCTTTTCCGCCCAATTCGAGGGCACAAATTCAGACAGACGCAGAGCGAGATCATCCGGCACGGGTCTTCGACCACGAACCTCGGTGGTTACCGAGAATGTCGGAAAAATCCGTTTCCTCGAATGGAGGCTCACAGTTATGGGAGTTGGCTCTTCGGCAAAGATCGTCTCTGGAAACCGCATCTTTACATCTAGTTTCTTGAGTCCGAAATGCCCTGCAAAGAAACTGACAAGCATCGCACCGGAAACAAACGAAAGTACGAGAAAAAGCAAATTGTTTCCGGTGTTCCAAGCCGCGAATCCGACAATTACGAGAAGGCCGATAAAGATCGCGCCCCCGGTTGTAAATTCAAACGGGATATTGAGCTGGGACGCTTCGGCGCTTGCGTTTCTCGCGAGCGGCGGAATCACGAAAATGACGATCAATACTACGAAGAAGAGCGAGGCCGTGGCAGCAATTCCGGCAAACCGCACGTCGTTGTTCAGGTGGGCGTAGAGAGTAAGGCCCGCAAGCGCGAGTCCGCCGACAACAACGGAAAGACCAAGCGCGCCGTTGCGGAGTTCCTTATAGGTTACAAGTTGCGAGAATTGTCGGAGTTTTTTGAGCCGCATCAGACCGCTGAACAAAATCGGGGCGAAGCCAGTATCCAATAGAATTCAAAACCAGGACGGCATCGACCGCTTCAACAAATTCAAACAGGAACGGCGGTGGAGTCCAGAATTTCATTCAAGAGCCGGTTCGCTTCCTGCGCGCGACGACTAACCTTGGTTCCCGGTGCGCTCACTACGATCCGATGTGCGAAACTCGGGATGACGAGTCTCTTGATGTCGTCCGCGATGCAGTAATCGCGCCCCTCGATCAATGCCAAGGCCTTAGCCGACGAAATCAGCGACAACGCACCGCGCGGACTAACGCCGAGCTCGATCGACGGATTGTCCCTGGTTTTATCAACGATCGCCAATAGATAATCCACCAGCGCGTCATCTACCCTGACTCGTCTCGAATGCTCTCTCGTCGCAACCAACGATTCCGCCGACATCACCTTTCGAACATCGTCAAGCGGATTCCCAATCGAACGGTCACGAATGATCTCGCGTTCCTCGTTAATATTTGGATATCCGACATGAAGTCGAAGCATGAAACGGTCGAGTTGTGATTCCGGCAATGGATAGGTTCCGTGGTGCTCCGCGGGGTTTTGCGTCGCCACAACAAAAAACGGATCTGGGAGTTCCCTCGTTACTCCCTCGCTCGTCACCTGCTCTTCGGCCATCGCCTCAAGAAGCGAAGACTGGGTTTTTGGTGTCGCACGGTTAATTTCATCCGCGAGTACGATATTTGCGAAGATCGGTCCGGCCTTCCACTCAAATTCATTCGTTCGCTGATTAAAGAGCGAGATTCCGATCACATCCGAAGGAAGCAGATCGGACGTAAACTGAATTCTCTGAAACGAAAGATCGACCGCTCGTGCCAAAACATTCGCCAGAGTCGTCTTCCCGATACCCGGGACATCCTCAATCAAAAGATGGCCGCGCGCCACCAGTGCGACCAGGGAGAGCTTGATAATCTCGTCCTTTCCCTTGATCACTTTGCCCATCTCAGAAGCCAAACGACTCAAAACAAGAGTCGGATTCTCTTCGGGCAGTATTTCATCGATTCGAGGTTCGACAGTTTCTTCTAAAATCCAGTCGCGCATAACTTAAGAGGCCCAACCAGGCGCTTTTACTATCTTACTAAATTTTCAAGGCAATTCGCAGGAATTAAAGGAATGCTAGAAAGCCCGGGATTGCATCCGTTCCAAGTTGATTGCCGACGCAAGCAAAGCCAACCGTTTGATTCATCCAAACTCAAAATCGATCGTTTGCGGTTTACCATGCATCTCAGAAATATCCCGCAATTTATTCGATTGCGTGAAAAGTAGTTCTCAGAAACGCTTTTTGTTGCATTTGGGAACGGTGAACGACGTTCCATGTTTGTGGTATAAATAGACTTCGCTTCGCAACAATTCCCGGCCCGGAACGTTTAACGGGCAGGAGGTAGGACTTAATACTTATGAATCAGAAAATACGCAGACAAGCCGGTTTCAACCTTATCGAGTTGATGATCGTTATCGCAATTATCGCAATCCTGATAGCCGTTGGAGTTCCGGCGTGGCAAGCGATGGTAAAAAGCGGCAACGAAACAGCGGCTGTTCAGACGCTCTCTACAATCCGTACCCTGCAGGCTCAATACGCCTCAAAGCATCAGGGGAATTTCGCACCAAATTTTGATCGCCTGATCCAGACTGTAGCTCTCGACGACAAGTTCAAAGGCGAGGCCCCCGTAGTCAGCGGATATGTATTCAAGATGCAGGTTCAGGAAGCATCCGCTTCGAAGCCTTCGTTTTATTCGATCAATGCGGATCCACAAGTTGCGACGGGTTTGCAGGCGACGGGTTCAAGATTTTTCTATACCGATTCTTCACTTGGCACGATCAAGCAAAACGAAGAGGAACCGGCCAAGGTTACGGATCCTTCGGTGTAAAGCCGTTTCCCCCAAAAAAAAAAAGCAGCCCCGGCGCGTGTTACGGCCGGGGCTTTTCATTTGCAATCCATTCTTATTCGATTTCGCTAAACGGAAAATCTCTTATTAAGAAAAATCCCCAACGGTGTAAGGATCAATCCGAGTATCAGAAACACCGCGGCAAAGGCGGGTTCCGAAGGAACCTCGCTTCCTTTGTATCCCAGATGCCAACCCGTCAGGTAATTGACGACGCTTAAAACCGAAACAAAGATAAACGCGAAACCGCAAAGCTGAATGATCAAGATGACGAAGTTTTTCATGCTTTCCTCCTGTTGTTTCCTCTTTGAACGAATTTCGAATCAGCACTTGCGTCGCTGAATCTGAGCATCACCGAAAAACGTAATTTCCTGCCGGATCTTGCCGAACGCTCCTTTTGGAACCCGGAAAGAGATCAAGTCTGAAAGGACGAACGATACTCGAAGAGATAATACTATGCTTGTTGGAAGGAAGTGGCGGGACGATCGGAAGGCACTTGAACTTATACGTTGACGCAAAAATCGAACGGATATCGCTCGGACATTCTCAGATTACGCGAAAAGCTATCAGAACCAATGCCGTTACAAAAACGGTAAGCAAGAGATTAAATAGGATCCTCATTTTCTTCACCTCAAATTGTTCTAGTCGGATGACTGACAGCTTCTATTGTTCCCGATTTGCCGTCCCTGCGAAACGTGGTTACGGTCACCGAACGCTCCCAGCGGTTGTGGATTTCCACAGAATCCCGCTAAAAAACGGGGCGTCGATTGTAAGAACGAAGCAAAGAGGGAAACTTGTCGAAACGTCGGTGGAGTTTGAATGCGACGAATCGGAAACCGGCGCGTCTTCTTACCAGCCGATTCAGATTTCTTCAATCGTTTTCACAAACAGATTACGGAGCCAGAACGAGTGGTTCTGGCTCCGGAATTTTTCCAAATTTGATTTCGTCGCTTTTGGGCAGATGACAAGCGGGTATCTTTTCTAAAACCCGTCAAGCATTGTGGCGAGGCTGATTTCGGTTTCCTCCCAGGCTCTCTCCATTTGCAGCGGCTCAAGACCAAGCGCTTTTACGGAGTATGAACTCGGAAGTACCGTCGAATCCATGATATGGAGGCCCATACCCTTTCGTGTCACCAACTCGTCGGCAACATTAACGACATGGCAGATAACAACCGCCTGTTCGGCTTCACGAGGAACGTGGTGCCAAAGAACGGCCGCGCTTACTGCTTCCGCGAGCCCCCAACGTCTTGCAACATAAAATCCCACCTGAGAATGATCGAATCCGAATATCTGCCTTTCCATTTCCGAGGCCGATTCTTCGTTGTCGAGCACATCAACCTCTGTATATCTGATCGGATCGGAAAGAAAGAGCAGGTTTTTTCCGATGTCATGCAAGAGTCCGCAGGTGAAGGCTTCTTCGGCGCCCCGCATTCTCAGTTGTTTTGCGATTCCCTTGCACGCCAAAGCGACGGCGGCCGAATGCTCCCAAATTGTTACACCCGTCTTCAATGACCGCATGTCACGCGAGAAGTTGTCGGCAGCGACGCCGAGCATCACGATGTCATAGATCGATCTAACTCCTACCGCGGCGACGGCGGCACTCACGGTTGCGATTTCCCTTTCCATCGCATACATCGGCGAATTCGCCAGTCGCATCACTCTCGATGCGAGAACCGGATCCAAACCAATCGCCGTCGAAAGCTCTCCTGTCGTGACGTTGGGGTTTTCAATCAAACCCAAAACCCTCGACGCGCTGCTGGGAAGCGGCATTAGTTTCGCTTTGACGAACGATTCGATGCTGATCAGTTCTTCTTCTGTCGGACGGCTGCGTCTAACTTCGATCTGGTAGGTAGTCATTTTTGTCGTTGGATGGAGCGTCGCTCGGAAGTTCGAGCGCTCCCGTTAAATCTAATGGGCGTGCTGAGACCAGGCATTTTCGAGCATGCGAAGTCCTCACCGAATTCATATCGGCAAATTCGCGTCGAACTTTACCTAAAATGATCAAGAAAATTGGTGTTGTTTTCGGGAAAGAAGTACCCGAAAGGAAAACGTGCCCGGAATCCGAAAGACCTGCAAACAATTCATTTGCATGGCCTTGCGGTAATTATGGCAAACTTTTGAAAGCTGGAAACCTGACTCAATTGCGTGAAACGCGGAAATAAAAGAATAGCCGGGAACAATCCCTACCTATCGCGACCGCTTCATCCCTTGCTGGAAGCTTTTGTGAGTTTGACCAATATCGGCTTTAATTCCTTGTAAACATTGGCAGTCATAATCACTTCCCCTTTCGCATTCGGATGAATTCCATCCGGCTGGTTCAATTCCTTGTCGAGTGCGACGCCATCAAGGATGAACGGCATAAACGCCACCCCGTGTTTATCGGCCAGTTGGGGAAACACCTTTACAAATTCTCTTTGATAGGTTTCCCCCATTGTATTCGGCGCCAGCATCCCGCACAGCAACACCTCCATGCCTTTTGCCTTTGCCTTGACGATGATCGCGTCAAGATTCTTCCGCATTTCCTCAACCGGAACCGCTCGAAGAAGATCATTTGCACCCAATTCGAGTATCAATACCTTGGCGTTGTCCTGACCCAAAACCCAGTCGGCCCGCTCCAGCCCGCCAAGCGACGTATCGCCGGAAACACCGGCGTTGACGACCTCGAAATCGAGTCCGTCCTTGTCGATCAATTGCTGCAAAAGGAATGGAAACGACTCTTTTTCGGTGAGACCAAAACCCGCGGTAAGGCTGTCTCCAAGTGCGATGATCTTTGGTCGCGTCGATCGGGCACCGGGCGTCTTTAGCTGTTTCGGAAGGTCAGGTTTTGGAACCACGCCATCGGAAGACCCTTGATCGCATCCGGCAAATAGCAGGCCCAAAAGCAACACCAGCAAAAGAAGGCCAATAGTGCTTCGATTGCCGCGATAGCGAATCCTCAATTGTCTTTTTTCATCCATCAACTTCTTGCCCCTGCTCGATAACCCATTCATTTTCAACGGAAATTTTTGCGTGTTTCGTTCAAATTCCAATTCCAAAATTGAAACATTTCGACCCAAACTTAGGTTTACAAGATTATCGAAATTCTTCGAGCGTTGCATTTCAACTTCGTTTGCTCTTGAATTATCTTTTAGCTTGCGCTTTCAAAACGGCATACGACATGACCACAGTGATGAAATTTTGAAACGGCAGATGCAACTTAAATGATCGAACTAAAGAACATAACCAAGATTGTAAAATCCGGAAGCGAGGATCTCACGATTCTCGACGGACTATCGTTTACCGTACCAAAAGGCGAATTTGTTTCAATTACCGGTGCTTCCGGCAGCGGCAAATCGACGCTCCTTGGCCTGATTGCCGGACTCGACGCGCCGACTTCGGGCGACATTATCATCAACGACAAATATATAAACAAAATGTCCGAGGATGAACTTGCGGATACCAGAAGCCTGTCAATAGGCTTCGTTTTTCAATCTTTTCATTTGATCCCTTCCCTAACGGCGCTTGAGAACATAATGATCCCGCTTGAGATCGCGGGCGACTCGAACGCGCGATACAGAGCGGAGGAACTCTTGAGCGATGTGGATCTTTCGGATCGAGGCCATCACTATCCATCGGAACTTTCGGGAGGAGAACAGCAAAGAGTCGCGATCGCAAGGGCCTTTTCGAATCGACCCGAGATCTTGCTCGCGGATGAACCAACCGGAAACCTCGATTCCAAAAACGGATCGCATATTTTTGATTTGATGACCGAGCTCCATTCAAAAAGCAAAGTGACTCTGATTCTCGTAACCCATGACCAATCCCTTGCCGAAAAAGCCGAACGGAGAATCGTACTGAGTGACGGGCGTTTGGTTTCCGATAATCGCAGGGCCGAGCACTAGAATCATGAGGTTTGTCTTTCAACTTTCGTTTCGTGAATTTCGGTCTTCATGGCGCAGGCTTTTGTTCTTTTTTCTTTGCATCGCGATCGGTGTCGGGTCGATCGTTGCCTTGCGGTCGCTTGTAAAAAACCTCAGCCACGCGGTTGGAGGCGATGCGAGGGCGCTGCTTACCGCCGATGTATCCATAGAATCTAACAACCCTTTCTCACCCACCGAACTCGGAACAATCGAATCCGTCGTGGAAGCTTCCGGCATCGCGACCGGCAACAACGAATTGCTTGAAACCTCGGCGATGGCCCGGCCCCTGGATTCCGTTGAAAGCGGAGTTCGATTCGTGCTTGTAAGGGCCATCGAGGCCCCGTTTCCGCTCGTCGGCGACTTCAAGATGTCGGGCGGAAAGGCCTTTGATTTCACGCTTCTGAAAGGCAACGGACTTGTCGCATCGCCCGTACTTCTTGAGGAACTCGGGATACGAATCGGAGACCGTCTTAAGATCGGCGAAAAGGAGTTTGTGATCAGGGGCACATACGAATCCGAGCCGGGCGGGAGCGGTGGTTTCCAACTCGGGTCTCGCGTCTATGTCTCGAAAAGCACTTTTGAGCAAAGCGGAATAGTGGAGAATCGAAGTCGGGTTCGGCGAAGACTGCTCTTTCGAACAAGCGCCAACCCGACTCCGCTGGTCGAGAGTTTGCGTGAAAAATTCAAGGGAACCCCGATACGGATTCGCTCCTACCGCGAAACGCAGGAAAACATCAGCGAACAGTTTGAGAAAACGGAGGACTATCTGTCGCTAACCGGACTCCTGATTCTCGTCCTCGGGGGTGTCGGGGTTTGGAATGTCGCCCGGGTATTTGTGGAGCAGAAGCGCAAATCGGTAGCGATACTTAAATGCGTCGGTGCGAGAGGTCGCCAGATAATCGCGGCCTATATGCTACAAATCGGCGGACTTGGATTCCTTGGCGGGTTGTTTGGTATCGCTCTCGCGCAGATTGCTTTGATGGCGGGAAAGTCCGCGTTCAACGACGCTCTTCCGGCCGATATGACGTTCAACGTATCATGGCAGGCCGCCCTGCAAGGTCTGTTTCTGGGGATGGTAATCTCGCTGCTCTTTTCCGCATTGCCTCTCCTGCAAATACGGAATATCAAACCAAACCTTCTATTGCGGGACGACAACAACGACAAGATAAACAGGCTTGATCCGTTGCGGTGGATTACGGGTCTGGGAGTGGTCGCGGGATTGCTCGGCTTATCTGTTTGGCAGGCGGGCTCGCTTCTGGTCGGCGTATTTTTTCTTGCCGGTCTGACAATCGCTGCAAGTGTTCTTTATTTCTCGGCGTGGTTGGTAGTGCGAAGTCTTGCCGGGCTTAAGAAAGCGGGTGGATTTTCCATCTCGCAGGCTCTCAATTCGCTATCGCGGCCCGGGAACCAAACGACGGTTATCCTCTTGGCGGTTGGACTCGGCGCATTTGTCGTCATCGCCGTAAATTCTCTCGAACGGAATCTCGTTCGCGAATTCGATTTCTCGCGAAACCAAAGGCTTCCGAGCTTTTTCTTTTTTGACATTCAACCCAGCCAGATCGGGGAATTTACGAAGTTGATGAATGGAAAGCTCGGAGAGAAGGCGGAAATCATCCCGACCGTGCGGGCGCGGATTTCCCACGTCAACGGAAAACCGATCGACTTCAACGAGCGCGAAGTACGAGAGCAGCAAGGACAAATCGGTCGCGAGTTTGCTGTTACCTATCGTGATCGGCTCGATGATGGCGAAGAGTTGAAGGAAGGATATTGGTGGAACGAGATACCGGCCGATTTACCCCAAGTCTCAGTGCTTGAATCGCTGGCGGATACCCTGAAGCTCAAGACGGGCGATTCGATCACATTTACGATCTCGGGGAAATCGGTTACCGCATTGGTCGCAAACATCAGAAAGCTCGATGCCCGCAACACGCGTACCGTTTTCATTTTTGTGTTTCGACCCGGAGTGCTGGACTCTGCGCCAAAATCCTTTGCGGCGAACGTCCTCAAGCGGTTGCCGGCGAACGATCGCCAGCGGCTCCAACGCGATGTTATCGAACGGTTTCCGAATATTCAGATTGTTGACGTTGCCGAAATCGTAGCGGTCGTGCAGAAACTCGTCGCCAATTTCGTGCTCGCGATTTCTTTTGTCGGTTCGTTCGTGATTTTTAGTGGAATACTGATTTTGATCGGATCGGTTTCCCTAACCAAAGCGCAACGAATTTACGAAAATGCGGTGTTAAAAACTTTGGGTGCCAGAAGAATGCAACTCTCAACGATCCTGGTTGCCGAATATGGAATTCTTGGATTGCTCGCTGGTTTGATTGGATCCTCGTTCGCGTTTTTGCTTTCGTGGGCGGTTTCGATTTTTGTACTAGATATCGAATGGTCGGCAGACCCCGTGTTGCTGGTAATGGGTATTTTGGGAACAGCACTTTTGGTCGCCGGATTTGGTACGCTGGCGAGCTTTGATGTTTTGTTCCGAAAGCCGCTTGGCACGCTTCGACAACAATAGCTCGACTTCCTCGGCGAAATGAAGCGATTTCTAACCCAGTAAAAAAGGCCGGTGCTAAAGCGCCGGCCTTTTTTCAATCTATCAGTTTCAAAAAATCAAACAAACATTTCGTGCGGACTCACCATAAGCGGTTCGAACGGATGATTGGCGAGAACCACTCTCATGTTTACCAGCCCGAGCAAAGTCTCTAGATATGCGCCAAATCGATGGAGCAATGGCACGAGATCTTTCTTGTCTTCAGTAACAAGCACTTCGGCAATAAAGCGATCGACTGTCTCCATGTCTTTGTAAAAAAGAAAATAAAGGTTCTCGTCGCGAAATTGCTCCATTTGAGTACGCAAGTCGTCAAGAGGAAACTTGTCGGGTTCCTTTTCGGCATCCTTGACGGACTGGAGCATGTTCCACATGTTCTCGCGAAGAAGGAGCGACTGCTCTTCTTTTGTTTTAAGCGTCGGGAAAATATCGGTCGGTTCGATGTCGCGGTCGAGAAGCCTTGCGAAGTTCACAAGTGTCATCTGAAGGCTATCATTTAGAAGCGAATACGCCGTCTCGATCTTCGCGTAGATTTGAGGCGCAGGCCGTATTTCCGCCAAACCCTTGAGTTCCTGCTGATAAACCTTTCGCAGTTCGATCGAAGACGTGTAGGCGGCGCCGTCAAGCGATCCAAAAAGCGGATCGTCCTCATCGGGAAATCTAAGCAGACGGTTGTTGATGTATGCCATCAGCTCCTGCATTTGCTCATTGATTCGCGCAAACAAAACCAAAGTAGTTTTCAAAGGTCGATCCGCAACGAGCATTTCACCGACCACGGCAAGCCATTTCAGAATCTTTGCAAAACAGGGAATCACAATCAGGAGGTCGGCTTCCCAAGCCGAAGGCAGATCTCTTTCGTCCAACAGCTTTACGAGAACGTCCGGTATGAACTTCTCGCCTTCCCGTTCGGCGTTGGCAATCAATTTCGAAACCACCGAGATATTCTGGAGTTTGTCGGCGAGCGCTCCGCTCCACGCATTCCATTCGGTGAATTTGAGAGGGGCGGCACGCAAAAGGCTCTCGCTCAGAAGTACGGATTCCCTCAACGCGAAAGCCAGATTATGGATCTCCTCGCGTTCAAAAACCGTCATCTCACCCGAAGCCGTTCCGCATTCAAGAAAATCGAGAGCGTCTTCCGAGTCGAAATTCGGCATCATTCCCGCGTACTCCAGCGAAAGACTCGAACAAAGCAGAAGCACCGAATGCGTCAGCCTAAACTCTTTTGACCAATCAAGAGTGTTCCTGCTTTCCTCAACCAGAGTATTGCTTCGAAGATTCAGAAAACTCTCCAAGCCTGACAACCAAAGCCCAAGCCGAAATTCGACTTCACCGCAAGAAATAGACGGTTCGTCAATCGCCATCCCATTCCCCTCTTCGGGAAAAGAAACGACGCCCTCAATTTCGACCAAATTGGATGCGAGTTCAGACATGATGTCCTAAAATAGATTTTGAGTTGGATTGCTAGTGTGGGCTTAACAAGATGCGCTGACTCAAAAGAGCCACTATTTATTTATACAGTTAATCCAGGCAATTTTCAATTTTTTTAAACATTTTTGTACACGTTTTTCGGTTCTTTCAGGATTTGATGAAACCTTTCGACATTGTTTCCCGAATCCGCGAATCGAACCAACGTTGGAATTTCAAGTCTGATTTTACATCCTCGGTCTTCCTTTGTCAGACAAAACTTTTTATGCGCCGATCGGATGCCGGACAAACCCTGGCAATTCGCGCTTCCGACCCGCTTTGAATATACAAAAAAAGCGCAATCATTAGATTCTGATCATGAAACTTCTCATAGCAACCGGAAACAAGGGAAAGGTGAAAGAATACGAGCGCCTTCTCGACTCCTTTACCGGCGAGCTTATAAACCTCGCAGGCTATATGGATCTTGACGCTCCCGAAGAAACTGGCATCACCTTTCAAGAAAATTCGCTGCTCAAAGCCAGATACTATGCCACCGCGACCGGAAACTTTGCGTTTGCAGATGATTCGGGACTCGAAGTAGAAGCACTCGGAGGAGCGCCGGGCGTGCTTTCTGCGAGATATGCCGGGTTTGAATCGACTGATCAATCCAATCGCTTGAAGCTTCTGAATGAGCTGCGCGAGCTTCCCGATTCGAGCCGTTCGGCGAGATTCGCCTGCAGCCTTTCATTTTCCGATCCGACAGGCAATCTTCTTTTTGAGGCAACCGAATTTTGCAAAGGGAGGATCATCAATGAGGAACGCGGAACCGGTGGTTTTGGATACGATTCGATCTTTGTTCCCGAGGGGGAAACCAAAACCTTTGCCGAACTTCCTCCCGAGAGAAAGGCGGAACTCAGTCACAGAGCAAAGGCGGCTCGAAAATTCAATCTGTTTCTTTGCGAGAAATCGCCTTTGTTTACTTGACCAAAGCATACTACGCTTATAAAATTCGGGTTTTGATTGAGAAAGAGTTTATGTTGTCAATCAAATTCCCGGGGCGTAGCACAGCCTGGTAGTGCGCACGGTTTGGGACCGTGAGGTCGCAAGTTCGAATCTTGCCGCCCCGACCAGCCTCGGTAGGTATGAAGGTAGAGCTGAACCCCCTAACCTTGCTTTCAAAGATCGAGATACAATTTTTCAATTTTATTTTTCACTTTAACTGGAGGTTAAACTTACAAATATGGCTGCAAAGCGTATGACCCAAACTGAAATTGTCGCCAAGATGGCTGATTCAAACGGCATGTCGAAGGCACAAGCAAAAGAGTTTTTTAACAGCCTTGCTGAACTCGCAAAGAAGGAAGTAAAGAAAAACGGCGAATTCACGATTCCCGGTTTCGGAAAACTCGTTAAGACGCGAAGAAAAGCTCGCTCAGGCCGCAACCCGGCGACCGGCGAACCGATCAAAATCGCTGCGAAAACGACCGTTAAGTTCCGCATCGGAAAGGCTATGAAAGATTCGGTAAGCTAGTTTTTTACCGAACTATTTTGGTTTGCGCCGCATCGGAATTTCCGATGCGGCGCTTTCCGATTTTATGGCCGAAAACACCGTGTTTTCGGGCTAAAAAAGTTAGTGACAAAAAGTTTTCACTTTGATAACATTGGTTCTTCTTAAGGCAGGATGCTTTCCCCCGTTGTTTGCGGGGTTCCCCAAAAACAGCCCGCCCAACTCCCGGCGGGAACAAGCTTTTTGAAATATTGGATTTATTGGCTTTTTTTACCTTGCTTAAGTTTGAGATTTTTTTCACAAACGAGAGCTGATTTTGTTTTCCAAATAAAGGAAGGAGAATAACAAACGTGGCAGCAGCAGCTAAACCGATGACTTTGCAGGATAGGATTCTGCAGATTGATCATATTCAGGCTCGTCGCTTTTCCAAGCTTACGGATGAGCCGTTGGAGATAGCGTCAGAAGGCATTATCCGTCATTTGAGGGCGTGTGCCAGAATGGATGTAAACCCCGACGCTTCGGCGGTCAGAGAGATTATCGATGACGCGCTTAACGGTCGAAGGGTTTTTGCGGAAGTTTCAAATGACCTTCTCGCAGCTTAGTTGTAATTATAACCAATTGGAAAAAACCGCCGGATTCCCGGCGGTTTTTTGTTTTTTGAGATGGTTTTTCTTCAAGACCTTTCCTGACTTCAAGCTTTTGCGCCAACGATAAAACGCATTGCCGCAAGCTTTGATCAATCTAAATTCTTACCCGTCATTTAATCTTGTCAATCTATAAAGCTGATGGTCTCCATTCTCAAACAGAATGTCCATCCGATACCACTTCCTCAAATTTTCAAATCCGATTTCCGAACGGCGTTTTACGAAGTAGTCCAAATGCGGCGATTCCGCGTCTTTGGCCGAGAAGGAATCGGAAAAACGGCGATATTCCCCGACTACGTTCACTATCTCGGAAGATGTTAGTGGCTTGGCGTCGAATGAAAGGCGATCCGTATGCCGTCCCCAACCGAACAACGAGATCATCGCAACAAAATTTCCATTTCGGAGCTGATGGTCAAGCCATTCGGGAGTCGCGTCCGAATAGTAGAGCTGGAAAAAATACCGTCGTCGGTTTTCCTCCCAGCTGAGTCCGGCGAACACATGCTGGTGCCTCGCCCACAGAACGTTCGGAGGAGCGACAGTCGGCGCATCATCGGCGAACACGGCATCGGTAGTAAAAAGTGTGCGATCAAACGGTTTGCCGTCTCTTAACGCGGTGCTTTTAAGTGATCTTGCGATTGGGAGCAATTGATCTCTTCTTTGATTCGCCTCGTCGAGGACGCGAACGGTGTAATGGCACTCAACAATTCCCCAAACTGCAAAAACGAATCCAGCGATCAGGACGGCGGCATCCAGAAATCCCTTCTTCTTCGGTTTCCAGGTGACGAGAAGAGCGCCGATCGCAAGCGCGAGCGCCAGCCCGGCAATGTAATTGCCGATAAATACCTGATAGTGAATCGGTTGGAGTGATCTACCGGTAATCACCTGTTGATTGAAAAGGAGCAGCGGGGTAATGCCGGCAGCCATCGTCAGAACTGTGCGCCTGGTTCTGAATTCAGAGTTTCTAAAGAGAGCCACGAGCATCAAAACCATGATTGCCAAAAGGCCGATGAGAATTGGCCAACGCGTCAGATCCGGTTGATGCGTAAGAACCAGCAATTGCACGTTGTCCATGGTCTCGGATCTTCCAGCGAGGAGGTATCCATAACCCGCCAGCGGAATCAACAACGAAAAACCAAACAGCGCCAACGAAAGCAAATCCGGTTTCCAATTCTCCGGCCGAAAGACCAAAAGTAGAACGAAGATCATGAGCGAGAAAGCGGCGGCGGCTGTCCAGATATAAAAATACGAGAACACCAAAAACGAAAAACACGCCAAACCAAGCGTTCCCCATAAAAGTTTTCGCGGAGTCGCCCTCGCATTTAGAAATTCCCAAACCGCGATCAGAAAGAGAAAAAAGAACGGAAACGGCACTGCGGGAACATAGCGTCGCAGAAACGGAAAATATGGATATGGAAAACCCGTTCCAAGGACTTCCCCGATCGCTCCCTCGCCCGCAAACAAAGCACCGCAGCAAAGGGTCAGCAAGGCTCCCGCAAAAGCGATTTTTTCGTCTCCAACGATCCTCCAGATCAAAATGAACGCAAAAATGGCGGAGAAGAAAGCAGCCAGTATTCCGGCCCAAAGCATCGCGCCGCGGGCGTCGGCGCCGACGAGCCTCGCCGGAAGCGCCACAAGATAAGGTGACGCGAACTGGATTGAAAACAATGATTCGGGTTGGGGCCGAGCGGCCGAGTCATCCTTGCCGCTGTAGGGATCGTTCCGACGCGGCCTTCCATCGATCAGCGCCTGCAAATAGGCGGCGTAGGCGACTTCGTCGATGTCGTTATAGGCATAGTGCCCTTCAAAGGCCCCGTTTTGGTTGAATCGAAGCTTGAACTGCGGATAGGCGGACATGATGCCGAGAATACAGCCCGCCAAAACCGCAAGGACTGCGATTCTAAGGACAAAATTTCTTGTTTGCGTTGTCATCAATAATGGTCAATTCCCGGCTTTGCCAGTTTTGCATTGCTAGGGCATGATTACTACGGGATCGATACAGAATGAGAACTTGGCGTTTCCGGATTCATTGAATGGCGAAAGGACAAGTCGTTTCTCAAATCTTGTAAATAATAGACGATAGCCCACTTTTGGTAAATTATGGGACTCAAAGATCAGATACTCGATGACATGAAAGCCGCGATGCGCGCCCAAGAGAAACAAAAGCTCTCGGTTCTAAGGATGGTGAAGTCCACCCTTATGAACAAGGAGATCGACAAAGGGGAGGATCTCGATGAAGAGGAAATCCTCCAGATGTTGAATACCTTGGTAAAACAAAGAAAGGACTCCGCCGACCAGTACTCGAAGGGCGGCAGACCAGAGTTGGCCGAGGCCGAAATGGCGGAGATCGAAATAATTGCGGAATATCTCCCTGCGTCGGCGTCGTCCGAAGACATCGAGGCCGCGGTGGCTTTAGCCATTTCGGAATCCGGTGCTTCAACGATGAAAGACATGGGAAGCGTTATGAAGCTTGCCCGCGAGAAGCTCTCGGGGAAGACTGTCGATGGGAAAGCCGTAAGCGATGCCATTCGGTCAAAGCTCTCGTAAACTTTTTGCCGCAGCGTGGTTTACAAGAAATTAGAAAACGAAACTTGGGGCGAACGAAAAGCTCGTGAACGCGGTGAAAGGGCCGTTGAGCGGCAGCTCGACTATCAAAGCCGCAAATCGAGGGACGTAAATGAAAACCCCGGAATCGTCGCACTTAATATCAAAAGAAAAGCGACTCTAGTTAGGGAAAAAATCGCTCCATTTTTGGAGATTGATGGGAGCACACGGATTCTTGAAGTCGGAAGCGGTGCGCATGGCCTGATTTTCGGTTTTGAAGGAGCATGGGCGGTCGGCGTGGATCCGCTTGCAGATTCTTATCATGCTCTCTTTCCCGATTGGCAGGCGCGAAACCCCATCGTTACGGCAGTCGGGGAAAACTTGCCGTTTGCGGAAGGCCAGTTTGATTTGATTCTATGCGACAACGTTATCGATCACGCCGCCAGACCTTTCGATATTCTAGCGGAGATCGCGAGGGTTTTAAGACCGGCGGGTATTCTCTTTTTCACTGTTAACACCCATCATCCCGCCTACGATCTGTTTTCGAGATTCTATGGGATCTCGAAGGCGTTTGGGCTGGGGCCGGAAATTACTCCCTTTGCCGATCACACGGTGCATCTTACGCAAAACGGGGTGCTCAAAACCTTTGAAAAGCAGCCTTTTAGTTTGCTTTCAGTAGTCGAACCCTTTGGGCATAAGGAACTCGAATCGGCTAGATCACGCGGGATTGAAGGCGCAATAAAAAGGATGTTCCCAAAGAACATCCTTTTCGAAATCATCGCCTCAAAATCGGGCTAGCTAAAGATGCTCCTGACCCGATCCATAAAGCCCTCTTCCTCGAATTCGACATCTTCGATTTCAGCAAGCTTTTCAAATAGCGCCCTCTGTTCCTTGCTTAGCGTTTTTGGCGTTACCACTGAAACCGCGACAAACAAGTCTCCCTTGCCACGTCCGCCCAGATCCGGCATCCCTTCGCCCTTGAGACGAAACACCGTTCCTGTTTGTGTACCCGCGGGCACCTTTAGGCTTTCCTCGCCATCGAGAGTCTTGACCTTGATCTCAGCGCCAAGCGCGGCCTGCGCAAATCCGATGGGTGCCGAGGTATAAAGATTTGTTCCCTGACGCTCGAAAACATCATGTTCCGCGACATGAACAAAAACGTAGAGATCGCCTGACGGGCCACCATTCACACCGGCCTCGCCCTCACCGCTAACCCGCAATCGCGATCCGGTTTCGACACCCGCCGGAATCTTTACTTCGAGCGTTTTGTGCTTTTGAATTCTACCCGCCCCGCGGCATTCCTTGCACGGATCCTTTATGATCTGCCCCTTGCCGGAACAATTAGGGCAGGTTCGCATCACGCTGAAAAAGCCCTGCTGATACCTTGTTTGCCCGCTACCGGAACATGTCATGCATGTTTCGGGAGAAGAACCTTCCGAAGTTCCCTTGCCTTCGCAGATTCCGCAGGTTTCCAAACGCGGTATGTCGATCTTGGATTCCTTGCCATGTGCTGCGTCCTCAAGGGTTATCTCGAGATCGTATCTGAGATCGGCACCCCTTTGAACACTGGAACGACGTCTTCCGCCGCCAAACATATCTCCGAATCCGAAGAGATCGAAAATATCCTCGATATTTGAAAATCCAGGATCATAACCGCCAGACTGTCCGCCCATGCCGGCGTGGCCAAAGCGATCGTATCTAGCGCGCTTCTGCGCGTCGGAAAGCACCGAATAAGCTTCGGCCGCTTCCTTGAACTTCTCTTCCGCTTCGTGATCTCCGGGATTCTTGTCCGGGTGAAATTTAACGGCAAGTTTACGATAGGCTCGTTTTATCTCGGTTTCAGAAGCGTTTTTCTCGACTTCCAAAACCTCGTAGTAATCCCTCTTAGACATTGTTCAAAACCAAATCGATAAAAGTAAATTATTGAATCCGGGAGCGAGACTCGGGCAGCAAAGCAACCCTCAAGCAAAACAGCGCCGGATCAACCAACGCCTATAAAATAATCGGACATCATGGACATTTTCTCAAGTCCGCCGGTCAATGTGTCGTGCCTGCCTCTCATTGCGGGGTTCTCGCGTTTAAAAGCGAATGCGATAAGGCGTCGCCGAAGCGACGCCTTATCGTTAGTAGTCAATTAGCCGAATGTGCGATTCATGTAATCGAATTCACGATCGGATTTACAAACAGAGACGATAGAAATCCATCCGCCGAACTATGCCAATGCCATCAGCGCTTCGGTAAGTTGGCCCGCCACTGCTTCGACTTCTCCGAGAAGGGCATCCATATCGACTGCATCTTCACCATCAAGCGTTTGCTCCGCCCTGACGAGCGTTTCGGTGATCTTTGCATGCTGATCCTGCGGCAGTTGACCGCCAAATTCCGCGATTCCCTTCCGGGTGTTTTCAATCAGCGACAAAATCTGGTTTCGCTTCATGATCGCTTCCTTTTCGGACTTGTCCGCTTCGAGCGATTTCTCTGCTTCCATGATCAGCCTGTCGATTTCATCCGGTGCCAGTCCCGATGAAGGCGTGATCTGCATCGCCTGCTCGAGTCCGGTCATCTTGTCCTTCGCGGATACGCTTACGATACCGTTTGCATCGACCTCAAATACAACGTCAATTTGCGGTACGCCGCGGGCTGCGGGGGGAATTCCCACGAGTTCGAATTTGCCCAAACTTCGGTTGGCGCTTGCGATCTCGCGTTCACCCTGCAGAATGTGGATTTCAACCGACTGTTGGTTATCGACAACCGTCGTAAAGGTCATCATGTTCCGCAAAGGAATCGTCGAGTTGCGTTCGATGAGTTTTACAAACAAACCGCCGCGCGTTTCCAGTCCAAGGCTAAGAGGCAAAACGTCGAGAAGAACGATATCCTTTACGTCTCCGTTCAGCACGCCGCCTTGAATCGCAGCGCCCATCGCCACAACTTCATCCGGATTGATCTCAGCCGAGGGTTCCTTGCCAAACACTTCGGTTACAGTTCTTGTGATGATCGGCGATCGCGTTTGTCCTCCGACGAGAATCACCTTATCGATGTCTTCGGGTTGAAGCTTCGCGTCCCAAAGCGCCTTCTGGCAGGGTTCGACCGAAGATTCAACGAGATCCTGCACGAGCTCTTCAAACTTCTCGCGAGTCAAAACCGTGTTGACGTGTTTTGGCCCAGCAGAATCGGCCGCGATAAATGGAAGGTTTATCGTCGTTTCGCTGACCGACGAGAGTTCGCATTTGGCGCGCTCGGCGCCTTCCTTAAGCCTTTGCAGCGCGAGCCTGTCTTCTTTCAGATCGATGCCGTGCTCGGCCATAAAGCCTTCGACAAGCCAATTGATGATCCTTTGGTCGAAATCCTCTCCGCCGAGGAACGTGTTCCCGGACGTCGAAAGCACTTCAAAAACGCCTTCATTGATTTCCAGAATCGTGATATCGAACGTACCGCCGCCGAGGTCATAAACCGCGACTCGTTCCGATTTCTGCTTGTCGAAACCGTACGCCAGAGCGGCCGCC
The DNA here is from genome assembly GCA_041394795.1 of Pyrinomonadaceae bacterium. Classification (GTDB taxonomy): domain Bacteria; phylum Acidobacteriota; class Blastocatellia; order Pyrinomonadales; family Pyrinomonadaceae; genus Aridibacter. Next base: position 66,134 of record JAWKHN010000015.1, on the reverse strand, counting down.
GTAGGCTCGTTGATGATGCGCTCGACAGTGAGACCGGCAATTTTTCCGGCATCTCTTGTTGCCTGGCGCTGCATGTCATCAAAATACGCCGGGACGGTGATGATGGCTTCGGCAACCGAACATCCGAGAAACTCTTCGGCCGCCTGCTTGAGCCTTTGCAAAACAATCGCGGAGATTTCCGGAGGACTGTGCATTTGCTCGACCACGCGTATGTGAGCGTCGCCGTTCGGAGCTTCCGCGATTTCAAATGGAACCGTCTCCCGCATTTTCTCAACTTCGGGGGAATCGAACTTCCGACCGATGAGGCGCTTCACGGCAAATAGAGTGTTGGTTGAGTTGGTGACCGCCTGTCGTTTGGCGATCTGTCCAACCAATCTCTCACCCTTTTCCGTAAATCCAACCACCGAAGGCATCGTCCTTCCGCCTTCTTTGTTTGGAATGATCTGCACCGCGCCGCCTTCCATAACCGAAACGCAGCAGTTTGTGGTACCGAGGTCAATTCCTATTACTTTGCTCATAATTCGATCCTTCTGAAATGAAGTTTGATCAATATGCCGTTATTCGGCATCGGCCGGTTGGGAATCCTGCCTTTTGGAAGCCGCCGAAACTTTAACCATTGAGGCTCGAATGACTCTGTCGTCCAATCGATAACCGCGCAATAGCTCAAAAATGACGGTTTGAGGAGGGTGTTCGTCCGATTCCTCGGACGCAACGGCCTCGTGTACGTTGGGATCAAACGGTGCGCCGACAGAGATGATGGGTTGAACGCCCATTCCCGCCAACACCTCGTTTAACTGTTGATTAACCAACACGATGCCTTCGAAGAAAACTTTGATTTCCGGAGCTTCCGATTGACTGTCGATGTCTCCGGCCGCATCCAAGGCCCGATTTAAATTGTCCAAAACCGGAAGCATTTGACCCGCGAGATTCGCGAGAACGTTTTTGTATGTTTCGTGGCGTTCCCTTTCGGTCCTCTGTCGATAGTTGTCGAAATCACGCTGTTGTCGTCGCAGCGATTCGCGCAGGTCGTTGCGCTCAGACTCCAAATGCTCCAGCTTAAGCCTGTCGGAGTGAAGCATGGGAGGTTCCGCAGCCTGCTTCGCGCCGGGTTCGGTCTCCTTCTTTTTCTCGACCTTTTCTATTGGCGCAACAAACGAGTCGTGAATATTGTCGTGTTCGACCTCCGACTCGCCGACTTCAATTACGAGGTCGGACGAAATGTCGAGGTCCTTTTCACGCTCTTCGAGCTGCCTGATGAACTCATCTACGGAGTTATCAGGTGACTCGTCGATCTCATACACGTCGCCGTTGGTGTTTTCCAGTGGTTCCATTAACTATGCACGTAATAAAGGGATTTACCGCCTAAGATTTGGAGGATTCACGCATCATCATCTCCTCGAGCTTTCGCGCGAGATAGCTGACCACCGAAATCATCCGGGCGTATTCGATTCTTGTTGGACCAAGAACACTTAGCGTTCCGATCGCAGAACCGTTGTCGATCCGGTACGGTGCGGTGATTAGCGTGCAATCCTGCAATGTATCGGCCGAATTCTCGTGACCAATCAACACGCGAACGTGATCGTTGATCGAAGTGTCATTTGAGACGCATTCGTTGAGAATTTTTACGAGTTTGGATTTCTCCTCGATCGTCCGAAGCAACTCGCGAAGCTTGTCCAGATCATCGAAATCCTTTTTTGTAAGGATATTCGAAGCACCATCGACATAAACCTCTCCGTGAGTCTCGTCGGAATTCTCAATGCTTTGAGAAGTCAGAATCATCGCGGTTTTCAAGAGTTCATCAAACAACGACTTTTCCTCATGCATCAATGTCAGTATCTCCGCACGAATCGCCAAAAGGCTTTTGCCCGCAAACTCGCGGTTGAGATACCTCGCGGTTTTGTCGAGTTCGTCCTGGGGCAAGGCTTCGGATAACCGTATGACCTTGTTGTGAACGATGTTTGGCGCCGCTACCAAAACCACAAGTACGCGACGGTTCGACAAACCCACAAATTCAACATGCTGCAATCGGTCGTGTGCCAATGATGGTGAAACCACGATTCCGATATTATTTGAAAGAGCGGAAAGCAAATGAGAGGTCCGTTCCAGCAATCGGTCCGGCGTGGTCGCTCCCCCTTCCTCATCCAATCCCAATTCACGGTTGATGATTTGCAGATCGGATTGGGAAAGAGACAAAATCCCAAGGAGATTGTCCACGTAAAACCGATAACCTTCATCGGTCGGTATCCTTCCGGCTGATGTATGCGGTTGTTCAAGAAAGCCAAGGCTTTCCAGATCCGACATAACGTTTCTGATGGTTGCAGAACTAAGACCGGAGCCGCTAGCGAATTTTTCGGCCAGTCTTTTGGATCCGACTGGTTGACCGCTTGCAAGGTGTTCGCTAACGATCGCAGAGAGTATCATTTGCCCGCGAACATCAGGAAAGTTGATGGCCTTTTCAGATGTTGTTTGAGAATCCCGGGCTGACATCTCTTTGCTGAGGACACTTCAAAGCATATCTTTTTTCAGATATGCTGTCACTATTTTGAATAGCATGTTGAAGTTAACAGTGTCAAGAACAAAGTGTTAAACTTTGTAAAACAAATGAGCTCTGAACAAATCTCAAAACTCACAAAAATCTTCGCCGAGGCCTTCAAACAGCATCGGCCGGGGAAGAAACCACCTACCATCTTCGTCGAATTCTATCCGTATGTAAACTCCAACCACACCATCCGCTCGAGGGACGGGATCATGCGAGTACGAATTGCGGAGAGCTTCAAATCGGTCGATGAAGAGATATTGAGCGCTCTCGCTCAAATCTTGGTTGCAAAACTCCTTGGAAAAAAGATTCCCGTCGATGCCCAAAACATGTATCAGGAATTTGTCTCCGGACCAAAGTTTTATGAACTGGCACTGGATATAAAACGAAGAAAAGGCTCCAAGAAACTCACTTCACCGGTCGGTCGCCACTTCGATCTCCGCGAAGTCTTTGACGAACTGAACGAAATCTATTTTTCAAGGGCGCTTGAGATGCCAATCCTGTCTTGGTCGAAAAGAAAGACCGTTCGCAGGCTTGGTCATTTCGATCCGGCGCACAATGCGATAGTAATCTCAAAAACTCTGGATTCGGCAGAGATACCGGCCTATGTTTTGGCCTACGTGATGTTCCACGAGATGTTGCATATCGTTCATCCCGCAATCGTCAAGAATGGCCGCCGATACAGCCACACGCCGGCCTTTCGACGAGATGAAAGCAAATTCATGTTTTTCGAAGAGGCCGAGGAATGGATCGAAAGTTTCGCTTCGTCGCGATCCCATCGAAGTGGTTGTTGAGGGCCGGATACCTAATTTTTTCCCGCAAGAAACCTCAGCAGGCTCGGCGCGACCCCGAATTTGGAATGAATCGTGCGGATCATCGAACCGTTGCGAAATTCCGTTTCGGTCAGTGCAAGCTCAGCCGTACCAACGACACTGACAGTCGCCACCGGCTTCGAGCTCGCCTTGAAAAGCTCCTGGAACTTCTTCTTCTGCAGGCCATCGCTTTTCCCGCCGATACATGCCTTTACCGCCGACAACTCGCCGATGATGAGAATATTGCCTCGCTTGATCGCTCCAAGTTCCTCGTCACCCGACCGGATCAGCTCGCCTTCAGAAGTACTCCTCAATCCGGAAACCAACTCGGGTTCGAGCGAACTCAGCGATTTTTCGTAATCCGCGGTTTGGATGACAGCCGCCGAGGAGCCGTCCTCCAGACTAAACGTGAAGGCGGGAGCACCTAGAGAGTCAAGAAACACCTCGGCGTTTGTGACGCCGTACGAGGCCAAAAGACCCTGCGAAAATACGTCAACCATTCTCGCTCTTACCGGTGACGTGTTATTGGCGGCAACGAGCACAAGGCTGCGATAGGCAAGGCGGGGCTTTGAAAACGCATATCTGGTCACGTTCTTGGAGTTATCCGGGACGTGCTTGATAGCCTCGTCCGATGCGATTCCACCGGCACCCATTGTCGCATCAAATGCTTCCCCAACTTCCTTGTTGAATTTGATCGTCAGACTATCCACGACTCCGTCGTTGGACCGATCCGAAGTCAATTTGACGTTTTCGATACCTTTCTCCAAAAGATCGACGGCCAAAGACGCCAAAAACCCTCTCGCACCGGCATCGTCACTCGCTTCAACCGCCGTCAGCACTGCAACAGCCCCCGAAAACGACTCGACGCCGCTACGGGGAACATACGCCGCAATACCGCTCTTCTCATTGTCCGAAACAAAAGACTCGAATCGGGCATCGGTCTTCAGCAAGGTATCGGTCGGCTTGAGTACTGCAGAGATCGCGCTCTCATCATTACCGAAACATAAAAGCCCATCCCGCACCGCCGCGTAAGCGACTCGGTTGTCGCTCGATTTCCAAATCGTCCACTCCGCCCCATCTGCGTTTTTTGCCTCCGTCCGGAGATCGTCTCCGTACTGTGCTTTGACAAACGAGGTCAGCGGACCACCAATCAGCTGATTGAACTGCCAGCTCCATAGATTGGGTCTTGCCAGCAAGGTGAACTTGGGTTTCAGATTTAACACGGATCTATCGCCTGAAACCGGGACCTCGCTTGTCGATAGCCCGGTAACAAAAAGCGTCGCCTCCGTTTGGTTGAAGATCGAAAAGCGTTCCTTGTCTTTTTCATCCGAACCATTGGCGAGCGTCGCACCAAGATCGCGGGCAAGAACGACCGCAGACGCGTTTTTCGGCACCAGGTTTACGGTCGGCTCATTGCCTCCGCCGAATCCATAGAACGCGAACAGCAGGATGGCCGCAACGACGAAAACCGAGGCGATTCCAAAAAGGATGCGCTTGTCGATTTCGCCGTTTAATCCCAATATGCGTTTCAGAAAGTTCATTTAATCAGCATCGTCCCGGCAGAAGCCATACGGAAGACCGTGTTTGAGCCGATGTGTTACTATTCTCAAATGTCCAGTTCAGTCTTTTGCGAGAACATTTTACAGGGTAGAACCGCCTTTGTAACGGGTGGCGGCACGGGTATCACGGGCGGAGTCGCCAAGGCCTTGGCAAAGGCGGGCGCGAATGTCGCGATTACGTCTAGAAAGCTTGAGAGCCTTGAGGCGATGAAGACCGCGATCGAGGCCGAGGGAGGCAAGTGCCACGCTGTCGTCTCGGACGTCCGCGAATATGAGGCGGTCGAATCCGCGTTAAGCGAAACCGCATCCGTTTTTGGCGGGATCGATATCGTCGTCAATGGTGCCGCCGGAAATTTCCTTTGCAAGGCGAGCGAGTTGTCTTCAAACGGTTTTGGAACGGTTGTCGATATCGACACAAAAGGAACTTTTAATGTCTGTCGCGCCGCATTTCCGTATCTTGAATCCTCGAAGGGCCAGATACTAAATATCTCGGCAACGCTTCATTACCTCGGCACACCGATGCAGATCCATGTTTCGGCCGCAAAAGCGGGGGTTGACGCGATCACGAGGAATCTCGCTGTCGAATGGGGCCGGAAGGGTATCCGTGTAAACGGAATAGCGCCGGGTCCGATCGAGGATACCGAGGGCATGAAACGGCTTTTGCCTCCCCAACTCAAGGAAGCGTTGACAAAAAAGATCCCTCTCCAGCGGTTCGGATTGATAGAGGACATCGCCAATTCGGCGGTATTTTTGTGTTCGGATGCCGCATCATACATAAACGGCGTTACGCTTGTTGTTGACGGCGGCCATTGGTTGACGGGTACGGGAATAGGATGATTTTTTCCATGAAAAATAGGATTTTGATCTCGGTGTTGTTGGCGTCGGCGTTACTTTTTTCGGCTTGTGGCGGAGCGGAGGAGGAAAAGGTTTCGCCTGAAATGTCCAAAAACATGATCAAGCTCAAGGGCTACAAGTTTGATACGGACGGCTTCTTTCAGTCGATCCAAAGCGGAGACAAGGCTTTGGTAAACGCCTTTATAGACGCCGGAATCGATCCCAACGGAAAAAACAAGGCGGGCGCGACGCCATTGATACACGCCCTCAAAGAAGGCGATCTTGGAGTCGTAAAGGCCGTCGCCCGCAAGGCAGACGTAAACTTGAAGGATTCGGTCGGCAATTCTCCTCTGCATTTGGCTATACTTCTGCAAAACAAGGAAGCCGTCGAGCTATTCCTATCCAAAAACGCCGATGTGAATTCCACCGGCAAAGACGGAAAAACGAATAATCAATCGGCTCTGTTCGCCGCTATCCTAGCTTCCGATTCTGAGTTGACAAAGAAATTGCTCGAAAAAGGAGCGGATCCAAACATCGCTGACTCGGATGGCGCATTTCCCTTGGCCGAAGCCTGCGTTCGCAGCCAAATAGACATGGATCTGGTAAAGCTTCTTATTCAAAAGGGCGCGGACGTTAACAAGGCCGAAAACAACGGGGCCACGCCGCTGATTTACGCCGCCTCGAATCAGCAGACGAGTGCGGAGGCGAGAATGGAATTGATAAAGCTTTTGCTGGAAAAGGGAGCCGACAAATCGATCAAGGATAAATCAGGGAAAACGGCGGCCGATTGGGCGGAAAAGATCGGTACAAACGATGCTGCGGAGTTGTTGAAGTAGATTTGAAATTTGGATATAAAACGAGTTCTTTTGGGATTGATCAGCGAGAGATTCCGTTTTTGCTTCGTTTTTTGCGATTTGTTCCTTAGCGGAATCGACATTTAATCGCCAAATTAAGCAGGCTATTGAATCTGAATTCAGCATCCCCGATATTGTCGCCCCAGATTGAAAATGTACCGCAATTTGGAACGAGTCCGAGAATCTTGTTGCAAAATGCTGTATTCATTTGAGATACTTGGAAACAGGGTTACCCGGCCCCCAACCCCCCTCCTCATTTTCCTCGTTTCATTTGATCTACATTCGAAACAGTTTTAACAATGCCGAAACCGGAATGGTTGATGGACGCTCCCGAAGCTTCACCGGGAAAGAAAGCGGACACGCCACTACATAAGTTTTTGACCCGTCTGATGAAGGGAGAAAACCTCGCGTTTAAGGAAGCGCAGGGGTTTTTCGCGGCATTGTCTGCGTTTGACGCGAATCCGGCACAGATATCCGGTTGTCTGGTTGCGCTCGCCTCAAAGGGCGAGACGTATGAGGAACTCGCTGGAATGGCGAAGGTAATGCGCGAGCAGGCATCGACGGTCAAAACCCACCATACGGGCCTGATCGACATTACGGGAACCGGCTCAAGCCCTGCGAAAAGATTCAATATTTCGACCGCAACGGCATTTGTCGTCGCCGGAGCCGGACTTGCTGTCGCCAAACACACCAGTCGCGGTGTAACATCCAAGCTAGGGAGTGCCGAAGCCCTGGAATCACTCGAGGTAAACGTCTCCGGTGATCCGAAACTCGCCCAGGCCTGTCTTTCCGGGGCAGGTCTGGCCTTTCTCTTCGCACCTTCAATTCACACCTCGATTCGCAGGATTGCGGACGTCAGACGAAATCTCGGTATCAGAACTTCCCTGACGCTCCTAGGTCCGCTCGCAAATCCCGCGCATGCGCAGTTTCAATTGCTTGGCGTTTGGCATCCGGCGCTTGTGGAACCGATGGCTCAAGCACTTGCGCTTTTGGGAACAAAACGCGCCTGGGTCGTACATGGCACTGACGGACTGGATGAATTGACGATTGCCGGAAAAACGATAGTCGCCGAAGTCAGCGGAAACAAGATTCGCAAATTCGAGATATCGCCCGAGGATTTTGGCCTTCACGCATCGAAGATTCCGGATCTCAAACCAAAAACGCCGACCGAAAGCGCCACGATTATTCGTGATGTTTTGGAGAGTCGCCGACGCGATGAAGCGCGCTCGCTCGTAGTGATGAACGCAGCCGCGGCGCTTGTCATCGGCGGCAAATCGAAAAATCTTCTCCATGCCGCACGGATGGCCGAGCAAAGCATCGACAGCGGATCCGCTCGTATAAAGCTCGATAGATTGATTCAAACCACAAACAAATAGTCCCCGCGAATTTGTTGATTTACCCGGCGGAGTTTCTCCGTTAAACCAAGAAATCGGAAAGAGCCCCCAACAATCGGGGCTTTTCCTTTTTCCGCCAACGCAGACGATGTCGGCAAAGAAGTCTCAAAATGCGCTCGCGATTTTGCGGAATGCGCCGTGGCGCATACTATTTCAAAATATGCAGAAGTTTGCCGGTCGCATCATTCAGTTGGCTAGCGCGATCCGCGGGTCACTTTATGATCGTGGACTGTTCAAATCGTGGAAACTTCCCGGCCATACAATCTCGATCGGCAATATTACGACGGGGGGCACGGGCAAGACTCCGGTCGTTATGCATGTTTCCCGACTCCTCTCGGAAAGGGGACGGAACGTCTGCGTGATTTTGAGGGGGTACGGGCGCAAGGACGAAGGACGCAGGGTATTCGTGTCCGACGGAGAAAGCCTCCTCTCGACGTTTGAGGAAGCGGGAGACGAAGCGATCGAACTGGCGCGAAATCTTCTGGGTACTGCGGTTGTCGTCGCTGATCGAGACCGCGTCGGTGCCGCGTTCGAAGCCGCCGAGAAGTTCGGCTGCGATGCATTTGTTCTCGACGATGCGTTTCAACATCGCAAGGCAAAGCGGGATCTCGATATCGTTTTGATAGACTGCATGAATCCGTTCGCCGATGCCGAACCAAAGATTCCGGGATTCCTACGCGAGAAACCCTCGGCCCTCAAGAGAGCGGATATCATTGTAATCACAAGAACAAACTCTTGCGTCGATATCGAATGCGTTGAGGCTGAGATAAAGGCCTCGGCGCATAACGTGCCGATTTTTCGCGCTTCGAATGTCATAACGGGTTTTCAAAATCTCGATGATGGCGATTCACTTCAAAATATCGCGGCATCCGAACTGCAAAAACCTTTCGGCGCGTTCTGCGGAATCGGCAATCCCGAAGGATTCTTTGCGGTCGTTGCCGGCGAACTCGGTGAACCCGCATTCAAGTTGCCCTTCCCCGATCACAGAAACTACGGAGCCGACGATATAAAAAAGATCGGGAATCTAGCCCGCGAATACAACTGCAAATGCGTTGTGACAACCGCAAAAGACGCCGTAAAACTTCAAGACGCGAGGTTCGATCTTCCGGTATTTGTCGCCGAAAGCAAGGTTGTTTTTGAAGATGAAGAGGGGTTTGGGGAAACAGTTTCGAGTTTCGGGTTCGGTCAGAGTTCCAAGTTCCAGGTTCCAAGTTCCAAGAAAAAGCACGAATCCTGAGTTCGCCAATAGAAATCAGGAGTTGCAGAATTCGGACTCAATCAATACTCAAGAAAGATCATCCAAAGTTAAACCTTTTTACTATTGACCTTTCAGGATAACATCAGGCCCTTGAGTCCACTCCAAAAAGTCGATTCAATGAAAAAATCGACCCGCAAATTGATCCTGATGGAAACCAAGCGGGCCCCCTGACACCTTGTGTGGCAGGTGAACGAGATCAGGAGCTAGTCCAGACCACATTGATTCATCCGAAGGACCCAGCCGCAAAAGCCGGCAGGGGTCTTTCACCAACATCGAACTTTAGTGACTGAAAATGATGCCCTTTTCTTTCCTACCCGACTTTTTAGAATGAACTCGGCTCTTTAAACTTGGAGCTTGGAACCTGGAACATTCGGGTCACCAAATATTTTAGCCTCACGCCTACGTGTCCTGCTCAACACCGCTTTTGATCGACTTGTTGGCCGATGCGGGCGGCGCGGTTGGCGGAGCCGGCGTTGCTGCCGGTTTCTTTGGTTCCGACTTCTTTGGATCCGGAGTCGGCGGCTTGGGCGTCGCGGCCGGTGTCGCCGCTGGTTTCTGGGTCGCTTCCGGACTTGGGGTCACCTTGCCTGGAGACGCTGACGGGGACGGCGAGGCCTTTGGATCAGGCGTCGGCGTCACGTACTTGGGCACCAAAATCACGGTATCTCCACCCGGCCCCGTCGTTGTAAATGGATTGTTTGGATCGACGGGAATTTCCCAGGTATCACCGCCCGCCGGAAAATTCTGCGGAACCCTGCTTCCACCCGAAGGCGGAACAGGAACATTGCCCCAGGGATCGTATCCATCGCCGCCACCATCGCCAAGACTCGGATCCAACGACGGATCCATTCCCGGCGGCAGCGTCATCAGATTTCCCTGCTCGTTTAGGCCCGTAGCGGGATTGAGTGGCTGCACGGGCTGGCTGTTGGCATCGGTCGGAAGCGCCGATTGGGGATCGGTACTCTTGGCGTTTGTCCAATAAATCAGACCAAAGCCGATAACCGAAATACCTGCCAAAACAATGAATGCCGTCTTCCAGATATTGTTGTTTACGGCCGCCTTCTCGTCGGCAACCTTGGGAATGACGATCGTCTCGTCCTCGCCATCAGACTTGAAAACCTCCGCGAGATCTTCTGCCAATGCCGCCGCCGATTGATACCGTCTATCCGGATTCTTGGCGAGAGCATTGAGAAGAACGGGTTCGATCTCCGATGGGATATCAGATTTGAAAGCGACCAATGGCGGAGGCGGCACGTCGGCGTGTTTCGCAATAAGCTCATGGACGGTGTTCGCCATGAACGGCACTTCGCCAGTCAGCATCTCATACAAAAGAATGCCAAGTGAATAGATGTCGGAACGTTCATCCGGCGCCGATTCTTCGATGCACTGCTCGGGAGAAAGATAAGCCACCTCTTCGAGCGACATATCGGAAACCGACTTGGATTCAAACCCCGTCGAGAACGACCCGATATCAAAAACCTTTACAATGTCCTGCCCGTTTCCAACCGGCGAAACCAAGACTTTTGAACTGGATAGCGCGGTGTGAAAAACCTTGCTCGCATGAGCCGCCGACAATGCCGCGGCGATATTTCTTGCGATTCTCGCAGCCCTTTCCGGCTCGAAGGCTCCATCCCTGCGGAGAATTTCCTCGACCGTTTCGCCCTCAACGTATTCCATCACGATAAAAACCGCGCCGGTGACGTCACGTCCGAAATCAGTGATATTGAGGATATTCGAATGAGAGATCCGCGAGATCGTCTTCGCTTCGAGCGAAAAACGATCCACGATCGTCGAATCGATGGCGAGCGCGGGCGACAGCACCTTAATCGTTACGGGCTTCTCCATAAGGAGATGAGTACCCATGTAAACGGTACCAAAATCATCCTCGCGCAATATCTCCTCAACGCGATACTTGTCGGCGAGGATCTGACCCACAAAGGGATCCGCTGTTCCAATGTTCGTACTTACAGACATTTTAAGAACCATCTAAATTCAGACAAGATCAATTCGATTCCCAATACTAACAAATAGTTGTAACAACAACTACCGTGAATCCCACAGTCACGTTCCGCTTTTGAACCGCGACAAGGGGAGACTTTGAAACCGTCTTCCATAAAAACGAACGGGACAATCGCCTATTTTTGCCTCGACCCCGAGAATCCGGATCATTCGCTGTCTTACAAAAAACGGGCGATGCCTAAAGGCATCGCCCGTGATCTCGATTTTCGCGAAAACTACTCGGGGTTGCCCGGGTTGAGAACAACGAAGACGATAACGAGTGCGAACAGTACGAGCGACTCGATAAGCGCCAAACCGATGATCATCATCGTTTGAACCGTACCTGCGGCACCAGGATTGCGGGCGGCGCCTTCAACGGCGGCGGCACCGATTTTGCCCTGACCCATGCCACCCAAACCGGCGGCGATACCAAATCCAAGACCGGCGGCCAAAGCCTTGTAGGCGGCGACCGAGAACTTGTTGTCACCGGCAGCAGCGGCACCGGCTTGAGCCATCGCGGGAATCGCCATCAAAGCAAGCGAAACCACCGAATAAAAAGCGTATCTAAGTTTTTTCATTTTTATCTCCTGTTTGAATTTGGAGAGATAAAGCCGCCGGCTGTATTAGTGCGCCTCGCTTCCGGTATGCACCCGATTTCTACTCTCGTTGGAGTCGGGGCTCCTGTTGCGTGCGGGCCTCGCTTTAAGTTGCCTCTTGGCGGATTCTACTCTCTCGTAACTTTAATTAAATAAAGCCTTGTTTATAAAAACTATGCGGTTGCGAGATGCTCGTCACCGTGTCCTTCGCCCTCGTGCTCGTGCTCTTCATGCTCGTGCGAAACCTCGCTGAGGTAAATCATGGACAAGAGTGTGAATACGAGAGTTTGAACAAATGCTACGAATACCGCCAGCGGCATCACGAGAACCGGGAATATCCAGAGCGTGTAAGGCTCGGCGATATGCGCCGCTTGAAACGCGATCTGCTCATCGGCAAACATGTTTGCAAACAGCCGCAGACCGAGCGTCATCGGTCTGATCAGGTTGCTTACCGACTCGATAAGAAAGATCAACGGCGTGATGAAAATCGCTATCAGGATCGGCAGCTTTGGTCCCGCAAGGTGAGCGAGATGGTTGATAAGTCCGTTCTCGCGGATTCCAACCGAGTTGTAATACACAAATGATGTCAGCCCGAGTGCAAACGTAACGTTCACATGCGCCGTCGGCGACATAAAGAGCGGGAACTGCCCCATGAGGTTCGAAACCAGAATCAATACCGCAAACGTCGCTACAACCGGGAAATAATTAAAACCCTGCTGTCCGACCACGCTGACAATCATGTCCTTTAGGGCAAGGAACCCCGCCTCGAGCGTCAACTGGCCGTTCTTCGGATCGTCTTCAGAAAGCTTGCCTTTGAGAATCCCGATAATGATAACCGACAGGATACAAGCGATGATCAGCATCACCGTGTACCACGGAATCGCGGTTTCCGGGGAATAGGGCACGCCAAAGACCTGTTCCGGTGTGGCCTTCACACCAACTTTCTCGAAGATCCACATCCATAGCGGACGGGTATAGGCCATTTGGAAACGATAAAGCGGTTCTCCCAAATAGTGCGTGACAAATTGAACGATCAGCGGTTCCGGATGCTCTCCGCCGCTAAAAAATAAAAGCATTTTTATAAGTTCCTGTTATTCTCAACCGGTTTGAAAATACCCAGTATTCCTTCGATCATCACCGCAAAGGCGAAACCGGCTGCTCCCAAAATCACAGGGATTACCGGCAACACGCCCGTCAGGTAAACGACCGCCAGGCAGATACCCAAAAAAGCGTATCTCGCAAGAAACCTGAGCGTTATCAACCCCGGTTGTTGAACCAACGTCTCTTTATCAAAAAACTTCGCAAGCGAGGCTTTCAGCCAATAGTAGTTGGCGAAGGCGATCATCCCCCCGAGGAGAAATCCAAGGCCCGACCGGATCGAAACGAACACGGCTCCAACAACGCATCCCAGAATCGACACTGCGATCAAAGTTCTGAGAATTCCGTCATGTGAAACAGCATCCGCCGCAGCGACATCCTGTTCGGTTGGGTGTTCACTTAGCCTCATCGCGAAACGGTTATATTATAAGCATCGGCCGATTTTTTCAAAGCGCCGGAGACTGATTTCGAGGCCGGCTCAAACAAAAAATGAGGGAGCTCAGAAACCCAAACTCCCTTCAACATACCAACAGCCTTAGCACAGTTCCTTCCAAAGCTTGGAAGTTCGAAAAGGCAAACTAGTGGAGATTGTAAGCCGCAACTGGGAAGTCCCCGGTTTGACCAAACGGAACCGCGGCCGCGCCGCTTGTCGAACCGAAGTACCAAAACGCGGATTCTCCGGCATTCGCGCTTGGTCGCCAAATTGCCAGGTCGCTCTTTCCGTCTCCGTCATAATCACCGACCGTAACGGAATCAGTAGCCGAAACTCCAAAAGTAGCACCCGCGACATTGGAATCCGAGCTACGACGGTGCCACCATTCAATCGCTCCACCGTTTGGTCGGGCAATCGCAATGTCTGTTTTCCCATCACCGTCAAAGTCGCCTGGGGTAATAAAATCAGTAGGACGCCCAAACGATACCGTCGAAATGCCGTCTGTGGTTAGGTTCATCCAGAAATTCGCCGTACCGCCGCCGCCGTCTCGTTGAACCACAAAGTCGGCTTTGCCATCACCATCGTAGTCGCCGGGAGCAACGAAATCGCCGGTTTGCCCCCACGGAACAAACGTAATGCTGCCGCCGGCGTTATTATCCGAGCCGAGGTAATACCAGGTGCTCGAGGCGCCGGGACGATAAACCGCAACATCGGCCTTTCCATCGCCATCGTAATCGCCAACAACCGTGGCATCGTCACCCGCTTGTCCGAAATCCACCTGACGAAGCGTAAAGCCGGCGCTTTCCAATATGTAGAAAAAACCATTGCCAGAAGCCTCGCCGGAGGTCAGGCGACGGAAAACCGCGATGTCAGTCTTGCCATCGCCATCGTAATCCGCTGGAACATGTTCGTCAGAAATAAGTCCCCAGTCATATGCCTCAGTGGTGCCGACGCCGTTGTGATTGACAAACCATCTTCGTTGTGTGAAGCCGAGCGAAGGAACCGTTCTGGTGACAACAAAATCCGTCAAACCGTTGCCGTCAAAATCGAGATAATTTTGAGTCGGCGCGGTCGCTCCCTGAGTCACGCTTGCCCAGGTAGTTCCAACGCGCAGACCGTCAAATGTTGCGGTCGGTGCCGTTGCTGAAGAACCCTGTCTAAGCGCGAACGAGCCCGGGTTAATATCGGTTGCCGTCGTATCCGGTGCGGACGCCGTCGGAGCCGGCTCGGTGCCGGGGATGCTTGTAAGCACGAAAAGATCAACCGTATCGTCGCCCGTGTCGTTGATCGTGTATTTGACTACCAAGACATAGGTCGTGCCCAACGAATAATCGAATCCCGTATTCGTCGTGGTCGAGGTCGAGGCTTTCGAGATACCAAATGCCAGATTGTTCGACCCGTCTTTGAGGGCAAAGATTCTTCCTCTAAAGGTCGTGCTGATCGGATCGGGGCCAAAGTGAGCAAAATACCCGCCGACCGGATCATTTGCCGCTTCCGAGATGTTTACCATAAAAGCGGCATATACGGTTCCGGCGGTCTGGGTCGCAAATGTATGGTGAGCGTCTTCTCCCGATACCGTCATGGGTACGGCGTTGCCGACACCGGAGCCGGGGTAACCCGAAAACGTAAGTCCGGGCGAAGCCACCGTCAGCGCGTTGGTTCCCGCCGCGCTGTGCGCCGTCCAACCATTGTCGGTCAAGAGCGCACCGGCAGTCAGATCAAAATCCTCCGTTAACAATGTGGATCCGCCACCAAGATTCGTCGATTTTGTGGTTTCAACCGATGTTTTGTCGCTGCGTACCTTCTGGCCAAAACCTGCCACAGCAAATGCGGCCACGAGGCAAAGTGCCAAAACCGCGCGCCAACTTCCTTTAATATTTCTTTTCATCTTTCTCCTCACCAAGTACTACCTGGTCACCATTCAGTCGTCCGCATCCCTGCAACAAATGCTTCAGCAAATTCGCCAGGTGATCAAAAAACGGAATATTCAATCTGCATTAACGTAGTCAAACAAACCGTGCTTGGGGGTCATCGCTAGAGGTGATTGGTGCAGCGCAAGAATGCACGTAATCTTTCTCAATACAGCTCAACTGGCTGTGGGGTGTTCAGATTTACGAATGACCGAATTGAAATTTCTTTTTACCGGGAAAATTTATCACAAATAACGGTGCTTTTGAACCTCAGAGACGAGCGGAAATGAAAATTCACGATTTGTTAACAGACCGAAACTAAAAGCGGGAAAACCACCTGCCAGCATCGGTATGGGCCTTAAAACCTTGCGAATCGATGGAAGCCGTTCCTGAAAAGTTTGGAGAATCACGGGCCGGATATGACGTAACCCGTTTCGCTGGCTATTTTTCGGGGTCTTCTTCGGTTGCTGATGGTGGCAAAAGGAAGAGTTCTTTTGTGCCGTATGTCGAGGGCGATTCAATTTCTTCAAAGATCTCTGAAATTCCGACAATATCCGGTTCGGGTTGTGCGTCCGCTCCTTTTTCGGACCCAGGAACTATCGGGCTTTGAATTGTGGACACCTCTTTTGCCTCATCATTTTCAGACTTTTCGCCCGGTTCCACCGGCCCGCGAATCGAAACCTTTTCGAAATCATTGGGCTTGTCTCCGATAATTCGGGATGAAATCTGAAAGAGTTGGAAAAACCCGATTCCGGCTCCGACAAAGATTCCCAAGACGATTCCCCAAGGGCTTGTGCCAAGCATTAGGTCGCCAAACCAGCCCAAAATCATCATGAAAATTACGGAACCAAACATCGCGATGGCGGCCGAATAAGCGAGACCCGTTTTTCGGATTATTTCCGCCGGGCTATCGGGAACCGTAAACGGATCCGCGTCTTTTTGTGTTGAAACGGTATCCGCCTCTCTTGCAATCGCTTCGGCATTTAAGTGCTCAGATATATCCGAATCGCTTTGTTCCCTTTCCCTGGTCGCGATGCCGTCGTTTTCCTCTGTATTTGCGACAACATCGGACCCATTCTCGGCCCCATCCTCTGCGGTTTCGGATATCAGTGAATCCGAGGCATCTGCCGGCGATCCGTCATCCTGCGAATCCCCTTCAACAACAACAGGTTTCGGCGATTCATCTTCGAGGTCGAAAACGCTCATCACAGTCGATTTCTTTTCTTTTGAAACGGGATCGGATTTCTCCGTATCCTCGAACAGACTTTTGATCATTTCCAGCTTTTTCGCCTCAAATAATTCCTCGAAACATCACCCAACAAACCGCTCCCCGAATGCTGGAGCGAGCTATGGATAAAGCAAACATGAGTGCACCAGCAACTATTGCCTCCGTCGATCTTCTCAAGTTCGTCGGTCCTTGCGGAGTCATTCCAAAGTGCCGAAAAATCATATTCAAATTCACTTAACGAAGCAAATTTATCGAGCAGTTCGCAGGCCCTGACATCACCGTTATAGTCGACTACGGCGATCGTTTCGCCTGCAGTACACGGGAAGCTCCACGGAGTCGGTTTCTCAGCGTTTTCATGCTGATGGCGGTAATGCGTAAGGATCGTGCCGACGTACGCAACCTTCTTTACAAAACGCTTGGCTACGGCATCGCTTGCGAACATCCTGCCTGCATAGCGTTCGGTAAGCGCGGCGGCGTAGCGATAGATCCCTGTCAGGGCATCGGATGGAACCCGTTTAATCCCATCTCCCGCCTTGGTTTCGCCGCGAATGATGTTGAAATAATGCCCGTCAAGACTTTGCTCTTTCCACAACAACTCACCCAACGACTCCATCTCCGCATAATTATCGGCACATACGACCGAATTGACGTTCAAACGCAAACGATCGCCAAATTTATTCTTTAGCGGTTGCAGCTTTGCGATCGTGCCCAACGTTTTTTCCCAATTTCCCGGCACTCCCCGAATCCTGTCATGCGTCTTCCCGATGCCGTCGAGCGCGACATTGACATAAAGCTCCTCAACGCTTTCGTTCTCGGATAGAATTCGCTCGACCACTGAAACGCAACGAGCCGCGATCAAGCCGTTTGTCGGAATTATCACCCGACGAATTTGGTTGTTGTTTGCAAAAATCGAGACGATTTCAACAAGGTCCTTGCGAAGCGTGGGTTCGCCGCCCGAAAGCCATAGATCGCAGATTGCGGGCATCGTTGCAGACATTCGCGCGATCTGATCGAAGCTCATGTCACCGGGAGTATTGAGTTCTTCGTGGTAAAAGCAGGTTTCGCACGCCGCATTGCAGCGCGAAGTGACAAAGAGGATAAGGGTTTCAAGCTTTGGAACACCCTTGTACGACCGCAGCAGCTTTGTAAAACTCGCCGCATCCTCAACCAGACTCTTTACTTTATTACCCAAAAATAAACCAGAAATCCAAGAAACTGGATCGCGGCACCAAGCAGGTGCAGATTTATGTAATTGTCGTTAATCCCAAGTTTCTTGCACTTGTAAAAAACGTAGGCAGTACCCAAAAGCGCGTAAACAACAAGGATTCCGGCGAAGATCGGGAAAACGGGCTTCGCATCCCCATAAACGGCGATTACAAGCACAAAGTAGAGAACGATAATCGCTATGATCGAGCCCACGCTCAAACGACGATACCACGCAAGCCGCTCCGAAAGCGTTTCCGCCTCATCTTTGGAAAGCGTCGCTACGCCCCGTTCATTAACATATCGGCTGGCGAAAATCGTCAACAACAGCACAGCCAAACCCAACATCGTGTTCCCCATCAACGCCTCAAAATCGTTTCGTTCTTTGATACTAATTCATAACCGATGCCGCGCCAAACTATTCGATTTGAAAGAGTCGCCGCGACGCAGTTTAGAAAGAACAATATCGAGGAAAACGGCCACAACAGGATCTGCGGCAACAACTGCGCGCGAAACAGCTTCGCGCCCTCAGGCAGGCAACCCGTCACCGCTCGAAGTCTCACAAACGATTTCAGGCTTCCCAAGATCAACACAAACGCGAGCATCGAGAGGAAGATCACACCGTGCGGACTTGGAGCAAAAACAGCTCCAGCGATGGCGGCCAACAACGCCAGCACAAACAGCGTCGAGCCCACAAACGAAATGCGAAAATGCACGGGCGAATAGACGCGGGTGATCAGCATCTGACGCCTTGTGAACTCCCACAACGACTCGAAGTCAGTCTCAGCTACAGAGACAGTCAGGCATTTCGGTTCAAAATGCACGCCATTTCCGGCGTCCTTCACCGACTCCGTAAGCATGAAGTCATCCGAAATCGCGCCCCGCCATCGACCGGCCACATCAAGCGCGTCAAAATCTTCCCGCTTGATCGCCATCGACCCGCCCCAGCAGAAATTGCCCTGTTTGTCGGCTCCAAGAGCCGATGCGATCGATGCGTTCCAAACGGCGAGCAACATCCCTGCCGGCGAGCCGCTTTTTGACACAAACCAACGATATCCCGAACTCGCTCCGACCCCATGCTCTGCAAGCGGTGAGATCAAATCCGACAACCAGTGCTCAGAAGGCCGTGCATCGGAATCAGCGAACGCGATTATGTCGGTCTCATTCGGAAGATTTTGGCAGGCAAATCGGAGGTTGTGGACTTTCTGACCCTCATCAACCGCGGAACCCGCAACCAGGCGTTCTCCTTTGCCAAAGGTTTCAATGGCGCGATCAATAATCGGAACCGCCGAATCCTCGTCAGACTCGGTGACGAACAGATAACGCACATTCGAAATGTCCTGGCGAAGAATTGCACCGAGATTTTCGGCAAGCCCCGGCTCGGCACCCTTGCAGGGAACTACAAGAAGCACCTCTTGATCGGATTGGTTGGAAATGACGTTCCGGCGATCGCGAATATATCGGGCAAAACGAAATCCGGAGATCAATGATTGCAGGGCAAGCAAACATTGAATCGTTGTGAGGAAATATAAAAGTGATAGCACCACGTCAACCCGTCAAAGCATTTCCAGCGATCCGCAAAAACGGATTCAAATACTTCAGGGTTCGGGCGGTCGCTCCCCGATTGTCATGCATGACGGTAAACGCATTCCTCGCAAGACGTTCCTTGAGTTCCGGATCCTTGAGCAATTTCAAAAACTCCCTGGAAAGCCTCTCGGCAACATCTTCTTCCGACAATTCCGGCAAACGTACAAAGGCATCCTTTTCCGAAAACTCCCTCGCCACCGACTCAAAATTCGTAAGGCTGTTCCCAGTGATGATTGTTTTTCGAGCGAGCGCCGGTTCCAAAATGCTCTGACCGCCATGCGGAATCAAGCTTCCGCCGACAAAGACGATATCCGAAAGCGGATAAACGGAACGCAACTCCCCGATCGAATCAAGGAGCAGCACATCGACCAAATCGTCTTCGAAACCCAGCGGCGCTGTACGCCTCGTATAATTCAACCCGGTTTTCCGAATCAGGCCATCAACCTCATCGAATCGCTCCGGATGCCTCGGCACAAGGATCAACCTCGGAAGGTTCTCGGTTTGAGTGAGATAAATCTTCTTGAAGGCCTCCAAAATCCAACGCTCTTCGGGCGAGTGCGTGCTTGCGGCGACAATAACAGGCGAGGCGCCATCGAAACCAAACCGTTCTTTAAAATATGCGGTCAAGGGCTGCTCGCCAGTTTCGAGTTCCTGATCGAACTTGAAGTTCCCCGTAACCTTTACCTTGCCGCTTCGCATGCCAAGCGATACGAGCCGTTTGGCGTCTTCCGAAGTCTGCATCAACGCGAGATCGACGTACCGGAAAACCCTCTTCATTAGAAAGCGGATTTTCGAATATCTAACGGTGCTGCGCTCGGAAAGCCGACCGTTAACGATCACCGTCCTTGATCGATGCTTGAACGCCGAGCGAAGCAGGTTAAACCAAATCTCGGTTTCCATAATCAACAAAACATTTGGCTTTATCCGCCTCATGACTCTATTGACGATAAATGGGATATCGAACGGAACGTAGAAGACAAGATCGACCCGGTTTCTAAACAGCTTCTGCGCCAGTTCCTGCCCGGTTTTGGTCGTAGTCGAGATAACAACCCTGTATTTGGGATACCTCTTTCGGATCATCTCGATCATCGGGATCGCCGCGTTTGTCTCGCCAACCGAAACACAGTGCACCCAAATCACGGGTCTGCCGTTCGGAATAAAGGCAGGCAAAAACCCGAGGCGCTGTTTCAACCCCGAAAGATACTTCTCTTTGTTGAGCAAGAAATACGGCAGGAGCAATATCAAGGATGCCGTATATAAAGCACTGTACGCAAAAAACATCGCAAAGTCCGTATAAGACCCGGTTGTGTTTTGAACAGTGGGAGCGAGTTCGAGCTTCATGCCCTATATCGTATTCAGTTTTGGTCCCTATTTTACGCGCTCGATATATTTCTCTTCGCGCGGATTAACCCGAATCTTTTCTCCTTCCGTCATAAACGGGGGAACATATAGCGTGACGCCGTTTTCGAGCGTCGCTGGTTTATTCGAGTTGGAGGCTGTTGCCCCCTTAAGGACGGGTTCGGTCTCAACGATCACAAGATCGAGAGACTGTGGAAGCAAAACACCGATGGGAGTATCCTCAAAAAACTCAACTTCAATACTGAGTCCTTCCATCAGCCATTTTGTGGCGTCGCCAAGATCGTCTTCGCCAAGAGCGACCTGTTCGAAAGTTTCCGTATTCATAAAATGGTGCATTTCACCATCCGAATACATGTATTCCATGACATGCTGATCAAGAATCGCCCGCTCGACATTTTCGTTCGAACGAAATCGATGTTCGAATGAATTTCCAGTCACAAGATTTCTAAGCCTTGTTTGAACGATCGCCCCGCCCTTTCCGGGTTGGTTGCGTTCAAACTCCATTACCTTGCAAGGCGCGCCATCCAAAAGGATAACGTTTCCCTTGCGCAGATCGTTTGCAGATTTACCCATAACTCAATTTTCCGGAAGATTCGGTTCCGTTGACTCGCGTTCGCAAGATTGATGCATCCCGACAAATTCCGAACTACCCAATATTCTATTTGGATTCCTTCTTAAATTCCAATGGCTCCGGCTCTTCTCCTTCCGCCGGCGCCTCGATGTTCATGCCCGAATAGATCGAAGTGATCATATCGATGTTCTTTTTGGCTTCTTCATGCGCCGGGTCGTTTTTGATTGCCTTCCGGAAATCTCCGAGCGCCGAAGCGTATTGCCGGGCTTCGGTCAAAGCAACCGCCCTTTCAAAATAGGCACCGCCAAGCGCCTTCTTGGCAGCCGCGTCATCCGGTGCGGCCTTTGCCTTGCGTTCGGCGTCGGCGATCGCGGCGTCGTACTTCGAAACATCAATCGGGTCACCGCTTCGCGACCACTTCTTTTTGCCGCCCGATTGGGGAGCGACCGAAGTGTTGTCGGCCGGTGCCGTCGCTTTTTCTTCCGTCGAATGCGACGCGACTGTTTCCGAAACGCGATTTGTTTGTTCGGAAGTATTCGTAACGGTTTCGGTTCTTTCCGGAGCAGCGTTGTCGCAGGCCGAAACTACAAGGCCCAAAATGGCCAACATCAAGATTTTCTTCATTTCAATTGCGTGTAATCAATAAAGGGTCTGGATTGGAAGATAAAAACCGTTCCACCTTTTGTACCCCATTCTATATCCTGTTCTTTTTTGTTGCCAAACAGCTGTTTGATTGCTTTTGCGGCTGCCACCAATTCCCTTGCCTTTTTGTCGTTTAAGACATCGCGCGCACCCTCGATGGGAACCTCAATGACACCGCCCTGATCGTCAAATCTTAAAAGAGTATCCTCCTGGGATCTCGTTAAAACCTGAACCGCGTTCGATTTGGGTGAGAATAGAATCTGCTCGGCAACCTTCTTGCCATCCACGACCTTGATCCCAACTCCGCGTTTGGCACTGATATAGACGGCGCCCTTGTTTTCGGGATCAAACGGGTCTTTGGTAACCATCACTCCCGAATTATCGACATCGACGCCGACCTGCACCAAGACCGCCATCCGGGCGCTGTCGTGAAAAACAAAATTGCGCTCGCGTGCTTCATAGGCGTCAAAGTTCCAAATCGAGGCCCAAACCGTTTTTACGGCCTCGATCAGCGCGTCTTCCGAAACAACATTCGGCACCGTTTCATAAAGACCGGCACCGCTGAAATTCGGCAGATCCTCGACGTTTGAGGAACTTCTTACAAATACGCCCTTCCCGCCGGTGACCGTTTTCCACTTCGCAATGATGTCGTCCCGCAGCTTTTGATCAAACTTCCCTGCCTTGATTGCGGTGCGAAACTCTTCAAGTTTGGCACGACGCACCTTGGGATTATGCACAAAATCGTTGTCGATGCTGAGATCCAGAAAACGGTCGTAAAACCCGTTTTCCTTCATAAAATCATCGTAGTACTTGAATGGAATCGCGAAACCATCGGCGACGACGATTCCCTTGATCCTCGCGCCGGCGATGTGCCCCAGATTCGCCGCCTTCGCGCCATATTCGACGCTTCGCGTTTTCTTGAGAAGCTTCAGGGTTTCGATTTTTGTTGTCGCGAGATTCGAGGGCGCATCGCGAAACACTTGTCCGAGCGATTCGCGCCGTTTCTGTTCCGCATCAAGCGCGGCGGAATCTGCCTTCTTGATCGTGTAGTTTGTCATCGTCGTTTCAAACTCGACAAACCACGTATCGTATTCCTTAAAAAGCTTGTCCGCGTCCTTTATGTAGGCGTTCGGAATCCCCCAGCCTTTTGCGAGGAGATTGACGTGTGAGAGCGGTGTTGAGGGTTTTGAGACGATGATCCCTGCCACCGGTGGGAGGTTTATCGGAACCTCATTTAATACCAGGATCTCGTTGTAGCCGATCTCGACCGTGTCGTCGAGCTTGTCGATCACATGGATTCGGCCTACCGCGCGACCGGTATTCAGTGCAAGGTATTCCTGATTCTTCGAAATCTCATCCGAACTGATGACCTCAATGCCGAGGTTTTTCGAATACTCCTCATGTCTTGTCGAGTTCGGTTTGAAAGCGACCTTTTCGTAAAAGCTCTTGTTGATGGCATCGTGGGCTTCCTGGATCAGCTTTTGCGGGATCAGGTCTCCATCCCAAAACTCGAATGTAAAACGGCTGACGGGAGATTGCCACGCGATCGTGCCGACGATAAATCTTCTATCCTCGCGAACGTACGTATCAGTAAAGAAATCAGATCCCTTGATAACGAGATAGTTCGCGATCAGAAAATCCTTGTGAAATCGATATTTTTGCGAATTGATGAAATAGACCTTGCCCTTGTTGCGCCTGTCGATGGCAAACATTACGTGGGGCAGAGCATAAGGGGTGCCGCTATGGTAAATCCTTGCCATCAAATCGAAATCGGCACGAGAATTAATCGCCGAAAGCGAACGCTTGTTTGAATCGGGAGTTTTGTCCATCACGCCTTCGGGTTCGCGCGAAGGAGATGGCTTCCGTGTGAACTGTGCGGAAGCGTGCGAAACAAACAACACCGATAACAGCAAAACAAAAATCGATTTCTTCATAAACAGATCAAGCTCGAAACGAATCATTACGACTCGCTTCCAAAATTCAAATCCGAGTTTTTTCATGGCGGCCGAACGGCAAACCGCATGCCCTTTCAGAAATGATATCAAATACATGCGCCTCTCATTCTTTCGCCGTGCAAGGAAAATTCTTGCAGCTCTATGATTGTGTGCGCGGCATAAGTGCTTTCTCGATCGCGTTGCAGGCCGCAACCGTGCCGTCTTCTGTGTCTATGATGCCTTTTAGGACCAACGCATTTGCCTTGTAAGATGTTCTTCCCAAAAGCCTTTCCAATTTTTTGCGGGCAGACCGGGCGTTGAATTTCCTACGAAGCACGTATTCACCCGCGCCGCTTTTCCAAATCCTGTAGGCGTTGTCCGGCTGATCGTGTGCGAACGGAACGACAAGGTGCGGCACACCGGCTCGCAAAACCTGCGAAGTAGTGCCAACACCGCCCTGGTGCACCACGCATGAAGCCATTGGAAACAGCGAGCCGTACGGAGCGTAATCAAATGCCCGGCGTTTTTCGTCCAGGCCTTTTGGCGGTTCTCCATATTGTCCGTAAACAAACACCGCGCGGAGATCGAGCATTTTGGCGAGTTTCAGACTTTCATCGAAAAAATCCCCGGCGTCCATGCTCGCCGCCGAACCAAGCGTAAAGACGACCGCCGGGCCTCCCGATTTCATAAACTCCTCAAGCTCCGGATCGAGTTTCCCAAGATCCTGCTCGCCGTCGTAAAAGCAGAATCCGGTTTGAATCCCGTTGCGCGGCCAATCCGGTTTTGGTTCGGCGAGAGCGCGGGAGAACATTACCAAGTGGAGATCATCAGAGAACTTTCCGTGGAAAAGTGGATCCTGCGCCGGATCCAATCCGAGGCTTTTTCGGTAGTCGCGGTATGCTCCAAGCCAGCCGTTTACGAGCCTTTTGCCAATGGCGAAGGAAAGCGCCCTGAGCGGCACTCCAAACGGCCCGAGATTGCCGATCGGAATCCCGTTTGGAAAAACCACGGAATCCCGCGCGGACATCAGCGAAAATGGTGCCAGCGTCGTTGTCGCAAGCGGAATCCGCTTTAGTTCGGAAACGCTGTACGAGGGAAAAACGATCTCGCCGGCGACAAGCATATCCATCCCATCTGCGGCCGAAATAAGATCTTCATGCGTTTCATTGATCGACCCAAGCATCGTGTTCCGAACAAGGTTTTCGGTGCCGGAATTGGGATCCATCAATTGCCGCGCGAGATCTTTGTCTTCGGGATCAAGCGATGGTCGAAGCGGAAAGAACGGAAACCCGAGCGTCGCGATCTTTTCGCGGTAGGCCTCCATCGTACAGATTCTTACTTCATGACCCCGAGCACGGAGCTCAAGCCCGAGCGCGATAAAAGGGTGGAGATCACCAAGCGAACCGTATGGGGCCAGAAGTATTCGGGGCATAAAAGATTAAAGTTCGCGGGTTTCATCCGGTGAAGCGACAGTTTCCCGTTCGTAATTCCAAGTTCCAAATCCTAGTTCCTAGTTCCAAGTTCCAAGTTCCAAGATGGCGTTCAAACTTGCCGGTAGATGTCAGAGTGGACGTTGCTAAATCTCGAAACTCTTCAATGAGGCAGGATTGCAAGTAGTTTCGGCTCAGAAACGCATTCGTTTGCATACCTCCGTTAAACCCAGTGGGATTCCTGCGGCCACCAAATGCGGCAGGCGAACAAGGCTCGCTGCCTCGAACTTACAGGAAAAGGTCTGCGGTCGGCCTATTCCTCCTCCTCATCGTTCGCCGCAGCAATCGGCGAATCTCCCTCTTCCGCCCTTTTCCTGAGTCTTTCTTTTACCTCAATCCGATAACCGACGAGGAACATCACCGCCGAAAACACAACGGCGATAAACGCCTTGTCGCTTTCGCCATAAACATAAAGAACGCCGGCGACTCCCAATAGAATCACCGACGCGACACGACTCAGTTTTTCCAAAACCTCATTCGACATTGATCACCAACGATCCAGACAAACGGTCTGCGAATCCAGCCTGGAAACCTGAGACCTATAATCCGGAATCTGGAACTCTTCCTCAAAAATCCGATTACGGCCTAAAAAACACGGCTTCGCCTAACCGGCTTCCCTCGCAACCTCGCGCATGCTCTCGCCCCGCAATAGCGCTTTGGTAGCCTGTAGCATTCTACGAATCGCTCTGAAAACCTTCGGGGCAAACCAAAGAAAGGCAATTCCGAACAGAATCAGGAAAATCGCGATTACGACAGGCAGGAAAACCGCAAGGAGCGTGCCTCCAAACGCTAGCACGTCTTCAGAGAGCGAAAGCACCCAGTTTGAGACCGGTTCGGGAGACATGTTCGCTACTCCGCGGACGGCCGCCTTCGTGCCGTGTGAGGAAAGCGCAAGTCCACCGCCGAGGAGCGTAGCGACAACGACCACCGTCGGATCCATGTTCGAAGTCGCAGACCAAGCAATTACCGCACCCGCCGGAACTCTTACAAATGTGTGCACGACGTCCCAGACGCTATCGACATAGGGAACCTTATCCGCGACAAACTCAACAAGATACAAACCGCCGGCAAATCCAATGATCCACCAGTTATCGAGAATTTCGAGTCCGCCCGGAAGCTCTACAGATGTGAATTTCTGAAGCAAACCAAGCACGGAAACCGTGGCATACAGATTTATACCGGACGTCCAGGCCGATCCCAATGCCAGTGTCAATGTCGAAAACCAGTCCATCCTTCCCTCCTTTCTGCGCTTCTCCCGAAAGCCGAATCTATTCTTCCGTGTCTTCGTCTTCTTCCTTCTTGATGCCGTACTTTTCAAGACGGTATTGAAGGGTACGAAATGTCAGCCCGAGCAGTTTCGCGGCTTTTGTAATGTTGTTGTCGGTTCGCTCCATGGCCTGCATGATCAGGCTACGCTCGACATCCTCAAAATTTACGCCATCAGGGGGAAGCACGAACTCTCCCGTGGGCGCTTCGGCCATCGGAGCCGAAAACATATCCGGCGGCAGATCATCAACCGTTATCGTATCGTCCTCGCAAAGAAGTACCGCCCGCTCGACCGCCGATTCCAGTTGCCTTACATTTCCGGGGTATCCATACGAAAGGATTATCTTTTCGGCATCCTTTGCGATCTTAATCGAACGGTTTGTATCGCGAGTATGCTTTTTGATGAAATACTCGAGCAAAAGCGGTATATCGTCGCGCCTTTCACGGAGCGGCGGAATTTCAATCGACAATACGTTGAGCCGATAGTAAAGATCCTCGCGAAACCGGCCTTCCTGCGACATTTTCAAAAGATCACGATTTGTGGCGGTAACGACCCGCACATCGACGTCGATCTCTTTCGTACCGCCGACACGACGAATCTGCTTCTCCTGCAACGCCCGCAATATTTTTGCCTGCAGCGAGATATCGAGTTCACCGATCTCATCCAAAAAGAGCGTGCCGCCGTGCGCGACCTCGAAAAGCCCCTTTTTTTCTCCTACAGCGCCTGTAAACGAACCCTTCTCATGTCCGAAAAGCTCGCTTTCAAGAAGATTTTCGT
The DNA here is from genome assembly GCA_041394795.1 of Pyrinomonadaceae bacterium. Classification (GTDB taxonomy): domain Bacteria; phylum Acidobacteriota; class Blastocatellia; order Pyrinomonadales; family Pyrinomonadaceae; genus Aridibacter. Next base: position 38,794 of record JAWKHN010000015.1, on the reverse strand, counting down.
TGATTGCGGCACAATTCACGGCCTGAAAGATCTGATCCGTACGCGTCGAATTCTTGTGAATCGAACGTGCGATGAGTTCCTTTCCTGTTCCGCTCTCGCCTCGAATCAAGACCGTCGAATTCGATTTCGAAATCTTCAAAATGAGCTTCTTGACGCGATCCATCTCGGCCGAGCAGGAAACGATCTCGACATCCAACGTCGAAAGCTTGTTGAGGGCCTTTGAGATCGTCTCAAGAAGTTTCTCCGAATCGTAAGGCTTCTGAAGATAATCAAACGCGCCAAGACGCAACGCATCGACCGCGGAATCGACGGAACCATGCGCGGTCAAGAGCACGACGATGATCGACTTGTCAAAATCGGTCAGTTCCTTTAGGAGATCGAGACCGCTCATTCCCGTCATCTTTAGATCAGTCAGCACGAGATCGAAATGCCGATCGGCCACAAACTTCATCGCCGCCTCGCCCGAAGAGGCGGTCGTCACATCGTAGCCCTCTCCGGAGAGAATCATCTCCAAAATTTCCCTTTGACCTTTCTCGTCATCGACGACGAGTATTGATTTTCTGCTCATTTATCTCCGTTTCCAGTATCGCCAGCCAAGGGCAAACCGATTGTAAACTTGGTGCCTTCCCCAACGACCGATTCTATTCCGATAAAACCACGATGATCATCCACGATCTTCCGTACGATTGCCAAACCGAGACCGGTACCGGTTTCCTTTGTAGAAAAATAAGGCTCAAAGATCTTTTCCAAATTCTCCTCGGGAATTCCGCAACCGCTATCCTTGACCTCGATTTTCACGAATTCATCGTCTCGATACATCACGATTCCAAGACTTCCACCCGATTTTTCCATCGATTGAACCGCGTTTAGAAAGAGGTTATTGAAGACCGACCTCAAAACGTCGCCATCGCCGATCACTTCGGGAACCTCGTCCCGTTCGACAAGGCTGATGCTGATCCCCTGTTCGGCCGCCTGCGGTTCCACGATCCGCAGACTGTCCTCAAGGATTTCACGGATGTTCAAAGCTTTCAAATCGAGCGCAATCGGGCGCGAATACCGAAGGAAATCCGAAATCTGTCGGTTGATCCTTCCGACCTCAACCTTTAGCTGTTTTGTAAGTTTTTCAAAATTCTCGCGTTTGTTTTCGTCCTCGGGAACGAATTTTTTCCGAAGATGATCAAGCGTGAGATTTATATAGTTGAGCGGATTCCTGATCTCATGCGCGATCGCCGACGCCAGCCGCCCGACAACCGCCGACTTTTCAGCTTCCTGGAGCTGAATCTGAAGATCACGCGTCTTCTCAAGCTCCTCGGTCATCGAGTTGAACTGTTTTGTCAGAGCCCCGACCTCATCGCTCCTGTCTTCATACGAAAGCCTGAAGTCAAACTCGCCGCGCGCAACCCTCCGCGCCGCTTTTGAAAGATCTGCGATCGGTTTTGTAAACCGCCAAACCAATCCGAACGTCACCGCGGTTGAGAGCAGAAGAATCGCCAACGTGTAAACAAGAGGGGCGGCAGCCCTGAACATCGAAGCGGTGTCGTCCTTTTTTAGAACAACCATCACATACCAACGCCCGTCGCTCGTTTCGATCGGCAGCGCGTGTGCTTCGCCCTCCGGCGAATGCGTGACTTCGGAGGTTGCGTTCGGAAAATGCTTGAGATCGTCGCCAAGTCTGGAAATCCCTTCCATCAACGGCGGCAAGCCCTTCACATCCTTTAGATTTAGATACTTAACCTCTCCATCATCACCCACTGTCGGCAGATACTGATCGCTCAGACTGTCGTTGACCTGCCATTTGGAGTTGATGACGAGGATATCCTTGATCCTTTCCGTGGTCCTTGAGTCGTAAAATGGCTGCCCTTCCCGTTTTACAAAGTCCTGCAGCCGGTCATTTGATGTAAGACTATTAAAGCCAAGTGCGATACCCGCCAAAAACGCCTTCTCCTGCATCTCCAAGCGCTTTCGATTGTCATTTTCCCTTTGCAGGTTCAGCAGATACTGAACGGCGAGCGTAACGATCAAAAGCGCCGCCAGAATCAGTAGGAGTCTGCCTCGAAATGTACTTAAAAAGTTCATCGTGTTTGGGGTCAGGTTTCTTTAATCGTGCTCTGTCGGGTTGCATTCAGACCCGACCGTTCCGAATAGGATGCCGGCAAGGTGCTTTTCGTTCAAAGTACTTGTTCGAGCCCATAAATCTTGGCTTTTTGTGACCTGAATGTTATAGTTGTTTTGAGTTCCAAATCAAACGGGCTCTCTCCAGAACTCACACTCTCCTTGAAACTTTAAATCATTCCAGAGTTTAACCGAGGTTTCGGATGCGGTATTTTTTCGGTCACTTATTGGTTTCATTCCTATTCTTTTCGATCACCACAGAAGCATTTGGACAAAGTTCGGATGCGGAGCTGAAACGCTCGACTACCGAGAATATTTCTTCGGATGATCTGTCGGGAGAAGATCTTGTTATTAGAAACGCGGCGTTGGAGGCCCTGGGGACGGCGGCCGGAACGGTCGTTGTGATGAATGCGCAGAACGGCCGCGTTTATTCGATCGTAAATCAGGATTGGGCGATTCGGGAGGGTTTCAAGCCCTGCTCGACGATAAAGCTCGTTACCGCGGTTGGCGGCGTCAGCGAAAGGCTTATCGGTCTTGACGGTGATCTGGAAAACGGTTCCTACAGACTCGGGCTTGACGACGCGCTAGCCTACTCGAACAACCCGTATTTCCAGAAAGTTGGAACCCACATGGGCAGCAGAAAGCTGATTGACTATGCGCAGTTGCTCGGACTTGGAACGCCAACCGGCATCAACGCCGAAAATGAATACGCCGGACGACTTCCGTTTGAAAACGAAAATCTCAGAATCTATTCGCATGCCGACGACTTCGAGGTTACACCGCTCCAACTCGCCGTGATGGTCTCGGCGATTACAAACGGCGGAAGAGTACTCGTTCCCCAGATCCCGCGAAACGAATCAAAAAAGGCAAGTTTTAGAGGGCTTTACAAAAACTATCTCGATATCGCCCCGACTCTCTTTGAAAGGGTGATTCCGGGTATGGTTGGTGCCGTAAATTACGGAACAGCGAAAGGGATCAAAATTAAAACAAACAATATCGCCGGAAAAACCGGCTCTTGCATCTATAAAAACACTTGGATCGGGCTGTTCGCTTCGGTCGCGCCGATACAAGATCCCAAATACTCCGTAATCGTGATTACACGCGGCAAATACGCCAGGGGCAAGTATTCGGCGGCGATCGCCGGAAAAATTTACGAAACTCTCGCATCTCGCTTTGGCGAGAAAGTCGATATGAGATTGGCGAAATACACCCCTTCCCGCCCCGAAGCGCCGCGCCGCGAACAGGAAGTAGCCGTCAAACCAAAAGAAGAAAAGCCCAAATACACGCCAAAAGTCCGCACGATCAACCAGCCCGAGTTAAAACAAACCGTAATCACTTATAGAAGAGATACTCCGGCACCCGCGCCGAAACCCAGGAAGAAAACCGAATCGACACCAAAACCAACGCCAAAATCAAAGGGTGCAACGGTGATCGTCGATGGAAATCCTGAAATAGTACGTCCGAGAGTCGTCAAACCTGCCGGGTAGTCCACATCCCGGTCTGAGGGTGACCCACCTTTAGATTTGCGGAGCTTTGACGGAACCTCGTTTTGTCGCGCGCAAACACAGTGTTTTTGCGCCTCGGCGTACGATTTGCCTTGACACTAGTTCCGCTTCTAGCGGATTATTATTGTTTGTTTGCCGAATAGCTTTTTTCGGTGACATTAGCTGAAAAACTTGGTATTTTTCCTGAAAAATGAGCAACGCTCTTGCATTGCTCCTCATCAGAAGTCTGCAGTTCGATTAGGGGGAACTGTTCGGGCTTTACCGATAAAAAACGTGTCAGATTTTCAATTGCTTGGAGGGATTTTCTAGATGAAGGCTATTTTCAGAGTCTCGGTTCTTGGACTGGTTTTGTTCGCTTTGGTTGGATTTACAGCAACCGCTTCATTCGCTCAAACGGATGAAAAGGCAGAGCTTTACCAGAAGTATACAGACAATTACGCCGGCGATATCAATCAACGCAGGATCGCTGTCGAAGCCGCAAAGGAATTTATCAAGCGCTATGAGAATAGCGCCGATGACAAAGCGATCATCGATTATTTGAAGGGCGCGTTGCCTGCACTCGAACAGGGTATCGCCGACGAGCAAAAGGCGATCGATGAGTACAACAGAAAGGTAAAGGAAGCCGAAGAGCAACAAGCCAGGCTAAACGCCCTTGACGCTGCGATGAACGCCAAAGAATGGAAAAAGGTTTTCCAAACCGGACAGGCGGTTATCGATGCCCATGACCCGGCGGAAGTTGATGTCGTTCTGGTTCTCGCGGGTGTTGGTAACACCTTGATGTATGAAAAGCAGGATCAATTCAACCAGGACGCACTGAAATATGCGCAAATGGCGATCAAGATGATCGAATCGGGCAAGAAATCCTCGAACGATCAATGGGGCGCTTACAATTATTCGTTCGGAAGTTCGGATAACGCGCTTGGCTGGCTCAACTACTATGTTGGGTACACAAAGCAGTACCGCATGAGCGATACCGCGGGTGCCATCCCTTACTTCTTCAAGGCTTTGAACTCGAACTCGGACAAGAAGAACGATCCCGACGCGTATCGAGTCATAGGTGCTTGGTATATCACGCGGAGCAAGGAAGTTACCGACAAGCGCAACGCCACGCTTGAAGAAAGAAACGCCGAAACAAAGGCCGAAACTCCGGACGAAGAAAAGATCAAGAGTCTCGACGCCAGGATCGACGAATTGGTTGCGATGGAAAAGGGATTTGCCGAGCGAGCGATCGACGCATATTCCAGGGCCTACGCAAACGTTGCCGAAGACCAAAAATCGAGCCAGTACGCGACGAACCTCTTCAATTCCTTGAAGAACCTCTATCAATTCCGATGGTTCGACAAACCCGAAAGGGCGAGCGAAGCGAACATCAAGGCCGATCTTGCCATGATCAATTCGAAGTCGATGCCGGATCCGGAATCAACCGTACAGCCCGTTTTTGACAACAAGACCCCTGCGGCAACCGAAACGACAACGAGCGGTGCCACCAGGAGTCGAACGGCAGCAACCAAAACCGACACCGCCAGCAACAATCGCTAGGCGCCCAAATCCCCAAAAGCACCAAGCCGGACGATTTCAAATCGTCCGGCTTTTCTCTTGTTTTATAAACCGTTTTTCCAGGGAACGAACCCTATCAAACGCCTTTTGACAGTACCCCGTTCGTTTAAGTTCTCCTTTCCGCTTTGTCCTGCCAAAGACACACTGCTAGAATCTTCAACGTGCCGGAAGCGACTTCAAAACTCGAAAAACGCCTTAACTATAAGTTTAGCGATCACTCGATTCTGCTTAGGGCGTTGACCCATCGTTCGTGGGCTTTTGAAAACATGGAAGCGGCGGGCGAGGAGAGCATTCGTTTGATTGAAAATGAAACGCTCGAATTCGTCGGCGACTCCGTTCTAGGGCTCGCGATCGCCGAAGAGCTTTTCCAGACTCATGAGGAACTCGGCGAGGGCGATCTGACTTTGATGAAACATCATCTTGTCAGCACCGACATGCTTGCGAAGATTGCCGTTTCGCTTGATTTGGGAGCGTTTTTACGGGTTGGAAAAGGCGAGGAAAAAACCGGTGGGCGACGCAAGCAGGCATTGCTTGCCAACACCGTGGAGGCCGTAATCGCGGCGATTTTTTTCGACGGCGGTTATCTCGAAGCAAAGCGCGTGATCATCGATCTATTCGCCGATGAGCTGCGGGAGGTAACCCCGCGTTCGTCGCTCGATTTCAAGACGCTTTTGCAGGAAACGTTGCAGGCAAAGAAGCTCTCGGCACCGAGGTATGAGGTGACCAAAACCGATGGTCCCTCCCACAAGAGAGTTTTTACCGTCAGTGCTTTTTGGCAGGGCGGATCAACAAGCGGTCGCGGGAGTTCGATCAAAGCCGCCGAGATGGAAGCGGCGAGTGTTGCGCTGGAAATAATCGAATCCGGCGGAACAGGGCCCGGGAATGAAAGCGACGGATCCGAAAAGGTAACCGGCAAGGGCTCTACGTAGTTTCTATATACTCTTGGATTTGCTTCTGAGACCCAGGGGAATTGACCAAAAAGCTTAACGAACGCGCAACCCAAAAGAATTTTCTTACGTATTTTCGATGTATGGCTAAGTCAAACAAGAACGAGGTTGAAAAACCCGAGATCAAGTCCAAGAAAATCGAACCTTCGTCCGGATGGGCCGAACAGTTCGAATCCCTCGCAATCACGTTGATAATGGCGCTTTTTGGGATGACATTCGTTATCCAGGCCGTGACGGTTCCGACGGGCTCAATGCAAAACACGATCCTTGTCGGAGATTATCTACTTGTCAACAAGTTCATCTTCAACGCCGGTGGCAATCCGCTTCCCTTTCTTCCCCAACGCGACATCAGGCGCGGCGACATAATCGTTTTCAAATACCCCGGAAATCGCGCCGACCCCGAAGCGGATCGAATCGCGGGGCATCCGGCCTACAAGCTCAATTACGTCAAACGCGTGATCGGTCTGCCGGGCGAAACAGTTGAGTTCCGCGACAACCAGGTGTTTATCAACGGTAAATTGCTTCCCGAATATCGTGAATACGGTGCCCCTACCGGCGGCAGCCCGCTTGCCGCATTGGAAACCGAGAAGTTTGAGGAACGCGCCGCCGATGACGGCGCCTATACCGTCTATTACTCAAAAACCACATTCGACATGATCCAGCGCGGTGACTCCGTGATCCGAAGCGACATGAACTTCGGTATCAAGGGAAAACCCAGCGTTGTGCCGGAAAACAACTTCTTCGTGTTGGGCGACAGCCGCGACGCGAGCGAAGACAGCCGTTATTGGGGATTCGTGCCGCGCGAGTTGATAATCGGCCGCGCGCTCGTTGTTTACTGGTCTTGCGATCGCTATGAGGCCGGTGAAAACAATTATCTCGGTTGCCTTACGCACCCCAGATTCAACCGCATCGGAAACATTATCCGCTAGAAAATGAAGCCAATCTGTTCGGAAGAGGTCCGAGAAGCGCTTGAAACCGGCAAACCCGTGGTTGCTCTGGAATCAACCGTGATCGCGCACGGGCTTCCCTATCCCGATAATCTTGAAACGGCGCGGCGGATGGAATCGACGGTCCGCGATGCTGGAGCGGTTCCCGCAACGATAGGCATCATCGCCGGAAATCCCAAGGCAGGCCTCGCGGACCACGAACTGGAACTTTTCGCCACCGAAAAAATCATCAGAAAAGTCTCGACAAGGGATATTCCGATAGCGACGGCGCTCGGGCAAAACGGCGCGACGACCGTTTCGGGTACGATGTTTCTCGCGCATTTGGCCGGCATACGGGTTTTCGCGACAGGTGGAATCGGAGGCGTCCATCGTGGAAGCGCCCACGATGTATCCGCCGATCTGCCGGCGCTCGCCGGAATTCCGATGGTTACCGTTTGCTCGGGAGCGAAAATAGTACTCGACATCGCCGCCACGCGTGAATGGCTCGAGACCTCCGGTGTTCCCGTTCTCGGCTGGCAGACGGAGGACTATCCCGCGTTTTATCTAAGGGAAAGCGGACTAAATGTTGACCAAAGGGTCGAAAACGAAATCGAGGTTGCGGCCATTGCCACCGCTAGAGACGCTCTCGGACTCGATTCCGCAGTGCTTTTGACCGTGCCTGTCGCCCGAGAATACGAAGCGGATCGTGAATCTATTTTGAAAATCCTCGAAGATTCGCTAAACGAAGCGAACACCCGAGGCATCCTGGGGAAGGATGTGACGCCCTTTTTGCTCAAACGCATGGCTGAATCAACCGGCGGAGCCACCATCAATACCAACAAGAATCTCTTGATCGGAAACGCCGCCGTAGCAGCCAAGGTTGCCGTAGCAATGTCGGAATCGAATCGTTGACTCTTGATTTTGGCTATCGCGGTCAGCCGTTTTGCACGCAGGGGCTTTCGGCATCCGATGACGACTTCTCGAGCGTAGGGTTTGGAATCAAAATATCGACGTCAACCGGTACGACACGCTTGAAACTAAAGCCAAGCTTCTTGAATTTCCCAAATACGAAAACCCTCCCCGCAACACGCCAGCATGCCTTCTGATCGCGGATTTCCCGCATCGCGCCCTTTAGCACTCCAAACGCGCCGAGCCTGATCGACACCGGTTTTGGCAATGACAGTTTCTCATCCCTTTGAAAATTGAAGCTGTCGCGATACTCGTCGATCTCCACCGCGATTCCGTTGACTTCAAATCCCTTGAATGAAAGAAAATCGACCCTGCCGCTCTGGTCTGAAATCGACATCTCGGCCGGCAATGCAAACTCAACACCCGTCAGCGAAATGCTCTTGATTTCCGGTTCGCCGATCCTTACCTCTACAGCCTTCCCCTTGCCGCTTCCATTGATGCTGACATCGGCCTTCTGAACCTTGTAGCCGCGAATTTTGTCCGGAAGATCCTGCCCGAACAATGCGCCGCAAAACACAAACACGCAAAGGAAAATGCTTGAGAGCCTTGAAATGGAAAAGAAGCGCCGTTCGCGGACGTTGGTTGTATTGATTGATCTATCGAGTGGAGTTGGGAAGGATGCGAATTTTCCAGGGAGACCGCAGGGAAACTGATTTGAAATGAACATCGCGCTAAATAAGTTCGCGGGGCAAAACATCCGGCATAGGGATCTATCGGAAATCAGGAATCCAAAAACGCAACCGACCGCGACTTAAAGCGAGGTGGCTCGGGAAATCTCACCCTGTTCGCTTTTTTTTTCCTGAGTGGATTGCTTTTCGGTTCCAGACTTAAGATCCTGCTTGATCGCATCAAGAATACCGTTGATAAACTGGGTTGCTTCAAACGTCGAAAAACGGCGCGCTATCTCGAGCGCCTCGTTGATTATTACCGTATGCGGGGTTTCCTCGAATAGGAACTCGTTCACCGCAAGCCGGAGGATATTCCGATCGACGATCGCCATCCTCTCGATACGCCAATGCTCGGCCCTCGTCTTGATCGTCTCATCAATCTTATCGACACGGTTTAGCGTGCCCTTTGCAAGACCTTCGGCAAACTCCCTTGTGATCGAATCGTATTCTTCGTCCGCAAGTTCGTTCCAATAGTCTCCCGTCAAAGAGGATATATCGGGATTCGCCACATCAGCGGCAAACAACATTTGTAGAGCGCACTCTCGTGCCTTGCGCCTAGCACCCATACTTCAAAAAAACTTCTAAACCGCGTGGGGAAAAGCCTTGTCGTCTTTTCCGTCGCCAATCTCCTTATACAAATTTGCCATCTCAATGGCCGCTGTCGCCGCTTCGATCCCTTTGTTTCCCGCCTTTAATCCGGCACGGTTCAATGCCTGCTCGACCGTATCGGCCGTGATCACGCCAAACATTACCGGCACCGCGAAATCTATCGAAACCTTTGCTATCCCGCTTGCCGCCGAACCCGCGACATAATCAAAATGGGGTGTTTCCCCGCGGATCACTACGCCCAAACAAATTATCGCGTCGAATTCCCTCTTTGCGGCGATCTTGGCCGCGGCAGCCGAAAGTTCGAATGAACCCGGTACTTTGAAGATCTCGATCGAATCTTCATCGGCACCGTGTTTTCTAAGTGTATCGACAGCGCCTTCGGTCAGTCGTGACGTCAGATAATCATTCCAACGCGATTCAACGACGGCAAACTTCAACCCCGAAGCGTCCATCTTTCCTTCTGTAATTTTTGGTCGAAACATTCCTACTACCAAGTGTCCGGCTTAGCGATTGAACAAGTATAAAATCGCCCTCTGGAAAAGGCAATAATTAACGTGCGTTTCTCGAAGAATCGGTGACAAAAAGTATCCGGACTGTTTAATCACCAAAAAATTCCGCTTCCTTCTTGTTTAAGAAAGCTTCCGTGCCCCGACGCATGTCGCGCGTCGAAAACAAGTTGCTAAATAGTTCCAATTCCCTCTCAAATCCCGCGTTTTCATCCGATTGTTCGGAAGCGGATTCGAGAACCGCTCGCACCGCCAAAGGCGCCATCAACGCGATCCGTTCCGCAGTATTTCTTGAAGCCGCCATGTGATCAAGCCCTTCGGGATTTTCATTGACGAGCCCTATTTCAACCGCTTTGTTTTGCGAAATCGAATTACCGTCTTCAATATCCGTCGGCCATTCGAATTCCGTTTCTTCAGAAGCAAAAGCGAGATGCGACAATTCGATAATTCGGCAAAGTCCCTCGGAAGCTGTTCCCTTTCCTATCGACAAAATGACGGGTTTTCCGTAGTCCGAGAGCATCACGGAGAAATTTCTTGGATCGATCTCGGCGACAAAGACATTGGGATCGATTTCAACTACCGCCACCCTCGATGTCTCTGAGCCGCGTTCCAGCGCAGACGCGATTTCGCAAAGGTTTTCCGCGAAAAATGCCAACACGCCCGGTTTTGCTTCCACATTCATCCGAGTCCGCTCCCAAAAATCAAATTGATCAACGACATTTAATAAAATGGTCGTATCTAAAGATCGCTTCGAAAGGCCGGCCGACGGGTCTCGGCATTCAGTGAAGCCAACCTATTTCCCCGCCGCCTTAAATAACGCCGGACCTGGCATGCGTTCGAAAAAAAACTTCGCTACTGCAGCTCAAGTTCCCTGCCGCTGATTTCCCTTACATGCGTCAGCGTCAAACCGCGCTTTACGATCAAAATCAGTCCGATCAGCGCCCAGAAAATAACGCGTCCTTTCCTAATGATCGCCAGCGTAACCCCAACGCCGGCGGCGAGTCCGAGGGCCTCGACGACAAACTCCGCACCGGCCTCATCGACGCCAATCAAAAACGGCACGAGTTTGAAGACGACCGTTACCAAACGGCTCATCGATTCGAGATAAAACGGCGCGATCAGTGAAGGCATCCTCTCACCTATCCTGACCAGAACAAACCAAACCTCGGCGATTCCGCATGCGTGAAATGCAATCTGCAGCAAACAAAGCGGTACAAATCTCTTTGGATGCGCGCGGTAAAATCCGTAAATCAGATTCTCAAACATCCGCACATGAAGCCTACCGTTTCTGAGTATCCTCGGAAAGTAACCATGGCTGTAAAGCCGATCGGCGATTTCGCTCGCCCAGTGCCACTGCCTGATCACCATCAACGCCCCGATCGAGAGTCCCAGAATGACGAGGATTATGAAGCCGTCGAGAAACAAGTCGAACGGCGCTTCAAGACCATATCTTCGGAGAAACAGCGCGGCGCCAAAGATTATGAAAAGCCCTGTAACCAGCGAATAAAAGAGGTTTTCCGTGGCGACGCTCGCCAAACCCACGACAAGCGGAACCCTCTTTCTGACGGCGATCGCTTTTGCCGTTCCGCTGATCAATACTCCCATCGGGATCACGCTGCTCGCCGCCTCCCCTATCACCACCGCCGCGAAGGTGTCGCGCACGCCGATTTCGTATGGTTCGTAAACCGATAGTTTCCACGCCACGGCCCTTACCAGAAGCTTCAAGGCGTAAATCCCGACGATGATTGCAAAACCACCCAAACCGATCCCCGAAACTCCCTCGAGAACGATCATCGGACCGACCGAGTAGATGTAATACGCGAATACCGCAACGCCGGCGACCGAGGCCAGTATGGCGAGAATTTTTAGTTTCAGCGATGTGGGTTTGTTTTCGCTTTGGATGTGGTTTGCTTCAGTCTCTTCCAAGGTCGTCAAATTTCTTCCGGAGGGCGCAATTGCCTTTGATTATTGCCTCTAATAGAATGACAGCTAACAGATTACAATTCAAAGATTGATCAGGGAATTTAAGATGAACGCAACACAGACAGATTTTATGGATAAACGTTTCGCCCTTACCTCGCTTTCCGAGGAAGAAGAGATGTTTAGGGCGACTTTTAGGGAATTTGCAGAAGGCGAGGTGCGCCCGAGGGTTGAGTCGATGGACCACGCCGCAAAGCTCGATCCGGAGCTGATCAAGCAATGCTTCGAAGTCGGGCTGATGTCGATCGAAACACCGGAGGAATACGGCGGGGCGGGTTCGACGTTTTTTAACGCAATACTTGCGATCGAGGAACTGGCGCGCGTCGATGCTTCGACCGCGGTTTTTGTGGACGTCCAAAACACTCTTGTTACAAACGCGATAATCCGTTGGGGAAATGAGGAACAGAAAAGCAAATATCTTCCTCGGATGGCCGAATCGATGGTCGGAGCCTACGCCTTGAGCGAGGCCGGGAGCGGTTCGGATGCCTTCGCGCTAAAAACACGTGCCGAAGACAAAGGCGATCATTATGAGTTGAACGGTCAGAAATTGTGGATTACGAACGGCAACGAGGCCGAGTTGTTCGTGCTCTTCGCGACCGTCGATCCCGACGCCGGATACAAGGGAATCACTGCGTTTATCGTTGAGAAGGGATTTGAAGGCTTTAGCGTCGGCAAGAAAGAGGACAAGCTCGGCATTCGCGCCAGCTCTACCACAGAACTCATCCTCGATGGCTGCAAGGTGCCGAAGGAGAACGTTTTAGGCGAGGTCGGAAAAGGCTACAAGGTTTCGATAGAAACGCTCAATGAGGGCAGGATCGGAATCGCCGCGCAGATGGTTGGAATCGCGCAGGGTGCTTTTGAGGCCGCCGTCGCGTACGCCGCCGAACGCGAACAATTTGGAAAACCGATCGGGGCTTTTCAAGGTATCCAGTTTCAGCTTGCGGAGATGGCGGTCGAAATCGAAGCGGCGCGTCTTTTGACGTATAACGCCGCCCGTCTGAAGGATGAGGGCAAACCCTTCCTAAAAGAAGCGGCAATCACCAAATTCTACAGCTCGAAGGTAGCGGAAAAAGTATCCTCGCGCGCCATCGAGGTTTTCGGCGGATACGGCTACGTAAAAGACTACCCGGTAGAAAAATTCTGGCGCGACTCAAAAATCGGCGCCATCTACGAAGGAACAAGCAACATGCAACTGGCGACGATTGCCAAGCTGATTGCTTCCGAGGGGTAGATCTTTCATGAACAAGCTGCAGGAGCCGACTCAAGACTTTGCTGAATAGTGAAGTTTCGAGTCGGTTTTTTGTTTGTAAGCTACAGGGAGCCTCTCGCTATTTAGTTCTGCCTGTTGTCGAAATCGACTGTGGCGACGCGGATGTCGGCGTCCACGTCCGTGGACGGAGATCGCATCACAGGTTTGGGACCGCAAGTCGTGTTCTGCAATGAAATTGCAATTTTCTGTAGTAACGGTTGGAAAAGGTAACAAAGACGGAGATCAAAACCTTTCTTCTGCTCGTCATGATGGTGCCGCAAATCATCCAGCAACTGCGAGGGAATATCAACCGCTCTCGTCCGCCCTCTTGCTCAAAGGCTTTCTCGGAGCCTTGAAGCGGATCAGGAGATTGAAGTCGACGTAATGACTCAGAAGGAACAAAAGGGGAACCAAAAGTAAGCGACTTACAGACAGGGCGGGGTCGAAGTACGCCAGAAATCTGGGGAATCGGACGATCGGGGTTCACTCAGGCCGTTTCATTCGCCGCAAAACAGGTTCGCGCAGGCGAAATGCGACGGGATCACAATAATACTGCCGAGAATTGCTAAGAATCACCCGCAGTATTCACCCATCCGTGTTATCGGGCTAGTGCGTCTTCCCTTTTGAAATCAAAGTAGTCTGTCTTGAATCAAGATCAAGACTCGAAGCACACGAATGGGTTTGACATATAACAAACGAATGAGCACCGTAACTGGCGTGCACGTTAATCACTGACACAATATCCCGTGCTTTTGAAAGAGCAAATTGAAATGCGGAATACCGAATTCTCCTTTCCGGTAAAGTTGCAACGCCGCGTTCGTCCGTGGTTTCTATAGCTTCATGAGAGCCATTCAGCCACTCAATCGAATAGTCTTGCCATGTCTGCTTCAACACAACACCCGCCACTGGCTTCCCATGAATGTCCACGACGCGAACGGCATATTCAGGTACTATGCGTTTGGAGAACACTGGAAATAGCGTCATTGACACCAGAACCACTAGTATGCTAATCGTGGTCGCCTTTCTTCTCATTTCTAATCAAATTTGATGTCTGGATTGTAACGCTTTGCAAGGTCAACTGCACGCTTTTTTTCTTCTTCACTCATTTCAAGTGTTTTAAACTTCTCTTTTCCGAATGCCAACAAGAAAAAGGCACGTGAGTAAAGCGTGGATTGAGCTCGTTCTTCTTCATTAGGCGGTCGCGATTCTGCTTCACTGTGTTCTTTGGTTTCCTTATAAAGTTGCCTTAAGTCAACCGCTTCCATTTCATCCGCCATCTCCCCTATTTTTGCCTTGGCGAAAGAATCTGAGTGGCCATGCGTTTTGGGAATATCGAATTCTTTGTCAAACCCATGTGCTGGGGAAGTCATGTCTTCATAGACATGGGTCGCAGTACCAAGAGCGATTAAGGCAGTTTCTGCTAACCCCTTGCCTCCCTGTTCCTCAAAACTCTTTTGCAGTTGTTGAACTTCTTCAAGTTTTTTATTCAAGTATTCACTAGCCTTTTTCATTGCTGTTTCTTGAGTCATGCCGGAAGATCTCATAGCATGCATAAAAGCGTTGGCCGGCAACATCGTCCTTGGGAAAGGTGCGCCGCCAAGTCGTTTCTCGAAACCGACATCGACACTAAAACTGCCTTTCTGTATTAAATTGATTTGTCTCGCGGTCAATCCATTGAAAGCTTCCTTTATTAAATCATCATGCGTTTTAGTTGGCCACTGCCCGTTTCGATCAACCAATACGAGCGGGGAGCCGAGAACATAAGTAAACCGATTGAAAGTCTGCGGATTCGCCGACTTCCCGCTTGCGAGGAGCGGATCCACCGCCGTGAACCTCCCATGCCGGTTCTCGTACATCCTTGCCTCGGCGAAGTCGAGGCCTGTTTCCTCGTCCTTTTGGTAGCCCGTGAACTTCTGGCGGATGTTGTCCGTTCCGTAGCCGGCGGCGGAGGTTCTGAGCGAGTTCGAGTGGCCGGGAGTCGAGGAGTCCGGGAGTTCCTTTCCGAACGGGAGGAAGTCTCGTCTTGAGACTATCTCGCCGTTCTGGTTTGTCACCGCCCTGACAGAGCCGAGCATGTCGGTTGCGACGTATTTCGTTTGCGCTTCGGCTCCCTGGGGTGGAGTTTTCGACGAGTATTCGGCGACGAGCTTTCCTCCGGAGTAAACGAAAACAACGGTCTCCGTCGGCTGTCCGTTGGAGTCATATGTGATCTTCTTTACCCTCTTGCCGTTTCCGTATTCGTCCAGTCCCTACAAGGTGGCGGCCTCGCTTGCGTGGAACGTGAAGGCGTGGTTTGCCATGATGCTGCGTGTCAGGGAACGGTCGGAATAGCTGATGCGGATCGAGTTTAGAACTTTCCTACTGCGGGTCAGAATGGTGCCGACGCAGATCATCCGAACGGGGCCAAGAATCATCTACCGCTCCCTCTCGTCCTCCCCCTGGCTCAAACGCTTTCTCGGAGCATGGGAACGGATCAAGAGGTTGAAGCCGGCATGACGATTCGGCCATGGCTATGAGAAAACAAAAGCAAGCGAAATCCGGATCGGACGTAGTCGACGTGAGCCCGAAACCCGCGGAATCGGCCGATAGGAATCCACACAGGCTGCTGTATTGGACCCAAAACCGGTTCGGGAAGGCGAAAGGGAACGGGATCAGGATTATTTTGCCGGGAATTGCTGCAAAATCACATGCAATATGCAAACGTCGCTTGTTTTAGGGCTAGTCTTCGTTTTCAGGTTTTCCATCCTTTTCAGGCTGATTATTTGCGCAACACTGCCTTTCTTCGCTAGAACTCAAATCCAAAAGAAATGGTTCGGTTGTAATATCGTCAATTACTAGATGACCATATTTGCTCCATCGATCTTGAAGACTTCTGCTGAAACGATGTTTTTGCCTATCCTTGGAATCAAGTTCAATGTTCCAATTCCACGCCTCGAAGAACACTTTCATCCACAGTGGCGAAGAGCTTTTCACTTTCTCCAGCGTCACAGTACTCAACCTCGGCTCCTTCCCGGTAACTATTTCTTCTTCGGAAACAAAATCCCAAGTTTCTTTCGGCAGCAATGTGCGTATGAATGAGGGCGGAGGCTCTGCCTTGTCTAAAGATCTTCGCACGCTCCTCCCTGCTTCCGAATAATCAGCTGAAGTACCGAAATACTTGCTATCAAGCAACCCCCCCGATTCGAAAGAAAGATCCTTGGATAACGCATACCCTAAAGGTCGGGGTTCCCCCTGTTTCCAGAACAGGAGATTCCTGTCCCCGACATTTTGCAATTCACAGTGAATCGTTACAATTATCCGTACTTCGTATCGTTTCTCTTCATATCGTATATTGACTATATTGGCATTAAGCCTAAAGTCATTCTGAATTGGGTTTATAACTTTTTGAGTTTGCGCGAACCCAGAGGATACTAGCAATAATGTGGCAAACGCAAACAGTATGATTCTCAGTTTCATAGTGCACACTTTTATCCTATTAGTTAAGCGGGCGATAAAAACCTGTTTTATCTCCGGATGCCCCACCGTTCGGCAATCTGGGCAATGGAGTAATAGTGCCATATTCACGACCTTCGTAAGCAGAGGCCTCTGCAAACGAATAAGTTCCAGTATCACCATTTTTGCTAAAGACGACAGGTTCCCCATTTCTATTGAGCATTAGAAACGTGGTAAAATGTGTTGCCATGCTCGTATTGTTTAGTGCGTAACGGACAATGTCTCCAATTTGCAAATCATTTTCATTAATTGACCTCGCATTCGCCCGCATTCCGGTTGGATTTCCATTCATGTCCACACCCATTTGCCCTAGATACTGGTCGAGTGCCCCTACGCCATTCTGGGTGTTTCTTCCGCCAGTTGCTAAAAATGAAGCTGTTGAGGAACAACTCTGACCATTGTTATCGCCCTGGTCAGGGTTATCAATTTTGAACTGTTCGTAAGCAACTAGTATCTTTTCAATATTCTTGAATACATTGCCAATAGAACCACCTGCCTCGGAAAGCCGAATGTTTCCGTTACTGTCCGCTTTATTTAGGAGCTTTTGAGCGGCTTTTTCGCTAATCTTAAGCTGTTTTGCAAGTGTTTTCGCATCATCACCATCTTCTTTTTTAAGAATTACCCTTACTTTTGTTACCTTTTTCTTGCCCTTGTCGTTTGTTTCAGTAATGGTTTCATAATTCGAATCAATCTCCCATAGACCCAATGGATCTGAATACTTTACTGGATTATTCAACACATAAACATAGCGATTCCAAGTTTGAGGATTGTCGACACTGGCACTAGCCATCGCCGGATCTGGCGAAGTGAACCTTCCTACAGGAGCTCCAAACATTCTGGCTTGAGCGAAGTTTAGATCTGATTCGTTGTCTCTTTCGTACGAGGTGAACTTTTGACGAATTGAATCTTGCACGTTGTAGCCTTGTAAAAAGTCGCGTCCGACTATTCCTGAGGGGATTTCCCCTCCAAACGGCAGAAAATCCCTCCTCGAACCCACATTCCCATCCCTGTCCGTCAGTATCCTCGGGCTTCCGAGCGTGTCGTTTGTCAGGTAGTTTGCCTTTGCGGTTGCTGTTGGCTCCACTATTGTCGAGTATTCCGCGATGAGCTTGCCTCCCGCATCATAGATGAAGTGCGTGGTCTCTCCGGTTGCAGGGACGTGCTTTTTGACGCGTTTGCCGTCTCCGTCGAACGAGTATTCGCCGATCGTTCCCGCGGTGTTTGACACCTTGATTTGCTTGTTCTCCCCGTCGTATTGGAACGTCCTTCCGTCGGGGTCCTTTGTCGTGTTGCCGGCCGGGTCGTATTCGTAGTCCTTCACCGAATCGCCGTCGGGCTGGAGTTCCTTGATACGGTTTGTGGCCGGGTTTATCTCGGGATTCTCCATTTCGCGGTCCTGCTGGCAGATCGTGAGGTTCGGCGCCGTCCCGCAGTTTCTTGTCAGTGTGGTTGTCTGCGATTCGTCGTAGTTCTTGTTTCCGTAGCGGTCGAAGGTGTAGGCCTGCTTCCAGCTTTGCGTTCCTCCGATGGTTTCCGTCGCCGACTTGAGGCGGTTGAGCTCGTCGTACGCATAGGACTGGACGGCGGTGAAGCCGTTGTTCTGGCCGGGCGTGGAGTTTACAGTGATCGTCTGCTTAAGCACGTTTCCATTGTTGTCCGCAACACCGCTCGTGTTGTACTCATACGCGAGGTTCAGCTTGTCGTCTCCGCCCTGGACAGTTCCGAGAGCGATCTTCGTCGGCTGGAGCCTTGAGTTGAACGTCGTCGACTCCCATTTTCCGTTTCCAAGCTGCATGTCCGATACGGCCCCAGCCGCGGTGTACTGGAAGCCCTTGGCGTAGTCCCAGAAACCGTGGTTCGCGTTCTTTTTCGACTGGACGATTGAGAGCCTTCCGGTGTTGTCGAGGACGTTTCTGACAACCCTGCCCGAGGGATACTTCGTCTCGGAGAGAGCTCCCGAGAGGTTGTACTTGTATTCCGTGTCGCCGTAGCTCGTCCCTTCGGTCGTCTGGCGTGATTTCGTCACCCTTCCGAGGATGTCGAATTCGGTGTATTCGGTCTTGGAGACGCTGTTTTCAACCTTTGTCAGCTTTCCGACGGCGTTGGGGAGATTGTCGTAGGTGTAAGTGACGGCGGGCGTCGGCGCCTGGCCCGACGGCTCGTTCGAATAGCTCCGGCCCGTGATGCGGTTCAGGTTGTCGTAAGTGTAGCTCGTCAAAACACCCCTCGCGTCGGTTTTCTGCGTCAGGTTTCCACCTGCGTCGTACTGGTAGATGATTGTACCCGATTCGGGGTTGGTTGCGGAGAGAAGCCTTGAGAGCGAGCTGTAGGAGAAGGTCCGCGCTTGAACGCACTGGCAAAGTGATTGTGGCCTTTAATCGCCAATTCAGGAAATTGCCAAAATGTGAGGACGCGTTACTGAATGAGAACTTGCCTTTACAACTGCTTAACACTGTTATCAGAAACGCGGAGGACAATTGGAAGAAACGTATCTCTCTTTTGTGAGACTTGCTCTAATTTCTATTCAGATTGAGGCTCATTGCGAACGCTTCTTTGCTTCAGAAACATGATCAGCGAACTAAAGGCCGCGTTAGATCGCGTTGAGAGAAAGCCGTATTCGATCGTCGTCCATTCTCGGAAAATCAAAGAGCAGAATCTGACGCATGGCATCCGAAATCCGAAGCAGAACCCGTAGTTGATATTCGCTGCAGACGTTTCTCATTCAGACTTTTTGCCCGCTCTCGGACAATTCTGAATTGGCTGACCTCTCCAACAAAAGTTTCCAAGTTTCTATTTCAATTTCGAGAATTTCGTCAATCACTGCAAGGTGATCCATGCCGGAGCTAAGCATTTGGTTGCCGACGAGCGTATTCTTTGGATCCCAGCCCCGCTTTGTGAGTACTTCCTTTTTGATCGACCAATGCCCGTCCAAGCTCTTCGGTCTTACGTTAACTCCCAAATAGAACCCAATAAGAAATACTTCAATTAGAAAATAGTCCTTTCTACAGTCTCCCAGATACATACTCTTTCGAGTTTTGACATTTCCAAGCCGCCTAAGTATCTCTTGGATCTCCAAATACCTACTGTCAATCATTTTCTTCATTTTCAACTGTTCCAAAGATGGTCTCAGCGGTGCCTGGTTCCCACAGTTTCTTGTATTCTTCCCAGGAATCTACTCCATCCGCTCCCGTAAGCGCATCAAAAAATCTGCCATTCGCAACAACAACCTGGTGAAAGTTCGTGTTCGAAATCACGTTTCCATCTTTATCCACTAGCAGTCCTCTACCCGGCCCAAAATCGTTGAGATGTTGAGCGCTTTGAATCGTGACGACTTGACGATCAATCCCCGCCGCTTCGAACACATCAGCAGTTTCGGCAGCGGCACAGCCACACTGACCGCTGGTTTTTGGAAATGCCTTATAGATATCACCAAGTTGTTATCTTTGAACACTTTGTTGTAATACGCTTTTGGATCCCTTATCCCGGTTTCTAGCGCATTTTCACCATTTTTGCTCGACCAGTTACCGTCTTCTTCTTGTCTCATGACATGCACTTGGCCAAGATTTTTGTCTTGTGAAATTCTGGTCCGCTCGAAAGTGGTGGTTCCATCGTCGTTTTGCTTCACTTCAAACAATCCTGTTTGGTGAAAGTAGAATAGCACCATTTTAGCTGTTCCCCGCGAGTTGAGGCCTTGCTTGGCTGCTTCCTTTCCGAGATCAAATCCGATGGTAATGGTAATCGGTTTTGAGCTCCGGATTTCCTGGTGGATTGTGTTTGGTTTTGTCTTTCTGCTCCGGGCGGTTTAGGCCTTTAGGCTTCATGCTGATTTTGCAGACGGGAAGAGTTTCGAGTTTTGGGTTTTGAGTTCTCTTGGTGGTGTTGATTCGGTTACACGAACGCCTAAGGTATTGGAGAGCTTGTTCCCGCGGAGAGCTCGTTGCGGATGCGCGACGTACCGCGTAATGGCAGGCAAATGCGTGGGCGATTCGCAAAGATCTATTTGGGCTTCCTTGGCACTCCATAGCCTTGCCTTCAATCCCCTGCATGGGTTATTGTTTCATTCATGCGACGTGTCGAGAATCCTGAAAATCCTTATGAAAGATATTCATCCGAATATCTGGGCGAAGCTCCGAGGGCGAGGCTTGAGGTTTATGAGGAAACCATTACGGGGACAGTCATTTCGAGCAGTTTTGACGGGACTTCGCGCGACAGGTTGACGGTCAATTGCTATCGGGGCTGCATCCATGCGTGTACCTATTGTTTTGCGCGTCGTTATCATGAGTTTTTGGGTTATGGCGCCGGTACCGATTTTGAGACGAAGATCGTCGCCAAGATAAACGCCCCTGAAGTTCTCCGACGCGAACTCAAAACGACTCGCAGGAAGATACGAAAGCTCGAGTTTTCGTTTGCCACCGATCCTTACATCCCGATCGAAGCGACGTATCAGCTAACCCGAAGATGTCTCGAAACCTGCGCCGAGTTTGGCATTCGCGCGATCATCGTCACGAAATCCCCGCTTGTAACCCGAGACATCGATGTTCTGAAACGCATGAACGCTGTTGTCTGTTTTTCGATCCCGTTTGCCGATACAAAATCATCAAAACCGTTCGAGCTTTACGCTCCGATTCCCGAAGCGCGTTTTCGTGCGATGAAAACCGTCAGCGATGCCGGCATCCCGACAGGACTTGCCCTCGCCCCAGTAATCCCGGGCATAAACGACTCGCAGATCCCAACGCTTCTCGAAACCGCACGGGAGAATGGCGCCTCATATGCCTTTATGTCGCTTCTTCATATAGACTCTGAGTCGATCGCCGAATACTTCATAGCGAAGACACGGGAGCTTGTGCCGACGAAAGTCGGGCGGGTGATCAACGCCTTGAAGCGAGAGAGAGGCGGAAAACTGATTCACGGAACATTCGCCGAGCGTGAAAACGGCAGAACCGAGCAATGGAATGCTGCCAGGAAGTTGTTTGACATGCATTTCGCACGGCTCGGATACAAGGAATTCATGAGGCGGGAGGAAGAACCCGTCGAGAAACCGATCGCGGTGCAAGGGAGACTTTTTTGATGGAAATAAGATTTGCGGTTGCGGGCGACGCCGAAAAACTGGCGATGTTCGGCTCGGAGACGTTTTGGGATACATACCGCGGCAGCGACAAGCTCAATCCAAGGGATCTTCGCGCTTATATGTCCGAGGCGTTTTCAGTAAGCAAAATCACGAAAGAACTAAACGATCCGCAAACCGCATTTCTGATCGGAGAGAAAAACGGACGGATGGCTGCATACGCAAAAATAGTATTTCAAAAATCAAACGGAACCGTTGCCGGAGACTCGCAAACCGAGCTCGCGAGAATCTATGTCGAGCGATCCTTCCGCGGCAAGGGCTTTGGAATTCAGATGCTCGAGAAATGCCTCAACGAAGCCGTAAAGGCAAAGAGCGATGTGCTGTGGCTTGGCGTTTGGAGATACAACGAACGCGCGATCGGATTTTACGAAAAACACGGATTCGCAATAACAGGCGAAATCGAATTCAACCTCGCGGGGAATATTCAGAAGGATTTTGTAATGGCGAAGGCTTTAGGCTAAGAAACTAAGGGAGCAATCTGTTCCAAGTTCTGTCCTTAGTAGTTCCAAGTTCCAAAAGTTCCAAGTTCCAAGTTGCTTCTGGCAGGCATTGAAAATTTCGATTGATGGGACCACTTCGTTAGCGGACAGTGCGATGTTTCCAATAACTTGCAACTTCTACCGACAGAACTTGGAACTTCTGGAACTTGGAACCTGGAACACTTCCGAGCAGAACTTGGAAGTTTTGGAACTTGGAACTCCTCCGGACAGAACTTGGAACTTCTGGAACTTGGAACTTGGAACATTTGCATTGATCGACTGTTGCTTTGCTTCCGCTTTTTGGCGTAAGTTGATTTGAAAACGATGTCTGATGGGAACCCACAAGTCTTTCGGTACTTGAAAAAGGCAGCGAAGAGGATAATTCCGCTTGGCCTTGCTCTTTATTTCATACCGATTCCAACGGCCATCTTCTTTGCTTTCGGGCTCGTCGATGTAACCCGAAACCAGCCACTCTCGTTATTTCTTTTCGACAAGTATTTTTTTGGAAACGGCGTGCTGACATGGCTGATTTCTCCGTTCAATCTGCTCATCGATGTGATTTCGCTCCCCTTTAGAAACAAAGGAATATACGGAATCGACGACTTCCCAGAAAAGTACGCAAGTGAAATCAACTTCATAATCGAAACGCTCAAATCCAAACCCGAAGTGCTTACTCAAATGGCCGAATATGCCAAGACAGAGGATCGGGCGATGATCTTCTTCAAGTGGTACGGCAAAAAGCTTCCGAGTCCGATCGAGATCCCCGAATTCGAAAATGAGTTTGATTACATTAGGACGATAGGGATTTCGGCCTTTAACGCCCATCGCTCCACCGGACTTCATTTCGGCCCCTTCCGTTCGACGATCAGAGTGCTTTACAACTTGAATCGAATCGAAAGCGATGACGTCTTTATAGAGGTCGGCGACCACAGGCAAAAATGGCGCGACAACCAACTGTTTATTTTTGACGATACGCTTCTCCACAGATCGGTAAACGAATCGGACGAACTGCGATACTGCCTCTTCGCCGATGTCCTTCGCCCAAGCCACGTACCCGGCGTTCTAAGGATCGTAGTCGCCGTCACTCAGTTCGTATTCCTAAGAGTCAACTATATGTTTTACAAGAACTGGACGTTCATACGGTAGCAGGCTCGGCGTGTCCGTCTTGGAGTGTTCCAAGTTCCAGAAGTTGGGCCCACTCTAAAAAGTCGATTCAAGGAAAAAATCGACAAGCAAATTGATCCTCAGGGAAACCAGGCAAGACCCCTGCCACCTTGTGTGGCAGGTGAATGAGGTCAGCAGCTAGTCCAAACTACATTGATTCATCCGGAGGCCCCTGCCGCCTTGTGCGGCAGGTGAATAAGGTCAGCCCCTTCCAGAAAATCAATAAACCTCAACACACCAAGCATTTAACGGCCGTAGCTAGGGACCTTTGCCTCCTGCCGGACAAGCCGGCAGGGGGCCGGAACGAATCATTTGTCGTCGCTACTTGCCTTCGACCTGATTCACCTGCCGGACAAGCCGGCAGGGGTCTTTCACAAATATCGAACCGTTGTGACTGAAAATGATGCCCTTTACTTTCTAATTCGACTTTTTAGAGCGGACTCAGAAGTTCCAAGTTCCAAGAACCGAAGGAGTTCCAAGTTCTTGAGGTTGAATCCATTCTATGAAGTGAGTTCAAAGCTGTTTTTGGGAGATACAGATTCTGATTTTTTGGAATTTGTAGTGTGTGGAAATTCTCGAGTTCGACTGGAATCGCGACCGAAAACCCAATTCAATCAAGCCCCGAACGGGGCGGAAATAAAGTAGCCCGTGGCAAGCGAAGCGCGGCCTCGGGTTCGGGGTGCATCATTTATTCAAGCCCCAGCGGGGCGGAACGAATCGCAAGTGGCCGCGAAGAAGACATCGGAGCCACGCTAGTGGCGCTTTGAATGCAGCAATTACGGGCGTTTCTCCGCGCCGATATTCGGCGCGAACATTCATTTTTGACTTACCGTGGGTTCCGCGCATAGCCGCTCCACCCACGGCCACATATCTCCGTGAGGCTACGCCTCCGAATATGAAATTCTGGATTTTGGAATATAATCGACTTTTTAGAGTGGACTCAACTTCCGGATCTTGGAACTTCTGAGTCCACTCTAATCAAGTAAAGTTAAGGGTCTAAGTTGTAAATAGATCAGGATTCTCCGGTTCCGACGCGAGCGCACCAGAGAGATAAATACCCGGGGTTCGCAACCGCCGGGTGATATTCAGCAAACGCTCCTAACCACGCTAGTGGCGGTTGGAATGCAGCAATTACGTGCGTTTCTCCGCGCCGGTACCCGGCGCGAACATTGTTTTTATGTTAACCGTGGATTCCGCGCAAAGCCGCTCCATCCACGGCTTGAATCTACGTGACGCGACGCGTCCGAATAGGAAATTCCAGATATTGGAATAAAACCGAAAATCTAGAGTTGATTCAACTTCCGGATCTTGGAACTTCTGGAACTTGGAACTCCTCCGGACGAACTTGGAACTCTTCTTTTCTATGGACCGAATAACTTTTTTCGAACAAATGCTTGCCGGCGATCCTGAGAACACTATGGTTCTTTTTGGTCTGGCGAATGAATATCTGAAAAACGGCGACGCAGAAAATGGCATCAAAACCCTTGAGCGGTATCTTTCGTTGGCGGATGACGAGGGAGCCGCGTGGGGGATGCTCGCGGATGCATATCAATCTCAAGGAGAGGTTGAAAAAGCGAACGATGCACTGAAAAGCGGTATTGCAGCCGCCTCGAAACACGGTCATCCGACGATGGTCGAGCAGTTCAGTTCGCGTCTTGACGAGTCGTAACCCGATTCGAGCGACAATTCTGAATTTTGGTGGTTCGGTTACTCCTCGAAACTGATCCGGCGGCTTTGCCTTTGGGGCACGCAAGATTTTGAGCCCCGATCCATTCCTGTTTGAAACAGTGAAATTCCTAGTCCCGCATATCTCGAAGTTCTTATGCTTTTTCCTATTCGACCAACCGTATTTCGACGATTAACATTCTTTCTCTTTTCTGTTGCCCTGCTCGCGTCTTTTTCATTCATTTCAAGTGCGCAAACGAAGGATGAGATAAAACTGCGATTCCGAATCGTCAGGCCCGCATCGAGCAACGTCGAGGTAACCCTGAGCGGCTACCGGCATACCGATCCCTGGCGTTTTCCGCCGAAGAAGCAAAATGTGGCGGCGGGAGCGTGGACCTCCTGGATCGATCTTTCCGATTGGCCGTGGCACGGACGCGTTAACAGATCTGGCGGAATTTCCGAGTTTCCATCGGTTTCATTTTTGGTGCGTGATCTGAACGCCAAGGGAAAAGTGGAAGATCTTTCGATCGATGTCGAATTGGCCGATTCTCGCGGCTCGGTCAAGAAGTTCAACGAAACGGCGGCAAACAACATGATCGTGTTCGTCGTCCCCTCCCCGCTCCGGCAGAACATGCAATCGATCGAAACCGGAACCGAATCAGTACGCCGACACCGACAGTGGGCGACGGAGGTTTTGGCCGGAAAACGCATCGACGTTAAGAGGTTTGAAATCGGCACTTCCTTCTTTGCCCCGCAACACGGCGATCTTATGGATTACGAGGCCGAGACTCTCAGAAATCTCGGCTTCAACATGATTTCGGGGGTATCGACCCAAACTCTTTCGAGGCTCGGACTTCGCACAACATTCTCGAACTGGTCTTTGCATCCCGATCCGGATGTCCTCGCAAAGTCGTGGGCGGACCATTATGGAAAAACGATCGAAAAGCAAAAGACCACGCCCGAAGGAAAAGTTCTTTTAGACAGCACGGCGTATGTGGCGATATCCGACGAGGTCCGCGCGGTCGATTTCCGACGCGCCGATCGTACAAAATTGGACGTTTGGTTTCGTGAATATCTAGCTGGGCTTCCCGCAAAAGGCGGCTACTCGGCGAGAAATCTCGCGGGAATCGCTTTCCCATTTGAGGCAATAATCGCCGGCGTACCGAATCGAAACGCTTCTCTTGCTGATCGCAAACTCTTTTACAACGCGGCGAGGTTTACGCAGATTTGGAGCACCGCGAGAATCGCGCAGACTTCCGACGAAATAAAAGGCCATTTGCCGAATGTCGAAACTGGAGTGCTCGTGCCCTCGCACGGCTTTTTCGGTGGCGCGTGGGGACCGCAATACAAAGGAATGAGCGCCGCAATGTTGGATCTGTTTGATCTTGGAAGAAATGGAAGGATCGATCAGATTTCGGTTGAAGATTGGTTTGGACTCAACCGAATGTACGGACCTTCGTTTACTTGGACGGGCGGGCAGACGTTCTCGTATTACAGCGCGCTTGTGCGTTCGGCGGCAGGGAGCGCGATCAAATCGCGCTCGTTTTTGACGCCATCGGATGATGAGTATCTGCGTCTGAAAGCGTATTCGGGCATCGGCCAGGGATCGAAGGCTTTGGGCTACTGGGCCTATGGTCCGACGATCGTCGGAACGGAAAATTACTGGTCGGATCTAAAAAGCGAGTTTGCGGGCGCCGCAAAAATCAACCGCGCGATTTCGCTCTCGGAAGACGTACTTCTAAACAGCGCCGTTGTTTCCGACCGCGCGGCGATCGTTTATTCGGTTTCGCACGACATTTGGAATCCCGATCGCGAGGCCGCTTTTTCGGAAAAAAGACTTCTCTGGCATGCGCTTCGTCACGAGCAGGTTCAACCCGATTTTATCGATGAAACCGATCTTGAAAAGGGCATGCTCGTAAAATACGACGTGCTTTTTCTGACCGACGAAGTTCTGACGCGCGGCGCATCCGCGGAAATTAATGAGTGGGTGAAACACGGAGGCGTGCTCTACATTTCCGCCGGAGCGGCGACGAGGGATGAATTTTACGACCAGTTTCTTCCGGGATTTGCAAAGACCGTTTGGCGTTCGCCGGCGTATTCCTACAGCCCGGGAAGTTATAACGAAAGAACGACTCTAGCTTCAGCCAAACCGCTTGCAAAGTTTCGGTTGGATGAAAACTCCGCCCCGGTCAACGCGCTTGGCGCGAAGGCCGATTTGAATCAAACGGGTGAGACATTCATGAAGTTCACCGACGGAACGCCCGCCGGAGCGGTGTTTCAATACGGAAAAGGCAAGATCGTCGCACTCGGAGTGATGCCCTTTCTGGCGTATGGTCAATCGGCGGATTTCAAACCCGAAACGCTTTCTGAGAAATGGAAGCCCGAATACCGTGAGATCATCGAAATGACTCTCGCCAATACAAGGTTGGAAAGAAACGCCGTCGCCTCGGTGCCCGTTGTCGAGACTTCGCTTCTCAAAGGTCGCGATGCCGGGGCGTTGGTTCTCGTCAACTACACCTATCAGCCGCAAAAGAAGATGAGGGTAAGATTCAAAACCGGCTGGAAGATCCGTTCGGCACAAAGCACGGAAGGCAAACCCGTCAAAATCATAGGGCAGGAAAAGAACTTTGCGGAGATCGAACTCGATCTCGATTGGACGGATATTGTGGTTTTTAGGTGAAGGGGTGGAGGTTACAAGTTCGTCCGGAGGAGTTCGTCCGGAGGAGTTCGTCCGGAGGAGTTCCAAGTTCCAGGTTCCAGGTTCCAGGTTCCAAGGGTTGAGTCCACTCTAAAAAGTCGGTTTGGCAAGTAAAGGTCATCAATTTCAGTCACAACGGTTCGATAATGGTGGAAGACCTCTGCCACACAAGGTGGCAGGGGTCTTGCCTGGTTCGTCTGAGGATCGAATTGCCGATCGATTTTTTCTTCGAATCGATTTTTTGGCTTGGACTCAATCACTCGCAAATCTTGATGTTCGATTTCGTTCCTGCTCCAAGCCTACTTATTTTGAAACTTTGCAGTTTGTCGTCCTGTAAAAGAAACTGAAAAACCTTGAAAGCGTTTCCAAAATCTTTTTTGACCATGAAAAAAATATCGATTTCGCTGATTATCTTGCTTGCCGTTTCCACTTTCGCGTTCGCACAACGAACACATCCTTCAAAACCGACTCCGTCCGGCGGACCGCTTTCGACAGAGCAGGCGGCGTTTGACGTTCAAAGCTACGACATCACTGCGAGAGTGAACCCGGCCGAAAAGAGCATCAGCGGTACGACGATTATCGAAGCGAAGATTACGATACCGACAAAGAGAATCGAACTTGATCTCGATACTCCGTTTGAAATCAAGAGTGTAAAAGCTTGGCATTACGATGCCTTTGCGGATGTAAAATTCGTCCGAGACGGCGGAAAGCTTTTCATCGAGTTCCCCGAATCGAAGCAGCCAGGAGACACGATTCAGGTTTCGATCTCCTATGCCGGCAAACCGCGGATCGCTCCGAATCCTCCCTGGGTCGGAGGATTTATGTGGGAGAAGACCGCGGACGGTTCGGATTGGATCACGGTCGCCTGCCAAAATGACGGCGCGGATTTATGGTTTCCGGTAAAGGATCATCCTTCGGACGAAGCTTCATCGGCAACGCTTCATATCACGGTTCCGGAAAATCTGTATGTAGCGAGTGTCGGAAAGCTAACAAAAATCGATACCAACAATGATCGTACAAAGACCTACAACTGGTACATGTCGAATTCGATCAACAACTACAATATCGTCATCAATATCGCTCCCTACGTCCTCGTCGAGGATTCCTACAAAAGCGTCGCCGGAGAAACCTTCCCGGTGATCTTTTACGCGCTTCCCGAAAGCGCCGAAAAAGCGCGCGACATCGTACGTCTCACAAAGGAATACGTGGCGTTTTACGAGAAGTATGCAGGCCCGTATCCATATCGCGCCGAAAAGCTCGGAATCGCGGAAACGCCGCACCTCGGGATGGAGCATTCGACGATCATCGCCTACGGCAACAAGTTTCGAAAAGACGCGAGCGGCTACGACTGGTTGATGCTTCATGAACTCGGACATGAATGGTGGGGCAATCTCGTTACGGCGTCCGACTGGCGCGACATGTGGCTTCATGAGGGTTTTCAATCGTATTTCGACTCGCTGTTTATCGAGCATATAAAAGGCAAAGAGGCATATCTGGCTTCGATGCGAGGAAAGATGGCTGCCACCAAGAACTTCCAACCGGTCGCTCCGCGCGAGAGCAAGTTTACCTACGAGATCTATTTCCAGGCGCCCGATTATGTAAAAAGCGATGGCGACATCTATGGAAAAGGAGCCTCAATACTCCATACCTTGCGGTATCTGATTGGCGACGAGGCGTTTTTCGCGTCGCTTAAGAAGATGGCCTATCCGACGGACGAACTTCGCGAAACGACCGACGGCGGACAAAGCCGTCTTGTAACAACCGACGATTTCCGTTCGATTGCCGAGGCGGAATCCGGAAAGGATCTGTCCTGGTTCTTCGACGTCTATCTGAGGCAACCAAAATTGCCAGAGCTCAAAGTCGAACGTGTCTCGGGAACCGGTGGAGAAAGCGTAAACTTCAAATGGATAACGCCGGACAATCTTCCCTTCCCGATGCCGATCACGATAAAGCGCGACGGCTCGGAAAAACGGCTCGAATTCAAGGACAACTTCGGCTGGATGCCGATCCAAAGAGGAGAGGAATTCGAGATCGATCCCGAGGGATGGGTGCTTAGGAGAGTTACGAGTTAGGAGTTTTGAGTTTTGGGTTCGGCTAAAGTACGGGGGAAGCCGCTGCTAGGGGCAAAGCACAAAGCCCCAAGGCGCGTTTCCTCCGTTTCCGCCGATTTTGACTCATGGTTTTCCGGTTTGTTAGACCTCTTCTCAGGCCCAAAGAACTCAAAACTCATAACTCGGAACTCGCAACTCCTCCATTGACTCCCATGTTCTCAGTTCTTTAGAATTCTCCCCGAGTCAAAGAACTCAAAACTCATAACTCGAAACTCGTAACTCTTTCATTGACTCCCATGTTCTCAGCTCTTTAAAATTCTCCCCGAGTCAAAGAACCCAAAACTCAACACCCGAAACTCGCAACTCTTTCATTGACTCCCATGTTCTCAGCTCTTTAGAATTTTTCCCGAGTCAAAGAACTCAAAACTCAAAACCCGAAACTCGTAACTCCTTTGGCTTCTTTCGACGAACTAAAAACAAGGCACCGATTGTTTACCGAGCGCTATCCGTTCGGTCGATACCGCGTACGCGACAACCCCGTCGCTCGTTTGCGCGTGCCTCTTGCCAAGGCACGGATCGCGCTTGTTACCACGGCGGGGTTGATGTTGCCAAATGATCGTCGGTTTCGAAAACTGCCGGGGATTGGCGATAGTGATTTTCGTTTGATTCCAAAAGATGCGGACCTCCCGACGCTTGTTGAGGATCACACGAGTTCGGCGTTTGATCATTCGGGAATTGATGCCGACAGAAATCTTGCGCTTCCACTCGAACGATTTCATGAACTTGCGGCAAATGGGACGATAGGAGAAGTGGCGCCGAGGGCGATCTCCTTCATGGGTTCGATAGTTTCGCCTCGAAGGCTCATAAAAAACACGGCTCCCGATGCCGCACGAATACTCTTGGAAGATCGGGTTGACGCCGTTTTCCTTACGCCCGTCTGACCGTTCTGCAATCAGACAGTTGGTCTGATCGCCGCCGAAATCGAACGTGCCGGAATTCCCACCGTCGCGATTTCGCTGCTCAGGGAAATCACCGAAGTGATCACGCCCCCACGCTCGCTCTTCGTGCCGTTTCCTCTCGGCTTCCCCTTGGGATCTCCGCGTGACCCCAAAGGGCAAACCACCGTTATCCAATCCGCGCTCAATCTCCTCGACTCGGGCGAAACCCCTTTAATACGGGATTTTGTACAGATTTAGCCATTGCTCCCAATCACTCGTAAAGCGCTTTCACTCCCTTTCCAAAATTGCCCGAAACCTCCGATTCTGCTATGTTATTAGTTTGCTTATTACCAGCATTTATGGGCGGATAGACTTGGTTTATAGGTTTCGCCCCGGTCTCGAATCGAACTCAACATCGAGGCCGAAAACGGAGGAATCAAATTGAATAGCGGTACGACTTCGCACACGGGTGCGGCACTTAAAATGGAAGGAAGAGAAGAAAGATTTTACGGGCTTGATGCGGATACCCTGACTGGGATCTACAGGACAATGTACACATCCCGCCGGATCGATGACAAGGAAATCGGTTTGAAGGGGCAGAACAAGATCTTCTTTCAGATCAGCGGCGCCGGGCATGAAGGTATTCTGACCGCCGCCGGGCTCGCACTTAGACCGGGTTACGACTGGTTTTATCCTTACTACCGCGATCGCGCGTTGATGCTTCAGCTTGGAATGACGCCTGCCGAGATGCTCCAATCGGCTGTTGGGGCGGAGGCCGACCCGAATTCGCACGGAAGGCAGATGCCATCGCATTGGGGGAGCGTTGAATTGAACGTCCCGTCGCAATCGAGTCCGACCGGAACGCAGTTGCTTCAGGCGGTCGGAGCCGCCGAGGCAACATACCGTGCGACCCTTCTCGAAAACATCCGCGACAAGGTTACGGGATTCAAGGGTGACGAGGTCGTTTATGTTTCGATCGGCGACGGAACCTCTTCGCAGGGCGAATTCTGGGAAGCGATGAACACGGCATGCAATCTAAAGTTGCCGGTGATATTCGTAATTGAAGACAACGGATACGCGATCTCGGTTCCCGTCGAAGTTCAGACTCCGGGCGGATCCGTCTCGGATCTCTTGATCGGTTTCCCGAATCTCTACATTCAAAAATGCGACGGCACCGACCCGATCGAATCCTACGGCGCATTTAAGAGGGCGGCCGAGCATTGCCGCAGCGGACAAGGAGTCGCGCTGATTCACGCCAAGGTTACCAGACCGTATTCGCACTCGCTTTCCGATGATGAAAAACTTTATCGGCCTGAAGAGGAACGCGAAAGGGATGCCGAACACGACGTGCTCAAGACGTATGCCGAATTCTTGATGACGGAAGGCATCGCCTCTTTTGAAGATCTGGAGAAGATCAGGGGCGAGGTCGATGCGATCGTCAACGAGGCGGCGGATATCGCGCTTGCGAGCCCGCAGCCCGATCCTTCCACCTGTTATCGAAACGTCTATTCGGAGGACGTCGATCCGACTTCGAAAGAATTTGATACGGAAGACGGAGCGGAATTATCGGGAACTCCGGGCACGATGGTCGATTTGATCAACCGTTGCCTGCATACTGAGATGGCACGTGATCCGCGGATAGTGGTTTTTGGCGAGGACGTCGCTGATTGCTCGCGCGAGGAGTATCTCGAACGGGTCAAGGGCAAGGGCGGTGTGTTTAAGGTTACGGCAAACCTTCAGAGGGAATTTGGCGGCGCGAGGGTTTACAATTCCCCGCTTGCCGAGGCAAACATCGTCGGGCGCGCGATCGGATTGGCCACACGAGGCCTCAAACCCGTTGTCGAGATTCAGTTTTTTGACTATATCTTCCCCGCCTATCATCAGATTCGAAACGAACTCGCGGTGATGCGTTGGAGGAGCGACGGCGATTTCAAATCTCCGGTCGTTATCCGCGTACCGGTTGGCGGCTATTTGAAAGGCGGCGCGATCTATCACTCGCAGAGCGGCACCTCTTTGTTCTCGCATATTCCGGGTTTAAGAATCGCTTATCCTTCAAACGCGCTCGATGCGAATGGATTGCTGCGGACGGCCATCCGCTGCGATGATCCAGTGATTTTCCTCGAGCACAAGCATCTTTACCGACAGGTTTACAACAAATCGGCGTACCCATCGGATGAATTTATGATTCCGTTTGGAAAGGCGAAACGGGTGCGCGAAGGGAATGACGTTTCGATAATCACGTATGGTGCGCTTGTCGAGCGTTCGAATCAGGCCGCGAAACAGCTTGAAAAACAAGGGGTTTCGGTTGAAATCATCGATCTCAGATCGCTTGCGCCGTATGACTGGGAAGCGATAGCGGAATCGGTTAAGAAAACGAGCCGCGTGATCGTTGCTCATGAAGATTCGGTATCCTGGGGCTATGGCGCGGAAATCGCCGCCCGGATCGGGAACGAGCTGTTCGAGTATCTCGATGCGCCGGTCGGAAGAATAGGAGCGACGGACACGTTTGTCGCTTATGCACCGCAGGTCGAGGACTACATACTCCCGCAAGCAGCGGATGTTGAAGCCGCGGTATCCGAGCTTTTGAAGTACTGACTTCCAATAACTAAAAGGAAAAAGGGCGACTCCAATTGAGTCGCCCTTTTTCCTTTTAGAAACTCTTCCTAAAAAGATATGAGACTCTTATGAAAAAAGCCTGGTTGTCTCTGCGGAATGCGGGATCAAAATTGTTGGAAAAGTAATTGTAACCTCGATAGTAGCTCGAATCGTTGTAGCCCGCGAAAAAGGCGGTGCCGGGCGAGGGAGTCCATCCAAATAGAAGCTGCGTATCAAGCGACCCCGAAACGGTGTTGTAATCAAGACGCGTTCTGGAGGAAATGAAACGCGTAAACTGGTAGGTGCTTCGGAACGAAAACAGATTCGAGTCGAATGCAACGCGATCATTATCGTTTCTCCTAAGTTCGCGATGATCGTACGCAAATCTTAAATTCAACGGTTCCGTTGGCTGCATTTCGACCGAAAATGAATAGAGTTTGAGCAATCCCTCTCCGGGGTCGATCGGAGGCGTCTCAAGATCCGGATTCGTTTGCACGTCTTCGAGGTACTGAAGATATGCCGGACTGATTCTCGGGAATCTCTCGGAAGCTCCGAAATCGAAATCGAATTCGTTTGCCCGTAGTCCGTACTTCGCGGAAAGCCTCAAACGGTTGTCAAAACTCTTCTGAAGTTCGACGTCAAACCCGTACTGCGTCGCGCTCCGGTATGATTCTCCAAAGAATGCTCCTTCAAGCGACGGTCCTCGCTTGGCGCCGAATTCATTCTCATAGATTTTCTCTTTGGCGATAAACGGACGGAAATTGAAATTCAATTGTTTCTGAAAATCAAAGGAATTAAAGGCGTTGTAGACCAAATCCTGAATCCTGCCTTTGGAATCCGCACTAGCGCTAAAGAATCCTCGATGCGTAAACCGAATCATCGGCTTTTCGGGCGCCGGTTCGGTCTGCAGCCGATAACCATAGCGCCCGCCATGAGAATCAGTTCGACGAGTGAAACCAAGATCCGCGCGATAATCCGAACTCCGCCCGCTTAGCTCGATATTGTAGCCGCGGTTTCGGCCCGTGTAGTCAAGTTCGGCGCGATATGCAAACCCGTTCCCGTTCCGATAAATGGATTCATCGATTTCGGGTTCATAAAAATATCGTTTTGAAGCCGTTCCGAATACTTCAAAACTCGCGACGGTTCTGGAATCCAGTTGAAAACTGCCGTCAATTCCAAACAAATTATTGTGCAAATTGGACCCGAGATGGTACTGGGTTGCGAAAGCACCGATGTTTGAATTCGCACCGATGTCTCGGCGGTAACGAAATACTCCGGCGAACGCCTTTTGATTCGTATCGGAAAAGTTGTCGACTGCCCCAAGCACACCAAAAGTATTTTTCCCGATCTTGCCCGTGAGTTTTAGCGCGACGTCGGGATCGGCGATGTTTCTCGTGTTTACGACCTGGAGTCTCGATCTGAAGATATCGATTCCCTCAAGAAAGAACGGTCTCTTCTCCGGAAAGAAGATTGGAAATCGCTCGTTTGCGCGAACAACCGGCGCGTCGGCCTCGATTTCGGCGAAATCGGGATTGACGGCGGCGTCGAGCGTGACGTTTGGAGTGATCTGATACTTGATGCTCACTCCCAAATCTTTTCCAAACGGTTGCCCGACAAGACGCGAACCATTCTCGGCGGCCGGATCCTCCGTGCGTTCTCTGCTTTTTGAAAGCGTCACGCTGGGGACTACCTCGAGCGTTCGCTCGGTGTCGATGTCTTCAATTCCCGTGATCTTGCCAAGCTGCTGCAGTTCGGGAACACCGCGCTCCATCGGAATCCAATCCGAGATCTCACGGTTAAACCTCGTGATCCTGCGCCAAAAATCTATCCCCCACATCCGTCCTTTTCCCACTTTGTAACGAAGGGATTTGAACGGAATTTTGGCTTCGACCGACCAGCCGTTTTCGAGAATCTGCCCCCGCGATTCGAGCACAACATCGACGCTGAAATCCGAACGCATTTCGCCGGCGGTTCGGATGCCGTCCGCCTGGATACCTAGCGGATTGAATTGAAAGATGTATGCCTTTCGCTGATCGTCGAATGTGTCAAAAAACACCCCGACGTAATCCTCGCCACCAACCTGATCCCGTTTTGCAACCGAATAATTTATCGAACCGGGCTCATCAAAACACATGAACGCGATGTAGAGATTTTTGGAATCATAGCCGAGATACGCGATCGTCTCCCGCGAGGGCGGAATGAGATCACCCGGATCGGTTTGAACGAAATTCTCAAACTTGGCGGCGCGTTTCCAAACATCCTCGTCGAGTTTTCCATCGATTATGGGAGGCGCGTCAAATCGAGGAACCGTGACGGGATTTTTTCGATCCGCACGGATTCGCTCCAAATCAAACTTGTCGGTGCCTTGGCCGTAGGCCGAGACAATCCCAACGAAAATTGCAGTGATGGCAAGTATTAACTTCCGCATGACCGGAAAACCTAGAAAACAAATAATTTAAGTAAAACCAAATGAGCGCGGTCGAAACATCTGAATACGCAAAAACATGGAGAAGGTTTCGCAAAGAGTTCAGATCAATGCAGCGAGCTTTGGTAGGCAGTAAACCCCTTCCGAGACTCTAACCGCTTTGCCGTCATCCACCAAACGGTGAAATGCGGCCCCGGCTTCTTTTCGCTGGAATCCGATCGAACGCGAAAACTCACCGCGCAAAGTCATCCCGTAGGCTTGTAAATAGGCTTCCGCGATTTTATAAAGGCCATTGTCTCGAGACATCTTTCCGGAGTATTCATCGGGAAACCGCGCTTCGGGCAATGTCCAGAGATACGTAAACTTCGGTTGGTAAAGCACTTCATACGGAATTACCTTCATCATCCGTTGCAGATTCTCAAGTGATTTTGTAAACGATTTGCGATCTTCTATCTTCGCATCGCTGCGAAGATCCGAGGATGATGATTCCCACTCCGCGCGCAAAACCTTCAT
This sequence comes from Pyrinomonadaceae bacterium, assembly GCA_041394795.1. Taxonomy (GTDB): domain Bacteria; phylum Acidobacteriota; class Blastocatellia; order Pyrinomonadales; family Pyrinomonadaceae; genus Aridibacter. The sequence goes on along the minus strand of JAWKHN010000015.1, from coordinate 2,621 downwards.
TATCGCGCGCTCAGCCTTCGATAACTCGTTCTTCTCCGCCGATTTCGAAAGACCGTAAACGGCCCTGAAGGCCGGAATCAAATCGCGCCTGACGAACATCGCTCGCCCCTTTGAAAGCTTTGAGTAATAAACGTTTCCACGCCTCATCACCTCGTCTTTCAACACCCAGGCAAGACTGCATTCCTCGTCCTTTTGCACGTTCTTTGGCGCCACTGCGTCGCGGCGACCGCAAACTGCCAGATACACGCTCGGGAGATTGGTTCTCGAATCAGTCAACGCAAGACAAAACCCGATCTCATTAACCATCCGTTCAACGTCTTCCGCGTTTTGAACCCGCAGAGTTTCCGCGCGCCGCCAAAGCCGATCCCGATATTCCTCTATGTATTCAGAATGCATGATTTCGAATCATTCTACACTCCCACCCAAATACACGGAAACGAATCAAGAATCCCCTCCGAATTCAGCTCTGAGAAAAACGAAAACGCGTCTTCCGCCAATCAAATCGGCAAAAGACGCATTCTCCCAAATACCCAATCCTGATCTATCGGGATATCATCCAATTCCCGCCACAGGACTCAAAACCCAAAACTCGAAACTCGCAACTCCCTCACCTCGCAGGCGATGTGGATTCAATCGTAACAGTCGACCCCTCCTGCAATTCGAGATCATCCTTGCCTTCGACCGCGACCGAACCTGCTCCGGCACCGCCGCCAATCGTTGCTCCGATGATCGCACCCTTTCCGCCGCCGAGTATCCCTCCGATGATCGCTCCGACACCCGCACCGACACCGCCGCGTTTGATGCTTTCCTTTGTTCTGCTCGAACCCTTGACGTCACCCTCGTCGCCGACCTTTACAATCTTGCCGGTTGAGTCGGTTGCGGTTTTGATGATTCCCGCAAAGTCATAAAGTTCACCGCTTCGGAGCCTGATCGTACGGAAATTGAAGGTGACTCCCGAATTTCCCGTCACTCTACCCGTTCTCTTAACGCCCGTCAGATAGCCTTCGATTACGGCACCTTCGAAATCTGATGGTCCCGTCACGGTCATCGTAAAACGATCGTTCTCCTGCGACGACTTCGTACTGATCGAATTGTCGAGCTCGGCTTCGATCACAACGCCCTGCGGTACGACGAATTTGCCGCCGGCAACGCGCGTGCTGGAAGGAATTCGGCTACCGCCCGATCCTGTTGAAGTACGGGAGCCGTTAGCCGAGCCATTGCTATCGGTCCAGCCCTGATCATCGTCCTGATCTACGATAGGATCGTCGTCCCTGGCCGGATCAACCGAGCTGTAAGCCCCCTCGCGGGTGTAAAAACTGTCGGCGTAAACCGTCTCGCTAAGACTCGAATTCGTAATCATACGACTAACTCGCATCGCGCTGCCGTTGGATTCGGCCTTGAACTCGATCGTTACGCTATCGCCGTTCGACGATTTCGAAAGCCTTAGAAATCCATCGCGCATCGTTGCCGAAACGCTTGATGTCGAACCATCCGCCTCCGAAACTCTTTGAACGCTTCCATCCGCCCTAAAGGTAACCTCACGGGAATCGGAAGTTGCAAAGGTAACCCTCTTGCGATCGCTGAGCGATGTTTTGATCGTGATCGTGTCCGGAGGCGTCAGCTGCGAAACAAGATCGTCCGACTCTTCGGAGCTCAACCCATTCCGCGAACTTGCCGAATCAACCAGTTCGGAAACATCGTCCGATCTTGAAATATCCAAACGGTATGTACCGTTGAGAGTTCCCGAACCCGTTTGCGCAAACGCAATCGACGAAAAAGCTGCGAATACGGCAATCAAAGCGGATGTAAAAAGACGTGCAGATTTGAAGTTCATTTTCTTCTCCATACAGAAAAAAGGTCGCGGCAACAAAAACACCACTTTTAGCCAAGAGCATATACCGTGCCAAATGTGGAAACCCATGTTCAAAAACGGACAAACTGCGGATTCGAGTGTTAAAATTCTCGCAAAATCCGGACGTTTCATCGTTCGTAAATACGGGAGGTCTGATGTCAGACTCAACATATCGCGCGGAAATACTGTCCGCCGGAGACGAATTTTTCGTTGGAACCACTCCGAGCGGACACGCGCTAACTATTGACACTAAAGGTGATAGACGAGCTGCACCATCTCCGATGGAGTTGCTTTTGTTGTCTGTCGGAGCTTGCACCGCCGCCGACGTGGTATCGATCCTGAAAAAGAAAAGACAGGACGTGACCAGATACGTGGTGGAGGTTATTGGAGAACGTCGCGATGAACACCCAAAGGGTTTTACCGCTTTTAGAGTTCACCATATCGTATATGGACGTAGCGTTTCGGCGGACGCCGTGGCACGTTCGATCGAGCTCTCGGATACAAAATATTGCTCCGTCGCCCATACGGTCCGGCCAACAGCCGAGATCACGACGAGCTATGAAATATTTGAGGTTGATTAGCCTTCTCTTTCTTGCCTGCGCCTTTGCGACCCACGCATTGGCGCAGGACCCAACCCCCGAACCGGAGTTTGACCCCTACGAGGAATTCAACAAGGGCGGTTGGGACAAAATCGATTACACAAAAACCCTTCTTACGAAATCGCAGATTTCCGAACTCGGAAACGGAGACGACGAAGCGCCGCCTTTCA
>JAWKHN010000014.1:0-111380 GCA_041394795.1 Pyrinomonadaceae bacterium | reverse complement strand
CACTTTCTAAGTCGACTTTTTAGAGTGGACTCAGAAGTTCCAAGTTTTTCTTGGTTACCGCTCTTGTAACCTTGAAGATTCGCGGCTCTTAAGAAATACAGCTACTGAGCGATCGCTCAACTCGCAAAGAAATTATCAATTCCCCACAGAAGAGCTTGGAACTTGGAACTTCTGGAACTTGGAACTCTGCCCGGGCGAACTTGGAACTCTTCCGGTCCTTGGAACTCTGCCCGGGCGAACTTGGAACTCTGCTTCAATCGTACCCCCCGTCAACAAATGCTTTTCCGTTCTTGTCCACGAACAGGCGATAGAGCAAACCGTCTTCGGTCTCCAGATCCCATTCGTCGCGCCTGATCTCATCCGATTCGTACCATTCGGATCTCATGCGCCAGGGGCCGCCGGATCTTGTTATGGTTTTTCTCTCGCCCCTGATCGTCATCACCTTTGGCTCGCCGTCCTCAAAAAACACATTCGCGCTTATCGGTTCGGCGAAATAGTAGAACGATGACGTGACCGCAACTTCCTCTGAATCTTCGGCAACATCTTTTACAAGCGGATCGAGATCACCGACGATGCAAAACGGCGCCCGCCAGGAATCGCAGAGTTTTGGTATCCCGATCTCACTGACCTTTACGACCTTGCGCAATTTGGAAACCAGTACGTTTAGATTTTCCGGTTCGAGAACCGTCCCCGAGTACAGCTTGTTCTGGACGACGCGGGGCTTTGCGGCCCGTGCCTCGAGCGCGACGCGATCGATGTTGAAATCCGGAGGATCAAGCTCGATCTTTGTGACGATCTGCCGGAGCCAAAGCTTTTGGTTGGTGGTCGGAAACACAATCCGCACAAGATACGTCTTTGATCTTTCCCGACCGGACAAACGAACCCTTATCGACTGCGTCGAAAGCGCGGCGAAATTCAGATTTTTGAAAATACCGGATATGCCCTCGGAAAGAAGAAAGTTCAAAGGCTCGATCGTTTCGATCTCGCCATCCAGTTCCGTCGACCAGACAAAGAGATCCTCGCGTACGTTCCAATTCGGCTGACGATACGAAACACCCCGCGCGCGTTCCCGGAAACCCACGATTTCAGGTCCAAACCTCGCCACCATCTCGTCTTCCGGAAGATCGGAAAACGCGCCCAGATCGTGTATCGCCCAGGCATCCATGAGATCGAGAAACTCGAGCTTGTCGGTCAATGCCGAAATCGGCAGCGAGTTGAGATCGGGGTCGGCGGCAACCCGATCCCGATCGGCGGTTTTCGCCGGGCGCGCCTTTTGGAAGGAGCCGTTCTTTGCGGGATTTCTAGATGTCGAGAGCTTCCCCTTTTCGGAGGATTCATCTTCCTGTTGATCAATCCCGTGCTTTCCGAGAAACGCGGCATATTCCGCGAGGAGAATCCCCGTCGCAAGATTCCTTGAAATCGATACGGCATCAAATCTCTCTCGCAATCCACGGGCGGTTTCAAGGGCATGCTTTTCCGCGCTTCCGGTGATGTCAAAAACAAGCGTCGTTCCATTCAATATCTCGATATTCGGAGAAAGCTTCCGCGACGCCTCCAGCGCCTCGGCGAAATTCGTTTTTGTTTTTATGGTGATAAACATGTGGTTATGAGTTTCGAGTTTCGAGTTATGAGTTTTGAGTTCTGTTTCGGGGCTTGAGTGATTTCAGTCAATGATGGCGGTCGCGCAAACAGCCGCGCACCGATATAGTCATCAGCGATTTTCGATTCGGGTCTTGAAAGAACATCAGTCCTCTCGGCAAAAAGAACTCGAAACTCAAAACCCGAAACTCGTAACTCGTAACTCGCGCTATCGCGCTCGTGGCAGGCGGGACGCCTGCGCTCCAGTCAGTCGTGCTCCAGTCAGTCGCGCTCCAGTCAGTCGCGCTCCAGTCTTAGCCTTGTATTTGGACAGTGGCGTTTCGTTGTCTTGGGCGAATCGTTTCCAGACCGATATTTCTATCGCGCATGACGCGAAAGTTCGAATCTCCTCTCCACTCGCAATCCTCCTTGTTTATCACTACCGATTGGTGCGCCGCCGAGCGCAGCCTCGGCTCTTCCAATGTAACCAAAAGGACTCCCGGGGAATCCTTCAGACCGACCTTGAACCGGAACCAATACGAATTCGGCATCCTGTCCAAAAAGCTCTTTTCGCAAAGACTCATATCGAGCCATATACCACCGAAGAGTCTTGATTGAATCAGATAATCCGTAGCCAAAACCGCCTTCTCCGGATCCCCGCCGCATTTGACCCATAGAATCTTCGAAAGCCTGATCCCCGAGGCTTCGGCCGATACGGGATCAAAACTGTCCGTACTATCCACCACGGCACAGATATGGTTTTGTCTTGTCAAAGAAGCCAAAAAAGCCGAAACCAACGAACGCTTCCCGCTTCCAGCCCGACCGACAAACTCCGAGATCCCCCCGCGCACCAATCCGCCCGTCGCCAAATCGAAAGCCCGAACCCCGCTGGGCAGGCTTTCTCTCTTCTGCAACTCCGCAAAATCCCTGAGTTTTACGACATTGGCTAGCATTAGCTCGGAAGAGTTCCAAGGACGCCCGGGCAGAGTTCCAAGTTCCAAGTTCCAGAAGTTCCAAGTTTATCTTGGTTACCGCTTTTGTAACCTTGAAGACTCGCGGCTCTTAAGAAATACAGATACTGAGCGATCACTCAACTCGCAAAGAAATTATCAATTCACCACAGAAGAGCTTGGAACTTGGAACTCTTCCGGATGAACTCGAAACTTCCTACCCTCCCTGGTCATATTTCCTTACCAATCCAACCAGCACTCCCTGGATCGTCACCCGATCGGCGTCGATCTCGATCGTTTTGAAATCCCGGTTGGCGGGGACCAGCTGAACCTTCCGGCCGTTCTTCTTGAAGGTCTTGACGGTTGCGCTTTCGCCGTCCACCAAGGCGACGACGATATCGCCATTGTTGGCCGTATTCGCCTGACGAAGCGCGATTCGGTCGCCATTCAGAATATTCACGTCTATCATCGAATCGCCGCGCACCTCGAGGGCAAAGTAGTTTTGCCCGGGACGGATCATCCCAACCGGCACCGACATCTGCTCGGGAACCAGAACCGCTTCGATCGGATGACCGGCGGCGACGATCCCCAAAAGCGGAATCGGCACCCATTCCTCGGACGAAGAGGCCGCGCCCGCGCCTCCATAAAAGCGATCTTCAAAAGAATCCCGGTTCGCCTTTCCGGCAAGCTCGACATTTCGCCAACGCCCCTTTTCGCGACGAATAAATCCGCCCTCCTCGAGCCGCTCCAATGTTTGATAAAGAATCGCGTTCGACCTCGTTCCGATCGCCTTTTTCATTTCTTCCTGCGTCGGAGCATTCTTGGCCTTTCTCAAAAATTCGATCAGTTTTTCTTCTCTCATAACCATACGGACGTTTTTAGATAGTTCATGGATAGTTTGGACAGTTTAGCGAAAGTTGGAGGGGAATGCAAGGGGAAGAGTTCCAAGTTCCAGAAGTTCCAAGTTTTTCTTGGATACCGCCTTTGTAACCTTCAAGATTCGCGGCCCTTAAGAAATACACAAACCGAGCCAAAATCCAACTCGCAAAGAAAATATCAATCCACCCCCAGAAGAACCTGGAACTTCTGGGCCCACTCTAAATAGTTCAATCAATGGACTTTTTGAAAAAACATCCGGGATATTCTTTGTTGACACGAGACCGCCAAGGGGAAAAGTCGCGGGGAGTCGCCCCCCGGGGTGGAAATCAGGACACTTTCCCAGCCACGTTAGTGGTGTTTGGAATGCAGCAATTACGGGCGTTTCTCCGCGCCGGTACCCGGCGCGAACGTTGTATTTATGTTTACCATGGATTCCGCGCAAAGCCGCTCCATCCACGGCTTGAATCTACGTGACGCGATGCGTCCGAAGAGGAAATTCCGGATTCTGGAATAAAACCGACTATTTAGAGCCGACTCAACTTCCGAATCCTGGAACTTCTGGAACTTGGAACCTGGAACTCATCCAAGCTACACTCACACTGCAGAATCAAAAACAATTTCGCGGGTTCCGCGGGGGTGGAAGGTTGAAACGTATGACAAGAACGAATCGTCTGTTTTTAGCGGTCTTTGCGGTCTTTTTGGCGTTCGCGCCATTGAGGGTTTGGGCGCAGGACGATGCCGCGCGGAAAAGAATCGCCGAAGCATTTGGGGAGTTCGCCAAAGAGCAGATGGCAAAGGACCAAATACCGGGAATCAGTGTCGGCTACGCGATGGGCGGGCAAACATGGACCAACGGTTACGGTTTCTCCGACATCGAGAACGACGCGCCGGCGCGCGCCGAATCGATGTACCGCATGGCGTCCGTCAACAAGCCCATGACGGCGGCCGCGATTCTGTTGCTTGTCGAACGCGGAAAGATAGACCTCGACAAGGAAATACAGGAATACGTGCCCTATTTTCCAAAAAAGGAGTTTCCGGTAACCGTCCGCCAAGTGCTCGGACATCTCGGCGGGATCAGCCACTACAAGGACTACAACGTCGAGGGCAAAATCCGCGAGCAAAAGACGACCCGCGAGGCGATCGAAATATTCGCGGACTTCCCGCTCGTCGCCGAACCGGGGACAAAAAACAACTACTCAAGCTATGGCTACAACCTCCTCGGCGCGGTTATCGAAGGCGCATCGGGAATGAGCTACGGCGAATTCATGACCGAAAACGTTTTTCGCCCGCTCGGAATGAACTCGACCCGCCTCGACAACCCTGAAGAGTTGATCCGCTTCCGCGTCAATGGATACAGACTCGAGAAGGGCAAGATCGTAAACTCCGAATACGTAAACATCAGCAGCCGTTTCGCGGCCGGCGGAATCCGCTCGACGGTCGGAGACATGCTCCGATTCGGCACCGGCGTTTATGAGGGCAAGCTGCTTTCAAAGCAAAGCCTCTCGGAGGTTTACGAGCCGATGTATATGAAGGACGGAACCGTTTCCTACTACGGCGCGGGATGGCGAAACTATCCGTCAAACGGACGCTTCCTGATCTCGCACAGCGGCGGGCAGCCGGAAACGGCAACATATCTTTTCGTCTTCCCGTCAAGAAAACTCTCGATCGCCGTCGCCGCCAATCTCGAGGGAGCCAGAACCGAAAACTACGCCGCAAAGCTCTTCGAACTCCTGACAGGCGAAAAATGGAATGTCGAATTTCCAAACGCGAAGGGCGACCTCGCGGCTTCTTCGCAGATCATGAAGGCGGTGTTTGAGGAGGGTCGGGGTTCATACGAACGCGGCATCAGATCAAACGCATTTACAAAAAGCGAGATCGTCCGCGCCTTTGAAATGATAAATGAAACCGCATCCGCCAAATACGAAAACGACGATGCCGCATCGATGGCGGTCGCGAAACTGCGTACGAAGGATTCGGGCCGAAAGTGTCTCGTCGCAGGAGTGTATATCACCGAAAAACTCGTCGACGCGGGCAAAGATCCGGCGGCATATTCGAATCTCGGAGCGGGCGCGTTTTTCAAAGATTTTATCGCGCTCGGCGCAAAGGGATTGCCGGAAAAATCATCCAAAATCCCGGAAGGGATCAGCCAACTGGCAAACGGCAAATAGCGCGGGGAAACACGTTCTATTCTGGTGTTCCGAAAGGGAACGAATAACGACAGGAAACGTGGAGACGGTATTAAATGAAACATGCAAAACGAGTTCTGGTGTTTGCGATTATCGCGTTCGCAGCGGTTTCGGCCTCGGCGCAGGTCAAGAAAATGAAATGGGATTCCGAGTTTTGTCAGTACGAGGGAACCTACGACTCAAAGAAGTATTCTGAATCGCAACTGAGGGCGACCATCAAGCTGCTTGATTCGTTTGGCTCGGTTTCTTTGATGACGGAGAGCAACGCCTGGGAATACGAGGATATCGACAAGCTCAGCGTCGAAAAGCTTGATGCCGAATACAAGACGGTACGAAAGGAGTTTGAGGATCTGGATATAGTCGATGTCGAGTATTGGAAGGATCTAAAAAAACAAAAACTCGCGGCGATCGATCAGGAATACAAGATGTCGCGGGCGCAGATTTTGGGATACAAGGATCCCGCGCGACTGCTCGATTTCGAATGCGCGGAATCGTGCAAAACGGAGTACGTCGAACCATTGATCGCCGGCGGCGACAAACTTCTTGAAGCGTGGAGAAAACTCATCGAAAAGCGCGCCAAAGACAATGCCTCCGAGATGACGCGCTACACGGCCGAGAATGCCTCGCCCGATCGTCTGAAATACGCCCAAATCTCGGTGATGACATTCGGCTGGTCAAACTGCGCGAACGATTCCATCAAATACATTGAATTCGATGAAACGCATAATAAGGAATTCGAGAAGCTGTTTAAGAAGGTGAGAACCATCGAATGCGAGGAACCCGAGTAACGTTTTGCGGCGACCGCCATTTTATATCGGGAATGTAAAACACCTTCGGGCCTCGGCGGACAATATCGAGCGTTTGCACGCCCGCGCTCCCGGAGGACAAGATAAAGATGGAAAACTCCCAGCATGAATTAGACGGCATTGCGGTCGCTCTTTCCGGTGGCGGATACAGGGCGGCCGCGTTTCATTTGGGCACCTTTCGTTTCTTGCACTCGATCGGAGTATTGGATCGCATACGTGCGCTCTCGACGATTTCCGGCGGGACGATTTTTGGCGCGGCGTACGTAAAATCGCTGGTTGACGGCGAATCGTTTCCGGATTTTGAAAAACGCTTTCGAGCGTTTCTCGTCGGGACGAATGTCATAGCAAAAGCGCTTGATGGTCTAGAAAAGTCACGCTCGATAAACGGCCGCACGTCGAAGGCGAGTCTGATCCGGGCCGCGGCGAATGTTTATGACGAGCATTACTTCAAGGGTCTGAAGTTTGCCGATATCCTCGACAGCGATATCAAAATCAAGGACATCTCCTTCAACACCACGGAGTTCCGTTCGGGCAACGCCTTTCGCTTTCAGAAGGGCGAAAACGTGATCAGCGGCAACAACCTCTTGCGTATCCCATATGAATCAGAAACAAATCGAAACGCCCGGATCGCCGATATCGTAGCCGCATCCTCCTGTTTCCCATCCGGATTTGAACCGATTCGGTTTCCTTCGGATTTCGCTTGGCCGGATTCATTTGGCCCGGAACAAGTGAGAAAAGAACTCGGCGCGAAATTTTCCGAAGAGGTGCCTTTGATGGACGGCGGTGTTTATGACAATCAGGGACTCGACAGCATCGACAACATATTCGACCGCGCCGGGAAGCGTTGTGATCTGCTATTGATTTCGGACACCGACCCGCGTAAAGACGGTTATCTTGAAACTCCGATCGCCAAACCGAGCGGTTTCTTCACCGTCAGACAAGTCTATATCGCGGTGCAAGCTGTGATGCTGCTTGCATTCGCAACCCTTGCATCGATCGCCTACAACCTCGTCTCGACGGGCATCGAAGGGAGTTGGTTCTCGCTCATATTCTTAAACCTCATCCCGCTCGCATTCGCGGCATTGGTATTTTTCGGAATCCTTTTGGCAAAGGCACGGATTTCCGAGGCCTTGGAAGAGGCGGAAAAATCGATGGAAATCAGGCTTTGGGAAAATCTTTCGGGCCTACGCATTGGAGACGCGGTTGAATTCGCAATCTCGAGAATCCGTTCGCTGATCGCGATGTCGAGTTCCGTATTTATGAAGAGGATCCGCGATCTCGGTTACGCCGAAATCTATTCGGACGAAGACACAAAAAACATTACGATCGCAAATCAGATTTACTCGCTGAGCAAGGATCCGGCAAAAAAGAGATTTCAAGAGGAATCCTGGAGTGATTTTGTAGATTACGATTTGCTCAAACCCTCGGACAAACAAAAAGAGGTCGCCGAAAAGGCGCGCGAATACGGAACGAATCTATGGTTTCTTGATTCCGACACCGAGAATCTTGACAACCTCGTAAAATGCGGCGAGGCGACATCGTGCTATACGCTTCTGACGTTTCTGCTGAGATACAAAAAGGCGGAACTGCTCCCGCCGAATCCACGGCTCAGAAAGATTTTCGATGATGCGCTGGATCGGTGGAAAGTTCTGAAGGGTGGGCGTGGTGCGTAGGTCAATTGGCCAAAACTGGAAGCAGGCCCCGCTTAACCTCGCTATATACTTCGACGGAAGACTCGATAAGGCATTCGGTCTTTAATGATTAACCTGACACAGAATTTTGAACTTACAAGACCCTCAAGAGCTGGTCGCGTGAAAGAAGGGTTGTTGCGAAGGCCGAGTGCCTGCCCGGAAAACAAAATCCGCGGTTTGTGGTGACATCGCTTCCGGCTCGCGGATTTCCGGCGAAAAAGCTTTACGAGAAAGTCTACTGCGCGCGCGGAGACATGGAGAACCGGATAAAGGAGCAGCAGCTTTGGCTGTTCGCCGACCGCTTGCTATGGGTTTAGTCAAATTCCGTTTTTATAGACGCAGACCTCAAATCAAGCGGAATTGGCTCGGTTGTGATGTCATCAAGCCATAAATATCCGTATTTTTGCCATCGTTTTTGCAGCTTTCTGCCAAACTTCTTCTTAGCGTGTAGTGAATACTTTTCAAGATTCAATGACCAGACGCGATACTTAAGCCGAAGAGACAAAGATTTTGCTTTCTCGAATTCAGCCCACAAAGAATTCTTGATAAACAGATCATACTTGTCTTCCTCCTTATGGACATAAATTTGTTCTTTCCCTTCAACAATCAGACTTTCTCCGCCGTCAAGCTTTGTTAATAACCTTGCAGGCGGAGTTTTGGCATCAAGGAGTTCCTTACGTTCCATCCATTCTTTGCTTCCATCAATCGAGGGAAGTACCCCAGCAAAAACCAATCTTTCCTCGCTTTTCTCATCTGAACGCACTCCAAAAACATCCGTACCTATGTGCCACCACATTTCGGGCAACAATATAAACACTGAAACTTGACCGGTGTTTGTTACAGTGACGGAAGTATCGAAAGAAAATACGATTGATTTTTCTCCTTCAACCATCTCCAGGTTATTTATAGTCCCAGTCACTTGCAGTCCACTATAGGCAAAAGCACCGTGAGCTTGACTTAGCAATACAACCAAAAGAAGCAGTTTACAAATTCGCATAAGGATAATTCCTATCTCACTATATACTTCGACGGAAGACTCGATAAGTAAAGTGGACCCCATTGTCCAGACAGCAAAACTGACTATTTAAGGTGGATCGCTGCTGGCGTTTTCTAGAACTCCACGAGTGGATCAAATCTGTCAGCGTGCTCACCATTTCTATCTGCCCCGCGCAGGAAGGCATGCCGGCTGATATAGAAGGAGCGGGAAGAGTTTTTGCCATATTGAAGGGGTGTGGCTCTCATCTCGAAATCGCGGAAGATCGAATTCTTGTGATTGTTGTCGACAACAATTTCAAAGCTGTACCCTCCAAAAGAACCATTCTCGATCGCAAAATCCAATAGCCGCAATTTTGTCAATACTTCAAAATCTGCAGTAAAGTTTCCATTCCCGAGATGGCTGTACCCGGCGTATGTGATTTGCGCTTTCCAAAGACTCCTCATCGCGAACTTGATCAAATCTTCATTTTCGAAGATGAGTTCGGGAGAGTTTTCATCCGCTGACGCTCCCCCGAGGTCTTCCGCCCTCAATATCCCGGTTTCATTTACGTAATATGAACGCATCCCGTTATGTCTATACCAAGGCCTCATTCCCAAAACATATCGTGCCGGCCCCGTTTCCGTAGGCGGGAAAACGCTCATATTAATACGAGAATTCCAGGCGCTCGCCAGATTCCCGTCGATCAGGCCGGCGAGTATCAGATCACCGAGAGTTCCGTATCTTCCGTTGCCAAATGATTCGTAATATGTCGCTTGGGCCCCAATGATCTGCCTCATAATGAGCGAAGAGTCGTATTCAAATTGGATCGCAAGAAATGGCAAGCAAGAATCCAAGACCGGATCCTTAAACTCAGCGTCAAAGCCGGCCTTGTCGCCTCCATGTATGCGGCAAGCGGCATCCATCACAAAGGACAATTTGCCGGTTCGCTGATAGTATGTTGGCGTTGCCTTGACCGTAAAATTGTTGCCAAAAGCATTCAGTGGCACCACGCTTATTGAAAACACATATCCATACTTTTCGCCATTTGCCAAAACACTATCGATGAGTCCGGCTTCACCGAGCTGCTGAAGAGTTCCAAATTCGCCATATCCCCAAAAGCCCGCAAACGCCGCCTCGGCTTCGTAAATTTTCTTGAATGTTTCTCTTACGAATCGCTCGTTCACAGTACGATGGTAGTCATTGTCTGCAATTGCGGGATATTCCCCCTTCGAGAAATCTCGAAAAGGCGGGACGGAACTCTGTGCCAATAGTTGAAGAGGCAAGACGGCCAATGCGGCTAAAAACGTGAGATGGAGGACGACTCCGATGGTTTTTGTCATATTTGGTGTTGATATTGGGAAAGAGAGGGAAAATTGGAGAGGCTCGCGGCGAATTCAACGCCTGTTATTAGGGTACTTCGAAACGAACTGGATTTACAACCCAAATTGACTGTGACGGTTTAATAGTTGGGGAGGGGAGTTGCGAGTTACGAGTTTTGAGTTGTGGGTTCTTTTGGGGGTGGTGGCTCGGGTATTTGGACTTGAGAGTGGGTATAGGGTTTACTCGCGCTATCGCGCTCGTTGCAGGCGTCGAGAGTTGCGAGTTTTGAGTTTTGAGTTTTAAGTTCTCTTTTGATGGTGGTGATTCGACTACTTGGACTTGAGAGTGGGTAAAGGGTTTACTCGCGCTATCGGGCTCGTTGCAGGCGTCGAGAGTTGCGAGTTTCGAGTTTTGAGTTTCGGGTTCTGGGTGGTGGTGATTCGGCTACTTGGACTTGAGAGTGGGTAAAGGGTTTACTCGCGCTATCGCGCTCGTTGCAGGCGGGACGCCTGCGCTCCAGTCGGGGGGAGTTTTGAGCTCTTTTTGCCGAGAAGACTGATGTTCTTCTAATTCCCGAATCGAAGATCGCTTATTACTATATCTGTGCTGGGCCGTTTGCGCGCTCGTCACCGTTGCCCGAGATCACTCGGGCAACGCAACAGAACTCAAAACTCAAAACTCGAAACTCGTAACTGCCTAATGGCTCCAATGATGTTCGCGGCTTTTTAGCTCGATCGCGTTGGCGGCATCTTCGGGCAGATATGCTTCGCGTTCGTTTTCGAAGTAGAACGGTTTTCGCTTTACGTTGCTGCCCATTTCGTTCATCGTCGCCGATTCGTAAACGCGTCCGTTTAGCACCGTGTACTGAACAAACTCGCTCTTGCGGATGTCGCTGAGAACGTCGCCGTCGATGATAACCATGTCAGCGAGTTTGCCGGCTTCGATGCTCCCGATGTCGCTGTCCATTCCGAGATGCCTCGCGCCGTCGATCGTACCGCCTCGAAGTGCCTGCCAGGGCGTAAACCCGCCCTGATTCATGATCCAAAGCTCCCAATGCGAGGCGAGCCCCTCTCTCTGGCCGTGCGCGCCGATGTGCACGCTGACTCCGGCGTCGCTGAGCGTCTTGGCGTATTTCGCTACCTCGAAATGGTTGTATTGGTTGTCGGGCGCGGTCGGTCTGCGGATCGCACGGGCGTCGAGAAGGAAGCTCGGAGTGTATCTAAGCAGACGCGCGTTTTTCCAAACTTCCGTTCTGTCATACCAATACTCCTCGCCCATTAGACCGCCATAGGAAACGATAAAGGTCGGCGTATAGCCAAACTTCGTCGCCGCCCAAAGCGTTGTAACGTCCTTATAACCACGCGGAACCGGCAGCGAATGCTCGAGCCCGGTATGCCCATCGAGAAGCATCGTCAGATTCTGATGGAATTTTCCTCCGCCTTCGGGGACGACCATCATTTTGAGTTCGCGGGCGGCGGCAAGAATCTGCTGTCTCTGCGCACGCGCCGGTTGGTTGTAGCTCTTGACGGAAATCGCCCCGGCGTCCTTCATCCGCTGGAGGTGAAAGAGCGCGTCTTCATAGTTGTTGACGACCGCCTTCGCGCCGATTTGTTCGGCGCCGTAAAGGATCGTACCTGTCGAGTAAATCCTGGGCGCGACCACCATTCCAGCGCGCTGCATCTCCGATGCGGAGAAAATTTCGGTGGTGTCGTTTGAGGGATCGTGGATCGTCGTAACACCAAACGAGACGTTCGAATACATCGCCCAGTTTTGTCTCGGTATGATTTCATCCGAACCCTGCGAGCCATGCGCGTGAGCATCGACCAAACCCGGGATCACTGTCTTGCCCTTTGCGTCGATGATCATCGCCCCGCTCGGGATCTTGACCTGCTTCGAGGTTCCGACCGCCTCGATTCTGTTGTCCTTAATAAGAACCGTGCCGTTCTTGATAACCTCCTGCTGATTCCTCGAATCACGCATCGTGACAACGTTGCCGCCAACGATCGCCTTGTAACCACTGGGCTTGTCGGCATCGGATTTGAACGAGAGACTGATTCCGGTAGCGACCGGTTCGGGGAGTTTCTCGGGAGAGCCGGCGACAAAATCGAACGCGTCCTTGATCGAGCGCTCGTAAAATACGGGTCCGTTGTACCAGCTCACGGCGCTCGAATCGGCTTGCCAGGTAAGCGATTCGCCCGCCCGGCTCGAGATCTTCTGCACCGGGAACGACTTCGCATCGGGTCCGATCGAGAGCCTTTCTCCGGTATCGACGAACGGAGTCAGATAGGCATTGAACTGTGAAATAAACGCTACCCATTTGCGATCCGGCGAGATCTTGTATTCGGTAACCTGATCTCCGCCATATAGATGTTCGCGTCGATCCTCGCCATTGAGGTCAACCGAAACAAGCTGTGTCTCGGGATAATCGGTACGCGGCACGCCGGTCGTAAAATAAACACGGCTGTTGTCACCCGCAAAATGCGGATTGGAGCCAAACTCGGAAACCCTCGTATGCTGGTTTCTGCCGAGATTGGCGACATATATACCGGGTTCGTTCGAATACTCGGGGCTTGTCAGATACCCGCCCGACTGCTTGTTGTAAACGACCAACTTGTCGTCGGTCGAAAACGACGGTTCGATGTAATGTCCGCGCTGCGGCGTGATTATTCTCCCATCGCCGCCTTTGGCCGAGACGATCCTTACCTGTCCAAGATCCTGATCATCCCACGAAACATAGACCACCGACTGCCCGTCGTTTGAATAACTCGGATAGAATTCGTCGTGGCTGTTTTGGTTTGTAAGCCGCCGGATCGATCCCGAAGCGATGTCCTTGAGATAGATTTTTCCGAGCGCCTGAAACATGATCGTCGATTTGTCGGGTGATTTCTGAGCCCAACGGACGAGCTTTACATCAAACTGATCGGGTGCGACGTTTTGCGGAAAACGCACCGCATCGGCAAATTTCACTTCCGCCTGTACGCGTACCGGAACCGTTTCGAGCTTTTTCGATTCGATTTCGATTCGATGAAACTTACCGCCGGTCCAAAACATTATCGAGCCCGAATCCGGCATCCAGTCGAAATAGGCGTAGTAACCTTCGGAACCGAATCCCTCCTGCATGTCGCGCTCCATCTCGGTATAGATCGGTTTCTCGGCACCCGAATCGAGATACTTCACAAACAGCGCGGTCTTGTTTCGGATGCGCCGTAGGAATGCGATCATCTTTCCATCCGGGGAAGGCGTCGGAACGATCGCGCCCCCGACCCCTCCGATAAACCGTTCTTCGCGGCCCTTCTCAAGATCAAGCCTCGTGATCGCAAAAATCGATTTGAGCGGATCGCGGTTGTAATCGAAGTTTGAGCCCGGCGAAATGTCCTGAGTGAAATAGACATAACGGCCGTCGGGCGAATACGCGGGATCGGCGATGTTCTTCTGATCGCGTCTTCCGTTAACGCGTTTTTTGATCGGCACGCCGACTCCGCCGGTGTGGTGATACATCCAGATCTCACCCGCCGGGATGCTTCGACGAGACATGATTCCCTTGTCGGCGACGATGTATTGCCCGTCGGGACTCCATTTCGGGCTATGCATGATGTTTCGCTTCTCTTTCGAAACCTGCTTGAGATCGGTTCCATCGATATTCATCGTCCAGACGTTGGAGATTCCGTCACGATCCGAAATAAATGCGATTCGCTTGCCGTCGGGGCTGACTGCGGGATGAATATTCCAAGCGAAATCTTGCGTCAGGGCCCTAGCGTCGCCACCGTTGATATCGGAGATGTAGATGTCTCCGAGCATGTCGAAGACAAACCGCTTCCCGTCGGGAGTGATGTCCAGACTCGACCACGTCGTCTCATCGGTATCGATCTTTACGCTGTTTAGCGGAAAGGGCGGGTTCAAAACATCCCACTCCTTCTTCTGGGGTTTGGCCGGCATATCCTGGGCGACGGCCAACGGCGCCAGATTTGAAAAGAGAAAGATAAACACGAGGGTCGCGCAAAGCGGAATTCTTTTGTTCATACTTGATGCAGGATCGAATCTCGAATCGATGGATTTTTCAGCTAATATACGCCAATTGGTTGATACGGTCTATTTCAGGATTTGTTTGTCTTTGTGATCGATACATTTAAATTTGCGGGGATATTCTAACCACGTGCAAAAAACATCCAAAACGCGCTTTGATTACCGAAACCCTTTCGGCGGGTTTTAGCGTATACTAAACAAATTCACGCCTGACCGGTTTCAATCTGCCAGCAACTTTTTCGGATGGTTTGCCCACCCGAATCCACGGAGAAATTTAGCCATGAGAGTATTGTCAGCCCTGGCGCTCGTCGTCATCGCATTTTCGTCTTTTGTATTCGCGCAAAACGTAACGACGCCGCGCCCCGTTAGTCCGGCTGCCGAAGTAAAGCAAAGGATCGGTCTTACCGATATCAGAATCAACTATTCGCGGCCGCGGGTCACGCTAAACGGTGTTGACCGCACCGGGAAAATCTGGGGAGCGCTTGTGCCGTACGGCATGACGAAGAGCCAGTTTGGAAAACAGATGGACATGCCGTGGCGGGCGGGTGCGAATGAAAACACGATCTTCGAAATCTCGCACGATGCAACCGTCGAAGGAAAACCGCTCAAGGCCGGCAAATACAGCCTTCACATGATCGTCAACCAAAACCAAACCGTCACCCTGATCTTCAACAGCGCGACCGAATCCTGGGGAAGCTTCTTCTACGATCCAAAGGAAGACGTCATGAGGGTCGATACGAAGATGAGGGATAACCCGCATACGGAAGTGCTTACATACAGCTTTCCGGAAGTCGGGAATGACTACGTCGTCGTCGAACTCGCTTGGGAGCGGAAGGCGATTCCGTTCAAGGTCGCCGTGGATGTCCATTCCGTTGTTCTCGCGAATTTCCGAAACGAACTTAGGAATCTTCCCGGTTTTGGCTGGCAGGGATTTCAAACGGCGGCGCAATATTGCCTGACGAACAACATCAACAACGCCGAGGCAATCGAATGGGCCGATGTAGCGATCGCGCGCAACCGTACTTTCCCGACGCTCGCCACAAAAGCAAATCTGCTCTTCCAGGGCGGAAAGCAAACCGAAGGCGACGCGATCCTTGCCGACGCATTGAAAATCGCGAATCGCCTGCAGATCAACAACGTCGGCTATCAGATGCTGGGAATAAACCGCTTCGACAAGGCTATTGAGATTCTAAAGCTCAATGTCGAAAGCGACCCGACCGATGCCAACGCGTGGGACAGCGTCGGCGAGGCATACAAGATGGCGGGCGACAAGGCGAACGCGATCAAGTATCTGAGAAAGGCTCTGGAACTCAATCCCCCGGCGAACGTCAGGGCAAATTCAATCAAGCTCCTCAAAGAGTTGGGTGAAGACGTTCAATAGCGCATTCAACCAACATTTCTGGAAATGCCTTCGCGCATCCATTGCCGGGTGCGAAGGCATTTTTTCTGTTGGTTATTGTCGCGCTACCGATTCTGGGCTAGAGTAGGGAAACAAAATCAAAACTGTACTAACGGGAGTCTTTATGAGGAACAGACTGTTTTTCGCTTCTGTGTTATGCCTTCTTCTGGCGCTTGGCCTCCATGCCCAGGAAGCAAAACACGCGATCACTTTGGACGATATTTTTGCGCTGAAGAACGTCGGAAACCCCGCCATCAGCCCCGATGGCAAATGGGTCGCCTTTACGGTGTCGGAAATCGACATGAAAAAGGACAAGTCCGAAACCAGAATCTGGATGGTTTCGACCGATGGCGGAGACGCGATTCCGATGACATCGAAAGGCTATTCGGCGGGATCGCCGGCTTTCAGCCCTGACGGAAAATACCTTTCTTTCATCGCCTCAAAAGACAAGGAAGAACCGGCACAGGTTTTCGCATTGAACCGCGTTGGCGGAGAAGCCCAGGCTTTGACCAAAGTAAAGCACGGTGTTTCGGGTTACGAATGGTCGCCCGACGGCAAGCGTTTGCTTCTTTACATAAAAGATCCCGAACCGCATGAACTCACGGATGACAAGGAAGACGACAAGAAAGCGCGCCCCTATGTGATCGACAGACTTCAGTTCAAGCGCGACTACGCCGGTTATCTCGATCGTTTTAGAACCCATCTCTACGTCTTTGATGTCGGGTCGGATGCCGAACCGCGACAAATTACCTCCGGAGATTTTGACGAATCGCAAGCGGTTTGGAGTCCCGATGGGAAGTCGATCGCGTTCGTCAGCAATCGAACCGACGAGCCGGATGGAAACCCCAATTCCGATATCTGGGTTGTTTCGGCCGACAACGCCGACAAGGGTGCGACGCTTCTCAAGCTGACATCGAATCCGCGAGAGGATTTCGCGCCGCAATGGAGCCCCGACGGCAAGTCGATCGTTTACACGACCGTCACCTCCCCGCTCAAGACTCTCTGGTACGCGGTCGAACATTTGGCGGTTGTTCCGGCAACGGGAGGCGCGCCAAGGGTGCTGACGCAAAACCTCGACCGAAACATACGCACCCCCAAGTATTCGGCGGACGGCTCGCGCATTCTCTTCAGATTGGAAGACAGCGGCGAGGAACAACTCGTTTCGATCCCCGCGGCGGGCGGCGCGATGACAAAGCATGTCAGCGGCGCGATGACTGCGGGCGGCTTTGAAATCGCCGGGCAGACCATCGCTCTGACGGTTGGAAGACGCGAGCATCCCGACGAGATTTTCGCGCTCAAAGACGGACAGTTGAAGCAGCTCACCTTTATCAACAAAAAGACGCTCGACAAGGTGCAGATCGCCGAATCCGAGAAGATCCGTTACAAGAGCAAGGACGGCACCGATATCGAGGCGTTTTTGACAAAGCCGATCGGTTTCAATCCTTCGATGAAATACCCGATGATTTTTAATCCGCATGGCGGGCCGGTCGCGCAGTACGATTACAGTTTTGACACCAACGCGCAGTTTTGGGCGGCAAATGGTTATCTCGTGCTCCAGCCGAATCCGCGCGGATCTTCGGGATATGGCGAGGCGTTTTCCGCGGCTCTGTTTGCCGATTGGGGAAATCTCGATTTTCAGGATGCGATGGCGGGTGTCGATTTTGTGATCGCGCGAGGTTACGCCGATCCTGAGAAACTGGGTGTTGGCGGTTGGTCGTACGGCGGTATCCTGACGAACTACACGATCACGAAAACAACGCGCTTCAAGGGTGCCGTTTCGGGCGCCAGCGAGGCGTTGTTCCGAGCGAACTACGGGCACGACCATTACCAAATGTGGTGGGAGGTCGAACTCGGTCTCCCTTGGGAGAACGCGGCGCTCTGGGAAAAGCTTTCGCCGTTTAACGATGTCGCGAAGATCACGACTCCAACGCTTTGGATCGGCGGCGCCGACGACTGGAACGTGCCGATTCTCAACTCCGAACAGATGTATCAAGCGATGAAACGCCTCGGACGCGACACGATGCTCGTCGTTTATCCCGGCGAACATCACGGGATCAGACGACCTTCGTTCCAGAAGGATCGTTATGAGAGATACCTCGGTTGGTTCGACAAACACGTAAAAGGCGTTTCGCCGACGAAGTAAATATGAAAGGAGCAATCGTTGCGATCACGGTGTTTTCGCTTTTGCTTCCTTTGACCGTGCTTGGCCAAAGGACGCAAAAGCCGGTTTTGCACGGCAGGCATTGGGTGGCGATAACGGGCAAGCCTTTGGCGGCCACCGCCGGCTCGATGATGTACCAGAAGGGCGGAAACGCGGTCGATGCGGCTTGCGCCATGATCGCAGCGACTTCCACGATGTGGGATGTGCTCAGTTGGGGCGGCGAAACGCAGGCGCTTATCTACAACCCGAACACCGGGAAAGTGATCGGGATAAACGCTCTTGGGGTCGCGCCGACGGGAGCAACACCCGAGTTTTACAAGTCGAAGGGCTTTGACAAATATCCGCCCGAATACGGTCCATTGGCCGCCGTCACTCCCGGCACGCCGGGCGGGATAATGACGATGCTCGCCGAATACGGCAAGTTGAGTCTCAAGGACATCCTCGCCCCATCGATTCAGATGGCCGAGGGTTATCCGATGGATATTGAAACCTCGCGGCGCATCGAAGCGGACAAGGACGAGATAAAGAAATGGAAGTATTCCCGCGAGATCATGCTTCCGCATCTTGGAAAGGAACACGAAGGACCGAAACCCGGCGAGGTGTTTGTTCAAAAGGATCTTGCCGCGACGCTTCGAAAGCTGGTTGAGACCGAATCCGAGGCTCTCGCCAAAGGAAAGTCGCGCAAAGAGGCTATCTATGCCGCATTTGACCGTTTTTACAAGGGAGATATTGCGGAGGAAATCGTAAGAGGAACGCGCGAGGAAGGCGGACTATTTACAAGCGAGAATCTGGCGAATTGGCGCGTAAAGATCGAGGAACCCGTAATGACAAATTACAAGGGCATCGATGTTTACAAGCTCACGCATTGGACGCAGGGGCCGGTTATGCTCCAGGCGCTCAATATCCTTGAAGGCCAGGATCTCAAATCTGCCGGTTACAACAGCAGCCGTTACATACACACGCTTTATCAGGCGATGAACCTCGCCTTTGCCGATCGTGATTTTTACTACGGAGATCCCGCTTTCGCGCCCGCCGAACCGATAAAAGGCCTTCTTTCAAAGGAATACGCCCGCGAGCGAGCCAAAGAAATCAACCCCGATCGCAACGATCCCAAGATCAAACCCGGCGATCCGTATCCGTTTCAAAACGACAAGAATCCGTTTCTCGACATTCTCAAATCATGGGGAGAGGATGACAAAAAGACGGCGGTTGACGACGCGAAGCTTGATCGGAATTTCTATGCCGGAACGACATCGGTTCAAACCGCGGATGAGGAAGGCTGGGTTGTTTCGGTGACTCCGAGCGGCGGTTGGGTTCCGGCGGTGATCGCCGGACGAAGCGGTGTCGGGCTAAGCCAGAGGGCGCAGAGCTTTAACATCGACGCAAGCGAGAATCCGTACAACGTTATCGCTCCCGGAAAACAGCCTCGTGTTACGCTCACGCCGACGATGGCGCTTAAGGATGGAAAGCCGTTTTTGTCTTTCAGCGTCCAGGGCGGTGACAGCCAGGATCAGAATCTTCTGCAGTTTTTTCTAAACATCGTCGAGTTTGACATGAACGTGCAGCAGGCCGCCGAGGCCGCGAACTTCAACAGCTTTCAGATGAAAAGCTCCTTTGGCGATCATCGTTCGCGTCCCGGCAGGATCTTGCTCGCCGATTCCGTGCCGCCATGGATTCGGGGCGAATTGAGCCGAAAGGGGTATTCGCTGACATTTGAGGCGCGAACGTCGGGCCCAATCAACGCCATCTGGTTTGACCGCGAAAACGGTACGTTTTGGGGAGGCTCGAGCAATCACGGCGACGATTACGGGATAGCCTGGTAATGATGGCAGGTACGCAGACGATAATCCAAACTCCAACACCGGACATCGTGATCAGCCGGGATTTTTATTTGCGACTCGGCTACAGAGTCGTATCCGAAAAATCGCCGCTGGTTCAAACCGATGGAAATTTTCTGGTCGAGATAAACCCCGAACGAACGGCGAGAAAGGGGATCAAGATTATTCGCGAAGACTGCGATGAGTTGGCGGTGAAAATCGGACGCCTTTCAAACGTTGTTGAGACGGAGCGCGGTTTTCTTGTTTCGGATCCAAACGGGGTTTTCGTTTTTGTCGAATCAGATCCGCACGAGTTTCAAATCACGGGAGATTCCTCCGGACTTACGGGAAACTTCGCGGGCGTCAGCATCGAATCCACGGATCTCGGAGCATCATCCGAGTTTTGGCAAATGCTCGGATTTGAGAAATCATCCGGAGAAGAGACTCAGGGATGGATTTCTTTTTCGGATGGAAACGGCATAGAGATTTCGTTAATGAAAACCGGAATGTGCCCGCATTTGTTTTCAAGCCCGGGTTTGAATTTTTTTAATTCGGGGAAAAACCTTGAGAATATTAACGCGATCCGCGAAGCTGGAATAGCGTTTGCCGAAGAGATTTCGATTTTCAACAAGGAAGGAATCGCCGACAACGCGATATTGGTCGACCCCGGCGGACTCATGTTTTTTGTTTTTAACGATTAGATGATCGCATCCGGCGATCGATACTTGCCCGTTAGAACTCTCATCGCCGCTCCAACGCATTCAAGCGTTTGGGGCGAAAGGAAGGAGCAAGAATGACACTTCACAGATATAATTCAATCGCTTTGTTTTCCAAAAAGTCTTTCCATCTCTTGATTCTGGCTATCGCGTTCGCGGCCATTTCCCAAAATGGTTTTTCCCAAGCAAGCAGTTCAGCATCGACGAATGCATCGATCACGAAGATCCCGATTTTTGTTAAGTGAGAACGGCGCGCCGCCGGAGAAACTAAACACAAGTGATTTTGAGGTATGGTTTAAGGGACATTAACTCAATGATTTCGAATTGAAAGCAAAACCCCTCCCAGTGATTGCGGCTTTTGCGATGGACAATTTGGGTTCTACGCGCCTTGTGGGGGAATCCTATTCAACCGTTGCGGCCGGGGCGCTACGAAAGATTGGCAAAGACGATCGGGTCAGTTTATTGAGATTAATCAGCTCCTGGGTCCACTCTAAAAAGTCGGTTTAAAGGAAAAATCGACCAGCAAATTGAACCTCAAAGAAACCAGGCAAGACCCCTGCCACCTTGTGTGGCAGGTGAATGAGGTCAGCAACTAGTCGAAATCAAATTGATTCATCCGGAGGCCCCTGCCGCCTTGTGCGGCAGGTGAATAAGGTCAGCCCCTTCCAGAACAACACTAAACCTCAACACACTATGTATTTAACGGCTGTAGCTAAGGACCTTTTCCTCCTGCCGGACAAGCCGGCAGGGGGGCCGGAATGCTTCATTTGTTGCCGCGACTAGCTTCTGACCTGATTCACCTGCCGGACAAGCCGGCAGGGGTCTTTCTGCCTGCTAAACCATCAAGCCGAACGAACCGCACCTTCTACTTCACGATTGACTTTTTAATGTGGACTCAGCTCCTGGAATGTCAAAGTTGTCACGGATTTCAATGATCCCGTCTTCACAACGCTTAAGAGCGTGGGAGGCGGTTACAAGTCCTCCGAAGTACTGATGGCCTGTAAGAAACATCAAGTCTCCGTTGTGTTTTTTGGTACATATCCGGATAAAGAAAAGAACCGTTCATCCGACAAAGGTGCTTTCAAAAATTCGAGGGATTTGGTTTCGTCAATGATTTCAAAATGCGGCAGCTATGAGGCGATGTCCGAAAAGGCAATTTTGCGCTCCGAGCTTGCGGCTGACGTCTTCCCGAACCTTGGTGCAGACAATTTATTGGAAATCAAAGGCACATACGAATCGAAGGACTTGGAAATAGTATTGAACAAGGGGCTGAGGGACGAAAAATACAAATTGTTTTGGCCAAACAAGGCGTCATAAAATACCTGAGCAGTAACTCGATATTCAACCCTCATCCGGATACATATCCCATAGCTGCGTTGCGATATACCAGTGATTCCCGCACGGATCCGTAACGCCGCCAGAGCGTTCCCCGTACGGCATATCGGCAACCGGATAGACTTCCGTGCCGCCGGCGTCGATCGCTTTCTTGAAAACCGCGTCACAATCTTCAACGTAAAGATGGATCGCGATTTCCCTTGTTGGATAGGTTCCGTCAACCTCGCTTCCCTCGATAATCGCGCCGCCGATCTTGTATGCAAAATGACGCAGTTTGCCGTCTTCATGATGCTGGTGCCAAATCTCGGCTCCAAATGCCTGAACGACAAAATCCGTAAACAACTGTCCGTTTTCAACCTGAAAATACGGGGTTATTGCTGAGAAGCCTTTTGGTTTGAAATCCATTGAAGTTACCTGCTTATTTCCGAATAAATATGTACCAAGAATCCAAAGTGCCGTCGCCCGCCATTCGAATTACCGGAATGGCTCGATCAAGGAGAGAAGATTTCCGGAGGGGTCGCAAAAGAAAAAATGCTTCGCAGATTTCGAGATGCAAATTCCATTCTCACCATTCTCAAAACAAGGCATTGGGATTGGCTCCACGCCCTTCGAACGCAGTTTTGACGCCAGCAATCCAATGTCAGTCACTTTCCAACTCAATACCGGCTCTCTCTTTTCTTGGGCGCCCGAAGATTTCAAAATCCTGAGCACCCCGCTCCCCAATGAAAATACGACACCGCCCGGATCCTCCGAAAGAAATCCGAGACCTAGAACATCTTCGTAAAATTCTCGAAGCGATCCCGGGTCGGAAGCATTTAGAAGCGTAACCGGAATCGCGTTTTCAAGCATGATCGTGTCCGCCGCTGAGCGTGATCAATGCGAACATCGCCCCCGACGGATCCTGCACGACGGCCATCCTGCCGACACCCGGAATATCGAGCGGGCCTCGAAGAGTCTTTCCGCCGAGTTCGTCCGCCTTTTCTGCAGATTGATCCACATTATCTACCGAGATATAGCTCAGCATGTGCGGAGGCGGTGGGTTTCCGCCAAAAAAATCCGGATTTATCTGATAGATCCCGCCGACATGATGTCCGCTTCCATCATCAAATTCGCGATAGTCCATCTCGGGATTTCCGCCCGGTTGGATTTCCCAGCCAAACAACTCATGGTAAAAACCAACGGCCTTCTCGATATTGTCCGACGCGATTTCCGTCCAACAAATCTGGCCATGCTTCGGCATATGATTTTCCGACATAAACTTCTCCGAAAAAAATGAAGATCGCCTCTGAAGAAGCGATCCTCAATTTCAAAAACCAATTTTAACAGGGGCCATGGAAGTGACTACGAAGTCATATCCTTTACTTCGGCATCCGCCGCGTTTCGCTGTACCGATGCGATTCCCTTTTCCATCGATGCGGCGCTTGCATATTGCTGGCTCTGGCCGATTACCTGACCATTGGTGGACTTGAGAACGAAATAATTCTTGCCGTTCCTGGCCTTTTTCCTTTCGATGCATTTTTCATTCGTGCTGTTCTTTTTAACGGACTTGATGCCGTTGGTCGCGGAAGCACGCTTCTCATACATCTCGCTCGACAAAATCGTTTGGCCGTTACTGGCCTTTAGGCAGAAAAACAGTTTTCCGTTTTTCGCTTTGCAAAGTTCAAACTTTCCAGCCATCTAAATGTTCTCCTCAAAGAAAAGTAAGTTAAAAATCGCCGATAGCATAACACAGAAAATTCGCATTTCTCATTTAACTGAAAGGAATATCCTTGTATTTGTCCGATTTTGAAAGCTACCGGACTCAAGCTAGCATTTGATTTCTTTCCGCTTTTTGCCGACTCCGTTGCGGGCGATCACTTTTTGAATATAGTCGGGAGCATAGGGCACCTTGCACGCCGTGCCGCCCAAGTTAACTTCAACCTTTCCGTTCTTTTCCGCGATAGCAATCGCTTCATCCGAAAGTTCGGCAACATACGACGCGACGGAAATAACAAACTGATTCATCGTGTAACGAACACGATTTTCGGCGGTATGAATCTCCTTCCCGACCCGTTTTAACAACGCACGGAGTTTCTTGATGTCGAGCGCGTCATCGGGTCGTGTTGCCACCAGCATGCTCAGCGTCGCCCAACCTCCGGAGGCGATCTTCTCTTTTTTGGATTCGATCCATTCGAGCGCCAAATCCCAGCCCTTGCCGTTCTCCGCGGCAACCCACGGAACTGTGTATTCCGAAAGCATGTACCAGTTCGCCTTGTTCGCCCATTTGTTAATCTGAGCCTTCGTCATCTTCGCGCCATCGACGAGCAATCCCGCGAAATACATCGCATCGCCATTGCCCGTTTCGTAAAGATCGTAGGCAAGTTGCTGGTCGCCTCTAACCGATTTCAAGATCTTTTTCATGTCTCCGATCTTTACTCCGAAGAACGGCTCTTTCGCACCATGCTTTCCTAGGACCTTCTTTGTTTGCTCGCTGCCCATTTTCTCGAGCTCTTTCATCACTTGTTCGAGATTCATAAGACTTCCTCACTCAAAAATGTTTATTTGACTCGGAATTATAGCAGGAACGAATGCGATCCCCGGACATAAATCATCTTTAGTTCCCGCCCTTCAAATCACGAGTCCAATCGAGCGATCTTGTTTTCCGCCAGCTTGCTAACCGAACGGTTTGAGATCAACTTTACCGCGGCTTTCAGATGCGTGATCGCATTTTTGGCTTCGCCGTTACGTTCGTACAGATCCGCGGCAACGAGATGAAACGCATGCTGGTCTGAAAAATCCTCTTCATATTGTCGCAACTCAAGAAGCGCGGCTTCGACATCGACTGCGTGGGAAAGTGCGTAGATCCGGTTGACGGCTACCAACGCGGATCCGTTTCGCTCGCTCAATCTCTCGTATGCGCGAAGTATCCCGCGCCAATCCGTGTCTTCCGATGTTCCGGCCGCCGCGTGATACGAAGCGATTTCCGCTTCGAGATGATAGACGCTGACTTCCGATCCGCGAGCCGCATTTCTTAAATGGAGAAACCCCTTGGTTATTAGACCGCGATCCCAAAGGCTTCTGTCCTGATCGGCGAGGATGGTCGGAACGCCGTCGTCCCCGACTCGTGCCCTTAGACGCGAAGCATGAAAATTAAGAAGAGCCGCCAAGGCGTTGGCGCGCGGCGAGTTTGTAATCGGATGCAGACAAATCAAGGAAATTAGCCTTATCGCCTCAAAGCAAAGATCCGTTCGCAAGAGCTTCTCGCCTTCCGATGCCATATAACCCTCGTTGAACATCAGGTATATGACTTTTAGAACTGCATCCAGGCGTTTGGACAATTCGGTGGCCGGCGGTATTCCAAAGCTCTCGCGGTTTTCTCCCAATCTGGCCTTCGCCCTGACAAGCATCTTATCGATCGCCGTCGTTTTGGCGAAAAACGCGCGGGCGATTTCCCTGTTGTTGAATCCGCCGACGATCTTCAAAGTTAGCGCGACCTGGGCATCCTTGGGTATCGATGGATGACAGCAGGCAAAGATCATCCGAAGTTCGTCCTCCGCGATCTCGCTCGCAAAAAAAGTCTCCGCCAATCGCGGCTCGCCAAGCTCGGCCGTTTCGGTCAGCTGCTGCTCGAATGAATCGAGCCTGTTTGTCTTCTTGAAGTGGTCGTAGAGATGGTTTTTGGCAACTTGTATCAACCACGCCGTGGGGTTTTCGGGGATACCGTTAAACGGCCAGTTGCGCAACGCCCGAAGCAGCGCTTCCTGAATCGAGTCTTCGATCAGCTCGATGTTTGAAAGACCGAAAATTCGCGTAAGCACCGCCGTGATCTGCCCCGAATTCCTTCGAAGCAGATGCTCGACGGAGCTTCCGATGTCATTCTCATTTCGAATCGCCTGTTCTCCACGATTGTTTCAATTTAGAGTTGAACCTGTTGGCAATTTCTTCCTAGCAGTTATCGACCTGCCGGATCTCGATCCAGCCTCCGTATTCCATGTGCGGACAAGTTTTAGCGATCTCCGTCGCTTCATCATAAGAATCCGCCTCGACAACAAAAAACCCTCCGAGCGCCTCTTTGACTTCGGCATACGGCCCATCGGTTACGCGAATCTCGTCACCCTGTTTCCTGAGATGCCGTCCGCCCTCGTCCATAAGTTTCTCCCCGCCCCGGAGGATTTCCTTTGCCGCCATCGATTCGCTCCAGGCGACATATTCACCGATGATGTTTTGGATATCCTCGGCCGAAAGGTCTCCCATGGCGGTCGTCGAATCATGAAGCAAAAGCATATAGTTAGGCATAATCTAAATCTCCTTTCTTAAGTCCATTCCAAAAAGTAGTTATGATCCGAAATCCGGAAGTTCCTATTCGGTCTTCAAGCCGTGGATGGAGCGGCTTTGCAAATAGACGAATGAGGATAGTGAATTTGGACAATCTCTCGAGTCCAATCGAAGAACCTATTTTAAAGATCAGCTTCCGAGCGCGCTTCTTGCGATTCGTTCCGCCCCGCTGGGGCTAAAATTGTTTTCGCATCCCAGACCCGAGGCGGCGCTTCGCTTGCCACGGGCTAAGCTATTTACGCCCCGTTCGGGGCTTGATTGAGTGTTGCCATTGGTCGTGGTTCCAATCGAATGTTTGACCGTCCTCCGGCTCTTGGAACTTCTGGAACCTGGAACTCTACCGGACGAACTCGGACCCGAGGCGGCGCTTCGCTTGCCACGGGCTATGCTATTTCCGCCCCGTTCGGGGCTTGATTGAGTGTTGCCATTGGTCGTGGTTCCAATCGAATGTTTGACCGTCCTCCGGCTCTTGGAACTTCTGGAACCTGGAACTTGGAACTCTTCCGGACGAACTCGGACCCGAGGCGGCGCTTCGCTTGCCACGGGCTAAGCTATTTCCCCCGTTCGGGGCTTGATTGAGTGTTGCCATTGGTCGTGGTTCCAATCGAATGTTTGACCGTCCTCCGGACTACTTGGAACTTCTGAGTCCACTCTAAAAAATCGGTTTTATTCCAAAATTCTAATTCTTATTCGGAGGCGTAGCCTCACGGGGATATTTGGCCGTGGGTGGAGCGGCTTTGCGCGGAACCCACGGTAAACAAAAAACAATGTTCGCGCCGGGTACCGGCGCGGGGAAACGCCCGTAAATGCTGCATTCCAACGCCACTAACGTGGCTTCGATATCTTCTTCTCGGCCACCGTGGATTCCGCGCAAAGCCGCTCCATCCACGGCTACGATCTACGTGACGCTCCGCGTCCGAATAGGAAATTCCGGCTTTGGAATAAGATCGCCTTTTCAGAACGGACTCAACCTCCGGCTCTTGGAACTTCTGGAACCTGGAACTTGGAACTCTTCCGGACGAACTTGGAACTTTGTTTCTATTCAAACCCCGCCTTGAATTCCTGAAATTCCTCGCGCAATTCTTCGAGGCTCGTCTTAAGCGTGGCGACTTCCTCTTCCAGCGAAGCGATTCGGGCATTTCCGCCGCTTGGTGCGACCTGTTGTCCGAAATCCGCCGGATCCAGTTCACCGCAAAGCAAATGCGCATATCGCGCTTCTTTTTGTCCGGGCTGTCTTCCGAGATTTACAACGAGAGGCTCATCCTTTTTCTCCAATTCGCCAAGCGTTTCTTCAACCTGGTCCAGGCTTGCAAATGAATAGATCCTTCCCGTACGCCCCTTGATCTCGCCCGGGGTCTGAGGCCCTCGAAGCATCAAGACACACATCAATGCGGTTTCGGGAAAACGGAGGTCAAGTATTTTTGGAAGCAGATGCTTGTATTTGGCGACTCGGCTTCCACCCGAATAGGCGAGATAGACGAGATTCTTGTCCCGAAGAGAATCTAGCGCGTCGGTTACGGTCGATTCATCGTAATCGACCACCGGCCAACGGTTTGTCTTCTGATTGCATGCGAGCATCAACGAATTTACGGTCAACGGATAGTTGTCGGGAGTCGTGGCCTCCTTCTCGATCAAACAACCAAGGATACGGGCTTCGATTTCATTAATTTCAGGTCTCATTTGAGCTTTGGTTTCAGCGGGCAAGATCTTCCCAATCCCCCAAAATCTGGGGTGCTGGAAATCTCATATAGTATAGAAACACTGCCGAATCTTACCAAACGCCGCACTAAGGAAGAATCCGGATTCGTCGGTCGCACCACCTTCGGGTTAAAATGAGTTGTGGACAGTTCAATCGGCAGGCTCGACGAGTTTTTTGAATCCCATCTCGAAGACCAAACATTTTCACTACTGAAACAACGCGACTTCGCGCGCTTCCTCTCGAAAAAGGCCACCTCGGATTCGAGGTATTTTTTCCGTCTGCGCGCAAATGGAGTCAATTTTGGAAAGTCCTTTCTTTTTGAAACCGCCGAGGCCAGAGACACCGAATACGAGAGACTCATCGACTGGGCGGAACAGGATCTACAGGGCCAAACCCAGCGCCGCTTCAATTTCGGCTAAACGAATCAACCGACAACATACAAGCCTTCCATCCGCTGACGCGAAACTCAAAACCCTCCAGCGTTACAAAGATGTTACAAAACGCTTAATTCGCATTCTTAACTTTGACTTGAAATCGATGTTGAACTAACTTGTGGATACCGTTTCAAATGGAGTTAAAAATGGAAGAAGCTGCCCGAACTATGTCCGAGGAACTTTCACAGGAAATTGTCTGGACGATGCGTTTTTTCGAGAGAATTCGTTCGATCAGACTTGAGGACGAAGAGAAGGTCAGGACGGTGAACTTGCTGATTAACGAGGAAGGTTCAATCCAGTCATCCCCCCGAGAACTTGCTCTAACCTAACCGTTGTTTGGTTTTACGATGTGCCGAATCTGGCGCTCTTGAATGTCGAGACGTTTCCGCAACGTCTCGTTTTCGTATTTCATCTTCGAAAACTTCATCGCCACCGCGACAAAAACGATTCCTATCAAGATATAGCTTACTACTTCCAGCATTCTCCAACGCATCCGCCTTTTTCTTGATGATAAAAACCGGACGTTACAGAGTTGTTAAGAAAATCGCATCATTTGGTAACTTTTAAACTTTTTTTCAGGACTTGTGACATGGGTCACATCCCGGCGTCGATTCGAGGATTTCCACCGTTTGATTTGAATAGATACTGCAGAAAATTCAAACGGACTTCTTTTTTGACCGACTCCTGATTCCAACCAAATGACCCAGAAATGCCGCCGGCAAATAAATCAAGAATCCGATGATCGAAACAACAAGCGGGTGCGGAACCGTGACGATGATCGAAAGCCAGCCCATCATAAACATCAGCGAGGCCATGAACGGAAAGATTCTCGTCTTTGATTCAGCGAATCTTCCGATCACGTATCCGCATGCGAACGTTCCCGTGAAGTAGCCCGTAAAGACCAATGCCCATATTCCCGGAGTCATCGCATCGACCAATTCCTTGTTGGATGATGCTTCCCATGCGTCATACCCCGCCGGGAGACCGATAAGCAAGATCCCGACAACGCGAAACGCCGTAAATACGACCCCGCCAATCAAGAGTCCTATCAAAACCGAACCGACATTCCTGATCATGCACTTTTGCTCCCTCTTGAAACCAAACGTCCAAGCAATTTCTCGACAACCTTTGCCGTCTCGGCAACAGCTTCGTCAAAGGCTTCCTGGTTCGCCTTCGAAGGCGCGCGATAACCGCTTACCTTTCTGACAAACTGCAAAGAGGCCTCGTGAATTTCCACATTGGCCGTCGGAATATCACGGTTGTACAATTTCTTGATACTTCTGCACATATCCAATCTGAAGAGTTATGAAGATTTACGCCGCATTACTGAGAGGAGTGAACCTCGGAGGTCATAAGAAACTTCCGATGGCCGATTTCCGAACAATGGTATCAGAACTGGGATTGAAAAACCCCAAAACATACATCCAAAGCGGGAATCTTGTGTTCGGCTCCGATCTAAAACCGGCTGAGTTGGAGAAACTGATCGAAACGGCGATTGAGGAGAGGTTTGGCTTTTTTTCTCGCACGCAGGTGGTGCCGGCCAGCGAGATCCGTCGCGCATTGGACGAATATCCGTACGATCGGGAAGTCCATACGAGTTGTCACGTTACCTTTCTGGACGCGGAACCTTCTGATGAGGCAAAGGCCGAGATCGCGTCAAACGACTACGCTCCGGACAACATTTCATTTGGCAGGAAGATGCTGTTTCTCTACCTGCCAAATGGCGTCGCAAATGCGAAGGTCGATTTTGGAAAGCTAGAGCGTGCGCTAAAGGTAAATTCGACCAGCCGAAACCTCCGCACGGTCGGAAAAATCGCCGATCTATGCGAGTCGATCGAGCAGTGAGGATTTTGATCCACGAAGGGCACTGAAGCCACGAAAAAGGAAACCTGAGTTGATTTGAGGGTCTGGTTTTGGATACGGTGAAAATATTATGGATGTAGATAAGGCAGCACAGACGATGATCGACAATCTGGCTCGCAACACAGGCAAGTCTTTGGACGAATGGATAGCGATCGTCAGAAAAGAGAATTTTTCCAAGCACGGGGAAATCATAAAGTTTCTCAAAGAGCAGCACGGATTTACGCACGGTTTCGCCAATCTGGTTGCCCACAAGGCACGAGCCTCTGATGCGGGATCGGCGGAGGATAAGACGGATTTGCTTGAAAAGCAATATCGGGGCAAAGAACATCTGAAGCCGATTTACGAGAAGCTGATGTCGGAAATTCAGGCTTTCGGCGATGATATCGAAATTGCGCCCAAGAATTCCTACGTAAGTCTCCGCCGGAAGAAACAATTCGCAACCTTGAATCCTGCGACCAAAACCCGTTTTGAGGTCGGAATCAATCTCAAAGGACAAGATCCGGCCGGCAAACTCGAAGCGGAGAGACCGAACGCGATGTGCTCCCATAAAATAAATTTGAAGGATATTGGCGAGATCGACGGCGAGGTCATCGAGTGGGTCAAAAAGGCATATGAAAATGCCGGTTGAATAGCGGCAACCGGATTCGAACGGTGTCGGTGGATTGCTTGAAAGATCGGGTAATCTTTGGATCTACCCGGAAAATATTGCAATCCTTTTTGTTAGCGAAAAAAATGTTTCTCAGTCTCAGTATTTTCCGGGAGCCGGTCACCGATGAAACTGAACGACTCGAATTTCAAGATAGGGTCCCGTTGCTCTATTTGCCTATCGTCGATTGGCATGCAAGTTTCAACAGTCCCCTACCGTTCCAGAAGCCTAAGCGGACTCGCAGAATCCGAATCGAAAGGCTAACCGCCTTTTTCGACAATCGATTTTAGATTCGAGAGTCCAGCGTCAAAATCCTTGCCTACTTCCGCGTCCATATCGACAAAGAGCAGCATCAGGTTCATCGGTCGCGGCATCTCGCCGGTAAAGCCCCATTTCACCTTCGTCTTGTCCGCCCCGACGGCTTCCGTCGTTACGTAAGAATCGCTCTCGGATTCAAACGGCTTCTTGAAGCGGAGCTTGTAATCTATCCTCTTTCCTTCCTCGATTTTTGTGATCTCCTGCTCGCCCGCTCCGACATTCACGTCTTCGCTATCCCATCTCGAGATATATCCGACTGTCCCATCCGTGCCCTCCGAAGTAAGCTTGATCTTCGGATCACGCTTTACCCATGGACCCCATTCATTCTGATTCTTTAGGATCTTGACGTAGGCGAACACATCTCCGATCGGTTTATTGACGACGGTTTCGCGTTCAACTGCATAATTCGTAGGCACAAACATGATCAGCGCCGCGATCGCTCCGACAACCACCACCAAAAAAACCGCCAACGCAATCAAAATCTTCTTTATCATTCTGCTCTCCCCTTTTTCCTTAGTTACACATCGAAACCAAGTCGCTTTTGGTCTCAAAAATCGATCCTATTCGTCTGAAGCTACGATACATTCCGGAGTATTGTTCGCCGGGCTGTTTACCATACGGGAAACCATATGGTGCTTGATCGGACTTCCAAACGGCGCAAGAACGGATTTTTCGCCTTCCTTCAGCCAGGCTTCAACGCCCTCGCGCGTCAGCATCACCGGCATTCGATGATGAAAATCAGACACATCCGAATTCGCTTCGGTCGTCATGATTACAAATGTTCGCAAATCCTCAACTTCCCGATCCCGCTCCCAGTAACCCGCAAATGCAAACGGCTTATGGTCTTCAAGATAGAAATAAATCGGATGTTTCGCGCCGTTGATCGATGTCCATTCGTAAAACCCATCGGCCGGAATCACGCAACGGTTCTTGTTGTATAGATACTTGAAAGAGGGCTTTTCAAAAATCGTCTCCGAACGCGCGTTTATAAATGGATTCTTAGGATCCTTCATCCAATGCGGCACGAGGCCCCATTTAGCGTTCTCCATGAAATACTCGCCATCGTCAAAGGTCGCGATCAGAGACTTCTGCGACGGAGCGATGTTGTAGCTCGGAGAGAATAGCGGGTATTGAAACTTGCCCGGAATCACCTCGGAAATCTCTTCAATCGTTGCGGTTACCGTATATCTTCCACACATAGCGAAACAAAAATCTCCGTGCGTCCATCATTCGATTGATAGACGAACAACTCGATTAAATTTGGACGAATGAACTCCGAAAATATCTTAGAATCAGCGTTGAGACAATATTTTTCTTGCGTTCGGAAACTAAATCACCGAATATCAACCTTCTGACCACCACCAAGAAACCCTTGGATTTTCATTTATTTACCTATCGGTTTGGAGCAAATGACGATGACGACAATTTTTGCGGGCACCAAGAAAGGCCTGTTTGTTTTTCGAGGCGACCAACACAAGGAATGCAAAATACATTTTGAAGGCCAGAACGTTTATGCGGTAGGCGAAGCGGAGGGCCGGATATGGGCGTCGCCGTTTACCGAATGGACAGGATCGGTTCTTGCCAGTTCTTCGGATGGCGGAAATGAATGGGAGGAAATGGAGGTCAGACCCGAATTTCCCGAAGACACTGAAACCGCGATGAAAGGCATTTGGCAAATCAAGCAGAAGCCGGGCGGCGGGATCATGTTTGGCGCCGAACCCTCTTCGGTTTTTCTCGCGAATTCGACGCTTGAAGACTGGTCTCTTGTAAGGGGACTTTGGAATCACCCGCATCGTGAGAAGTGGGGGCCGGGCTATGGCGGGCAATGCCTTCACACGATCGTCCCGCTTACGGAATCCGAATGGGTCGTCGGGATGTCCACAGGGGGTGTCTATCGGACCGAAGACGCCGGCGAATCGTGGGTCGCTTCCAATTCCGGGATAGTCGCGCCTTTTCTTCCCGATCCGGCCGCGGAATTCGGCCAGTGCGTTCACAAGATCGCCGCCGATCCGGAAGTTAACGGGCAGTTGTTTCTCCAACACCACTGGGGAGTTTACAGAAGCCGGGATCGAGGCAAGACGTGGCAAAACATCAGCGAAGACCGTGGTCTGCCTTCGGATTTCGGGTTTGGCGTCGTTTCCACCGGCGCGAATACGGCATTCATCATTCCGTTGAAGTCAGACATGTTCCGGGTTTTCCCGGACGGCAAATGCGCCGTCTATCGAACGACTGACGCCGGTGAGAATTGGGAACGGCTCGACAAGGGGTTGCCGCAGGAAAACGCATTCGACATCGTCTTGAGGGATTCGTTCTCCTCAAACGGAGAAAATATCGCGTTTGGTACAACGGCGGGTTCGCTTTTTTATTCCGAGGACAACGGCGATGGCTGGACCGAAGTGGCATCCAATCTTCCGAGAATCACTTGCGTAAGAATCGTGGAGGACTAGCTGGCGCCGTTAGCCGCCGCTTAGCGCGGGAAAGATCGAGATCTTTCCGGTTTCGCTCGGAAGCTCGATATCGGCCGACGCTATCCCGAATTGCTGTTCGTCGTCAAAAAACACCGCGATATGAGGTCGGAAGTTTCCGGTCTCATCAATTATCGGCGATAGGGCGTCGTGTTTGGCTCCCAAGCATGACGACAGAAGCTCGCGTAACGAACTATGCTCCCGCGGCTCGAATTCGAAACTGCAAACGGCCGAATCGGAACGCGATAGAAACATTCGATGGATAAAAAGTTCGGACATTGTGGTTTGGGGTCGGAGTTTTCTCGGATGGCAGAGTTCCAAAAGCCGGAAGAGTTCGTCCGGGCAGAGTTCCAAGTTCCAAAAGTTCCATGTTCCAAGAGCCGGAGGTTGAGTCCGGATTAAAAATCGATCTTAATACAAAATCTGGATTTTCCTATACGCTTAACCGTGTGTGAAGCGACTTTGCGCGGTATCCGCGACTAGACAAAAACGATTCTTCGCGCCGAGCGTCGGCGCGAAGAATCGTTCAACTTCACCAAATGAACTCGAAACTCAAAACCCGAAACTCGCAACGGCTTACGCCATGCTATGGAGCCCGACGCAGTTCCCTTCCGTATCCTCAAACATCGCGATAAAGCCATACGGGCCGATGCTCGTTTTTTCCATAAGGACCTTTCCACCCGCATCCGCGACTCGACCGATCTCGGTTGCAACATCTTCGCTGTAAAAATAGACCATCGTGCCTCCCGCACCCGGCTGGCCCATTGGATGCTTTACCAAAGCCCCCGAAGCGTTCGGAGCGCCTTCTTCCATCGGAAACGCCTTCATCTGGCCCTCATCCGGCGACGGCAAGTCGGTCAACTCCTTTCCAATCACCGCAGTGTAAAACCCCGCGGCACGATCCATATCCTCAACATAAATCTCAAACCAAGCTACAACGTTGCTCATTTTTCTCTCCTTTTGTTTTTATTAAGCCGATCGAAATATAAATGCACTTCCAATTGAACGGTTTCTCATTTTTGCATCCACATATTACGTGTAAGTAACGGATAAGTTTTCGCTTTTCAGCCACTAGCCACTCTGGTGTCGACATACTCAGAACCGGACGCATCAACCATTTGCAGATAGACGAATCAGAGCCGCGGATTTGGACATCCCGTTTTTAATATTTGTCTTTTCAAATCGAATGCTGCACGCAAATTGCACTTTTGTCAGTCC
Source organism: Pyrinomonadaceae bacterium (assembly GCA_041394795.1). GTDB lineage: Bacteria > Acidobacteriota > Blastocatellia > Pyrinomonadales > Pyrinomonadaceae > Aridibacter. The sequence continues at coordinate 76,586 of JAWKHN010000014.1, read as the reverse complement.
AAACCACATTAATTGATCCGGAGGCCACTGCCGCCTTGTGCGGCAGGTGAATAAGGTCAGCCCCTTCCAGAACAACAATCAAACTCAACACACCAAGCATTTAACGGCCGTAGCCAGGGACCTTTGCCTCCTGCCGGACAAGCCGGCAGGGGTCTTTCTTCCTTTTAGATCGTCATACCCTAAAAACCGCGCTTTTTCCTTCAATTAAGACTTAATAGACCGGACTCAACTTCCTACTCTTGGAACTTCTGGAACTTGGAACTTGGAACTCTTCCCCAACCCTTGTCCGATTTCGCGCCTGATTGTATGCTCTTAACTATTCAAGTTATGAGAATCCTATCAATCCTTTTGTTGATCGTATTTGCAATGCCAATAATCGCCGACGCTCAATCTCCAAAGGAGTTCGCCGCCGCTTGGGACGAGTCTCATATTTCAAACATCTTCCCATCAAACGTCAGGCACAAGGACATTCAAAACTATGTAAAGAAGCTCGGGGAACTGGGGCTTAAAACCCGGGAAGTCGGGCGTTCCTACGGGGATCGAGAGATCTATGAAGTCGAATGGGGCAAAGGACCGACCAAGGTTTTTATGTGGTCTCAGATGCACGGCGATGAGCCTACCGCAACCTCTGGCGCCATCGACATGCTCGCGTTTCTTCAGACTAAACGCGATAAATACGAATGGATCAAAAAGCTCGAACAGAAACTGACGATCCGTTTTGTTCCGATGCTCAACCCCGACGGCGCGGAGCTTTTCCAGCGTCGGAATTTGCAGTCAATCGACATCAACCGCGACGCGCGCAATCTGCAAACGCCCGAAGGCAGGCTGCTAAAGCAATTGCGTGATGATTGGAAACCCGATTTCGGATTCAATCTCCACAATCAAAACGAACTGACGACCGTCGGCTCCTCGTTTAGACAAGCCACCATTTCACTGCTCGCCGTATCAGGTAGAGAAGACGGTTCGACCTATCCCGGGCACGAGAGAAACAAACGCATTTGCTCGCTGATGATCGAAGCGCTCAAGCAATTCATCCCCGGCAACATCGCGCGCTATGAAGACGACTACAATCCGCGCGCGTTTGGCGACATGATCTCGGCTTGGGGAACGCCCGTGATTCTCATCGAGACGGGCGGTCATCACGGCAAGGACGAGATGTTTCTTATCCGTCTGAACTTCATCGCGCTTATGACCGCGCTCCAATCGATGGTTGACGGAACGCAGGACTCCGCCGATGCGAAGATTTACGAAAGGCTTCCGTTTAACGATACCGGAAACATCTACAACTACATTTTCCGAAAGGCCAACGTAATCAACTTCCGCGAAACCGCAACTCCGTATGTCGCCGATATCGCCATCAACCGCGAACGCAGGCGGCAGGAGCAGCTTGCACCGGTGTTCGTCAGAGAGGTCGGCGATCTGAGCATATTCAAAGGGCTTGAAGAAATTGATGCCAGCGGATACAACGTCGTCGTTCCCGATGGAATGCTGAGGATCGGCTCGCGCGGCCATCTTTTGTTTTACAAAAAAGATAGGAAAGTGAATTGGAAATCGGACAATCTTGCCGAAGAATTCCCGCCCGACGGCGAGTTTCTAAACGGCGTTTGGCTTAAAAAGCTTCCGTAATTTTGTGAACGGTCGTCAATGGTTTTGACGACCGTTTCCTTTACAAAAATCCTTCCAAAACCGAAAATCAAACCTCATCATGCTTTCGCTTTTGAAGATCGAAAATATCGCCCTTATCGATGAACTCGCGATAGAGTTTGGCGAGGGCCTGAATTTGCTGACCGGTGAAACCGGGTCGGGCAAATCGATCATCATCGATTCGCTTGGTGCTTTGACGGGTTCTCGGGTTACGACCGATCTGATCAAGGACGGACAGGAAAAGGCCTTGATCGAAGGTCTTTTTGAAGTTTCCCAGGTGCCTGAGTTTGGTGCGATCCTCGTGGCGGCCGGGATCGAATCGATCGGTGAAGACGGCGAGTTGATCGTCCGTCGCGAACTTTCAACTAGCGGGAAAAACCGCGTATTTATCAACAACAACCTCGTAACGCAGGCGCTTTTAAGAGAACTCGGCCCGTATCTAGCCGACATACACGGACAGGGCGAGCAGGCAAGTCTTTTCGATCCCGCGCGCCATCTTGAGCTTCTTGATCTTTTTTGCGAGGAAAAGGAACTTTCAGAGCGCGTCTCAAAAGACTTTTCACGTTTGGCGGAGATTCGCAGGAATCTGCGCGAACTGGTTGAGGATGACGCCTCCAAGCTTCAACTTATCGACGTTCTCCGTTTTCAGATCGATGAAATCACGCGCGTTGCTCCGCAGACCGAAGAGGATGAGCAACTCGAAGACGAGAAGAAAAAGCTTGCCAACATCGAGAAACTCTCCGGGCTTTCCAAGGATATATACGGAACGCTTTATGAAAACGACGACGCCGTGATTTCAAGCATCGACCGGGTTTCGAGGCTTTTGAGCGAACTGGCCGATTTCGATCCGGGATTTGGAGCGCACGTTGAAGGTATGGAAACAGCGAGGGCGTTTATCGAGGATCTCGCAATCGCTTCGAGGGACTACCTCGGTTCGATTGATTTTTCACCCGGAAGGCTTGAGGAAATCGAAACGCGTTTGGCGGAACTTGCCGGACTCAAGCGCAAATACGGTGGCTCGATAGAGGCCGTCGCGAGGCATCTTGAGGAATGCGTGTCTCGGCTCGAACGGATCGAAACCGCCGGCAAAGCGCGCGCGGATCTCGAGAGCGAACTCGAAACCGCACGGGCGGTATTTCTTGAATCGGCCAAGAAATTGAGCGCGCGGAGACTAAAGCACAGCAAGAAGTTTTCAAAGATCGTTGAGGAACACCTCGCCTCGGTGGCGCTCGAGAAAGCGAAGTTTGAGGTTAGATTTGCGTTGCGAGAGGATTCGGCGTGGCAGGAAAACGGTATCGATGACATCGAATTCTTTTTCTCCGCAAATCCCGGCGAACCGCCAAAACCGCTGGCGAGGGTTGCTTCGGGAGGCGAGGCTTCGAGACTGATGCTTATACTGAAGACCGCGGCCGGACTTGTTTCGGATAAGAAGGCGGTTGTATTTGACGAGGTCGATGCTGGAATCGGCGGTCGCGTGGCGGAAGCTGTCGGCCTCAAACTGAAGACGCTTTCGGAAACCCAGCAAATACTATGCGTCACGCACCAACCGCAGGTCGCATCGTTGGCGGACAAGCATTTTCTGATCGAAAAAACCGACGACGGCAAGAAAACAAAGGTCTCGGCAAGGGAACTCACCGAAGAAGAAAGGCTCGAAGAAATCGCAAGAATGCTCGCCGGAGAGGTAATAACCCAAGCCGCGAGGGAGAATGCGAGAGAGATGATGGGGCTCCGGGCGGAGTTCCAGGTTCGCTCGGAAGAGTTCCAAGTTCCAAGTTCCAGAAGTTCCAAGTAGTCCGGAGGACGGGCGAAAGTTCGCTCGGAGGAGTCCGAAGTTCGCTAGGGGGAAGAGTTCCAAGTTCCAAGTTCCAAAAGTTCCAAGTAGTCCGGAGGACGGTCGAACTTTCGATTGGAACCACGACCAATAGCAACACTCAATCAAGCCCCGAACGGGGCGGAAATAAAGTAGCCCGTGGCAAGCGAAGCGCCGCCTCGGGATTAGGGGCGAAAGAAGATTTTTAGCCCCAGCGGGGCGGAACGGGGCGGAATGGCAAGCAAAGCGCCGCCTCGGGTTTGGGAGCGAAAAAAGACTTTTAGCCCCAGCGGGACGAAAGACAAAACCGCGAACACATGATGTATTCAATCAAGCCCCGAACGGGGCGGAAATAACTTAGCCCGTGGCAAGCGAAGCGCCGCCTCGGGATTAGGGGCGAAGAAGATTTTTAGCCCCAGCGGGGCGGAACGAATCGCAAGAATCGCGATCGAAAGCAGATCTTTACCAAACCCTGGGGGAAAGCGCCAAATCATCCTCCCAGGGCGCGTTGATCAGGCCTGTCAAATTTGGCATTAACCTCCTCAACGCTCCCCGGAAGAACTTGGAACTTCTGGAACTTGGAACTAGGCAACAATAAACTAATTTAGACTCGACCTTCTTATGCCTTCAACACTAGCCCGCGTTTATCGCAATGGAATTTTGGAATCGGTCCACCGAGGATCGATCGTCGTCGTTGACGGCGCCGAAAATGTGATTCGTTCCGTTGGCGACCCTGAAATGGTGACATTCTGGAGATCCTCGGCGAAAGCGTTTCAGGCATTGCCGTTTGTTGCCTGCGGTGGCGCGGACGCGTTTGGATATTCCGAACATGAAATCGCGCTCGCCTGCGCTTCGCATTCCGGCGAAAACTTTCATGTCGAGACGGCTCGCGGGATGCTGTCCCGAGCGGGGTTTTTCGAACATGATTTACAATGCGGACCGCAGGTTCCGTTTGATCAGAAATCGGCGGAAACATTGATTCGAGAAGGAATTTCGCCAAGCCAGCTCCATAACAACTGTTCCGGAAAACATGCGGCGATGCTTGCCTTCGCAAAGCATATCGGGACGGATCCGGCGAGTTATCTCGATTTGGATGGCGATGTTCAAAAGCGCATTTTGGAGATTGTTTCGAAATTCACATCCCTGCCTCGGGATGAAATCGGTCTGGGCACGGACGGTTGTTCGGCTCCGAACTTCGCCGTCTCGCTGCGTTCGATGGCCGTCGCCTATCTGCGTTTGGTGAGTCCGCCAAGCGAGTTTGGCGAAGAAGTCGCTTCGGCATCCAAGCGGATCGTCGCGGCCGCGACCGCGTTTCCGGAATATGTTGGCGGAAGCGAACGGCTTGATACAAAAGTGATGCGCGCTCTGAAGGGCAACGTATTTACAAAGGTCGGAGCGGAGGGTGTTTGGACGGTCGGAATTCTGCCTTCGGAGGCTTGGCCGAAAGGTGCGGCGTTTGCACTAAAGATTGACGATGGCGACGACTTTCGCGCGCGACCGGCCGTTGGAATCGAGATCCTCCGCAGATTGGGGCTCATGACGCCCGAGGCGGAAAAGGAACTCGGAGAATTCTCACCGATCAAGCTCAAAAACAGAAACGAAATCGAAGTGGGCGAAGTAGTCGCCGAAATTGAATTTTAGACGCCGCCCAAATGGAATTTTGATGGAACCACCAAAACTAAAACTCGATACCAAAGGACAGCCGACAACGGATTCGCTCGCCGATCTTTTGGAGTTTTTTCTTAACAACGATCAAAGGGTCAACATCGTACGCCATCCGCAGGTTGAGGAATTGTTTCAATGGAAACAAGAATTCGACCGTGCAAACGGAACCCCCGCTTACCCGTTTGAAAACGCGGAAGCGCGCTTTGCCGTCGGCGTGATACAGGCGATACAGGAAAACGACACAAAAGATAAACTCCACGAATGGATCACACGAGTTCTCGAAGCGCTTGGAGAATCAAAACAAACAAACGAGGACATGGCACGAAGCTTTGGTCTCGACCAATCCGAATCCCACATCACCCAGGCACAAAAGCTCACCTCGGAAATCGAAAAACGCCTCTATCTCACATCATGCTGGATCGAAAGCCTCTGCACGGCGGAAGTCCGATTTCTAGGATGGGTCTATCAGGAACTCTACGGCGAAGGGTATCAACCGCCGCAATAGGCGTTCGAGAAATACCACGACATACGAACCTCTTAGTATTCCAGCTAACGCTTCTTTGTAAATGAAGATACCGTCATACACAGCATTTTCGATAAGGCATCAAACCTCACATCTGCTTCCGTTTGAACTGACCGAAACGTGAGTAGAGGCTCTCCTTCACCATCCAAGTGCAATGTATCTCCTTCTTCCATTCTCTAACGGAGGCCCGTTGAAGCGCTTGGTCAGCATTGAACAATGCGACTCGTGATTCCAAACGTTCTCTAAGGATCCAGGGACACTGTTTACAACCCTTCCACAATAACAACTTCTATTTATCCGGTAAGTCGGTTCCAGCTTCAGTCCCACCCGCTATTAACGAGATCTTCAATCGCATGCCTTTCCGAAATTTGGATTTATGCCTGGTTGTCCCCATTCAATCGCAACGACCTTCCATAATCCGTTTTCTCGCTTTGTTAGGTAAAAGTACTTGGAATCAACAACACCTCGAAATTCAGGATCCTCATAATCTACCAACACTATTGCTTCACTCGGGTTTGTTTCTCGCGGCTTGATTTCCAACAATTTCAGCCCACCAGAATCTATCTTCTTTTTGAATCTCTCAACTTCTCTTGTGTATGGATTGTCCTTGTTAACAAACACAGATGGTTTAGCCCCAGATGCTTCATCATGACGATCCAATTCTTTTTCCTCATTTCCTGCGGAACATTGCGACGCAGTTCCGAAGAAATGTGAAGGCAACCCGGTAATCAATTCTTCGTATTCGGGAGAATTGAAATTCGTTTCCCAAAACTGCTTGACCGTTTCCATCGGCCCCCTCGGCTCATCAAAATCCGCACGGACCGGGGGTTTTAAAGAATTCACCTTTTGATTCTCATTTGCACTGTCGGAACACGCAATAAAATGGGCACAAAAACACACAACGATCAGAGTCACTGTCCACCGAACACATTGAATACAATTAACAGAAACCATTTTCTTAATTTCGAATATCCCGTCTGATTCTTCCCCTAAATATTTCACCCAAAAAACTCCTGTCATAATCCTTTCCCAATGTCCACCCTTTTTCCCTTAACACCCCTTTAGGTACATTGTAATGCATACTTCGAGGGATAAACTTCTGGCCGGAGAATGTGTTTTGGAATAAAGTCAGAGCGCTTGTATAATACTCATTCCGCTTTGCCACAAGTTGATTGTGTTGTTCAACCGCCCCAATCGCTGATGTATAAAGTAGAGTGGTCTCTGAGCTTGAACCAATTGGCGCGCCACCTCCCAAGTTCACAGTTTGATTTAGTCTTGTTATTTCAATGCTAATAACCCCTGTTCCTCCTTCTACACTATGGATCTCGTACCCAACATTAGGGTCACTCGTCTTAAGCTTCTGAACTAATTCAGTGGCCGTTCTTAAGGCTTCACGGATGGCGTCATTTTGGTTGGCCAATGTTTGGGCAGCATCGCCGAGCTGTTTTACCATTTCAGGAGTCAAAGTTATCTTGGCGGTTGCAAGTTGGCCGCCCTCCTCATGCTGCCAAAATACGCCTTGATCAGGGTTTGATGCTCGATCGACTTCGTTTGTCGCTTTAACTTTCGCTTTAAGTGCAAAATACTCAGCTTGACTTATAATATGTCCAGCTTCGTCGCAATAATAGAGAGTACACTGTGATTTCGGTCTTTTCCCAAAATAAGAATCTCGGTTTTCCGTTCGATCAAAAAGCGTCGATCCATGTGTTCTACTTTGAGGGCACCATTGTCCGCATGCGTTCGTATCGTCAGCTAATAGGCCGAGCGGATCCGTGAACTTGTACGGGCTGTTGAGAACGTAGGAGTACCTGTTGAACGTCTGCGGATTCCTTGTGTCGGCCGAGGCGGTGAGCGGATCGACTCCGGTGTATCTTCCGTGGAGCGACGAGTAGTATCTCGCCTGCGCGAAGTCGAGGCCGGATTCGTCGTCCTTTTCGTATCCGGTGTACTGCTTTCTAACTCCGTCGGAGCCGCCGTATTTCATTGCGGCGGTTCGTCCGCCGACGTTTCCGAGCTTTTCGGTCACGTCCTCGCCGTAGGCAAGATAGTCATGCCTCGCCCTGATGTTTCCGAGAGCGTCGGTTACCACTCTCGGGCTTCCGAGATGGTCTGTTGTCAAATAACTGGATTGCGGATTCGATATCGTCTGGTTCGAATACTCCGCGACGAGCTTCCCTCCGGCATTGTAAACGAAAACGGTCTCGGTTCCGTCGGCGATCTTTCTAACGCGCTTCCCCTCGCCGTCATACTGGTAAACCGCATCGGGAGTCGAACCGCTGTTCGAGCCGCGGAAGAACTGCTTCAAGCGGTTCTCGGAGTCATAGACCATCCGCTTGTTCTCGGCGTCGAGCGTCAGGTTGCCGTTCTTGTCATAATCGTAATCGATCCCGCCGCCGTCCTGGTCCTTTTTGATGCGGTTTGTCGACTCTTCGATGTCGGGGTTTTCGATTTTGTTGTTCGAGGCGAGCGTCGTCGTGTTGGCCGCGTCGAACTCGCGGTTTCCGTGGCGATGTTAGTGTGGGCAGCCGTTATTGTGTATTTTCACAATTTAGGCACTCCACGGCAAAACCACGATATGCTGGAGAAACCCTGAACTCCGCGCTATAGTCAAACACTGCATAGTTCTTGCGATCTGCGTCCTGGAAATTAATCTCACCTTCTACCGCAGATTCTATGTCGCTCTCATTTTCTTCAAAATAGACGATACGATTGTTCTTGACGAAGATAAACTTCCGTTTCATATTCTCCTTGTAGTCTACGGAAATCCCCGTAATTTCGACAATTCGGTGCCCCTCTATGCTTGCATCAAAAAAATAGAATTTATCCCATTTAAATGGGGTCACTTCGTTTAGCCGAAACCGACAATCAGATTTCCCTTTGCAGTAAATCTTCAGATAGTCGCCAATGTATTTTTCCAAATTGAATTTATCGCTTTTATTCCAGCTACAATTTGTTGAAAGCACGATAAACACAATAAGTAAAACCCCTATTGCAGCCTTCATTGATCTTATTCTCCTTGCGTCCGGCTACGATTTGTTTCGTTTTCAATCATTTTTCTTTTCTCTTCCTCTTCCTTTTTCTTTTTCTGTCTTAAATAATCCTGCGAAAAACCATTCTTATCTCTCCCTTTCCACTCCCTTAATGTAGCATCAACATCCTCTTGCGAAATCTTGGTTCGCTCGAGAGTAAAGGTTCCATTCTCGTTTTGTTTTGCAGTAAACAATCCCTTTTTCTGAAAATAGAATAGTACCATCCTAGCTGTTTCCCGCGAGTTAAGGCCTTGATTGGCCGCTTCCTTTCCGAGATAAATCCCTATTGCATTGTTTTCCAGATCGATTGCTTGATCTACGAGATCTCGGTCGCTCGTGGGAAAATCCTTTAGATCCACAGTGCCAGAACGTTCGTGTGCGTCTGTCGCTTCTTTTGCGATTTTTGCCCCTTCGCTCACGGTTATCAGTGCCGCCCATAGTGCGTGCCTGAATGCATTTTTCTGGCTGCCTCCTTCAAACCCTTTTCCCAATGGAGTCTTCGAGCTGAGCGATGAATTTGCCGTCCATCGATAAGCGGTTGACGAGATATTCTCACCTGTCAACGTTGGTTTCCCAATTCTCTCTGCGGAAATCGGATGAGTCGCATAAAAAAACGACTCCCTTAACGAGGCTCCGGCCTGCAAGCCTTCAGGGTCAGTATAAACTGTGGGTTTATTCTCAACATACACATATCTATTGAACGTCTGCGGATTCGCCGAGTTCCCGCTTGCGAGCAGCGGATCCACTGCCGTAAACCTTCCGTGGCGGTTCTCGTACATCCTTGCCTCGGCGAAGTCAAGGCCTGTTTCCTCGTCCTTTTGGTAGCCCGTGAACTTCTGGCGGATGTTGTCCGTTCCGTAGCCCGCGGCGGAGGTTCTGAGCGAGTTCGAGTGGCCGGGTGTCGAGGAGTTCGGGAGTTCCTTTCCGAACGGGAGGAAGTCTCGTCTTGAGACTATCTCGCCGTTCTGGTTTGTCACCGCCCTGACCGAGCCGAGCATATCGGTTGCGACGTATTTTGTTTGTGCTTCCGCGCCCTGAGGCGGAGTTTTCGAGGAGTATTCGGCGACGAGCTTTCCGCCTGAGTAAACAAAAACAACAGTCTCCGTCGGCTGTCCGTTGGAGTCGTATGTGATCTTCTTTACCCTCTTGCCATTTCCGTCATAGAAGTACTCGCCGATGTTGGTCTGCTGCGGGGAGCCGCTCGTGATTTTGGTCTGCTTGCTGTCTGCGTCGAATGTCGTGATGCGGACGTTTCCGTATTCGTCCACGTCAGTCGTGAGGTTTCCGGCCTTGTCGTAAAGGTATCCCTGGCCGGTGTTGAAGCGGTTTGTCGTCTGGCTGATTGTTGGATGAGTGAGGCTGTTCAGCGCAAGCTGCGTTCCCTCGAGATTCTGCGCGAACGTCGTGCGGTTTCCGTAGCGGTCGTAGCCGTAGTTTTCAATCCATTGCTGCGCGCCGTCGTTTGTTTCCCTCGCCTCGGTGATGCGGTAGAGGGCATCGTATTTGTAGGTCTGGACAAACGATTTCGCGATTCCTTTTGCGGTGATCGTCTGGCTGACGACGTTTCCCGTGTTGGCCGTTCCGCCCTGCGGAAGCGTTTCGTCGTATCCGTACTCAAGCCGCCAGTCCGAGGCGTCTTCGGGGCCGCGGCCAAGGCCGAGCATCGTAACCTGAAGCCGTTCGTTGAAGCTGGAGCTTTCCCATAGCCCGTTCCCGAGCCTGAGCTTCTCGATCCTGCCGTCGGGGAGGTAGTTGATGGAGTTGGCAAACGTCCTTGCGGTGGATGCCGCGCCGTTCTGTCCGTGGATGCGCGAAAGCTCGCCGTTTTCGTCGAAATCGTTCCGCACCTTCCTTCCCGAGGGATACTCCTCCTCGATGAGGGCGCCTGAGAGATTGTAGGCGTATTTGGAGGTGTAGGTCGCCCCGTCCGTAATCTGCTGGTACTCGGTCGGGCGCCCGTACTGGTCGATGGCGCTCGTCCTGCTTGTCGAAACGCCGTTAGATGTTTCGATCAGCGCCCCCTTGCTGTTTGCGATCTGCCCGTTTATTAGATCGTACTTGTAGCTGACGTCTGTTGTCGTCGGATGGAGGTTTCCGGCAAGCCCTGCGCAGGTTGAGGCCGTTGTCTGGAAGTTCTCCTTCGAATAGCATCGCTTGAGCACGCGGTCGGCGTTGTCGTACTCGTTGACGATGTTCACGCCGCGCGCGTCGGTCGATCTGACAAGGCGGCCGAGAACATCATAAGTGAATCCCGCCGTCCAGCTGCTGTTCCCGGTTACGGGGTCGGTCTTGGCAAGGGAGGCGTTGACTTCCTGTTCGGGCTGCCTGACCCGGATCAGCCGTCCGAGCGAGTCGTAGAGGAAGTTTCGTTTCTGAACCCCCTGAGTCACCTCGACCATGTTGCCCTTTACGTCGTACTTGTAAAACGTCGGCTGGAGCGGCGCCGAAACCGGACCGAGGTCCTGGTCGATCGTGCCTCCGAATGATGTCGGCTCGTCAACCCGTTCACGCTGCCCGTGAGAGTTTGAAACGACTATGGTTCTGTCCTGGCGGATCGACTAAGGCGTTTTTTGAGTTCGCTTCCGCAACTCGCGGCCGCATTCCTTAAATCTACGGAGGATCGGCTTCCTCTCGCGCTTTTCGAGGCCTGCCCAGAGCTTCACAACTCGTTTCGACCCGCATGCTCGCCAAGGTTTCGTTTCCAAGAAGCACGTGTCGCTGAACGCTTCAGATTTCTAGTTTCCTATTGTTCAAGTTGCTACCGGCTGGAACGACAGCCCGCAGGTGAGATTTCAGCCATTGAGTAATGGCGCCTCTGCGCGACGCACTGAGAAATGCGGCCTACTGCGATTCCTCCACTTGTTCTCTGTATTTTTTCCACAACTTTTTCGCCAATCTACATGCCGACGTATCGCTGACACCCATAAAAGTAATAATAGATGCCCAGTCATGTTCAGTACGGAGCTTGAAACGGTTTGATACCCAATCCTGAAAACCCGAATATAATGGGTCTCTTACGCTGTTACCATCGTTTTTCGACCCATCCTCGTAGCCGTAAATATACCCATCGACAAAGGCTTTGATTAAGGTCACGGATTCATATCCAACATACAATGCCGGTCTTTCCAAGCATTTGGTTAAAAGTTCCGATGCTTTCATTATACATTCTCACTTCGGTGGAAGTGGCACGAGTTCTACTCCATTTATAGCTTCAAATTGATCTGCCCATTTCTTGACCGACAGCCCTTTGGGATGAAACAGGTCATAAATCTTGTCACCAACCTGAACTCCAAAATGTCTGCCATTGCGGGAAATCGCTTCTCCGGTTTTCTGTCCTCTTCTTACCATTGGATAACCATGGCTAGTTAGTTCCCTGAGCGTTCCCTTCACCCCAGCTTTTTCAAACAAAGCGAGCAATTCTTTTGCACACTGTAAACATTCAAGGTTACCATAGCCTTTAACAACTTTTTTGGCAATTTTGGCAAGGTCGTCCGGGTTCTTTTTGATTACCGCTGCGATCGCCGCAAGCGACATTCCTGCTTTGAGCAATGCTTTCATCAAGAATGCAGTCTGGACCACGTCTGCCGCGACTTCAACGTTGCTCGCTATCTCTGAACCAGGAGTCGCAAGACAAAGGAGTTTCATTGTCGCGGAGCACAAAAGCCCTCCACTAACGTCTCTAAGGGCCGTGGCATCTTGGGCAGAGATCCATCCAAGGCCTTCTCCTCCCGGCAGAATAATTGGAACCACTCGCTCCCATCCTCCGTCCGGAAGTAGTCTAATTGCGTAGCCCAACTCTTTTCCATTAACCAAAGGATCGGAGAGAATCCCATCCCCAGTGTATTCCGTATAGCCTTTGCACACGGACTTTCCAGGTGCATAGCAGAATTCAGTTATGCCGTTCTTTAGCGTTCTTTCGCCCCACACCATTCCGCTCGGATCGACATACTTATGCGGGTTGTTTAGCACATAGGTGAACCGATTCCAAGACTGTGGGGTTGTTCGAGTTGAGCTGGCCATAAGAGGATCAGGTGAGGTGAAGCGACCGTGACCGTATTCGAGCATTCTAGCTTTAGCGTAGTCAAGTCCGACTTCCACATCCCTTTCATACGAGGTAAATTTCTGCCTCGTGTTATCTGTTGCATATCCCGCCGTAAGCAATCGTTGAGGAGTTGACGAGACAAGCAGTTCACCACCGAATGGCAAGAAATCCCTCCTCGAACTGACGTTTCCATCCCTGTCCGTCAGTATCCTTGGGCTTCCGAGCGTGTCTTGTGTCAGATAGTTTACCATTGCAGATGGGGAGGGCTCGACGATTGTGGAGTATTCCGCGATGAGTTTGCCACCTGCATCATATACGAAATGCGTTGTCTCGCCTGTTGCGGGGACGTTTTTTTTGACTCGCTTGCCGTCTCCGTCGAAGGAGTATTCTCCGATGGTCGAGGTTTCGTTTCCTTGCGAATCCAGTTGGGCGACTCTTATTTGCTTGTTTTCTCCGTCGTAGAAGAACTTTCTGCCGTCCGGATCCTTTATGGTGTTGCCGGCGGGGTCGTATTCATAGTCCTTCACCGAATCGCCGTCGGGCTGGAGTTCCTTGATTCGGTTTGTTGCTGAATCGATTTCGGGGTTCTCCATCTCGCGGTCCTGCTGGCAGATCGTGAGGTTCGGCGCCGTTCCGCAGTTTCTTGTCAGTGTGGTTGTCTGCGATTCGTCGTAGTTCTTGTTTCCGTAGCGGTCGAAGGTGTAGGCCTCCTTCCAGCTTTGCGTTCCTCCGATGGTTTCCGTCGCCGACTTGAGGCGGTTGATCTCGTCATACGCGTAGGACTGGACGGCGGTGAAGCCGTTGTTCTGGCCGGGCGTGGAGTTTACGGTGATCGTCTGCTTCAGCACGTTGCCGTTGTTGTCGGCAACCCCGCTCGTGTTGTACTCATACGCGAGGTTCAGCTTGTCGTCTCCGCCCTGGACGGTTCCGAGAGCGATCTTCGTCGGCTGGAGCCTTGAGTTGAACGTCGTCGACTCCCATTTCCCGTTTCCAAGCTGCATGTCCGAAACGGCCCCCGCCGCCGTGTACTGGAAACCCTTGGCGTAGTCCCAGAAACCATGGTTCGCGTCTTTTTTCGACTGGACGATCGAGAGCCTTCCGGTGCTGTCGAGAACGTTTCTGACAACCCTGCCCGAGGGATACTTCGTCTCGGAGAGAGCGCCCGAGAGGTTGTACTTGTATTCCGTGTCGCCGTAGCTCGTCCCTTCGGTCGTCTGGCGCGATTTCGTCACCCTTCCGAGGATGTCGAATTCGGTGTATTCGGTTTTGGAGACGCTGTTTTCAACCTTTGTCAGCTTTCCGACGGCGTTCGGGAGATTGTCGTAGGTGTAAGTGACGGCGGGCGTCGGCGCCTGCCCCGACGGCTCGTTCGAATAGCTCCGGCCCGTGATGCGGTTCAGGTTGTCGTAAGTGTAGCTCGTCAAAACACCCCTCGCGTCGGTTTTCTGCGTCAGGTTTCCACCGGCGTCGTACTGGTAGATGATTGTACCCGATTCGGGGTTGGTTGCGGAGAGAAGCCTTGAGAGCGAGCTGTAGGAGAAGGTCCGCGTTTGAACGCCCTGGCTCACCGTCTTGAGGTTGTTCAGCGTGTCGTAGGCGTAGCTTGTGCGGTAGCCGTATGCGACCGATGGCTCGCCCGGAAACGAAACCGCTTCCGTTGACGAATCTTGTGCTTTTACCTCCCACACTTCCACGAGCTGTCCGAGCGCGTTAGTCTTGCTGATCCGCTTCTTTCCCGCCTGGTCGATGACGAGCGTTCGCGCCGCGTCGCGCCTTGTGGTCACAAAGCCTGTGGTGGCCGTGTTTCCGCCCGAGGAAGCGAACGGCGCGGGAAGCGCCGCCCCGCCGTAGCTTTCGGTTTCCGAGAGCGTTCCCTGCCTGTTCGAGTAGGAAAGCGTCCATCCCATCGACTCCTCGCCCGAGGCGAGCGCGGATGTCGCCGCGCGATAGGGGTTTGAGACGAGAGAGTACGCGCCGTTGCTTGATGCGGGATTTGAGGGGTTGTCGAATCTGTGACGCGTCTGCACCTTTATCCCGTCCGCCTCGTCGTAGGGATCCTCGACCGTCGGATTTTCAAGCGCTCTCTGAAGCCTGAGCCTTCCCATTTCATCGAAATGCCTCACAGAAACGGCCTTACCGTCTCCCTTGGTTTCCAGATCGCCCCGCGAAACGATTATTCGAAGCGCGTCGTCGTATTCGGTGACGACCCACGATTCCTGCGCTGTTCCCGCCGCGCTGATGGTCTTTACGGGTCTGCCAAGCGGATCGTACTCGGTTTCCGCGGTGATGTTGTTGTCGGCGTCGGTCGCCGAGACCACAAGACCCGTCCAGAAGTCGTACTCGGCGGTAGCGGTTCTTACCAAGGATGTTCCCCATGCGGTTTCGGTTTGGGTCGGATAGAGGCTCGTGACGCCGTTTATCGCGCTGTATGTGAATCTTGTCTGTATTCCCCGCGCGTCGGTCGTCGTTAGGATGTTTCCGTATGAATCGTAGGCGGCGGTCGTTTCTATGGAGTTCGAGGCATAAAGCGGGTTGCTCCATGCCCTGTACGCGCCGCCCTTGTATGATGACCAGACCCTTATGCTGACCGGATTCGCGGTAGTGTCGGGGTCGTCGTAAACGAATTCCGAATGGGAGACCGGGGCGTTAGCTGCCGTCTTGAGCGTTGATGACTTCACCGCCCCTGTCACGTTTTTCGCGGAAGTGTTCCAGTAGGAATTGGGGTTGTTCGAGGCCGTGTCGTCCGCGTTTTCCGTCGGGTTGAAATAGGCGGTTTCGATTTTCCTTTCCGGCGCAATCCCGGAGGGAATTCCGTTCGGGCGTCCCAGGGAGTCCCTCGGAACCGAGGAGTACGGGACATAGTCGTAATTGGAGACCTGCGTTACGTTTCCGTTCTTGTCGTATTCGAAGTCGCTGATCGCCGTCAGGACCGGCGTGCCGGTCGCATCCGCAACCGACCTGTACTCGGTCTTCACGTATGTGTTCAGCCGCCTCATCGATCCGCAGCCGTAGGACGGACAGCCTCCGACCTTGTTGTTGTACCAGGTTCTCTCGACGAGCGAGCCGTCCGGCCTGGTCTCCTTGTAGACGCGTCCGCTCAGGTCGTTGTCGGTGCCGGTGTCGAAGAAATCAATCCGCGTTACCGCACCGTCGGGTCCGGTAACCCGCGAGTAGGTGCTGTATATTTCGTAAAGCCATTTTTCCGTGACGGTTTCGGTCTGGCCGTCGTATTCGGTTTGATATACAAGGCTCTTGTCGGCGACCCGGCCCAGACGGGCGAGAAGCATGCCGGTTCTCATGTTCGGCAGAAGCTGCGCGTAGCCGTACTGCGATTTGGCGCCCGAAGGCGTTTCGATCTCCGTCAGCTCGCCCCATCCATTTGAGTAGTTGGGGTTGTTGGGGTCATAGCTTGCCTGTCCCTCGTGCCCGTCGTAGCTGAACTTGTATCGCAGCGGGTCTCCGGGAGAGTCTCCCAAAAGCTGCTCCGGCAATATGATCTCGTCGACCACGCGGTGAAGCGCCACCATGACCTGTTCCGAGTTCGGTCCCTGCTGCTGCCCCTGAGAGGCGTTGTCCGTGAGATACGGCCTGATCACGGTGATGTACTTCCATTTAACCGTGTATTTGACGTCCTCTCCTCCGAACCCCTTGCGATGGATCTCGTCCTCCATAGCGGATACCGCCTTTCTCGCCACATAGCGTCCGAGCTGGTCGACGTACCCCGTCACCTGCGAACCGTCGGGAAGCGTCACCGTTGACTGCGTGACATAATTCCCATTTCTGTCGTAGATCTTCTGATGCTGCCCGGCGGTGCTCGCAACCCTCGATCCGTCCGGCATGTAAAGCGTCCATGTGCCGGGGTTTCTCGGATCCTGGCCGTTTGGAATCACAAGCCGCATGAACGTGCCGTCCGTGCTGTAGTACGTCATTTGCGGATTCGGATCCTGGCTTTGGACGATTACCGTATTCGTGTTCGGACATCCTCCGCCGTCCGAGGTCCATGAAAGATCGGTTACCTTTCCGCTCGTATCAACATTGAAATAGCCATCCTTTGTCTGGAACTTTCCATATTGCTGATCCTGGGATTCGTCGGAATATCCGGTGGGCCTGAATTCGTGCTGGCTGCCATCCGGAAAATACATCATCAGTTTCCAGACATAGACCGCCTTGTAGTTCGGCCTGCCGCAGCTGTCTGAAACCTGAATTGGCTGTTCCTGATCATCGTTCCTGCTGTGGAGCCTGATCCGGTAGTCGCTGTCGTAGCGCCATCCCCCCTCGGAATCGGGCCTTATGAACAGCTGCTCGGCCGGCTGACCGCTTGAATCAAGGTCGGTCATCTGGTGCGACTCGTAAAGCTTGCTGTTGAACTTCAGGGCGTATCCTGCCGACGCCGTCCCCCTTCCCCTTACGCTTCCGAAGCCGAAATCGATCAGCATGTTCCCGTTTGTATTGTTGACCGATTCTATGTCCGCGCTTGTAAAGGGGACGCCGGGCTGGTAGTTCTTCTGTGCGTCCTTGTCCTGGCCCAATGCGGACACCGCTGCGAAGAGTGGAAGAATCAAAGCCATCGCGATCAATTGAAGATTGACCGCGAAAGAGCCGCGCTGCTGTCTGTTCGGTTTCGGTTCTGCAAGGTTTCTCATTCTGGTATCCGCTCCAAGTTTCTTTTGCGCCCCGCGGGCGTTGATGCCTATCCTTTTTGCTCCCGCTTTGCGGTAAGGGAAATCCATTTCCGGTGCGGCCGGGTGCCTACGGCCCGCTACCGCCTGTAGTACGCCGGAACCGGAATGTCGCCGGCCGCGCCCCATTGCTGCGTTCTTGCCGAGTTGTCCGCGCTGTTCCTGATGTACCAGGTGCCGGTCGAGTTTCTCCAGACCGCGACGTCCGTTTTGCCGTCCCCGTCGTAGTCGTTCTGGACCGGCAGATCGCCGCCCTGCTCCCAACTGACAGGCGTCCAGAAAGTGTTTGTCGTGCTTTGGAAGACGTGCCACTGGTTGCCGCTTCTCACCGCCTGGTCGGCCCGTCCGTCCCCGTCAAAATCGGATTGGACCGGAACACCATTGACAGTAAAAGTTGCCGTTCTGAGGTTTCCGTTTGAGGAATCGAGCGAGTAGAAGACCTTTGTCGGGTCGCGCCAGACGGCGACGTCCGCCTTTCCGTCGCCGTCGTAGTCTGCGGCCGCCGGGGTGTCCGATGCGATTCCGAACTGTGTGACGGTGAGTCCTCCGTCGGAGCTTCTGAGTATGTACCAGTTTGTGTCGGAAGGACGGAAGACGGCGGCGTCCGTCAGGCCGTCTCCGTCGTAATCGGCGGGGGCGGGCTTGTCTCCCGAGGTTCCGAAAGTCAGGGCGTAGTAGGCGGAGTCCGAGCTTTTCATGATCCACCACTGGTTTGTCGATGGGCGGAAGATCGAGAAATCCGTCTTTCCATCACCATCATAGTCGCCCGGAACCGGCAAATCGCCATTTGTGCCCCAACCATACGCCGTCTGCTGCGACCCCGGACCTCCCAAAACCCACCAGACCCCGGTCGATGGACGCCAGACGGCGAGATCGGCCGGAGGCGCCGCCGTCGCGCCCGCGTCCTCGACCGCCAACAGCCTGTCTCCGGCGTAGATTATTTCTTTGCTTAATGCCAGCGGAGTCGGTGTCGGAGACGGTGCGAAGGGGTTGAGCCTTGATAGAAGCCCGCCCTGCGAGTTCTCCGCGGACGCACCCTTCGGCGAATCATTCGATGTGAAGACTCCCGTCGCGGCAAGCGCTCCCGCAACGAAGACGAGAAGGACGGCGATTCCTCCAATCTTCTCAAGTTTTCCTAATCCACGCGTTTGGTTGGACTCATTTGCTTCGACGAGTTTTGTTTTAGTGGACATGTAGCTTCTCGCTTCCGTTGTGCGGTGTCATAAGTGTTCCAGGTTCCAAGTTCCAGGTTCCAGATGCTCGGCTTTCTTGGTTTTCTGGTTGGTTCATGGTTTTCTTTGGCGCGTTTCTTCGCGGCCTTGTTTCGGATTTTCAATCGTTGGCCTCCAAGGGCAGGCCCTGCGGCGAAACATCATATTGGGCGTTTCGTGGCTTCTTGCTTACGTTGTGCGGTGTTTTGAGTGTTCCCGGTTCCAAGTTCCAAGTTCCAAATGCTCGGCCTTTTTTGGTTTTCCGATTGGTTCATGGTTTTCCGTGGCGCGATACTTCGCGGCTTGCTGTCGGGTTTTCAATCCCACCTCGAAGGGCAGGCACTGCGGTCATATTGGGCGCAGATATCCGAATCGCTTCGCGGAGCGTGTTTGGGCTGAATCGACTATGATTCATTCCCGCACAGTGCTGCAGGCGCAAAACGCTGTTCTTTTGCGGCGAATATTATTCGCAATCCAAGATTGTTTGAATACTGAAGAAATCGGAAAGTGCCCTGATGCTGCGGGGGATAATCATCACCCCAAAGCGGACGTTTTCGGACTCCCACATCCAAAAAACCCTGCTCGCCGCGTCACATGAAACACGCACATCCGGTGGAGATACAGTTATCCGGATATGGGTTGTTCACCTTTTGTTGTCCTGAGCTTCTTTCGGGAGATCAGTCCGGGAGACATCGGGAGTTCAATGAGGTAAACCTGTTTCAATCAATAGGCAGACGCTAACACACACACACACACACAAAGCAAGTCCATTTTAATATTATTTCTACTTTGAGATTTCGGTTGCCTTACCTTGGAGTCTGCGCGACGCGTTCAACTCTCTGAAAATATCAGTACTCGCTGCTTCAGCATCGGTAACCGGCGTCTTTCTTCAATGGACGTGTTCTTGAAATATACGGGCCCATGCAACATCACGAGGTTTCTTGATATTGGCATCCATGGAATTCTGGAAACAAACCGAACAACCAAAGCCGGACCGAAATGCTCCGTGACTTCGCGAGATTCGCGGTACATTTTCTAATAATGCATGGGCGTTGCGCTTTGGAGTCGCCTGACTTAGTTTTTCGGGGCGGGGGGAGTTGCTAGTTTTGAGTCTTGAGTTTTGCGTTTTGGGTTTTGGGTTTTTTCGCCGGTGTTGATTTGTTTACTTGGA
Source organism: Pyrinomonadaceae bacterium (assembly GCA_041394795.1). Classification (GTDB taxonomy): domain Bacteria; phylum Acidobacteriota; class Blastocatellia; order Pyrinomonadales; family Pyrinomonadaceae; genus Aridibacter. Next base: position 56,812 of record JAWKHN010000014.1, on the reverse strand, counting down.
CTTGTGCGGTGATAAAGGGGTTGTTCGCTTCGCTCATTGCAGGCGGGGACGCGGTCCAGTCGCGTTTGCTCTTGTTGCCCAAGGTCACGCAAGCCCCGAAATTTGATTCCCGGTTAATGCATTCTGGATGCAACATCGCTTAGTTTTCTAGCCATCACGCTCTTCCCGTCATCAACAAACGTCAGGCTGTTTGGCTTGCCTTTTTTATCGAAGCCAAAAAGATAGTGGCCTTCTGATTCGAGGGCGCCGCGTATTTTGAATCGTTTTGCCGAGAGCGGGAGTATTTCTGCGTAAAACTCGTTGAGTTTTAGAAGATAAAGCCTGTTGTTTGCCATCCGTACGGTTAGGATGGTTTTATTCTCGAGCTCGTAATCGCCGACGTAGTCGCTGATCTGTTTTTTGCCAAGCGAAACGATTTGTGTGAATTCTGAAGAGAGCGTGCGTTCGATAAACCTTTTGAATCTCTCCTTTGGGATGCCTTCGGGTCGGTTGATGAGGAACGTGTCTCGTATCGCTTTTAGCTGCTGATCTTCAACCATGGAGTCGATGCCGGTCTTTTGTTTGACGAGTGCCCCGACCCTTGCACGCCATTTGCTTGAATTCTCCTTAAAGGAAACAAGGTCTTTTCGGTTTGCAACCGAGCCATGCCCGGGCACGACTACCGTCGAGTTGTCCGATTGCGCGATTGCAAGATCAAGTGCCCTGTCTTGTCCTTCGAGCGAAAGAAACGAGGGAAAGTAGTTGCTTGTAAAAACATCTCCCGTAAAAAGCACGTTGCTTTTGGTTAGTCGAATAATCACATCATCAAAGGAATGCGAAACGACGTGTTCGGCTGTAATCTCTTCGACACCAAATTTGAGCGAGAGTTTGTTTTTGAAATTGAGTTTGGTCGGCGCCGAGCTATACAACGAGTTTTCCTGCGAAATTATCGTCGCGCCCATTTTTGAAAAGAAGCTGTTGCCGCCGCTGTGGTCAAAATCGCTGTGAGTGTTTAGGACGTATTTTATCGGCTTGTCGGAGATCTCTCTGATGGCTCCAAGTAGCTTCTCATTGGATTTCTCCGTCATGCCGTCGATCAAAAGGATTCCGTCGTCGCTGATCAGAAGGCCAACATTCGAACCCTGGCCGTTGCCGCCATAGAGAACGTAGAGAAACTCGTTGATCCTATGAGGTACGATTCGCGGCTCTTCGTCCGTTGATTGGGCGAAGGCGAAATTGGTGCAGGTAAATAGAAGAAGGATAAATGCGAGAGAAACTCGGAGCGCTTTGGGTGATTGTAGTTTCATTCTTGCTTTTGGCTTGATTTTGGAGTTTCAAATTTGTTGATTGAATACTCCTTTTACTGGAGCCGAGAGGTTTTGGTTTCAGGGTCTTCTTAAACAATCGCTTTTGGAGCGAGGGAGACCCATAAGCCGGTTCCGAGATGGAAATCGCTTGGTAAATTGATTTTCGAAGTATCCAAGCGAGGCCGCGACCGTTTTGTTTGGCAGGTAAATGAGGTCACAATCCCCATTGATTCAGCCAGAGACCGCTGGCCCTTTTGCGACAGGTGAATTAGGTCTGCCCTTTCCAGAGCAACCATAAACCTCGGCACACCCTGTATTTAACGGCTGTAGCCAAGGACCTTTGCCTCCTGCCGGACAAGCCGGCAGGGCGGCCCGAACGCTGCATTTGATTCCGCGACTAGCTTCTGACCTGATTCACCTGCCGGACAAGCCGGCAGGGGTCTTTCTACCTAACGAAATATCGTTTTCGCGAACGTTGCGATCTTCATTGCTCAAATTGATTTTGAGACATCTTCGCCAAAACGCCCCATCCCTTCATTTCAACCGGGACAGATTGCAATCCAAATTCGCCTGTGCGATTGCCGGATCCATGTCCGATCATCATTATCTACTCACTTAGACACACATTGCAGGCAACTGGCGTTTCGTGTTCTATTGGTTGAGCAAAGGCCCCCCGATGTCGTCGCCTTTGGAAAGAGGTTTTATTCAAATGTTCGGCACTGCTTTACATCGCCGGTTTTGAAGCCTCTTGCAAACCATTCCATTCTTTCTCTTGACGAGCCATGGGTGAAGGATTCGGGTACGACATAGCCGCGGGTGCGTTTTTGAATCATGTCGTCTCCAACCGCCGCCGCCGCACGGATCGCTTCCTCGGCGTCGCCCGCCTCGACAAGTCCTTTTTTGTCAGCCGCCGCCGCCCAAATTCCCGCAAAGCAGTCCGCCTGAAGCTCGAGCCTTACCGAAAGCTGGTTTGCGCCTGCTTGGCCCGAACGCTGTTGCGCGCGTGTAACCTGGTCCATCGTACCGAGCAGGTTCTGCACGTGGTGCCCGACCTCGTGCGCGATCACATAGGCCTGCGCGAAATCGCCGGGTGCCTTGAACTCCCTGCGCAGTTCATCAAAAAACGCGAAATCGAGATAGAGCTTTTCGTCGCCGGGGCAATAAAACGGTCCCATCGCCTTGTCCGCATAGCCGCAAGCCGACGCGGTTTGATCCCTAAACAGAACCAGTTTCGGTTCGCGATAACTGATGTTGTTTCTCCGAAATATATCGTTCCAAACGTCTTCCGTGCTCGCCAAAACAGTACTTGCGAATTCAGAATCGTCATCCTTTTTGGGAGGCTGGTTGGGTTGTGTTTGCTGTTGCTGTTGTGCATCCTGCTGAGCCTCAAGAAGATTGCGCGGATCGACACCGCATACCAGCGCCGCAATCAATATGACGATCACGCCGAGGCCCCCGCCGCCGATCGCAACCGTCCTTCCGCCCATTCCGCGGCGGTCCTCAATATTGTCGCTTCTTCTTTGATCTCTCCAACGCATTTGCTTTTTCTCCTGATTCCAACTCGTATTCGATAAAATCAAGTCCGGCCTAACCCTTCAACCATCGAAAAACCGGCGTAACCCGAATTGAACTATACTGTTTGAGGATTCTACCATTTTGAGTGCAAATCAAGAATATTCCGCGGATTTCGAACGAGGCTAGAGAATCATGACGAAGCACAACAAAATCGAGCTGGCCACGTGGTTTCAAAAAGGCCGCTTTTTCGAGTTTGAAAACCACGACATCTTCCTTGCCCAGCAAGGATACGGATCGAAAACGCTCCTCTGCGTCCACGGTTTCCCGACCTCGTCATACGACTACAGAAAAATCCTCCCCGGGCTTTTGGAGGATTTCCGAGTGGTCACTTTTGATCTAATAGGCTATGGCTTTTCCGACAAGCCATTCGATTTTGATTACACGACCAATGCGCAGGCCGACCTTTTATCGGCGCTGGTCAGGCATATTGACGTGGATTCCGTCCATCTCTTGACGCATGATTTTGGCAACACGATCGCGCAGGAACTTCTCGCAAGGAGAAAGGAAGACAAACTAGAATTTGAAATCGAATCGCTCGCAATGCTCAACGGCGCTTTGTTTCCCGAAACCCACAGACCCGTTTTGGCGCAAAGGCTTTTGATCGGGCCGATCGGACCATTGTTTGGAAGGATGATTCCTGATTTTGCCTTCAAGAAATCTCTCGCTTCGATCTTTGGACAAAACTACCGGCCAAGCGATGCCGAACTCGATGATTTCGTCGTCGCATTCAGGGCAAACGACGGCAAAAAGATCGCACACAAGCTGATTCAATACATGAGGGAACGCGCGATCCATCGCGAACGCTGGCTCGGCGGTCTTGCTTCGATCGATTTTCCCTTCCTATTTATCAACGGCTCCGCAGACCCCGTTTCGGGAAAACACGTCGTGGATCGTTTTCGAGAACTGTTGCCGAATCTGACAAATATCGTCGAATATGCCGATGTAGGTCATTTCCCGCATCTTGAAAGACCCAACGATGTTCTGATTGACTTCCTCGCTTTCCATAAGCAAACGTGATGGTTCTATAAGGGATTTCCACAGGGGCTTTATAAATTGTGGATATTATTAGCTTTAGCGTTTCACTCCGACGGAAAAAATATTGACATGGGTTTCAACTCTATCTATTATCGAAGCCTACGGACGATATTGCTTGCTTTTCGAATTCTGGGGAGAAAAGGATGATTAAAATTGACATTGTTAATCACGTGGCTGACCAGACCGGAGTGCCCAAACAAAAAGCCGAACAGGTTGTTGACGCGCTCCTTGATGCAATGAAAAACGCATTGGCCGATGGTAAGCGAATAGAACTTCGGGGGTTTGGTGTTTTTGTTGTCAAACCTCGAAAACGTGGCATCGGTAGAAATCCCCGAACCGGGGAGGAAGTGCCGATCCCCGCCGGAAAGACTATCCGTTTTAAACCTGGCAAGGAACTTCAGGCCCGTTCGGTCTGAATCTGGTCCTAATCTTACGGCGCAATTCGCAGATTGCATGCAATTTGTGAGTTGCGCTTTTTTGTGAATATGTCTTCACGGGATTACTCCCTTCAATCGGCGATGCGCCCCAAACCTCTGACGTGGCTTTTTCACGGATTGCTGCTCTTTGTGACGTTTCTAACCTGTACCGTCGCCGGATGCCTTTGGCCTTTTGGATATCTGGGCTTTGGAAGCGACTCCGCCGGCGCCGGCGCCGGCGCCGAAACATATTCCGAACTCATCGCTTCGATTCCGCATTTGCCGATCTACTACGCGGTTTTTGTTTTTGAATCGATACAAGCGGTTTTTGGAAACACCGCAAACCTTTCCTACGGCATGACATATGCGGCGGCCGTGCTCTTTATTTTGGTCTCGCACGAAATGGGACACTACATCGCCTGCAGGCTTTACGGGGTTCATGCGACACTGCCGTTCTTTATCCCAACGCCGCCGCTCGTCGGCCCCGCCGGCACGATGGGAGCGTTTATAAGGATCGTCTCCCCCATGCCTTCGCGAAAAGCGGTTTTCGATATCGGTGTCGCCGGCCCGCTCGCAGGTTTTTTCGCGATGATTCCGGTTTCGATCATAATGATCCTGACGCTTACCCAAGCACCGCCAATCAGCGAGCCGATGCCGCCGGGATCGGAAACCATCATTTTTACAGATCCGATTTGGATACATCTTCTGGCTGCGATCAAAGGAATTGATCTCAGTCAGCCGATCCTTCCCAATCCTTTCTATTCCGCTACCTGGCTCGGACTGCTCGTTACGGCCTTGAATCTAATACCGTCGGGACAACTCGATGGCGGGCATGCGATCTACGCGGTTTTTGGAGAGAAATTTCATCGTTGGACGGGAAGGATCGCGTTTGTCGTTATGGCCATGCTTTCGATAAGCGGCCTTGTCTTTTTCAATAGCCCGGCCGGACTCCTTTTCGCATTGATACTCGCGTTTATGATGCGTGTCGGTCATCCGCGCCCCGCCGATAACGAGCCTTTGGATAAAAAAAGGATCGCCATCGCGATCCTCACATTCATCGTATTCGTATTGTGCTTCGCACCGTTTCCGATAAGAATTCTCTATGCTTCCTGAGCTCCGGGGAGCATCCCTTTGACCTGGTTTACGACTTTTTGGACGTCTTCGTGGTCCGCAAGCGAGATCATAAAGAAATCATAACCGGTCTTGATGCAAACCATACCGTTTCCAAAGAACCAGATGCCCTCCAGAAACGGATTGCCTCGCAGGATCCAATCGATCGGCGCACCCGTGATTGTCTTGGGATTTAAGATGTTCGTCAGCATCACGGCGCCCGAAGCAAAAGAGAACGCGCCGAGCATCGGCGCTCCAACGTATTTCGTAACATCCCTCTCGAACTTCAAACGATCCTTCTCGGCGTCGGTAAGGTCGCCTTTTTCTGAGAGCTCCTCCTGCCTTTTGAGATGCTCGTCGAATTTCGTAGCCGCCATTTTGACCGTCGCGGCGGGGATCGAGGAGTTGAAGAGCCAGTGCGAACTGAGTCCGGAAAAAACGACACCGAGTCCGGCTCCGACCGCTACCGAAGCGCCGGTCGCGACCGCCTGAAGCGGTTTCTCCTGAATCCAAGCGGAAGTAGAACTCAACGTCTTGAAGGCCGAATCGACGGTTTTGGTCCAGCTGACGCCAAGCCCAAAAGCCTTTGCGAACGAATTCGCGGTCGATTCAACGCCCTTTTTTGTTTCGCCAAGAACCTCCCCAGCCTTTTTTCCGGCGGTGTTGATCACCTCCCCGGCCTTTTCTCCGGCGGTACGCACGACATCTCCGGCGTTTCTGGCGGCGGTTTCAAAAACATCCCCGGCAGTATCGCCCGCCTCTTCGGCGGCTTCCCTTACTGGCTCAGTCGCCTTCCATGCCTTGCTTGCGGTTTTCCCGGCCGTTTCGAACGTGTCTTCGGCGATCTCGACCGCCTTTTTGCCGATCGGATTTTTCTCCGCCTCGTCTTTGATCCGTCCGACGCCTTCCTTGAGTGTTTCCGCTCCTTTTGAAGCGGTCTCCTTTGCGATCTTTACGCCTTCGTCAAGAACATCGGAAATCTTGAGCTGTTCGTCGATCTCGTCAAACTTCTCTTTCGCCTGTTTCTGCCACTTTTCAAAACGATCCTTGTAATCTGTCATTTTCGCTCCTTGGGCCAACGACCTTCTACGGTTACGTCCGCGAAATTCCTGAAGTTCAAATCTGAACCCAAAAACTATTAAATAATTGCACCTGTTGGCGTAACTTTCAATAGTTTCGGAAAGACCAATTCAAACTCTTGGAAAAACCGCCCATTTCAAATCATTGAAAAAAGCGGGTCGCGACACCGTTTTTTTTGCCGAAACGCGCATCAAAAGTGAAGATGTCGGGCTTGATAAACCCGTTGTAGCAAATTATGACGGTGTGCTAATCTCTTCAAGCGACCACAGCGACCCGCATCTCTCGCAAAGGCCGTTCTTATTTTTGAAGGCGCTTTTTAACTGAAGCGATCCAATTGATCAAAATGCAGGTTAAATGTCCAAATTGCGGTACCAGAAAGGCATACGATGGCAACCCCTTCCGCCCATTTTGTTCTGAAAGATGCAAACTCATCGATTTCGGCGCCTGGGCTGACGGCGACTATGCGCTTCCGGCCGAAACGACCGAATTGTCCGAAGACGATCTCGTAACCATCGAAAGAGTGATGCAGGAGAACGCGGAGAGGGGGTAAAGGAAGAGTTCCAAGTTCGCTCGGAAGAGTTCCAAGTCCGCTCGGAAGAGTTCCAAGTTCGCTCGGAAGAGTTCCAAGTTCCAAGTTCCAAGTTCCAAGAATTCCAGAAGTTGAGGCCACTCTAAAAGTCGATTCAATGGACAAAGTTGAAACAACATTCGGAATTTCCTCTTCTGACGCGAGAGCGTCAAGTAGATACGTAGGGGGTGGAGCGGCTAGAATCTACGTGACGCGATGCGTCCGAATAGGAATTTCCGGATTTTGGAATAAAATCGAGTTTTTAAAAAGTACTCAACTTCTTAATCTTGGAACTTGGAACATGGAGCATGGAACTCCTCCGAGCGAACTTGGAACTTGGAACACTTCGACCACTTTAAACGCCAATTAAAGACCTATGACTATTGCAGCAATTATTTTTCTTGTCGTCATGCTGATCGTGGCTTACATTGCCTTCAGCATGTTGAAACGTACGCTTAAGTTCGCGATTCGCGCCGGGATCGCGCTTGTACTTGTGATGGCGGCCGTCATCGGCGCTGTTCTGATTTGGGCCTTTATGAGCTGACGGAGCCACTTTTCCCTCTCCCGAGTCACCTCAATTTCAATTCCGTTCGTTCGGAGAATAGATGCTTTCCGCAATCAAATCGTATTTTGCGCGCTACCGTTTCCTGAGTAGAAACGTTATCGCGTTGAGCGTTGTAAGCCTTCTGAACGACACTTCGAGCGAGATTATTTATCCGCTCCTACCGGCCTTTCTCCAGCTAACTCTCGGCGCCACACCGTTTGTGATCGGACTGATCGAAGGCTTTGCCGAATCTGTCTCGAGCCTTCTAAAGCTCTTCTCGGGACATCTCAGCGACAAATTCAACAACAGAAAACTGCCTGTGTTCGCGGGCTATGCTTTGGCAAGCGTACTTCGACCGCTGCTCGCCTTGGCCCAAAGCTGGTATTTTGTTTTTGGCGTAAGACTTGGCGACAGGATCGGAAAAGGCATACGCGTCGCGCCGAGGGATGCCTTGCTCGCGCATTCGGTTGAAGAATCAAAACGCGGACTCGCTTTTGGCTTCAATCGCGCCGCCGATCACCTCGGTGCGGTGTTTGGCCCGGTCGTGGCATTTGTGCTTCTCTATTTCCTAGCCACCGATCATACCAATCCGCTCCCCGACGATTACCGAAAAGTATTCCTGTTTGCCTCGGTGCCGGTGATACTCGGGCTTTTTGTGATCCTCTTTTTTGTTAAAGACACCGAAGGAAAGGCAGAGAAACCGGCCCTTACCGTATTCACGCTTGAGGGATTCGATTCGAACTTCAAGCGGTTTCTCCTTATCCTGACGGTGTTTACGCTTTCCAATTCGACCGATGCGTTTTTGCTTTTGAGGGCCCAAAACTCGGGAGTGAATCTGACATATCTGCCATTGCTCTGGATGGCGCTCCATCTTTCAAAGGTTTTTAGTTCGTTGCTGTTTGGCGGGCTTTCGGATCGAATCGGGCGAAGGAAATTGATCGCCGGTGGTTGGGTTCTTTATGCGGTTGTATATCTGGGATTCGCGTTTGTCAGTGGTCCTTTTCAGGTCTTGGTTCTGTTTTTGATTTACGGCGTCTTCTTTGGAATGACGGAGGGAGTAGAGAAAGCGTTTGTCGCCGATCTAGTGCCAGCGGATCGGCGCGGTACCGCCTATGGATTGTACAGTCTGGCGATAGGGATCTCGGTACTTCCGGCATCGCTTTGGTTCGGGTTTGCCTGGTACAAAATCGGTCCGGAATTCGCATTCGGAATCAGCGCGCTGATATCACTCGCCGCCGCCGCCGCGCTTCTCACGCTCAAAAACCCGCATTTGGCGTCAATAAACGGCGAGCCCTCTGAATAAATACGACTATCCACAAGCCCAAAATATCGGCTTCAAACCTCTGAACGAAAGCGTTTGCGTGAGGACAAAATTTTGGCGGCTCTTCGTCTTGAGGATCACGCGTCAATTCCTGAAGTTTCACTTCAACGCCTAAAATCTACGTGACGCTCTCGCGTCCGAATAGGAAATTCCGGATTTTGGAATGGAACCGACTGTTTTGAGTGGACTCAATCTCCGGCAACTTGGAACTTCTGGAACTTGGAACTTAGAACTCGGCTTGGAACTCGGCTCGGAACTCGGCTCGGTCGAAACTCTCCCCCGTATTGAACCCCGGCCTTCCCACCATGTAGAATCTTCCAATGTTTGACGACAAGGATTTGCCACCGGAAAACCTTCAGGGTTTAGATATCCGTTCCACTCCGAGGGACGAGATGAATCTGTATCAACTGGACAGCTTTGAGTATGAATATCAAGGCAGCGAGATTTGGATCGATTTCGAGATTCCGGAGTTTACCGCGATCTGTCCGTTTTCAGATTTTCCCGACTTTGCGACGATCCGCCTTCGGTACGTTCCGAACAAGCGATGCGTCGAATTAAAGAGCTTGAAACTCTATATAAACTCGTTTCGGGAAGTTAAGGTTTTTCACGAACACGTGATCAACATCATTCGAGAAGATTTCGTCTCCGCGTGCGACCCGCTAAAGCTTGAAATCACGGGCGATTTCAATGTCCGCGGAAACATAAAAACCCTGGTGAGCACCAGTTATACAAAGGAATAAATATTTCGGGCGCAAATAAAATCGGACGGCAATGCCGTCCGAAATTCTTGCTTTGATTGCGGGATAGCCGGATTTCAAATTCCGGAATCAGTGATCAACCATCGATTCTTCACTGCCGTACTCTTCGTGATGACACGTGCACGCGCTTTCCACGAGCTGATCGATCTTCGCTTCCAACTTCTTTTCATTACCCAAATTGGCGTTTTGCATTTCCGAAAGGATGAGGTACTTCGCCTTTTCCAAAAGCGTTTGCTCTCTAAAGGAGAGCTTCTTTTCAGTGGCAAGATAGGTGAGCTTTTTCAATACATCGGCCGCCTCGAAAATGTCTCCCGACTGAAGCTTGTCGTTAAACTCGCGCGAGCGCACCTTCCAGTCGTCCGACACTTCCTCGAAGTCATCCCCCAAATGACTCAGAAGGTTTTTGTATTGCTTGTTACCAATTATTGGCCTCAATCCAACGGCCTCGGCATTATCCATGGGTACGAAAATCGTCGAATTGTCACTGAGAACACGGAGCGAATAAAAATTCATCGCATTCCCTCCGATTTGCTTCTTCTCAATTTGTTCGATCAAGCACACTCCCTGATTCGGGTAAGCGACTTTTTGTCCCACGCTTAATTCCATAGAGTCCTCCGTTTTGAAAAAATACACAGGCAGGCAGGGGAAATTTGCCTGTTGATACAATCCGTCTTTTGCCAGCTTTAAGATTGGCTTTCAGTATAACACAAAGGATTGGGCATTAGAATATTTTTGTTTTTGGTAACAACCGGAAGAGTTCCAAGGCCCGGAGGAGTTCCAAGGCCCGGAGGAGTTCCAAGTTCCAAGAGTTCCAGGTTCCAAGATCCGGAGATTGCATCCACTCTGAAAAGTCGATTCAATTATAAGATCGGCCGGCAATTCGATTCTCAGAGAAACCGGGCAAGACCCCTGCCACCTTGTGTGGCAGGTGAATAAGGTCAGCAGCTAGTCCAAACCACTTTGATTCATCCGGAGGCCCCTGCCGCCTTGTGCGGCAGGTGAATAAGGTCAGCCCCTTCCAGAACAACCCTAAACCTCAACACACCAGGTATTTAACGGCTGTAGCTGCGGACCTTCGCCTCCTGCCGGACAAGCCGGCAGGGGGGGGCTGGAGTGCTTCATCTGTTGCCGCGATTAGCTTCTGACCTAATTCACCGGCCGGACAAGCCGGCAGGGGTCTTTCACCTATATCGAACCGTTGTGACTGAAAATGATGCCCTTTTCCTGTCAACCCAACTTTTTAAAGTGGACTCAACTTCTTAATCTTGGAACTTCTGGAACTTGGAACTTGGAACTCCTCTTATCGGTTTGCGCCTTCTCGGGGGAGGTTGATTTGGAAAGTTGTACCTTCTCCGCGTCTTGATTCGACCGTTACCGAGCCGCCGTGGAGGAGTGCCAGGTGCTTTACGATCGCGAGACCAAGGCCCGTACCGCCGACGCTTCGCGAACGGGCGCGATCCACCCTGTAAAAGCGCTCGAAGATTCTCGAAAGATGCTCCCTTCCGATTCCCTCGCCGGTGTCAGACACAAGGATACGATCAAACGCGCCGTCGGAAGCCGCTGAAATCCTTACGCTTCCGCCTTCCCTGTTGAATTTGATGGCATTGTCGATCAGATTTGTGAGCATTTGCTGAAGCCTCACGAGATCCGCAAATACCTGGAAGTCCGAGGGAACCTCATTTAAAACTTCCACCGTCCGCGAGGTGCTGAGAGCCGTCAAGCTCTCCGTGATCTCCGAAACGAGTGCCCCCAGATTAAGGGCAACCGGATCAACACGTATCTTTCCGCCCTCAATCGAAGACAGTTCGGAAACATCATTGATTAGAAGGTGCATTCGCTCGGCATTCTTGCGGATGATTTCCAAGAAACGGTGCGTGTCTGCATTGTCTTCCAACGGCCCGTCGGTGAGAGTTTCAATAAACGCGATTATCGACGTCAGTGGCGTCCGAAGTTCATGCGAGACATTTGAGAGAAACTCCTGTCGTACCCTCTCAAGCCGTTCGATGTGAGTGATTTCGTGGAAAAAGCCGATCGCCGCGTGTTCGCCGGGAAGATCCAGCGGCGCCACATGGACGTCAAAAATCCGGCGCGTGGTATCGATCAATTCAAGACGCAGATCATTGGGTTTCCGATCTGCGATCGTTTTTCGAAACGACTCATGGAGCGGAAAGTCCCGCAAAACCTCGCTTAAACGTTTCCCGTCGAGCCCGTCATCGGTGCGGACAAACACCTCCTCGGCCGCCGGATTCGAAGCCCGCACCTGCATGTTTGACCCCACAACCAATACAGCCTCGCGAATAGTCCGAAGAATTTCAGCGAGGCAGATCGAATCGTGAACCGAGTTTTTTGCGTTGAATGTATCCAATCAGATCCCTGCAGTATTTAGTCCGATCGATAGCCGATAAACCTGTACCCGATACCGACAACAGTCTCGATGCAGTCTCCGCAAGTATCGAGCTTTTGCCGAAGCCTGCGGATATGCACGTCCAAAGTTCGTGTATCGCCAAAATAACTGTAACCCCAAACATTGTCCAACAAACTCTGTCTTGTCGCGACCCTTCCAAGGTTCTTGGTCAGATAAGACAAAAGGGCAAATTCTTTTCGCGTAAGTTTCTTTTCCTCCGAGTCGCAAAACACGCGCATCTCGTCGTAATCGACTACAAGGCGTTCGTCCTCGTATTTGTCCACCTCGCCTCTATCACTGCGTCTGAGCACCGCACGCACCCGTGCTATCACTTCCTTAACCGAAAACGGTTTTGTGATGTAATCGTCAGCCCCGATTTCGAGCCCCTCAACCTTGTCGGGCTCCGAAGCCTTTGCCGTCAGCATTATCACCGGCATCTCTTCGGTCAACGCCTCCTGCCTCAATCTACGGCAGAGTTCGATACCGCTCATCCCGGGAAGCATCAAGTCCAATAGGATCAGGGAGGGAGGACGATGCTCGTCGAGAGCGAGGCGAAGCCCCTTCTCACCGGATTCGGCGATCGCAACTCCGTATCCTTCGCGTTCGAGGTTGTACCTCAAGGATTCGGCGATGTCAGCCTCATCTTCGACAATCAAAATGTAGTGCTTCATAGCAAGCGGTTTCGATGGCTCCTGTTTTATCTTTCAGTCAAGATTCGGTGCAAGAACAATGCGAAATCCATTTCCGCGTTTTCCCGAATCCAACCTGACTGAGTTCAATTTCCAAAACGGAAACTGGAATGTAACAACCCCATCTTAAATTGGTGTTACGGGTGCCAGCGGGAGAAAACCGAGAAGAAACCCGAATCAAACACGCCCTGTAACAGATCGTACGTCCGCAATTCTCATACATCCAGCGCTCTCGGAAGTATATGATCCCGCAGCACGCCGCACCCCTGGTCCGCGTCGTTCCAATATTCGACTTCGAGATCAATAACGGCCAGCGCGGCTGTAGCCATGCGTCTGTACTCTCCGCTGAGCGCGGCAACCAGTCCTTCAAAACCCGGGTTGTGCCCAACAATCAGTATCGATTGATAAACATCATCGAAACCGGAAACGAGGTAAAGAAGCGATGATAACGAGGCTTCGTAAATCCGTGGTTCGAAACTCAGATCGGCATCGAAACCCGAAGCATCCAAAACCAATTCGGCCGTTGCCTTGGCACGGGCGGCCGGCGAAGCCACGACAATTTCGGGGTGATAGCCCCTTGCTCGCATCTCGCGGCCAACCAAGGGTGCGTTTTTTCTGCCGCGCGAATTCAGCGGTCTGTCAAAGTCTCCAAGATCGGGGTGATCCCAACTCGACTTCGCGTGTCTCAAAACCATCAGAGTTTTCATAGATACCTCCCGTTCGGTAAAAACCGCTTAGGATTCCTTGGAGGTCTCATGCGGTTCCGCCAATCGGCAAATAACCCTAAAGACCTCTTTTTGCAGCTTCTTGTCTTTTGAAGACGCAAGAATCACATCGGCAATCGAGATAATCCCCTTAATTTCGCCTTTCTTGCCGGTGACCGGGAGTCTTCGTATGCCGTACTTCCTCATAACCGCCAACGCCTCCACAACCGGAACACCGGGCCGCACGCTGCAAACGGATCCGCTGATCACTTCCGAAGCGAGAATTTCAGAAGCCCTTTTGTTTCTCGATGTACACGCGATCGATACGTCGCGATCGGTCAGCATCCCGGCCACTACCCCGTTTGAAATCACCGGTACCGCGCCGCAGTCCCTTTCCCACATCACACCAACCGCCGCTGCCAGCGATTCATTCGCACGGCATGTAGCGACATCCCTAGTCATCAAATTTTTGACTTTCATCACTTTTTCTTGCACTCCCACCTGCTTGAAAGACCTTTGCTTTTTGTTTATATGAATCTTCATTCTAATATAGCAACATCGATGAAAACACAAAGAATTGCCGCGATCGATATCGGTTCCAACTCTCTGAAGCTGGCGATCGTCGAGGCCGCGGCCAGCGACTCATTTACAGTTATCCTCCAAGACCGCGAGCGGGTTCGTCTGGGTGAAAACACTTTGCGAGACAGACATCTTTCGGACGAAGCGATCGATCTTTCCTCTGATGCCATTTCGCGTTTCAGTTCCATCGCGACGAGTCGCGAATCCGATGTCATCCTTGCCGTCGCTACGGCCTCGGTAAGACAGGCGCAGAACGCCTCGGATTTTGTTGCGAGGATTGAGGATCGAACCGGAGTTCACGTTGAGGTACTTCCATCGATGGAAGAAGCCCGACTGATCGGGCTGGCCGCCGCACAGTATTTTGCGGGTGAGCACAGTACGCTGCTAAACATCGATATCGGCGGCGGTTCGACCGAGCTTTCGTTGATGGAGGACGGAAAACCGAAAAAGCTCTTCTCGATGAAGCTTGGCGCGGTCGGCTTGTCCGAAAAGTTCTCGGGATCCGATCCGTTTACCGAAACCGATCTGGAGGGCATGCGAGAAGAGGTCGAATTCGCTCTTTCCCAGCCTGTTCGGAAGATAAGGGGCGAATCATGGTCCGTCACCTCTGGCACGTCCGGCACCGTATTAAACACGTCGGCGTTGATAGCTCATTTTTCGGACAAGGATTTTGAAGAACTCCCGGCAATAGAGTTCAAGCAACTAAGAAAACTAAACGCGCTTTTGGGTGGAATGTCGCTCGCGGAAAGATCCGCGATTCCTGTTATAAATGAAAGACGGGCGGAAGTGATCGTTGCCGGCGCGTTGATTCTCGAGGGAGTGATGACGGCGCTTGGCATCGAAACGGTAAGGGTTTGCCCGTATGCATTAAAGGAAGGAGTGATAATAGACTATTTGAGTGAAACGGAAACCGAAAGCCTTCCGCCGGTACCGGATGTCGAAGATACCAAACTACGCGATGTTTTCGCGATCGGCCGCAGGTTTGGTTATGAGGAAAACCACGCGTTGCAAGTGGCGACGATGTCGGAAATCATCTTTGACCGAATGGCCAAAGAGTTTGGTCTTGCCAGATACAAGCGCACTCTGCTCTCGGCGGCCGCGCTCCTCCATGACGTCGGCTACCACATTTCGCACGAAGCGCATCACAAGCACTCGCTTTATCTGATCAAGCATTCCGAGATGACGGGATTTAACGAAACCGAGAAGCTGATCATCGCAAACGTCGCTCGATATCATCGCAAGGCATTGCCAAAACCGGGTCATTTGGACTACGAGGCGTTGAGCAAAAACGATCGCAGGACGGTCGATGAACTGAGCGCGATTCTGCGCATTGCGGACGGTTTGGATCGCGGATACGAAAGCCGGGTTAAGGATATTCGAATCGGAAAACGAGACGGCGATGTTCTCCTCGAACTCGTTTCATCGCAAGACGTAAGTGCCGAAATGCATGCGATCGAAATGAAAAAAGAGGGATTTGAGGTGACTTTTGGGTGCAGACTGCTGATTGCCTCGAGTGATTCTTGATTTACCAAGACAAAAACGAAGCGCCCGCCTGTTTAGGCGGGCGCTTTTTCCGTTGCTGCTTCAAACAAACGCTACTCGCTTTGCGCCCCTTTTCTGACCTTAACTTCCGGCAACGCAGCGGTGAGCTTTTCCTTCGGAAGTTTCTCGACGATCGCCCGAACGGGTTTTGAACCGACATTCGATTTGAACTTGCCGGTTTCGTCATAAAGCCTGCGGTATTGAGCCGAGTTGCGAATCACTCCCTTAACGTAACCTTTCGTTTCGTTAAACGGAATTTCTTCTACAAATTCGTCCATTTCCGAGGGAAGCGATTGTTTCCACGAGACTACTCTCCCCGGACCGGCATTGTAGGCAACCGACATATACTCGATGCGACCGTACTTCGTTAGTTGCTCGCGCATGTAAGCGGTTCCAAGTTCGATATTCAACTGAGGATTGAAAAGGCTGGTTCCCGTGATGTTTGTTTCGGCGGCACCATACTTTCTGGCCATGGTTCGCGCCGTCGGGATCAAAAGCTGCATCAGGCCATAGGCGTTGGCACCGGATTTGGCCTTGGGATTGAAGATCGTCTCCTGTCTTATCAAACCCGCGACAGTGTATGGATCGAGCGCCCTCCGGTCGGACCAAAACTTGATGTCGTTCCAATTGATAAGCGGATAGAAAATGTCCCATTCCTCACGAGTCATCTCTTCTGGGAACATCTGCGAATAATCGGGATAGCTTTCCTTGAGAGCCAGGAACGCCCTGACGTTGTCTCCCTGCAATCGATAATATCGAGCCAGCGAGAGGTTTACGCTCGGACTTTCATTGGCTGTTTTTTTCGCTTCGACAAGTTCGGCGATGGCCCAGTCAAAAAGCCCGATCGTTGACAACTCCTCGCTCTTTTCCGCTCTTTTCAGCTCTTTCTGCCCCGCGGTTTCGGGCGCCACCGTCACGACCTTGAGATTTTCGACCGCCTTCGGGACGAACGAGTCTACCGGAAAAGTCTTTGTCGTTTGGCACTTGCCGTCGAGCCTGAGCGCTCCAACTTTCTGGAGGGCGAGATATCCATACCAATTCGCACCGTAACGATAAATCGTTGCGTCATAAAGCGCACAGGCCTCATCGATCAGCCCCGCCTTTTCGGAATCGCGCGCCGCCCAATAACCGGCCTGGCCTCTGAACGAAGTGTCCTTATCGACATATCGCGCCAGATGTTCGGTCAGCATTTTTGCGGATTCGGGGTAGTTCTTCAGCTCATGCTGCGTCCAGGCGAGATCAAACTGCGCCTTTGTATTCTCAATTGCGTCGGGATAAGAGGCGATCGTCGAACGAAAATAGTATGACGCGTCGGTCATGCGTTTTTTCGAACTCGCGATTTCGCCAACAGCAACCATCGTGCGCGGCGTCCATTCGCTTCCCGGAAATTCCAGACGCATTTTGCCAACGTGCAACTGAACCGACGCCCAGTCGTTTCCACGCGCGTAACCCGAAATCAATTCATAGTACGCCTGCGGTCTTTCCTTCGCGCTGGCCGGCAACTTCTCAAATACGAACATCGCCCCCTGCATCTGTCCGATTTTCGAAAACGATCTAACTCTTTTGAAATTGACTTCGTTGTCCGCCGAGGTCCCCATACCGGCATATTTTTCGAACGCTTCCGACGCGTCTCTATAATTGCCGGTCTGATAAAAACGTTGTGCACGGGCGAGTATTTCTTCAGCCGATTTTGGCTCAAGATCTTGTGCCGCTGTAATCAAATCCTGTTCCGCACTTTTCCCGCCATCAGATAAAGGGGCATAAAAATACGCACGGCGGAGAAACTCGGTCTGCTTGATCAGGTCGCCCTTCGCACCATAAGCCTTTGAAGCGAGATACAACGCGTCGCCGTCATTCGCGCGTACAAGCGGATCGAGCGCCGACAAGACGCCATCGAACGCGCCGCTTTCAAAAAGCGATTCCGCCAAAAGCAGGCGTGCCTCGCGAACCCTCAGGGAATTCGGGTACTTGGAGACAACCTCATTGAAGGATTTCTGTGCCGAAACGTTTTCCCCTGCCGCCTTTTCCGCTTTTCCCTTGAGCCACAGCGCGTAATCTCCAAGCGCTGTTTGCTTTTCAAACAAATCGCTCGACAAAAGCGAGGCGGCGCCTTTGGGATCACCGTTTTCGATCTTGATTCGCGCTCGAAGAAGCCTCGCGAGAGCACCCGTCTTCCTTCCAGCAAATCTGTTCTCGATATTTTGAACAAAGGACTCGGAAGGCATCGTGCCAGATTTGGTCATATCCCTAAGGCTTGCGAGAGCCTGTTCATCGGTCATCGTCGGCTGAGCGCTGCATGAAAGCGCAAACGCTGACAGAAGAATAAGACCCGCGAAACCGGAAATTGAGAATGTTTTAATTGGGGAAAAGCGTTTGAATTTCATAGTCCGTCTCCGGAGTTTGAGATGCGAAGCGAAGCTCTGTCTTTGTCCGTTTGGGTTCTTGAAGAATCGGAACTTCATGGAAGGGGCCAAGCCAAAATTGCTGGGCGGCCTTTAAAGCGAGGCGTTTTTTCCGTCTTTCTGGATCCAAAAGGCGGCAACGCTTATCAGTTATCAATCTTTTGGGGGTTGCCTGCCGACGACACCACATCAAGCTAATTTATCCGTCGCGTGATGTTTTTTCAAGGCACGGTCCTCCAAAGGATGGTTGGGTCGGTAGATTCTTGATACAAAAAAGGCCGTCTTTCAGAAAGACGGCCTTTTTGAGGTTTTCTATTCGAATTCGGGACGCCTAGACTGCAGGCCCCGGATAGCTGGCGCCGAGTTTGGAATCGTCTCCTTCCGCCAACGTGTTGATCAGTTCGTAATTGAAATAATCAAACTTCGCGGCCACGGGAGGTTGTACGCGCTTGTCGTACATCTCGCGCGAACGGTCGATCGCTTCTCTCAAACGCTCGTAAAGATCGCTCGATTCTCGGCCTTCCTTCACCTTCTGTTCGTTGTAAAGCTTGATCTCGGAAACCAAAAGTCGCGCAAATCTCCTGGCATCATTGTGAAGCCTTCTCTCGTCATCGGCGACCTCGATGGGAAGATCTAGATTTCTATCCGCAAATCGCGAGCGAACCGCCGGCGCGGGTTCCGCGGTCTGTACGCTTTCGACTACCGGAGCGGCTTCCATCGAAGGAATTTCAACAGGGGCCTCAACGGGCGCGGCGTCAAAACTCTCGGTTTCAACGGTCTCGGTATAGGTCGGTGCCGCATCCTCAGCGGGAGCCGAATAGGAATAATCGACCTCGGGTTCCGATTCAGCAAATGAATACTCAGAGGCCGGCTCGGATTCGACGTCGGAAGATCCGAACGAGTAATCCGAATCGGATGACACATCGGCAGTCGATTCAAAATCGTAATCAGAAGCATCTGATTCAACCGAGTACCCCTCTTCAGTTTCAACTTCCGTAGTATCGGCCGCGGAATCTGCATCGTACGAGTACGAATCCGAATCCGAATAGGAATCGAGTGAGTACTTTGAGGCCGGTTCCGAAGCTTCAAACGAATAATCCGAAGCCGGTTCCGAGGTTTCGGCCTTAAACGAATATTCGTCCGCTACCGGATCCTCGTAAGAAGGCGCTTCGAAGGATTCGGTTTCGGAAACTGTTTCAGCCGAGTCGTAGGAATAATCCACCGAATCGTCCGCGTCTCCATACGAATAGTCGTCATCGGCGACAGCGCTGGAATAGTCGGAGAATGAATAATCCTCTTCCGGTGCGGCAGGTTCCTCAAGCGAAGACTCGAAATCCGATGCAATTGCAGGCTCTTCCAATGAAGACTCAACTTCATAAGGAACCTCGTCGCTCACAGCCACCGGCTCTTCGGCCACCGGTTCGAACGACGCAACATCTTGATGCGCGGCTTCTGGCTCCGAATCTACAAATGATGAGGCGTCCACAACCGGTGCGGCAACGGGCGCGAAATCTTCGTGATGATCTTCAACCGACGCTTCTCCCTCATGCGCCATCTCCTCGTGATCTTCACGAACAGGCGAATCGGATTCAGTCTTCGGACGCGCTACATGGGGAGCCGAGGCCAAAACTTCAACCGTTAGCCCGGCAACCTTCATCAAAATCTCGAGACCCGCAAGGTTGATCGGACCGTTCTCGGCACCGCTATCAGCGTACAAAACAGCAACCCCACGACCTCGCGCCAAAAGCGGAATCGCGTGCATTCGCTCCGGGTCTTTGAATCCCAAACGATCGCGATACATCAGATCGTCTTCACTGTCTGCGGCAATGCTGTCAATCGTCTGGAGTGATTCAACGGCGCTACCAAGAGCCGTCTTCGTGGAAACCGGGAAAAACACCTCCCTCACCACTTTCGGATCTTCATGCTGTTCGCGCCCAAAAACTCTCCAACCGACTAAATGTTCGTTTTTGACAATAAAAAAAGCACCGCGCGGAGTGAAATCCGAGGCGTGGCCTACAAGTGCCTTCAAAATTTCTGATTGAGAATCCTTGCTGCTGATATCGTCCAGCGCATCCCGGAGTTCTTCAAAGCTCGGGCCGGCTTCCTCTTCCAACTTCTCGGCCTCCGCAATCGCGGCAGCCGTAATGCTGGCACCTTCGTCACGAGCGAGTTTCAAGTGCTCCGCAACGGAATCGGCAAAACTAGCTTCGAGCTCTTTGGGCTCGTCCAACTTGCCAGCGAATTCTTCAAAAGTTCTCTCAAGCTCTGATTTCTGAGCTTCGAAGTCCTTTTTAAATTTTTCCTGGAAGTCGTTGACGTCTTGCCGCATTCCTGCGACAACGTCTTTAAGATAGTTCTCGAATTCAGCACGTAAACTTTGTTCGAGTTCTTCACTATTCACGATGATTATTCCTCCGTAAACGAAACACAGCAATAGGACGGGATTTACAAACCGCTGGTGGAAATTAGAGTGTAACGGAACCCTAAATAAAGACAGGATGGAAGTTTCGCACAAAACCCCATCTAGAGAATTATGACGAATTAGCCGTTAAACTGTCAAGAATAAGTTTAAAATTGTTAAATCCTACAAAAGATGCTTATAAAACGGCTAACTTATTGATTGCGAATTAGTTAGTGTCCGAATTTGGGGGCTCATGGACGAAGGCCGGCACTGATCTGGAGAGGGTGCGGAGATTGAAACATAGAGATTTTCAAACTTCCCTGCGGTCAGACGGCAACCACTTCGATTTCGGCGTCGATGTCTTCTCGAATCATGTTTTCAATCGCCATCAACGTACCCGTCAGGGAACTTGGACAGCTTCCGCAAGCCCCTTGATAGCTAATCGAAAGCTTGTTGTTTTCAAGCGATACAAGCTCTACCCATCCCCCGTCACTGGCCAGATATGGACGGATCTTTTCATCTAGCAAGGCGTCTATTTCGCGTAGCCTTGGGTCGGCATTCTCTTCGGCCGCAGCGGCGATCGCACCTCCAACCGCCGCCGCGGCGGCAGGTGCGGCAGCAACCGCTTCCGCGGCCCTGATCGGAACCGCCAGGGCGGGCAAAGCCTCGTCCCATTCGATATCATCCGTCTTCTCGACAGTGATCATCTTGTCCATGTAAAACACGGATACGACATTCCCGACATCGAAAATAGAACGCGCCAAAAGATCATCGGCGGCTTTTTCAGCGGATTCGAATTGATGCGAGGTTCCACGGCTGACTGCTTCACGCAGAATGAACTTCACCGCATTTGGATTCGGGGTTTCTTGTATGTCTGAAATCTTTGGCATTTGGAATTACTCTAAACGGTAATTGTGGGGAATCTATACATTTTTGTCAAGATTGCAGATGGTTTGGTTCAAAATGGCCAAAAGATTGGTATGAGGATGGTTGCGGCAATCCAGATCAAGATGTTGAGTGGCGTTCCAACTCTAAGAAAATCGGCAAACCTGTACTGTCCGGGACCATAGATCAATGTGTTTGTTTGATACCCGACTGGAGTCATGAAACTCGCCGAAGCGGCGATCATGACGGCAATCAAGAATGGTCTCGGACTCACCGAAAGCGAACTCGCCGTCGCCACCGCGATCGGTGCGATTAATGCCGCCGTGGCGTTGTTCGACATAACGCCGGTCAAAAGTGAAGTAAGAAGGAAGAACACCGAAAGCACTATCACCGGACCGCCAAACGGACTAACGATCCCAACGAGTTTGGTCGAAAGCAATTTCGCGGCTCCCGTCTTTTCCAACGCGATTCCGAGTGTCAAAACACCGGCGAGCAAAATTATGATCCGCCATTCGATCGCCTTGTAAGCTTCTTCCATCCTTATGCAACCGAGAAGTACAAGCAAAACCGATCCGACAATCGAACTGACAACGATTGGCATTATGCCAAGGCTTGCCGTGATTACGACTCCGGCAACGATCAGGAGCGTCGGGATGAGCTTCCTTTTCCTAAATACTTCCTGCGGCACTTCCGAAATGATAACGAAAGAGGGGTTCTGCCTTAATTGGTTGTATCTGTCGCGCTTGATTTCGATCAGTAGAACGTCGCCCGCCCCAAGCGGTGTTTCCGCGATTTTCTCTCTCATCAATCGTCCGCGATGTCGCAGGGCGAGCACGGTTCCGCCAAAAATTTCGCGGAAAGAGAGTTCCTTCAGCGTCTTGTTTATGAAATAGGAATTGAGCGCGACGACCGCTTCGACAAGTTGGGTGTCTTCGGTTTCGACGTCGCTGTCGCTCCATTTGAGATGCGGCTTGAGCGAGACATGATCCGTCGCCATGATCTGCTTTAGCTTTTCCAGATCACACCTGACTATCAAGACATCGTTCGCCTCGAGAACCATCTGCGCCGAGGGGACCGTAAAGGCCTGACCTTTCCGAATGATTTCCACTATTTCGAGGTTCTCATCGCGAATCAGAGGTGCATCTACAATCCGTTTGCCGACAGACGGCGATTTTCCCGACAAAACGACCTCTGTTAGATATTCCTGAAGGCTGAAACTCTCAATCAAATCTCCTTCGGAACGTCTTTCGGGGATCATCCGCATACCTACAAGAAGCATGTATCCCATTCCAATAAAAAAGAGGATCGCTCCAAGATACGTAAACTCAAACATCCCGAACGGAGCTTGGCCGGATTCCTCGGCAAAGGAACTGACAAGGATGTTTGTTGAGGTTCCGATCAAGGTGCAAACGCCACCAAACATCGATGCGAAGGACATCGGCATTAGAAGCTTTGAAGGGCTTGCCTTTATTTCTTTCGCGACTCCCAAAAGGATCGGAATAAAGATCGCGACAACCGGGGTGTTGTTAAAAAAGGCCGAAAAGACGCCGACGAATATCACGATCGAAATCAATCCCAGCCAATAACTCTTGCGAAAAACCCTGCTGGTTGCAGCGCCCAAAAACCTTACGGCACCGGTTTTAAAAAGCGCCGCGCTGAGGATAAACATCGCCGCGACTGTTACTGTCGCCTTGTTGCTAAACCCCGATATTCCCTCTTCCGGCGTGATGATCCCGGAAATAAGCAACGTCGCCATCACGACGCACGCCACCACATCCACCGAAAGCTGCTCGGTAGTAAAGAGAATGACGGCGACCAAAGCGACCGCGATTACGATGAGAATTTCAGGAGTCAAAACAGTTTTCTACCCATGCCCGAGGGAGAATAACAAGTTCCAAGGACCGGAAGAGTTCCAAGTTCCAAGGACCGGAAGAGTTCCAAGTTCCAGAAGTTCCAAGTTCTGCAAACCAAACTTGCACGTTGGAGACAAAGGCCACTCAAAAAAGACAGTCAATCATTCCGAGGCTCAAACGTCTTGGACTTTGAACGCTACCGGCTCTTGGAACTTCTGGAACTTGGAACTCTTCCGGTCTTTGGCCCTTGGAACTTCTGGAACTTGGAACTTGGAACTCTTCCTAAATCCCGACCAAAACCCAAAATCAAAGCCCCGAACGGAATCTTCCGCCCGGGGCCATACGATGTACATGGTCGCCTGATCAGGCTCTTCCTAAACTCGGGAAATTAATGCCACTCTATTCAGTGACGTGAATATCCTCCGTCTTGTTCACTCGTTTCGTCATGAACATCACGCCAAAAACTACGGTAAGCAATACAAACAGCCCACCCAAAACGACATACAACATATTCGCTTCATCCGAATTACGAATCGTGTAGAACATAAATGCGGCAAGCGCCGCACAAATCACTGCCAATAGCCCGAACAACATCTCGTTTTTCCTCCACTAATCACTTGTGACCGGGCAAACCGGAGACGAATCAATGGTTATACAACCGCCCGTATACCGCTTACATGTCTGATTGCCCTCATGTTACCCCTTTTATCGGAAAATTGAAATATTTTTTTGGAAAGCAACTGCAGGCGCCTATTTCGATCGCAACAATATCGGAGTATCTTTTCCCGGCATCGGAATCAAGCAAATCTCAATTTAAGATGCCGTAGCAAGCCGTGATTTTACAAATACTTAGAGGTTTCGGCATTTCGCTCGCGACTTGCCGCGAGCGGTCCCGAGAAAGTTTCAGATGTTCGACCATAATCGTCCTTCGTTCACATGATGGATAGAAACCTGTAAGAT
The DNA here is from genome assembly GCA_041394795.1 of Pyrinomonadaceae bacterium. Classification (GTDB taxonomy): domain Bacteria; phylum Acidobacteriota; class Blastocatellia; order Pyrinomonadales; family Pyrinomonadaceae; genus Aridibacter. Next base: position 32,700 of record JAWKHN010000014.1, on the reverse strand, counting down.
GTCCTTTTCAAATTGCGGAGGCTAACCAATGGCTATAAGTCCTGAACTTTTAAAAATTTTGCGATGTCCGGAATGCAAGTCGGAAGTCGAGTTAAAGGAAGACGGCACAGGTATTAAATGCTTAAATCCGGAATGCGGATTGGTGTATCCGGTGCGGGATGAGATCCCCGTAATGCTTGTCGATGAAGCGGTAAAGGAATCGTAGTTTGAATGCCGAAGGCGGAACTTTCGAATTTGCGGATTGAATGGGAAAGGGTTCGTCGGATTCTGATCGTTCGTTTGCGCTCGATCGGAGACACTGTTCTTTCGACTCCTTCAATCTCACAGATAAAATCCCTCGCGCCTCACGTTGAGATCGATATTCTTTTGGAAGACTGGGTAGCGCCGCTTCTCGAAGACCACGTCGACGTCAATCGCGTAATCATCGCACCAAAATCAGTCCTTGGAAGAATGGCGCTGGCCTTCAGGCTTCGAAAAAGCCGATACGACGCGGTCTTCAATTTTCACGGCGGTACGACTTCCGCAATTTTGTCTCTGGCCGCCGGAGCCAACGCGGTCTTCGGATATTCCTCATACCGAAATTCCTTTGTTTACAACAAAAAATGTCCTTCTTCCGCTGAATTCTGGAAACGCAGTACGACGCATTCTGCTGAACAACAATGCGCACTGGTCGGCTATTCGGGTCTTGCGATCGAGACTTGTCCGAAGACCTGTCTGTCCGTTTCCGCTCAATCAAGGGCCTTTGTGGGAGATTTGCTGACAAGCAAACTTATGGGTTTCGAACCAGGGGATTTCGTTTTGATTCATCCTGCCGCGGCCTATGAAACTAAAAGATGGTCGGCAAAGCGATTCGCGGAGACGGCGGATTTCATTTCCGAAAGCGGATTTATACCAATCTTATTGGTGACAAACGCCGAGGCGGGAATCGCGGATGAGATTGTCGCCACAGCAAAACACGAAATACCGGTGATCACCAATCTCCCGCTCCGCCATGTTGCAGCACTGGCATCAGAGGCAAGGCTTTTTCTCGGAAACGATTCGGGAATGGCGCATATCGCGGCGGCCGTCGGCACACCCACGGTCGTCGTATTTGGATCTTCAAATCGCGACCACTGGCACCCTTGGACCGATGCCCCGTGGGGAATCGTTTACAAGCCGTTTGATTGCCAGCCTTGTCCTGGCGACGAATGCCGGAAATTCGGCGAGCCTCGATGCATTCAGGAGATTGAGACTTCTGCGGTTGTTGATGAGATTTCTCGCGTGCTTGCCCAATCCTGATCCTCAAAACCAAAAAAACGGGGCCGCAATCAGCGAACCCCGCAGGTAATCAGTTAAAAGTTAACGAAATCTATTCCGCCGGTTCGCTTGAGGTTCCGCACTCCGCACAGAACTTGGCGCCCGGAGCAAGTTCCGCCTGACACTTGGAACATTTTTGCTTCTCCTGGCTCGAACCGCATTCCGAACAGAACTTGGCGCCCTCGCGAAGCTGCGCGCCGCATTTCACGCAAGGAACCTTGACGATCTCCATTTTGCCGCCGCAATCGGCGCAGAATTTTGCCGCCGGTGCGTTGGCCGCTCCGCAACCGGGACACGGAACGGTCTGAGCAGCGGCCCCGCCGCCACCGGCCGGTGCGGCCTGTTGGCCACCGCCAAACGCATTTGCCATCTGGTTTCCAACGGCAAATCCCGCTCCCAACCCGGCACCGAGTCCGGCACCGCCGCCTTCATTCTTGGCGGCTTCAACCATCGCATCAGCAGCCTGGAATTGGGCGTAACGCTGGGCATCCCCCAAAGCACCCATCGAAGCGCGCTTGTCCATCGCGGCCTCGACTTCGGGCGGAAGACTGACGTTCTCAACATAAAACTTCGTTACCTCAAGCCCGTAACTCGAAAAATCCTCGTTGATCTTTGAACGGATCGTGTCGCCGACTTCCTTGTACTGAGCGGCAAGGTCAAGCGCCGGGATCTTCATTTCTCCGATTGCATCGGAAAATTCGGTAACGATCGCACGCTTTAGCTGGCCTTCGATATCGTCGGTTTCAAAGTGGGCGTTGGTTCCGGCAACTTCCTTGACGAAGGTGGCCGGATCGGAGACCTTCATCGAATAGGCACCGAACGCGCGCAGTCGAACGATTCCAAAATCGTCGTCGCGAAGCATGATCGGGTTCGAGGTTCCCCACTTCATATCCGTAAACTGTTTTGTGTTTACAAAATACACTTCCGATTTGAAGGGCGAATTGAATCCGTGCATCCATGCGCCCAGTTTCGAAAGAATCGGCGTGTTGCCTCCGTCGATCGTGTACTTGCCCGGACCAAATACGTCAGCCACCTGCCCTGAATACACAAACACCGCCGCCTGCGACTCCCGCACGATCAGCTGAGCACCGTTTTTGATCTCTTGACCATGAACCGGAAAGCGATAAAGGATCGTCTCCTTCGAATCATCAAGCCATTCGATGACTTCGATAAACTGATTTAACGCCTCATTCTTAACCTTGTCCCAAATTCCCATTCTTTGTCTCCTTTTTTAGGATCGCGACTCACGAACAATACGCTCTCGGAGTCATGTTTGTTCTGATAATAGCCTATCATCAATAGCATTTACAAAGTTTTCAATTTCACTGCCGTTTTGAGAAAACCATGTCCACAGCAGTATTCGCATGCAAACAACTTTGGGAAGGTACGATTCCAGATCACCCAAATTCTTTCGGTTTGGAATGTCTTCTGGGATATAGTTATCCAAAGTAAAAGTCGCAAACCAAACGATTTTTGGCATGCCGCAAAATTGCGTTTCCGCCGCCCCTGATTCCAAATAGCCATAACGCGCTTCATTTCAATGCTTTACGGGTGGCATGAGAATGCTTGCCGGCGTTTTTGAACCAACAAGTGGATTTATTGGAAACCGTCGCTCAAACAAACACCGACACGTTTTCCCGGCAATACTCAGTAGTCCATAGGCACTGTCTCAAATCAATACCGCCAAAAGTTTGTGTGACCATTTCATTTCGAAATTGAGGTCGCACCGCGGTTTGGAACCGGCTGATATGGTCGCAATGGCACGAGAAATAAAGAGGGGTTGGGTTCTGACCGGGAAAGCCTTTTCCCATCTGATCGACGCCCTGTCTGATGGGAGCGATGATCGCGGCGAGGGGTATGTACTTTTGCTTGCGAGCCTGACGCGCTTTTTTGAAATCAGAAATATTGCGAATTCGGAATCGGCCGCCGATGAAGTAATGAACCGACTGGCGAAGAAACTCGAAGAGGGGCCTTTGGAGAATCCCCGCACATATGCGCTCGGAATAGCCAGGCTGGTAGCGCTTGAAGAATATCGCTCGCCACATCAGAACACTTCAAACGAAGTTCCGGATATCGCCGTCGCACCCGTTCAAAGCATCGCCGAAGAACCAACCGGGACGGAAACCTGCTTTTCCGATTGTCTTGAGAAACTGGAGAAGGATTCGAGAGAGATCATTACCGAATATTATCGCGGAGACGGCAGGGAGAAGATTGAGACAAGAACCGCGTTGGCCGAGAAGCTGAAAATTCCGAAATCGGCCCTTAGGAGTCGGGCGGTTCGCACGAGACAAAAACTCGAAAAATGCGTTCGAGGATGTATCGCTCGAAAGATTCCGTTGACTGGAAATTCGTGATTTTGAAGAAATCAATGCGACACGTTTTCCCGGTTGTTGGCAGTAACTAATGGAAGAGTATCCGCTTAGGGTCCCAATCCACTGCACGGATACCTTAGAAAAATGCACACTGAAACAGAAAACAGAGATTTGGCGATCAAGTATCTTTACGGAGACCTCAGCGAAGGCGAGCGAGACGCCTTTGAAGATGCGGTTTTCGAGGATGTCGAATTTGCGGAATTCGTTTCTGATGTCGAAAACGATCTGGTGGATTCCTATGTCTCCGGCTCGATGTCGCCATTGGAAAAGTCTCGTTTCGAATCGAACTATTCGAATTCAGAATCACGAAAACGCAGAATCGCCGTCGCCGATTCGCTTTACTCAACGATTTCACAAAAGGAAGTCGAGATCATTGCGATAGCGGAACCCGGATTGTTTGAACAGATTCGCGGCTGGTTTCAGCTCCCGCAACTCGCGGGGCTTGCGGCCGTCACCAGTTTGGCATTGATCGCGGTTTACTGGTTCGCGCTCCGCAGCGCAGGCGACGAGTCTCAACACGCGGCCGTTCCAAAGGAAGTTCCGGAGGCAACGCCGATGGCCACTTTGCCTCAGCCGCAAAGCCTGCAAACACCTTCCGTCACGCCTGAAAAATCTGTCGAACCGGAAACCGCTCCGCCGGAAAAGCCCGTGAAACCGAAGAAAACCGAACCGTCAGATACTAAAAATCCGCTGCCAACGCCCGCTAAACCACCTCGACCCAAAACAGTGCCTAAAGCTGAACCACGACGTGTTTTTGCATTCACCCTGCTCCCGCCGCTTAGAAGCGGTTCGATTCCGGAGCTCGTAGTACCAATTGATGCTTCATCGATTTCCATTACATTGAAAGATAATTTCGGTACAGCATACAAGCGTTTCCATGTCGAACTAACCGATTCGGTGGGAAACCAGATACTAAAAAGCACCATCACGGCACGTGCCGGCAAACCGGTATCAAGCCTCAAACTCGTTATTCCGCGAAACGAAGTCGGTTCTGGAGCTTTCGAGATAGCCGTCATCGGTGAAACACCCGACGGAAGCTTCGAAGATGTCAGTTTTTACAACTTTTCCATAAAGACGAACGACGAGGAGTGAGCTTATGAGAAACGTGCGATTGGTGGCTTTATTTTTGGCGGCGGTTCTGATTCCGGTTCCGTGCGTAATTGGCCAGAATTTATCGCCGTTGATTTCCGCCGGCGAAACAGTTCAAACAAAAGTCCTCGTGGACAAACCGATTCTCTTTACGGTCAATGTCGGTGCCAACGAGTTTTTTGAGATCAAGGTCGATTACGATTCAGGAGACATCGACGCCTTTTTGGAAAACTCCTCTGGCGAGATCGTTTACGCGGCAGGCAACCTTAGCAACAACGAGCGATATAAGTCACTTTTCCTGGTATCCGAACCGGACACAAACTATCGGTTGAAGATTGCGGCGGCAAAAGGACAGACTGAGGATATTCCGATAACTGTTTCGTTTCTGTTCCGACGCATAGCAAGCGAGGCAGACCGAAAAATCGCCGCCGCCGAGAAGGCATACGCCGAAGGAGAGCTTTTGCAGACAAAGCGATCCAAGGCGAATACCGAAGCGGCGTTAGAAAAATACAGGGAAGCCGTTGGCCTTTTCAGAGAGGCCGGCGCCACGGAGCGTGAAAGTTATGCGCTCTCAAACCTGGGTTTCGCTGCTTATTCGTTGGGAAATCCGGTTGAATCACAAAATGCGTTTGAGGACGCGCTTGCAATCTCGCGTTCAAATGACGACAAGGCGCTCGAGGCCCGAATGCTCAACAATCTGGGGAATATATATCTCCGGACAGGACGCGTCGAAACCGCGCTTGAGACGTTTAACTCCGCACTGCCGATCGTTCGTGAACTCGGTCTTCAGGATGGCGAGGGTTCACTCTTTCACAACATCGCATCGATCCACAAATCGCGGGGCGACAACGATCTCGCTCTCGAAGCCGCCCAGTCGGCGGAACGGATTTTCTCTGAGCTGGGCAAATTGGAACAACAGGCTGGCGCGTTGAATTCGATCGGATCAATTCACTCCGATAACGGAAACGGCGAGGAAGCGTTTGAGAGTTTCAACAGGGCACTGGAACTTTTACGTCGGGCCGGGAACAGGGCGCGCCAGGCCGTAGTTCTAAACAATCTTGGAGTTCTCTACTCGAAGTTTGGAGATAAGGCGCGGGCGCTTGATGTTTACAAGTCAGTGCTCGAGATTGTGCGCGAATCCGGAAACAAGGTCGGCGAGGCAGGCACGCTCAACAATATTGGATCGGTGGAAAGGATTTTAGGAAACTACGAATCGGCAATCGCCCATTTTACCGAGGCACTCGCATTGCGGCGTGCGACTAAGGACAAAAATGGCGAGGCCGTTACCCTGACCGAGATCGCGACGATAAAGCTCGATGCCAACGATATCGATGGCGCGCTATCGTTGTTGAACGAGGCTCTCGAAATCTGCCGGCAAACCGGAGCCCGCAGACAGGAAATGATTGTGCTTCATAGAATCGGACAAGCATACGCCCGTGCCGGAAAACAGAATGAGGCGGCGCAAAATCTCGCCGCGGCGCTCAAACTTTCGGAAGCCGTTGGCGACCATTACTTGATGAGCGGGATTCTCGCCAGCGAAGCGGAATTGAGCTTGGCAAAAGGAGATTCGACCGGAGCGATACAAAAAATTGAAAACGCTCTTGAGATAACCGAATCCTACCGTGCGGAAATCTCAAACGATGACCTGCGCGCTTCATACCTCGCGTCCGTAATCGGTTACTACAAGCTCTACACGGGTTCGCTCATGAAGCTTCATCAAAAGTTTCCTGAACAGAACTACGCCGAAAGGGCCTTTGGTGCGGCGGAATCCGCGAAAGCGAGGGTCTTGCTCGAGGCTTTGTCAGCTGATCAGCGCCGCATCAAGAGCAATGTGCCTACCGATCTTCTTGAGAGAGAGAAAAGGACATTCCGCGAGATAAAGAAACTCGAATCGGAAAGGCTGACAATCGCAAGCAAACCGGGCGGCACGTCGCGCGCGGAGGAACTTGAAAAAGCGATCACTGGCAAACTCGCGGAGTATTCGGCGATCCGTTCGGATATGAGAAAGGGGGATCCGAACTTTGCGGGAATTACCGAAGCCCGCCCCGCTTCCATTAAAGAGATACAGGCGTTGCTCGATTCGGATACTGTGCTTATCGAATATTCGCTCGGCAAGGAAAAAAGCTTCGGATTCATGGTTACCGACAAGAAGGTCTTGGGAACCGATCTTCCGTCTTCGGCGGAAATCGAAGCGATTGCCGGAAAAGCGTACAAACTGCTTTCAACAAGGGCGACCGATGGCAATCACGCCACAGAAACAAAAGAGGCACTCGGCAAACTAGCTCGAATTCTTGTAAAACCCTTCGATCTGGACAAAAAGAAACGGGTAATCATCGTCAGCGATGGCATCCTGCAGTTGATCCCGTTTGCGGCCTTGCCTTATGAATCTGCTGATGGCAAAAAGGCGAAAACCTTGCTTCACAGGTTCGAGGTCGTGAATTTGCCTTCTGCTTCGACATTGACCGTGTTGCGCAAAACGGCCGCAAAAACCGGAATGGACCTTAGCGTGGCGGTCGTTGCCGATCCTGTTTTCTCGCCGAACGACCCGCGTGTCGCGCAAACCGCGAAAAGCTCGGAGGTTAAAAAACCCGCATCGCTTGTATCCGAAGTAGTTTTGCGTTCATTCGATTCCGAGGGAAAAGGAGAGTTTCCGCGGTTGCGTTTCAGCAGAACCGAGGCGGGAGCGATCAATTCGCTTGTTCCCGAATCGAGAAGGCTTTCGGCATTGGATTTCGAGGCGGACAAGGATTTGGTTACAGGGAATCGGTTGAAGGGGTTTAATGTGATTCATTTCGCAACCCACGGAGTCCTGAACAATTCGAATCCCGAGCTTTCCGGACTCGTCCTATCGCTGGTCGGCCCCGATGGTGGCCCGAAAAACGGATTCCTACGTCTTTATGAGATCTACAACCTTGATATCAACCCCGATCTTGTTGTTCTCAGCGCCTGCCGAACAGCACTCGGGAAAGATCAAAAGGGAGAGGGCGTGATCGGACTTACTCGCGGTTTTATGTATGCGGGAGCGGATCGGGTAATTTCGACGCTCTGGATGGTGGAAGACCGTGCATCGGCGGAATTGATGAAATCGTTTTATCGATCAATGATCAAAGAGAAGCTCGCACCGGCCGAGGCGTTGCGAAAGGCACAACTCGAACTTGCCAATTCCGAGAACTGGTCGGATCCCTACTACTGGAGCGCGTTTACGATAAACGGGGATTGGAAGTAGTTTGAGGATTTCGTCGTTGCTTTCTATGATTTCACTCCAGTAAAGTCGGTCTTATTTCAAAATCCGGAAATTCCCATTCGGACGCGTAGCGTCGCGTCGAATCTAGCCGTGGATGGAGCGGCTTTGAGCGGAATCCACGGTAAACATAAAAACGACGTTCGCGCCGGGTACCGGCGCGGAGAAACGCCTGTAATTGCTGTATTCCATGCGCCGATAGCGTGGCTGGGATACTTCTGCGACTTCCACCCGGGGGGTTGCATACCCCGGCAATTTATCCCATTGACACCCTCGCGTCAGAGCAGGAAATTCCGAGCGTTTTTTTCAATTCACTCCATTGAGTAGACCTTTTAAAGTGGACTCTTCTTTTACATCCGAAAAGATCTGAAAAATCTTTACTCCCAAAATGAAAGGGAACCGATTCTCATCGATTCCCGGTAGGTTATAAAGGCAGGTTAATTATGAAGGGATCAATTCGTTCTAAAAGAATCGAACGAGATAGTAGGGGGGTAATAATATGGTCCGAACGTTTTGAGCGTTCGGGTATCAAACTTTTTCCGCGCGCCGCATTCGAGGCAAGCCCTGTATGAAGCAGAGCGGTTCGTAAACGGACGGCTCAAATTCTTGTGCCAGCAACCAAACAGCTTTCCGATAAAACCGATTCTCGATCCAAACGAACCGTTGGTTTTCTCCAAAATCTTTTCGGCGATTTGTCCTTGATCCAATCTTCTGTTCATAACTACTTCCTCCATGCATTAAATATCAATGCGTTCGTCTCTATTGACGTGACGCGGGGAAAGATTTGCATAAACTATGATGGCAAAAAGGAAGGTTCGTTTGTCCGGCGAAGGTAAAGTTATGTAAATTTTGCGGTTGGCAGAACGACTCACGCTTTTACCTTCGCCATCTTTCGGTTACGATTCGAGTATTCAAGGAGACCCCGAAACATGAGCCATATTCCCAGAATTCTAGTCTTGGTCGTTTTCTCGACCCTTCTTTCGGCGGCAGCATTTGCCTGGGACGAAACCGGCCACAAGATAACCGCTTACATCGCGTGGAAGCAGATGAAGCCCGAGGTGCGCGAGAAGGTTATCGAGTTGATGCTCAAGGCTCCCGAGAACTCGGATCTCGGCAAAATTTTTGATTCCTACAACTCGCGGAGCGACGCTGCCAAGAAACTGGAATTGTTTCTCTATGCCGCCTCGTGGCCAGACTACATCAAAAACCGCAATTACAAGGTTCGCTACTCAACCTACAACCATGGCGACTGGCACTATTCGGATATCTTTTGGAAACAGATGGACAGGAAGGCCGAGATCCTAAAGAATTTCCCGGTTGAAAGCGGAAAGGCAAACGCAAAGCTCGCGGATTTTGAAAAGACTCTCCGTGATCCGAAATCTCCGGATGCCGAAAAGGCAATCGCGATAGCCTGGTTCATACATGTCGCGGGAGATATTCATCAGCCGCTCCATAACGCCTCCAGAGTTACCGATTCGGAAAAGGAAGGCGATCAGGGCGGCAACATGTTCGTTCTCAGGGAACGCACGGAAAAGGATTTTGGCGTAAATCTGCACTCCTATTGGGATTCGATCGTTAGCCGTGTGGATTCGCGCAAAGACGATGAATGCGATCCAGACTACATCAAGCCGATCGCGGAGTCGTTTTCAAAGAAGTATGGCTTTTCGAAATTCAACAATTCTCTTGAACTCGGTAAATACGACAAATGGAACCAGGAAGGCTTCGCGTTTTTGAATTCCGACGTTTACACCGCAGATCTAAAACGCGGCTCGATGCCCTCCAAGAAATACGAGAAGAACGCGTTCAAACTGGCGAGAAAACAGATGGCGCTCGCCGGATACCGTATCGGTGAAACATTTAACGGGATTTTTGGCAAGTAGTGCGAGCTGAAGAAGAGTTCGCTCGGAGGTGTTCCAAGTTCCGTCCGGAAGTGTTCCAAGTTCCGTCCGGAAGTGTTCCAAGTTCCGTCCGGAAGTGTTCCAAGTTCCAGAAGTTCCAAGTTCCAAGTTGGCTGTTGCAGAGTTGGATTTTGCAAAGTTAACAGTATCCAGTGTCGGACATTAAAAGTAGTGCTTTGATTTCTTCAGTGTTTGATAAAACTTTAGCCCAACAATACGAAGAATACTTTTAACTTCTGGAACTCGAAACTCTTCCGGATCTTGGAACTTCTGGAACCCTGGAACTTGGAACTCTTCCGAACGGATCTTGGAACTTCTGGAACTTGGAACTTGGAACTCTTCCGGACGAACTCTTCCGGTCAGAACTTGGAACTACCTCCCCGTTGGCCTATGTCACTAATCGAATATTTTGAAAACAAAACCGAACGGATCGTCGAACTTTCGAGTGCGTTGATCGATATCGAATCGCCTTCTTTTGATGTTGAAGGAAGCCGCGAGGCGGCGGAATGGATCGAGAGTGAGATCTTGCAGGCCTGGCCGGAGGCGGCTTGCGAGAAGGTTGAGGCGGACGGTGTCGGCACTCATCTGGTTGTTCGTATTTCCGACGCGGAATCGAACGGGAAAAAACCCGTATTGATTCTCGGCCATTCCGATACCGTGCATCCGCGCGGCGCGGCGGAAGAGAACCCGACGCGGATTGAGAACGGACGGCTTTATGGCTGCGGTTCGTTCGATATGAAAGCAAACATCGCCGTGATGATCGAGACCTTGCGGGGCATCAGGGAAGAGCAGCTTCAGCTCGCACGCCCAGTCACGATCTTGATCTGCTGCGACGAGGAAGTTGGGAGCGAAACCGGACGTCCGCTTGTCGAAAGAGAGGCGCTTCTAAGCGAGTTCGCTCTTGTTTTCGAACCGTCGGCGGCCGGAAAGGTCAAAACCGGGAGAAAGGGCACCGGCGGTTACGAGCTTCATGCCAGGGGAATTCCCGCGCACGCCGGACTCGAACCCGAAAAGGGCGCTTCGGCGATTTTGGAGATTGCACGACAAATCGAAAAACTGCATGAACTTACGGACTTTTCGATCGGTACTACCGTTACGGTCGGATTGGTCAAGGGAGGTACGGCAACCAACGTCGTACCCGCAAACGCGACCTGTTCGGTTGACGTACGATTCGAAACACTCGCTGAGGCCAAAAGAATCGAGAATGAAATAAGGAACTTAACCGCCGTCGATGAAAAGGTGGGGCTGACGATTACCGGCGAGATAAATCGTCCTCCGATGGAGCGCACGGAAGGTGTCGTGAGGTTGTTCGAAAAGGCGAAAGCACTCGCCTCAGAACTCGGATTTGTTTTGGAGGAAACAAAGGTTGGCGGTGCGTCCGATGGAAATTTTGTCGGAGCGTTGGGCGTTCCGTTGCTCGACGGACTCGGAGTAAAGGGAGACGGCGCGCATACACTCGACGAGTATATCGAAATCCCGGACATTCCCTCGCGAGCCGCGCTGTTGGCGAAACTGCTTGTTTCCGAATAAGATGTGACTTAATGCACACGGCTTCGACCAAAAAAAGGGCTCCTCAAAATCGAACGATCGAGCTCCGGCCAAACGAATTGGCGAATCTGGAAAGACTGGTCTTAAAAGGATCCGCTTTGTCGAAACCATCGCAGTCGATCGACCGCATCATCCATGCCGATTGCGGCGAAGTCGCCCCGAAACTTGGTCTTGGCACCATCGATCTCCTTCTTCTTGATCCGCCCTATAATCTCGACAAGCGCTTTGGCAAAAGTGCGTTCAAAAGCACCTCATCCGAAAAATACGCCGAGAGCCTTGAAGCCTGGCTCAAACCGCTCGTTCCGCTACTCAAACCAAATGCGAGTGTTTACATCTGCGGTGATTGGCGCTCTTCGGCGGCGATCCAAACGATAGGACAAAAGTTCCTCAAGCTTAGAAACAGGATCACGTGGGAACGCGAGAAGGGGCGCGGAGCCAAAACGAATTGGAAGAGCTGCTCGGAAGACATCTGGTATTTTACGGTTTCAAACGAATACAAATTCAATGACGAGGCCGTAAAACTAAAAAGAAGGGTGATCGCACCTTACAGGGAAAACGGAAAGCCAAAGGACTGGACAGTAGAAGATGGCGAAAAAACAAGGCTTACATCTCCATCAAACCTTTGGACCGATATCACCGTTCCATTTTGGTCGATGCGTGAAAACACCGACCATCCGACTCAGAAACCCGAAAAACTGGCCGCAAAGCTTATCCTCGCGAGCAGCGATAAGGGAGACTTGATACTGGATCCGTTTTGCGGGAGCGGCACTTTTCCCGTTACGGCGAAGAAACTCGGTCGACGGTTTATCGGCATCGAATCGGATTTGGATTACTGCCTGGTGGCTTTGAAAAGACTCCAAATGGCGGAACAGGACGATTCCATCCAAGGATACGAAGACGGCGTTTTCCGGGAACGAAATGCCGTAAATCTGGGGAAATGAAAGACGAGAATCTGGAATATCTTGAGCGAAATTTTCTGACTGCCGAATCAGTGGCGGCGGAAACCGAGATCACCGTCGAGGAACTCAATCGGCTGATTGAAGAAGGCCGGGTTCCAGGTGCGTCATACGCAGTCAAAAACGAACTGAAAATAACTTCCCCGCTCGGTGATGCGTATGATGTTTGTTCGGAGACAAGGTATTTTCCAAAGCCATTCCCCGTGCTTGTGTCGAGAGTATTAGCGGGCGATTTTGATACCGAATCGCTGTTCGCGGAGCTTGAAAACAATCTCGATCGTCATCCTGATAAAAGTTTTGCGTATGAGAACGCCGAAGGAGATTCGGAGAAGACGAAAGCGGCGCTTGATGCCGAGATCGCTGCTTTTTTGAAAGGCATTTACGGCATCTGCACGTTAAATCAGACGCCGGAAGAGATCATCGAAAAGGAAATCGCGGTCAAAAAACTCATCGCGTGGAAGGATAACGGCGAGGCAGGCGACGATGATCTGATCGCACGCGTCGGGGCGTACGACAGAGTTTCCGCGCTATTCGCGCCATATCAAAGGGAAACAAGCAGTCGCGGAAAATACGTCGATTCGTCACTGAAAAAGATCGGAAGAGATGATCTTATAAAGAAATATTGAGCGGTTTGGTGCGAGATTTTTGAATCCTTGAACCGCAAATTTCAAATCAATTTTTTGTCGCCGTTTGCAGTTGCATACGGCCCGGATTTTTTAAATAACCGAATACGAAAGGGAGATAAGAACAATGTTGTCGGATCTTGAGATTGCGCAGGGCGCGACGCCGCGTCCGTTACATGAGATTGCCGAGATGATGGAACTCGGCACGGATGACTTCGATATTTACGGTTCGCCGTTTGTCGGCAAATTCAGGCTGGATGTTCTGGAAAAGGTTAAGGATCGTCCGAACGCAAAATATATCGACGTCACGGCGATCACGCCGACGCCGCTCGGCGAGGGCAAATCGACAACACTCGTCGGGCTCGGCCAGGCAATGAAGCACATCGGAAAACGCTCGGTGATCACGATGCGGCAACCCTCGCAGGGACCGACTTTCGGTATCAAGGGCGGAGCTGCCGGCGGAGGCTATTCGCAGGTGATTCCGATGGAAACCTTCAATCTTCATCTTACCGGCGACATACACGCCGTCAGCGCCGCGAACAATCTTCTCGCGACGATGATTGACAACAAGCTGATGCGCGGAAATCCCTTGGATATCGATCCCTACAGCATCACATGGAAACGAGTCGTGGACATGAACGATCGCGCGTTGCGCAACATCGTGATCGGTCTCGGTGGGAAGCTCGACGGCGGCGTACCGCGCGAAACGGGTTTTGATATTTCCGTCGCATCCGAAGTTATGGCGATTCTCGCTTTGACGACGTCGCTTCAGGACATGCGGAAGCGGTTTGGTCGTATCGTTATCGGTTTGTCGAGCAAGAAAGAACCGGTTACGGCAGAAATGATCGGCGCGGCCGGGGCGATGACGGTGCTTATGAAGGACGCGATTCGTCCGACACTGATGCAAACGATCGAAAACACACCGGCGATCATACACGCCGGTCCGTTCGCTAACATCGCGCATGGCAACAGCAGCATCATCGCCGACATGATCGGCATCAAGTGCGGCGAATATCTGATGACAGAATCGGGCTTCGGAGCCGATATCGGTGCCGAGAAGTTCTTTAACGTCAAATGCCGTTACAGCGGTCTCAAACCGGACGCCGCGGTTCTCGTTGCGACCGTAAGGGCGCTGAAGGCGCACAGTGGAAAATACAAGATCGTCGCGGGCAGAAAGCTTCCGCCGGAACTTTTCGAATCGAACGTAGCGGATGTCGAAGCGGGAGCTTCGAACCTGCGCAAGCAAATCGAAAATATGCTGCTTCACGGCGTAACCCCGGTTGTGGCGATCAACGCGTTCGACTCCGATCACCCCGAAGAAATCGAGGCCATCAAGCGCATCGCCGAAGAAGCAGGCGCTTTGGGCGCCGCGCCGACATACCATTGGCAGAAGGGTGGCGAGGGCGCCATCGAACTCGCCGAAATGGTTGTTGCGGCGGCTGAAACCGAGAGCGAATTCAAGTTTTTGTATGATCTCGACCAACCGATCAAGGCGAAGATCGAAGCGATCGCAACCAAGATCTATGGTGCCGCCGATGTCTCTTATTCGAACGAGGCGGAATCTCAGATCAAGAGCTACGAAAAGAACGGCTTTGGCAATCTGCCGATCTGCATGGCGAAAACGCATCTCAGCTTGAGCCATGATCCGGAATTGCGCGGAGCCCCGAGCGGATTTACATTCCCGGTTCGCGAAGTTCGGGCGAGCGTTGGCGCGGGCTTTATCTATCCGGTTTGCGGCGAGATGCGTACGATGCCGGCCTTGCCTGCGGTCCCTGGAGCGGAAAAGATCGACATCGACGAAAACGGAAACGTGGTCGGGTTGTCTTAGTGAAAGCCGGTTCCAAGGATCGGAAGAGTTCCAAGTTCCAAGTTCCAGAAGTTCCAAGGACCGGAAGTTAAAAGTATTCTTCGTATTGTTGGGCTAATGTTTTATCAAACACTGAGTAAATCAAAGCACTACTTTTAATGTCCGGCACTGGATTCTGTTAACTTTGAAAAATCCAACTCTGCAACAGGCAACTTGGAACTTGGAACTTCTGGAACTTGGAACTCTGCCCGGACGGAACTTGGAACTCTGCCCGGACGGAACTTGGAACTCTGCCCGGACGGAACTTGGAACTCTGCCCTCGTTGGGGCGAAACCTTGGTTGCGAGGGATGCGCTTTTGAAACCCGAAACCCTGGAATCCACTTTCGCGAGCGCCTGCAATTCCGCCTTTGTTAGAAAAGCGGACTAGCGGTTAAACTTCTCGAATGCTGATTGCAACGTGGAATGTTAACTCGATAAATGTTCGTCTCGAACACCTTTTGAACTGGCTTGAATCTTCAAAGACGGATGTTGTCTGTATCCAAGAGACAAAATCGGTTGACGAGAACTTCCCTTTGGAAGATATAAAAAACGCCGGGTACGAGGCGGTTTTTATGGGACAGAAGTCCTACAACGGCGTCGCCATCGTATCGCGGCTGCCGATTGAGAATCCGGTTTACAATTTCCCTGATGACGATGAGGAAGCGCCAAAACGCCTGATCGCGGCGGATATCAACGGCGTTCATATCGTCAACACATACATTCCCAATGGCACCGAACTCTGGACCGACAAGTTCGACTTCAAGCTCGACTGGCTCCAGCGCCTTCGTCGTTATTTTGACGACCGCTTCACCGAGGACAAACGCGTATTGCTTTGCGGCGACTTCAACGTCGCTCCCGACGAACTCGATGTCTGGAGCGTAAAGCAATGGGAGGGGAAACTTCATTTTTCAAAACCCGAACGCGCCGCAATCCATCACGTCAAACAATGGGGGTTTGTTGATGTTTACAGAAAGCATCATCCCGACGAACAGGAATTCTCGTGGTGGAATTACCGCCAAGGCGCGTTTCCCAAAAACCAGGGCTTGCGAATCGATCATATTTGGACCTCGCCATCGCTTGCCGATATCTGTACAAACTGCTGGATAGACAAGGAACCAAGAACCTGGGAACGCCCCAGCGATCACACACCTGTAGTTGCGGAATTTGAAGTGACAGGGAAAGGCTCTGGTTCCTAGCTTCAGAAGTTGAGTCCGGTCCAAAAAGTCGATTTAATTCTAAAATCCGGGTTTTCATATTCGGACGCGTCGCGTCACGTAGATCACAAGCCGTGGATGGAGCGGCTTTGCGCGGAATCCACGGTAAGCATTAAAACAATGTTCGCGCCGGGTACCGGCGCAGAGAAACGCCCGTAATTGCTGCATTCCAAGCTCCAATAGCTTGGCTGGGATGCTTTTACGGCTTCGTCCCGGGCCTTGCAACTCCCGGAAATTTATCGACTCGAGCTTCTCGCGTCAGACGAGAAAATTCCGAATGTATTTTCGACTTATTCCTTTGAATCGACCGGCAAATTGATCTACTGAGAAACTAGCCTAGACCCCTGCCGGCTTGTCCGGCAGGAGGCAAAGGTCCGTAGCTACAGCCGATAAATACATGGTGTGCTTAGGTTTATGGTTGTTCTGGATGGGGCTGACCTTATTCACCTGCCGCGCAAGGCGGCAGGGGCCTCCGGATTGGTCAATGTGGTTTGGACTAGCTGTTGACCTCATTCACCTGCCACACAAGGTGGCAGGGGTCTTGCTTGGTTTCTCTGAGGATCAATTTGCCGATCGATTTTTTAACTGAATCGACTTTTTGGAGTGGACTCAGAAGTTGAGTTCATTCTAAAAAGTCGGTTTGGCAAGTAAAGGGCAACATTTTCATTCACAACGGTTCAATATTGATGAACTTTATCTAGCCAAATCCCGAAATGCAGAAATGCCGCTTTCGGTCTTCCCGATGTGGATGACGCGTTGTTCGGTGAAGTTTTCTCCGTCTCCGATTATTTGGCTTCGACGTATGCTTTGAAGTTGTCGAGTATGTTTTGCCAGCCTTGCCTTTGCATCTCTACTGGATTTTGGTCTTCGGTTTCAAACTCTTCGAAAACACGTGTTCCCTTTTCCGATTCCTCAAACCAAACCCGCATTTCCCGATCGTCACCAAGAAGTATTTCCAGCAGCCTCCCCTCTTCGACATTCGTGTATTTGCCGCCAAAATCGAAACCCATGCTTCCATCCTTGGCTTCCATTCGGTAGGAAAATTCGCCGCCCGTCCTGAGATCGTTTGTTGCGCTCACGGTGTGCCAATCCGGGCTCGCGGCGTTCCAATTAACGATGTCCTCGGGTGAGGTCCACGCCGACCAAACGGTTTCGATATCTTTTTCGACTTCGGTTTCGATTCTAATCTTCATTTACTATCCTTTTTTTCCGTACATCGTTTCTTTTACATCACGATGATGGTCAACGACAACGCACGCTCGCGCCCGTCGACTATCTCAGCTATTGATTCACGCCGCTTGCGAGAAAACCTCCATCGACGACCAACACCTCGCCGGTAACGTAACTCGCCGCCTCGGATGCGAGAAATACCGCCGCTCCGGCGAGTTCCCCTACCTTTCCAAAACGGCGCATCGGCGTTCTAAGCTGAAATTCCTTCCCGCGCTCTGTTGATTCGAGAAGTTCGCGATTTAGATCCGTTTTGAAGACGCCGGGCGCGATCGCGTTTACGTTAACGCCTTCCGGAGCCCATTCGATCGCCAGAGATTTTGTAAGCGAGGCGACCGCCGCTTTCGAGGCCGAGTAGGCGGCGACTTCGAATAGCGAAACAAATGTCGAAAGAGAAGCGATGTTTACAATCCTTCCGTACTTTTGCGAAAGCATCTGTTTCCCAAACACCTGGCAGGCACGAAGGGTTCCCGTGAGATTCGTATCTAGAATCGCCGTCCAGTCCTCTTCGGAGAAATCGATTGTCGGTGCGCGCTTCGTACGTCCCGCGGAATTTACAAGTATGTCCACGCGTCCAAAAGCTTCCACCACCGTCGAAAGCAGGTTCTCAAGCGATTCGCGATCCGAAACATCACTAGAGACGCGCAGAGACCGTTTTCCAAGTGCCTCAATCTCCGACGCGGTTGTTTCGACTTGTTCGACGCGTCTCGAGGTCGGCACAACATCAGCTCCCGCCTCGGCAAGTCCGAGGGCGATCGCCCTTCCGATGCCGGAAGTTCCACCGATTACGACCGCAACCCTTCCGGTCAGATCGAATTGTTTGAATCCACTCATAATTTCCCGTTTTGGCAACCAAACCTCAGAATGCAAAAGGTATTACCAATTCTAAATTTGCGGAAGTATGAGCCAGTTCAAAAGTTCAAGTCAAGCTCACTCCGCCTTGATGTTTCAGTTCGCGCCAAAAGCCCAGTTGTAGTGTTCGAAGCGCTTCGCCGGATTCTGAGTTTACGTAGAAGAACTAAAAGGCAACCTATTTTCCGACAATAACTTTCCCCGTCGCGATGTCTCTGACGATTCCGATAAAGCGATCAAGCTCCCAAGTTGTCGTGTAAACATTTGGGGTTATTCGGATACCTTCGAACCCGTCATGGATTATCGGAGTCGTAAGGATGTGGTGTTTTGACATCAGATAATTTCCGATCGCCGACGAACTCACTCCTTCGATCTTGAAATTAGAGATCGCGCAAAACTGGCGGTCGTCGTCCGCGGTATTGAACCTGACGTTCGGAAGATCGCGAATCGCGTGCATCCAGTAACGCGAAAGATATCGGAGCCTTTCCTCCTTCCGTTTCCCGCCGATCGCGTTATGAAACAAAATCGCTTCACCGATCGCAAGACGCATCGCTGCGGAATGCGTGCCGATCTCCTCAAACTTTCTGATGTCTTCGGCGTTCTTGCCTTCCGAACCCATCAACGCCCAAACATCCTTGATCTTTTCCTTTCTCACATATAGCAAACCGGTGCCCTTTGGGGCATGGAGCCATTTGTGCAGCGAGGTGCCGAAATAGTCGCAACCAAGATCATCGAGTTTGAAGTCAAACTGAGCAAAGGAATGCGCTCCATCGACGATCGTCGGGATTCCGCGCCTTCTCGCCATCTCGCAAACCCGCTTAACAGGAGTGATCTGCCCCGTGAGGTTTATCTGATGAGACATCAGAATCATCTTAGTTCTCGGAGTCACGGCGCGCTCGAAGGCCTCGGCAATTTCGTTTGGATCCTTCGGCGCGATGGGAATCTTGATCAGATTGAGCTTGATGCCCTCGCGCATTTCCCTCTGACGGAGCGTTGTCAGCATCCGCGGATAGTCCTGGGTGGTGCTCAAAACCTCGTCACCGCTCTTGAGATCCATTCCAAAAAGCAGTGTTTCAAGAGACTCCGAAGCATTTCGTGTGATGGCGATTTCTTCCGCCGAACAGCCGAAGATTTCCGCCAAACCCGCGCGAACCGTTTCAGATTGAGGCTCGAGTATTCGCCACATCGTATGAGCCGTGGCGTCTTCCTGTTGCCAGGTATATCGAACAAACGCTTCGGTCACGATTTTCGGACTCGGACTCACACCGCCGTTGTTTAGGTTGACGATTCCGCGGGTGACTGAGAACGATTGCTGGATAACGGACCAAAATTCCTCGTCCATTGCAACCGCCTCCGGCGACAACTTCGAAACCCTTCTTGATGCCGCCTCGACATTCGACAGGAGTCCGCCGACGGTCGACGAAGCCAGCGCCATAAGTCCCAAACCCTTTCCCGCTGAAGACAAAAATTTGCGTCGGTCAACAGAACCCCCGTTTCTCATACTCCCCTCCGTAAGTCGATTTTTTCGTTCATGATAACCCAAGTTGCCGACAATTCACTTATTCACCATCGATTGTTCCTTTTGTCGGGAGACGGAAAACTGTTTCCCGACCCAATTCCATCAATGGTCTTTCGTGTTAAAATTTTCAATATGAAAGGTGCCAAGGATCCAAGCCGGAAGATCGTTCGCAAGTTGTCGTTGAATGAAGACAAGGGCGAGCGGTTGCCAGTCGGAAAGACTCCTGAAGAGCGTCTCTCAATGATGTGGGGATTGGCGCAGGATTGTTGGGCTTTTGTTCCCGGTTACGATGCTGAACAGGAATTTCAAAGACATATTGTTAGCGTTAAACGACGCAAAGGCTGAGACTTCCTGATCGGGGCTTAGCCTGCCTGATGTCGTTCATCTCCCGAATTCAAGCTCTTCCTTGCCTCCGCACTTTCACTTCGAGTTAAATAAGCCAATGACAAAACCAAACTTTGTGCGTTTGGATTTTCGGGAGATTGCTCCCGAAGACCAGCTCTCGATTGGTCAAGAGTTTTACAATGACCTGAATCGCCGTCGTACGGTTCGTGAGTTTTCCGGCAGGCCAGTGCCGATCGAACTTATCGAAACGGCGATACTTGCCGCCGGAACCGCGCCTTCGGGCGCGCACATGCAGCCGTGGAGATTTGTCGTCGTTCAAAGCCCGGAAATCAAGCAACGAATAAAAGAGGCGGCGGAGAAGGAGGAATTTGAAAGCTATAACGGGCGCATGCCGGATCGCTGGCTAAAACGTCTCGCGCCGCTCGGCACCGATGAACACAAACCGTTTCTAACGATCGCTCCTTATTTGATCGTCGTTTTTAGGATTACGTCCGTTGATGACGATGGCGAGCCCGAGCCGACTTACTATTCCCAGGAATCGGTCGGGATCGCGGTCGGCTTCCTTCTCGCCGCATTGCACAGAATGGGTCTTGCAACTCTGACCCATACCCCATCGCCGATGAAATTCCTGCAAGAGATTCTTGGAAGACCAAAAAACGAGGTTCCATTTGTCTTGATACCCGTGGGATATCCCGCCGAAGACGCCGAGGTGCCCGATCTTTCCCGCAAACCGCTCGATGAAATAATGACGATTGTATAGTTTGTGGTTCGTAATCAGACGAGCACTTGAAACTACCTGAGAAAAAGGCTCGCTTTTGCAGATCACCTATCGCCGATAGGCTCGGAAGGTGAGTTTCAACTCGTATTCGAAAGCCGTTCTGACCCCGGCAATCCATGGTTCTCCCGCGAGGTAGGATCAAAAGTCGTCTCAAAACTGAATTCGACAGGTAAAGAGATCTTCCAAAGAAACCAGGCAAGACCCCTGCCACCTTGTGTGGCAGGTGAATGAGGTCAGCAGCTAGTCCAAACCACATTGAATCATCCAGAGGCCCCTGCCGCCTTGTGCGGCAGGTGAATAAGGTCAGCCCCTTCCAGAACAACAATAAACCTCAACACACCAAGCATTTAACAGCCGTAGCTACGGACCTTTGCCTCCTGCCGGACAAGCCGGCAGGGGGGCCGGAACGCTTCATTTGTTGCCGCTACTAGCATCTGACCTGATTCACCTGCCGGACAAGCCGGCAGGGGTCTTTCTCGCTGGCTAACTTTCGCTCCCGAAAATGTTGTGCCTTTTGATGCAAACTTCACCAATGAGGCAACCTTTTCTATTCGAATGGATCGGCTACTACGACGACCTCGGGAATCGGCCAGGTATTCACAAATCTCAGTATTAAAACAACGGGTTAAGCGTGGTAAATAAATCGTTTAGCCTATCGCCGATAGGCGTAAGCCACCGAAACCGACCCATTCGGTCGAATTCCCTCAATCCGACTTTCTGCGAAGAATCGCTCTATGTATGTGGCGTGGATCTCGCGTTAGTGAACCAACGATTCGAGTTGGAACGCTTGTGTTATATAATTCCAAAATTCGTCGGCATCAAATGCCCCGATCGCCACGGACATAAACCACTGTTCCTCTATATTGGATGGAAAGCCAGGAAACCACTTCAGAGAATTTCAAGGCCGCAAAGCTTGCGAAAGACGACGCGGCCCTTATCAAGCGATGCCGCAAAGGCGATGAAACAGCTTGGAACGACCTCGTTGACAGATATCAGAGGTTGGTCTTTGCCATTCCCAGACGAGCGGGCTTGAGCGAATCTCAGGCGGCGGATATCTTGCAGGAGGTATTTCTGACACTGTTTGAAAAGCTTGACGAGATCGAAAACCCGGAAAGGGTTAGGTCATGGCTGGTTACCACTGCCAAATTCAAAACTTGGGGCAGTGTTCGAAAAGACAAGGGGTTCTATTCTCCGGAAACCGAAGAGGAGATGGAATACGAAATGGCTTCGGTCGCCGATGCGGCGCCTTTGGCGGATGAATCACTTGTTGTTTTGGAACAACAACACCTAATCCGAACCGCTCTTTCGCGTATGGAGGAGCGTTGCCAAACCATTCTAAGCATGATTTATCTTACGGAACCATCTCGCAGCTACGCTGAAGTTGCTGAAGCGATTGGAGTTGGAGCGACGAGTATCAGCCCGCTGAGAACCCGGTGCCTAAAGAAACTGGAGAAAATTCTTGGCGGCGAATAAAAATTTATCGGAGGTGTCTTTTTGCCTTGTATTGTCTCACTGTTAGGTGAGGGCAAACGTGATGAACAACATTAGCACCATGAACAACGACAAATTTTCAAACTTAATTCACCTGATGCAAACCGATGATTCGGTGGACGCTCCGACAGACGCGATCAAATGGTCAAAGAATCTTTTTAAGACCCGCGCCGTTGAAGCAAAACCGGGAATCATTGAGACATTGATCGGTGTTTTGCAAAGCAGTTTGAATCCCGGACAAGCAGCCGTCGGGGAACGATCAGCAACTGCTGAACAAGCGCGTCAGATGCTTTTTGAAGCCGGAGATAGCAGTATCGATCTTCGAATTTCGGAAATTGGTGGAATGTTCAAGGTCGAAGGGCAACTGTTTGGTTCCGAAAGCGAAAATGCGGAAGTCTTCTTTGCGGGACAACAAACAGAGCTGGATGAGTTCGGATCGTTTGCTTTCGATTCAGTTGCTGAAGGGACATACGAGATCAAGTTGCGTTTTGAAGATCGCGAAATCGTCTTAAAGGGTATCGTCCTCGAATAGCAAACTGGTTTCAGCAAACATAGCAAACTCCTTAAGTGTTAACTTTGACCGCCTTCGGGCGGTCTTTTTTCGTTTCTTCGCAAACAAACCGTGATCTTCATTTTCCCGTCATTCGCCGGCCTGTAAGTTTGCCCACCTTAAATCGTATAATTCCCAAATGCATCTGGAAGAGCTGGCGTCGGAACTGCTGACCGGAAAAACCGAGAACGCGAACGAGAGAATCGCGGAGCTTCCAGATGAACTGCGCCTCGCCCTGGCCAAGATCGTCCGCGAAGGTTGCTACGCTTCGTGGTCAACCGAACCCGTGGTAGCCCAAACCGCCGCCGACATTGCCGCGATCATTTCCGAGACTTCCGAATCCAAAGAAATTGAGGCAATCGCAATTTGGATTCGAGGAATCGCCGAAATAACGGAGGGAAATCTTAACGACGCATTGGAACACCTCAGATCGGCGGGCGAAATCTTTTCCGGAATCGGACTCGAACACGATGCGGCGCAAACCCAAGTTGCGAAGCTGATACCGCTCGGGCTTCTTGGCGAATACGACCGGGCGATCGAGGTCGGTCTTTCCGCGCTTCAGACATTTGAAAAACTCGGAGACACCGTCGCAGCCGGGAAGATCGAAATAAATCTTTCCAATATCTCCGCACGGCAAGGGCGGCATGAGATGGCCCGAAGTTTTTGCACCGACGCGGCACGAAGATTCGCCGAGGCCGGTGAGACCGAGTGGGAGGTGATGGCGCAAAACGGACTTGCAAACACGCTCGCCGAAATCAATGAATTCCAGGAAGCGGAAGCGATTTACAAAGAGGCCTTGGCGACAGCCAAAAAGGCGGATATGCACCTGACAGAGGCCGAGATTCTCGCAAGTATCGGGAATTTGGAGACTTACCGCGGCCGGTTTGGGGACGCGCTGAAATACTTGGAGCTTTCCAGAAGGTCGTTCGAAAATCTGAGGATGCCGCACCAATCCGCGGTTGCCGATCTGGAAATGGGTGAAATCTACCAGATCCTTAACCTCACCGCCGAAGCCTCCGAAATATATTCCGCTGTCATTCCAAAGCTGAAGTCCCATGGACTGCGTTCCGAGGAAGCCCGAACGCGAGTTAATTTTGCGCGCCTTTTGCTTGAAAGCGGATCAGCGGACACGGCTTTGGCGGAACTTCAGCGGGCCGACGAATTGTACACTGATGAAGACGATCCATCCGGAAGCGCAAAAGTTTGTTCGCTCAATGCGCGTACCGCAAACATACTCGGCGACCACGAAGAGGCCCTCGAACAAATCACGAGAGCCGAGGAGTATCTGTCGAAGGGCTGCTTCCCGCGTTTGATTCCTGAATTTCTCTATTTGAAGGGCGAAACTCTCAGGCTCTTGAGAGACTTCGAACAAGGAGCGGAGATTCTCACAGAATGCGCCGAACGCGCAAAAGCGCTTCAGCAGCCCCAAATCGAAATGCTTGCGACAGTCGCGTTAGCAAAGATCGCATTTGAAAATGACAGGGAAAAGGACACCGAAGAATACTTGAAGCGCGCCGTCGAGATGGTCGAATCGCTTCGTGAACCGATTCCCGCCGAAGAATTCAGAATGTCGTTTTTGGCGGACAAGCTCGCCCCTTTCGAGTTGCTGGCCGGTTACTACATTTCAAGCGGTCGTTACGAACTCGCTTTTGAAGCGATTGAACGTGCGCGGGCGAGAACGCTGCTCGAGAGCATGAGCGCGAGCGCCGCTTCTGGCGAGCGTACTGAATATGAAAACCTGAGACAGCGACTCAACTGGCACTATTCAAAACTCGCTCGTGAACCGGAAAACGGGGCGGATGCGAGAGCCGAGATTTCCCGACTCGAGGACGAACTTTCCTTGTTGAAATTGCGTGATTCCAGCCTCGATTCGGCATCCGAATTGTCCACGCGTTTTCATCCCGAAGGAGAAACATTGAAATCGGTATTCTCAAAGCTGGGTCAAAAAACGCTCATTGAATACGTTTCGTTTGAAGGAACGATATCGGCTTTTGTTTTGAATGGCGACGAAGTTCGCTATTTCCAAAACCTCACAGACGAGGATTCGGTGATCGGATATTTGGAAAAGCTGAAGCTCTTTTTCGGAACGATGAAGTACCCCGACTCGCTGTCTGAGTCACAGCATTTACAGCTTCGAAAGAGAATCGATCTTTGTCTTGAGCGATTGTACGACTTGCTGATTGCGCCGCTCGAAGAAGAGCTTGAGGGAGCGGTTGTCATCGTACCGGTATCGGTTTTGTACTACGTGCCTTTTCAAGCATTGTTTGACGGCGAAAATTACATGATCGAAGCTCGCGAAATCGTCCTCAGTCCTTCGGCCGCGATCTGGAGCGCAAACAGCGAGCGCGTACTTTTGGACAAAAGGAAATCGTTCGTTATGTCCTTTTCAGATGAAGGGATTCCATATGCCGATATGGAGGCAAGAAACGTTTCGAAACTTCTTGGAGACATCGCTCCATTTTGTGGAGAGGAATCCACAATCAATCGATTTGTTGAGAATTCCGCCGACGTGGATATCATTCATCTCGCTTGTCACGGAGAATTTCGCGCCGACAACCCGCAGTATTCAAACCTGCGTCTCGCCGATGGATTTCTGACCGTCGGCGATATCGCCAATCAAAAACTCGGTGCAAAACTCGTTACATTGAGCGCTTGCGAAACGGGTCTCAACAAAATCTATGCGGGCGACGAAATTCTTGGGCTCGCCCGCGGTTTTCTTAGCGCCGGCGCACGCGGAATTCTGATGAGCCTTTGGACGGTAAACGACAAGTCAACTTCGATGCTTATGTCATCGTTTTACAAGCACTTGGAAGAATCCACCACTCCCGCAACAGCCCTTCGCGCAGCGGTTCGTGAAATGATCACCGAATCTGAAAATCCCTATCATTGGGCCGCATTTGTTATAATCGAAAACTAATTTTTCTCGAATCGTCTTTTTTGCAGCCGATTTCGCACTGTGCATAGGTTGGTTATGCAAGGAGCGTTATGAACAAGAAGTCACTCATCATCATTTTTACAATCTCACTGATTTTGAATTCCGTGGCGGCGGTCAGTGGTCAGAAAATCGCGGGCGGTGCGGGCACTTGCCCTGATTGTATCGATGGCGAGGTCGTTTTCGAACTTGTTCCCGGCAATACGATTGGCGCGATCGCGACGCAATACGGTTTGAATCCGACGCCGCTTTCTTCGGTCGGATCACCCGTAACTTACCGCATGAGCATTACCAACGGCAGTACGCCGCAGCAAGTCGTCGCTGCGATGGCGGGGGACGCACGGATTGCAAAGGCGGAAGTAAACAGAAAGATGTCGGTGGTTGAACGTCCCGGTTTGCCCTGGACGCTCGGTCGTTCGTGGGCGATCGGTCGCTCATGGGCCATCGGCTCGAGTTCGAAGGCGTACGGCAAAAATTGGTTTCAGGAGAAGATCCGCTTAAACCAGGCGCACGCCGTGACAAAGGGAGCGGGGCAGATCGTTGCGGTGCTTGATACCGGAATCGATCCAAATCATCCGATTTTTGAGGGCAAGCTGGTCGCCGGGTTTGATTTTGTTGATGGAGATTCCGATCCATCGGAAGAAGGGTCGTTTTACACCAATCCCGTCTTCGGGCATGGCACCCACGTCGCCGGAATCGTCGCGCAAACCGCGCCCGATGCAAAGATAATGCCTTTGCGTGTGCTCGACAGCAACGGCGAGGGTTCGATGTGGCGGATTTCGGAAGCTATCATTTGGGCGGCCCAACATGGCGCGACCGTCGTCAACATCAGTTTTGGATACCCCGACAATCCCAGATTCCTCAAAGATATTCTTGAGGCCGCCGATGACGGTACGACGATCGATGGCAAAACCATCGCGGGACTCCAGAATCTGGTTGTTGTATCGGGAGCCGGAAACGGCGGGAATTCGACACATATTTTCCCCGCCGGCGATAGGATCGACGCGCAAGTCGGTGTAGCGGCCAGCAATCGGCAAGATAAACTTTGGGAGTTTTCGACGATGTCGCCCAGGGACGACCGGCAGATCCGCGTCATCGCGCCCGGCGAAGCGATAGTAAGCAGCATTCCAAACGGCCGTTTTGCGACATGGAGCGGCACATCGATGGCCGCGCCCGTCGTTGCCGGAGTCGCCGCTCTGGTTCGCGCGCACCGCGGAACGAGCGCATTTGCGACCAAGGACATTCTCGAGGAATCGGGAATCGAATGGGATTGTTTCCTGAGCTCGCGCGGCTACGAGATACGCGCCAAACGGATTGACGCCTTCTGCGCCATCAACAACAACCAGGCATGCGGAGTAAACCCGAGTGCCTGCACGGCGGCGATTCGTCCTGTTTCGATGTTCGATGGAAAAATGACTCGCCCCGAGTAGCTCCTTTTTCAAACAGCACGGTTTTATAAATTGCACCAGCGATTCCCGAATATCGATTAGCGATAAAGGGTCCTCCGCTGGTGCAATTGCTTTTTGGGAACGCAATAGACCCCTACAATCCGGGGGTGGAGCGGCTTTGCGCGGAACCACCAGTGGCCGCGAAGAAAACATCGTAGCCGCGCGTGTGGCGCTGGAATGCAGCAATTACGGGCGTTTCTCCGCGCCGGTACCCGGCGCGAACGTTGTTTTTGTCAATACCGTGGATTCCGCGCAAAGCCGCTCCATCCACGGCCACAAAGCCCCGTGAGGCTGACTCATAAATCAATTCAAAGCTGTAATCGACAATTACAGTGATTTCCAAATAATCCAGGCAAGACCCCTGCCGCCTTGTGCGGCAGGTGAATAAGGTCAGACCCTTCCAGAACAACCATAAACCTCAGCACAGCATGCATTTAACGGCCGTAGCTAGGGACCTTCGCCTCCTGCCGGACAAGCCGGCAGCGGTCTTGCCAGCTAGCTTGCTTTCGCTTGGGTGATTGTTGTGTCTCTTGTTGCTAGCTTCACTTATGAGACAGCCTCAAAGGGATAGGTAGTGGCCGCGAATAAGACATCGGAGCCACGGAAATGGCGTCGGAATGCAGCAATTACGGGCGTTTCTCCGCGCCGGTACCCGGCGCGAACGTTGTGTTTGCCTATACCGTGGATTCCGCGCAAAGCCGCTCCATACACGGCTACGATCTACGTGACGCTCTCGCGTCCGAATAGGAACTTCCGGATTTTGGAACAAGATTGACTTTCTGGAGTGGACTCAAAAAATCCAAGTTCAAAAAAAAATTCCCGATCGCGTCTTTTTGCCCCTCCGACCCGCACTGTACTTCTGAAGAGCTTTGACAGACGAGAAAACGAGGCTTGAGAAATCAGATTTTAGGAAGGTTTACAAAAATGACAATCAAAAATAAAAAGATCAAATCACGACATGTATGGAATGCATTGGTGATTGCATGCGCACTCGCAGTGCTTTCGATCGCGCCTATATCGATGGTTACGCAAGCTTCGAGCGAAGGACTCGGAACGGTTCCCATTCTTGTTAGAAACGCGACATTGTCGAATCCCAATGGCGGAATCAACCCCCATGGAACATCCCAATACCAGCTTTATGCTTCGGGTCACAGGGAATTGGAAATTGAAGCTGAGGACATCGCCCTTGCACAAGGAACGGTCCTTGGAATGTTTGTTAACGGAAACAGCGTAGGAACAGCGGCAGTTGATGACAATCAAAAAGTCAGACTCAAACTCCGCACCGAAGATGGTGACACAGTGCCCGTAACAAACGACGGCGACACCGTAGAAATCAGAAATGGCAGCACGGTACTCGTTTCCGGCGTATTCGGTGGTGGAGGACCAAATCCCAGCCCGACCGCTTCGCCGACCGGTTCGCCTTCTGGTTCGCCTTCGCCGACCGGTTCGCCATCAGGTTCGCCTTCTCCGACCGGTTCGCCAACCGGTTCACCCAGCCCGAGCCCGACCGGATCCCCGACAGGTTCACCGAGCCCAAGCCCGAGCCCGACCGGTTCACCGAACGGCGAGAGCGAAATCTATGCGGCCCTTACAGGCTCCACAATCAACGGTATCCTCCCGAGAGGTTACTCGTCATACGAAATCCACAGCAGCCGTACCGAACTCGAAACACGCGTTCGACAAATCAACATGGCTGGCGGAACGAGCTTGAGCTTCTTCGTTAACGGTACGCTCGTAGGTTCGACCGCGCTTGAAAGCGACGGCGAAGCCAGACTCAGACTCCGCAGCGATCGCGGCGAAACCGTTCCCGTTATCAACGGCGGCGAACTGATGGAAGTTAAGGCAAACGGTGAAGTTATCCTTTCCGGAACATTCAACGGTGCGAGCCCGAGCCCCAGTCCGAGCCCGAGCGGAAGCCCTTCGCCGACCCCGGGACGCTATTTCGAAACCCATCCGACGGGTGCCGGAATGACTCCTCCTGTTTCAACAACGGCGCGCGGTGAGGTAAAAGTCACCCTTAATGCGGATGAGACACAAGCGACGATCGTCGGCGAATACCATGGTCTCTCCAGCGCCCAAACCGGTGCCAGAATCGAAGCCGATCTTGGAGACCTGATACTCGTCCACGACCTTGGAACGCTTGGCGGATCAGAGGGACATTTCCCGTCAACAACGATTAATGTAACCCGCGCTCAGGTTGATCAACTTCGTGCAGGTCTCTGGATAGTCACCATCGACAGCGCGAACAACCCGGGCGGTGAACTCCGCGGAACGCTTGTTCAGCACTCGGATCGCGCTGACTTCGATGGTGATGGCAGCAACGATCTGGCACTGTTCAGACCATCATCCGGAACGTGGTATTCACAGAACTCCAACGGCTTTACGGCCCAGAACTTCGGTGCCGCCAATGACGTCCCCGTATCGGGCGACTACGATGGCGACGGCAAAACCGATGTGGCTCTCTTCAAGAACGTAAACGGCGCGGCGGTTTGGGAAATCAAGCACAGCTCGGATGGCCAATTGACAGCACTCCAGTTTGGATTCGCGACCGATATCCCGCTGAGAGCCGACTTTGACGGCGACAGCATCACGGATATCGCGGTATTCAGACCTTCGACGGGTGTGTGGTATGTACGCAAGAGCAACAACACCGGATACACGATCGTACAGTTCGGTACAGATGGAGACATTCCTCTGGCAGGCGACTACGATGGCGACGGCAAGGCTGATATCACGATCTTCAGACCTTCGACGGGTGTATGGTATGTGTACAACAGCTCGAACGGCTCGTTCACAATCCTGAAATGGGGTCTCGCCGGTGACATTCCGGTTGCTGGAGACTTCGATGGAGACGGAAGAAGCGACGTTACGATCTACAGGCCTTCGACGGGTGTTTGGTACTCGTATCGCTCGACCGACGCCGGATTCACAATCCTCAAGTTTGGTCTTTCCGAAGATATCCCGGTAGCCGGAAATTATGACGGCGACAACAGAACGGATATCGCGGTATTCAGACCGAGCACGGGAATCTGGTACGTGATGAACAGCTCAAACGGTACCGTAAGCGCTACCCAGTTTGGACTGCCGGGCGATGTTCCCACGATCAAGCAATAACAATGGCAAGCGGGAAGGCACTGACCTTCCCGCATCAACCGGCAAACCCGAGCCGATGTTGATTGAAGATTTCATTTACCAACAGATAATGTCGTACAACGGGTAACAAGACATTATCTCAACCGACCCCGGTATTTTGCCCTCCTCGGCTACCGGGGTCATCTCTTTGCCCAAAACCCATTAGGCGATCTGCATTTGCCTTTCAGCCCCGCAAAACCCCGGCGGCCGCGATCATGTTCTGCCTTGAGTCTTGCGTACAGACTCGAATCTCGAAACCCTTCTCGTTAGATCATCGACTATCAGATAAAAGATCGAACCACAAGCAACCCAAATAGCGGTTCCAATCATGTTGTATCTTGCCAAGACCCAATCGCCGTCGGAATATTCTTTACTGAATTCCCAACGAATTGGAAAAAAGACGAAGGAAATCAAATATAGCGCCCACCATAATTTGTAGCGCAGTGGTACCGAATCAAGCTTCAAATAATCCGACGAGTAATCCGTCGCATCGCTTCCCATATAAATCTCTGAGATTGTTCGGTACGGAATATAGAAAGAAAAAGGTGGCACGAACCAAAAGACGAGCGTCGCCTCTGGGATTGTGCTGATGGCGTAACGATTGGCGTCTCTTACGATGTTGTAGCATTTGTATTGCCACATCAACGTGCAGACAACGCAAAGCAGCAACACAACGTATCGGGTGGTACTGGTAACGCTCAAGGTTTCCCAAAGAATAAAACTTAGATCCGAAAGAAAGACATCCTTCTTGTCCATCTGGATAAAAACGTATCCAAACTCTGACAACCCTTGGACTACCGCGATGATCAAATACGCTAGAAGTACAACTTTGACCGACTTGCCGTATGGAGAGACTGAAGTTGACGCCTTGTTCATGTCCAAAAGGTGAAATGCAAACGGTTACATTTCGCGCCGAGTGACGAAGCCGATAGTTGCGAGGAATTGCCGCGTTTCCAAACCGAGCCCGACAGTAGTTCTTAGGCTCCGCCTTTCAACAATGGCTCAAGAACCGCTGCAGATCCAATCTTTTCGAAAATTCCCTCGACCCTTTTCGAATCAACGGCATCGTTGCCAAGGCTTTCTACGACCTCGTCTGAAGACTTACCGTCCATCATCTCTTCAAGCACCAGCAACTCGAAATCTCCAAAGCCTTCCAGATCCAAGCCATTCTTGTACTTGCCGCCGATTACTTTTGTGTTGACGAGTCGCGAAAGGAGATCGTAAAGCTGATCCCTTGGTTCGGCGTTCGGAAACCTCGACGAGATGAGCTTCAAAACGTGTTCGCGATCAGGCACGTTTAGCAAGAGCGCCAGCATAAACCGCAGTTCTTCGTCGCGAACTGAATTTCTGAGCCCGACCAATTTTTCCGATCTTTCGATCTCCTTGAATACAGAAATGAGAACTTCTCCGTCCGCCCCAAAACGCCTTGATGTCTTTTCCAAAAGCTCGCCAAAAGTGATTCGTTCGGATGGCAAGCCAAAGATGCTCTCGACTGTTCCGCCAACCAGATGTGGACGCAAGACGTTTAGCAGTCGATAGGTATAGAAAAGATCGGCGGAGGCAAGCACGTCTTCAACCAGTTGATCGGCGGAATCGATTCCGGCGCGTACCGCGGCGGCCAGAAGCTGTCCTCTCTTTATCAATCCCGGCTCTTCGTAAAATGGATCGACGGCAAGCCCGGGCTTTAGATAACTAAATTGCGGCAGTTCCAACGCGCTTCTGCTGGTGCGGATGATCAATGTCGCCGATGGATGTTCGAGATGATAAAGCGAATGGATGTAGCCGGCGCCGGGATCAATCGTCTGGATGTCTCCGACACCAAGCAGTTCGGAAACCAAAAGCCGCATTTCGCCGATTCGGCAAAAGCTGCTTACCTCGCGTCGCGGCAGAAACTCATAATGGCTATGGATGCTGGAACCGTGGATTACCTGGAAAGCCCCGCAAAATCCGTGCTGGTGGATGCTTGTCGTTCCTTCAAACCAAAAATAGACATCGATGTGGAATCTGGATTCGGCAAAGAGCGTGAGAGGCGGATCCCCGAATTTTGCGTAAAGATCTTTTTGTTCGGGCAAAACGGCGCGGGTCGCAAACTCGCGAATCAGATCGTCAATGCCCAGTTCCTTTTGAACTTGAAATTCCGCAAGTGCCGCGGCACAGATTTCGGGAAAGCGACGCTCGTCGTGATCAACCGACGCCCAGCGCTTTTCAACCTCATTGCCCAGATCCTCGATAATCTTCATCGGTTTCGATAATATCACCGACACCTTGCTCAGGTGGATTTAGCGATTGGCTTCCGAGAATTTGCTGGTTTCCCGAATACTCCGAAGGGGCCGGTGGTCCGC
>JAWKHN010000013.1:0-121500 GCA_041394795.1 Pyrinomonadaceae bacterium | reverse complement strand
TTGTCGCCTCAGCGAAATGCTCGGCGGTGAAATCATCCGCTGCGACCGCTTCGAGGTATTCGCTTGCAATCTTTGAATCGACGATCGTTTCGAAAAGGAGAAACTTGCTGAACTTGTCCGCGAGCCAGGTTTTTCCGGTGCCTGGGGGTCCGTAGAGGATGAAGTTGCGGGTTCGGTTGGTAATATCTCTGAGAACATTTATTGAATTCATCGTTTGCAAGTCCTTTTCAAGCGGCTCGGCGCCGTCGGATTCGAAGGGGTTGAAACAGTTGTAAAGAAAGTCGATCACGCGCAGACCGTCAAACTCGTCAAATTCGGGGTGTCGTCTGATCTCCTCATAAAGCCGCAGATTTGGCCCCAAAACGCCGGTGCCCTTGTATTCGTCCTGGCCGAAGACGCGGAGGAATTTATTGATGTGTTTGGTGCTGAATATCGGAAGGATCTTATCGGGAAAATAGATCGAAAGCGGCTTTATTCGGAGCGCCGTTTTTCCGGCTCCGATTTCGTTTACCGCGATCTCATCGAGTTGTTCGAGATCGCCCGAGGCGGTTGCGTTGACGAGGTCTTGGAGGCCTCTTCCGATCTTCTCGATGGCGTCATCGGCATCCTCGTATTGCCGGTTGAATTTCCATTCCGAGCCCGATTTCCAAACGCCCCATTTTGCGGATGAGCCTCCCTTTACGCTCCCCAGTTCGGGAGTGTGGAATTCGAGCCACCACGAAAGGCCTTCCTTGTAGTTTTCAGTGCCGAGGCAATATGTTTCGAGCGTCAGGAGGGAAAGACTGTCTTGGGGAAACTTCGCCTTGAAGGCTTCGCGCGATTCGAGGATCCTTTCCGAAACCCGCGGGGAATTATCGACCAGCCATTCTTCAAGCCTTCTCTTCCATTCGGGCGCGTTTTTGTCGCGCCGGTTGTATTCGACCCATAGGAACGAATGGATATCAATCGGGTTGAGTTCGAGGCCGGTTTCCTTTTGGAGCTCTACTTTGAGAAATCGGACAAGACTCAGATATCGCTCGTATCGTTCGCCGTTGGTGCCGGTTTTGGCATGCTCTATGCCGAAACGGTCGGCGCAGTATTCGAACGCCGTCGGCCTGTAGAATACATACTTGGAAGGCATTCTTGCAGCCAGCAAGACAGTTACAAACCAGCGCATTCTGCGGCGATCATTAAGAATCGCGTCGTAGTCTTTCCCTGTTTCGGTTTGAAACGAATCAAAGCGCTCGGCCAGCGGGCGGCCCTCGTCGAAGAGTTGCCTGAACAGTGTTGAGAGCCTGTTTGCATCCGCGTTTCTGAGATATTCGTAGAAATCGTTGACGGCGGTAAAGTGCGTTAAATTCGTGAGTGCGGAGTTGACGTTCCGGCAGGCCTCGAGGAGGTTTGAAGGGAACTTCTCGGAATCGAGCCGCTCGTCACTCAGAGCCGGACCGAGGACGGCGAGAAGACCGTTTTTGTATTCCCGTTCCTGCTCGTCCAACTTACCGGAGTCGCTAAATTCCTTGAAATATCTGGCGGCTTCCTTCCAGTTTGCCGTGTTTTTAATTCTCATCTGCGCTGAACGCGAAAATCTCGCGAAGTTCTTCAATGAGGGCTTCTTGCTCCTCTCCAAGCGACAATCTGCGGTTTAGATTGACGGTTGCCAGTGAAACGCGGTTCCCGGTTCCCAATATCCCAAACCGTTCGCGCGGTTTTTTTGCTCCCGAGAATCCTTCGGGATACAGAAGAAGGATCCGCGGGCATTCGTATCTCTCCGAGTAGGCGTGCATCTGATACATATCCGCTTGCGAGACGCCAAACTTCGTGTCTTCCGAATCAAGAACCTTGTATTTCGTATCGACAATGAATGGTATCTCATCGCCGATCCCGCGGAAGACGATGTCGGGCTTGAGCATGAATAGCCGTGTTCCGTTTCTCTCCGCAAGATGCCTTGAGACGCCTTTTGATTGCGGAAGAATTTCGGTGTCTTCAAGAGGCGCGGGGAGAATCGACGCTCTGTTTTTCTCGACAAAGCCGGCGATGAACTCCTCGAAGAGTATGTTCATGTCGAACACGAACGCATAAGAACTCGTACGCCCGCCGGAGAGCCCCGAAACCCGCCCCATCAGAAACAAACGCGCGAGATTGAGCAGGCCCGCATATCTCGAATTTAGTCGGTTGAGCAAAGTCGGGTTTGCGTCACGATGCGAGACGGCGGGAAGGAGCGTTACCTCGTCCATCATGAATTTCAGATCGTTTAGAAGCCTTATGTTTTTCTCGTCTCTTGATACACGCGAAAGCTTTTCGACAACGAAACGAAAGACCCGATTGATCTGATTGTCCGCGGTGAACTCGTCAAAGACGACCTCGAATCTGTGTCGCAGCCATGGTTTTCGGAGCTGGCTCGCGATCTGCCATTTCCCCTTCAAAACCGGGAGCGAATCCGCGATTGATTCATACGAACGCATGGCGCCTCTTTGCAATTCACGGTGCAGATTTGAGGCGAAAAGACGGGTAAGGATCTCAAACCAATTCGATGTGTGTTCGGAAAGCGAAGCGATCTCGCTTTCGAAAGATTTCAAATGGCCGACATATGAAAGCAGCAAAAGCAGGTTTTCGGAAGCTTCGCGGACCCGTTTGTCTTCGTCTTGATTGAGACCCGCTCCACTCCAAATTTTCGGCAGGATCTGCACCGATCTTTCGGAAGTCGCGAGCAGGCCGACAAACTGCGAACTACGTATTTCGCGGCGCCCGGCACGGATTATTGGAGTAATGATGTTCGCTCTTTGTTCCGTGTTGAATCTATCGAATATAGAGGCCTCGGCGTCGGTCCAATCAAACCCGCGGGAGACGCTGTATTCGAACAATGTGTGGAGGTCGTTCATTTGGTATGGATAGACTGCCAATATCGTTGGGGTTAGTCAATTGGGAGGAGAGTTGCGAGTTTTGAGTTTTGAGTTTTGAGTTCTTTGGGTGGTGTTGGAGGGTTATTGAGGGAGTTGGCGATTGGTAAAGGTCTTTTCGCGCTCTGCGCTCATTGCAGGCGGGGACGCCTGCGCTCCAGTCTCGCTGCGCTCTTTGCAGGTGGGAGCGGCTGCGGTCGAGTTTGAGAGACCCGGTTGGAGGCTTGTCATTGGCTTGGCTGTTAGGTTGCTATCGTGTTATGTCATTCTGGAAAGGTTATGAAATATGTCGATGAGAGCTTGAGTCGTCGGGAGCATTTGTTTTTGGGTGTTAAGAATTTTGTTGAAGAGGCCTTGAAGTTGGAGGATGTTTGACGACATCAGTTAGCACGATCCGGGGCTTCTTAGCGAGACAGACTCGCTTGGCGACGGCGGGGCGACTCTCGCAGCATACGCCAGACTTCAGTTTGAAGACATGACGGAATATGAAAGAGAACATATCACTACGGCGCTCCTTAGGTGTTGCGAGTTGGATACACTCGCGATGGTAATGATATGTGAGGCTTGGAGAGATTGGATTGAAGAATTGAGTAGTTGAGCGGGCACCGTTTTGGGATTGGACGCGTTTTTTTCCTTGGTTAGGCGATTTTCCCGAGCACTCATGAGCCTATGGCTTTGCGTTTAACAAATTGGCTATCTGACGCGGCACACGTCGGGGAGTGAAATAGCAAAGACAAGTTGTTGTTTGGTATATTTGAACTCGCGTTAATCGCGGTTCTGATTTTTGGGGTGTTGTTATCAGAGGGTACTCGTATGATTTGAGTTCCCTTTCGGAAGGCGAGATATGAAACATTTATTTATGCGGTTTTGGTCTGTTCAACTCATACTTTTGTTGTCCTTTGTAGTTTGCGCTCAGGATCAGGATTCGCTGGCTACTGCTCAAGCGTATTTTTCCGAGGGGGGAAGGGCGTTTGAGGCAGGCGATTTTGACAAGGCGATCCCGCTGTTTACAAAAGCGCTTGAGGTGTATCCAAATGCTCCGATGATCTACCTCGCGAGAGGGACGGCATATATGCAGAAGTCTGACTATTATTCAGCGATAGATGACTATAACAAGGCCATCGAACTAAATCCGGGCTTTTGGGAGGCATATGACAACCGTGGACTCGCATTTTACAACCTTGGATATTACGAACTGTCGCTCAAGGATCACAGCAAAGCACTTGAGATCAACCCAAACTCAGTAAACGCAAGCAATAATCGCGGCAACGTTTATCAATATTTGCGGAAATTCGAATTGGCGATTCGCGATTATGATAAAGCCATTTCTCTTAATTCAAAGAATTACGCATTTTATCTAAACAGAGGTAGCGCCTATCAGGGATCCGGGAATTATGAAGCGTCGCTTCAGGATTTTGCTAAGGCGCTTGAACTGAATCCTGATGACCATATGGTTTATGTAAATCGCGGCAATACCTATTCGCTTCTGAAGAAATATGATCTCGG
Source organism: Pyrinomonadaceae bacterium (assembly GCA_041394795.1). Taxonomy (GTDB): domain Bacteria; phylum Acidobacteriota; class Blastocatellia; order Pyrinomonadales; family Pyrinomonadaceae; genus Aridibacter. Next base: position 117,115 of record JAWKHN010000013.1, on the reverse strand, counting down.
CCTCTCAGATTTTAAGAAGGCAATTCAAATTATGCCCGATAGCCCAATAGTGTTTTATGGAATCGGATCGCTTTATCTAAAGATGGAAAGGTATCAGGATGCAGTTGACGCATTCACTCGAGCTATAGTTCTTTCACCAAAATATGCCGACGCTTATTGTAATAGAGGAGTGGCCTACGAGTCGCTCAAGAAGTTTGACGAAGCTTTGGCCGATCATTTGAAAGCAAGCGCTATTGACCCCAAAGACGGTGTGTACTATTTCAACATCGGAAATATTTACCGCATAAAGGGGAAAAACCGCGAAGCGATTGCAAACTTCACAAAGGCCATTGAGATTTTCCCGTATTGGTCGAGGATCTATTCCGAACGCGCAAAAGTTTACAGAGCTGAGGGCAAGGTGCAGCTTGCAAAAGAAGACGATGCAAGGGCATTAGAAGTCCTGAAGGAAAATTTTCAACCTGTAAACGAGTCTGGAATTTCGAAGATTGAATATTAGCTCCACCAAAAAAGCGAAAAGCCCCGGTGAACTCACCGAAGCAGAGACGCCGACCGGGAACTCCCAATCCACTTAAGATCTAGACTAAACTATCTTTTGCAATTCATCAATCGTGCTGCTTGTATGAGCCTTTTCGATTTGGTTAGAGAATCACCTGGTAAATTCTGATTTGTCGGCAATCATACCTTGACCCACATAACATCAATTCGAACTTTTCGTTAAGCCCTGAATTTGTTTTCATTGTGCCACGAAAGAGCGGAGGGATTAGCTTTCATCTCTACGAACACGGGGTCGCGCATTGTTTCTCCGTGGAATTTGTAGTAGTCGCGGCCATTTTTGAATTCTTCCTTGATTCTCTTGCTCACCTCGATGCGGTATTCCGGAGTTACTGTGATGTATCCAGCATCGAAAAGTGCGTGGAGGTCGCGTCTTAGCAGGAGCCCGTTGTCGGGGCGGTGTTCCTTGACTATCGAAAAGGGCTTGATGTGCGCGGCGTCGAGTGCTGGTAGCGTGCGCTCTCCGCTAATTGAGCAGCGACGTTCGTAGCCGTCTGTCACAAGGGTGCGAAAGGTGCCTTGGCCGAGCCTTGGAGTTATCAGAACCGGTTCGCCAATTGCCGGCCCATCGAATGGCAGATTTGGTGAGACTTCCGGATGTAATTCTTTGACTCTAAATCTTCGGGTTTGTATTTCTCTCCACAACGTTAGTCCGGGCTGTTTTGAGAGGTCGTACTTTTTGCCCTGAACAATACTCAGCGCAAAATCTTTGGGTATTGGTATCCAATCTGCCCGATCGAAAAAGAAGGGTTGCTCTAGGAGAACGCATCCTACGCGGTAATCCGTGAAAGGCGATGGAGCAAAGCTTGTGTCATTCCTTTTTCGGTAGAATTCTATGCGCTCCCTCATCGCTTCCGATGAAACGACACCATTCTTGATTCCGAATGCTTCCCAGGCAATACTCACCGGAACTTTGCTGAAATGCGCGAAGATCCCACCGCCAACTATGTAATTGTCGGGAGCATGCAGTTTAAAAAGGAACAGTTCCCCAGGTTTTAAAGCGGCGAAACCGCTTTTCTCTCCGGGTTTCCAGAAATTGACTTCGTCAACATCCGGTGTTGATTTCAGGAAGTTGAACCAATCTTTGTCTGTAATGCCGATGTATGCGTTTATCATTCGAGGCCAGATCAGTTTACCACGTAGTTTTTGTTTCAGATCGGTTTGGAGGACTCTGAAAGTATTTCCGAAATTTGGTAGTTTTCTTGTTCAAGAAAACATGCAATTTCAGGAAAGTTGCTCCGATTGCTAAGCTTTGATTTGAATCATTGAACAGGCATGATTCGAAAATCGATCTCTTTTTTGGGCTTTTTCGAGCTCTGAATGGACCTGTACGATCTATTTGCGAAGAATAGTAAAGTTTGGAGGTCGTCATGAATTATCTGGATGAGAGCTTGAGTCGTCGGGAGTATTTGCTTTTGGGTGTTAAGAAGTTTGTTGAAGAGGCTTCGAAGTTGGAGGGTGTTAGGCGGATTGCGCTGGTGGGTTCTTTGACTACTTACAAGTCCGAGCCAAAGGATGCGGATGTTTTGGTGACTGTTGACGACGATGTCGATATGAAGACGCTGGCGACTCTCGGGCGGAGATTGAAGAACTGTCTGCCTATCAGCTCGGGTGCAGATATATTCTTGAGCAATGAGCGGAATGAGTATCTTGGGCGGACCTGCAGATTTCGCGAGTGTTCCGATCACCATCGATGTGAGGGTTTTTTGTGCTATCAAGGGAAAGCGAACTGGATCCAGGATGATTTCCAGAATGTGAAATTACCTGAGAAACTGATTGTTGATCCGCCGGTTGTGCTTTGGCCGGAGAAGAGTGGTAACGCTCCCGATGATGTCGTGAGGATTCTTTTTTAGGTTATGGCATTTCGCGGATTGACGCTTTTTTGGTAAATGCGGATTAGAGTTCAGTTTTATGTACATTAATCGATCAAGATCCAATTTGGCTGATGACGACTTGCGGTTCGTCGAGAAAATTCTGATTGAGAACCAGGGTCCGAGCTCGGTTACATCAATTAGCGAACTCGATGGCTATATGACTGCGGTGATTTCAGGCCCGCGTACGTTGTCGCCGATCTTGTGGATCTCGCAAATTTGGGGCGAAAGCGGTGAAGGACCTTGCTGGGACGACACTGCGGATGCCGAGCGCTTTTTTTCAATCGTCATGCGTTTGAATAACGAAATCTGCGATTCCATGCTATCGGAATCATCGGATTTTGAGGCGATTGGGATAATTGAGAACAGAGACGGCGAAGAAGTACGGGTCATGAATTCCTGGTGCTCCGGTTACATGAAGGGGGTAAAGCTCTCCGTTAAAGATTGGGTGAATAATGAAATAGAATTCAATGATCTTATGCTGCCGATAATGGTGCTTGCCGGGGAGTTTGATGATTCTGAGGAATCTTTTTCCGACGAGGAGATGCTTTATATCGGCGACATTATCGAGGAATTGGCGCAAGGAGTTTATTTGTTTTGGATCGCGAGGCGACAGGATTTCCTTGAATCGCTTTCCGCGAGGAATCAACGAGGTTTCGGATTCGACCCACAGCCAGTGTCGAGACCAAAAAGAGATGGGGTAAAGGTTGGGGCGAATGATCCTTGCATTTGCGGGAGCGGGCGGAAGTACAAAAAGTGTTGTGGCAATTGAGAGCGGATTGGTTTCTTAGGGTTTCGCGCAAATGTTGAGCGTTGCTGTTGGGGCGGAATTTTCATTCAATAAAAAAGGTCCCATCAAGCAGATTTGACGAAACATTCGGAGTTGCTTGTTAGGGCTGTGATTTCGTTTAAGTTGGCTCTGCATTTTGAAACGCATTTCCAAGCTGTTTAACCCTCTTTTGGTTTTTCGGCCGGCTTGTCTTTTTCGCAGGGCTTGTCGAGCATCCCGAATCCGAAAAAGAAGTCGATGTTGAAGTATTTTTCGGCCGTCTTTCCTTCTTCGTTTTTGCCCGTCAACACGTCAAACATTCCATATTCCTTGTCGGAAACGAGAGCCTGCATCGAGACCTTATAGCCGAGTTCGCTCATTATCACGTATTCTTCGCGGATGCTCATTACTCGATACGCGGTTTTGGGTGATTCGCCGTCGCCTGATTTCAGGAGTGCTTCGAAGATCTTCTTTGCTACTGTCTTGTGAAATTCGCTCTTTTTTGTATCGCCCGACTTTTCGTAAGCCTCGGCGACCGCGTTGTGCAAACCGCGGTTTCCGTATTCGTAGTCCAGCACCTTTGAACCTCTTTCGGCGGCCTCGGCCCATTTTTTGTTGTCGAACGCCTCGACCATCTTTTCGCGATCGGGAGCCTCGGTGTTCTTGTTGCATGGATCTTTGAGCCAATCCATATAGGAATGGCGGAATTTTACGAAGTCCACAGTGAGGTCGCCGCCGCGGATCTTGTCGCGGAGGGTTATGTAGTCAGAAGTAGTTTGCGCGAATGCCGTTAGCGCGAGGGAAAGTATTACAATCGTTGTCGCGAGGATTCTTTGTTTTTTCATATTGTTCTCCTAACGACGGTAGATGAGGCGAAGCCACGGAAAGGTTGGCCTTGGTGCGAATTACCAAGAGTTGAATCCACTCCAAAAAGTCGATTCAAGGAAAAAATCGACCGGCAAATTGATCCTCAAGGAAACCAGGCAAGACCCTTGCCACCTTGTGTGGCAGGTGAATGAGGTCAGCAGCTAGTCCAAACCACATTGATTGATCCGGAGGCCCCTGCCGTCTTGTGCGGCAGGGGTCTTTCAACAATATCGAACCGTTGTGACTGAAAATGCTGCCCTTTTCTTTCCAACCCGACTTTTTAGAGTGGACTCAAGAGTTGAATCTTGAGATTGTTATTCGGACCTTCCAAGATCCTTCATTAATCTTCGCGCGAGGTATTCGGCCTTGGACCCCGCAAAGCGATCCCTTTCTTCCCAAAACGGACATTCCGGGCACCAGGTGTCTTCCGGATAATCGATACCTGATTCGTGGGGGCACCCAAGCAGGCTTATCGTCATGCCTACCGTTCTCGCTCCCCATTCGGCAACGAGTTTGGCGACCTTCTCACCGACCTCGGGATCTGTCCGAAGTTCTTGACCAACATCGACAAAGAATCGTTCCAGTTTTTCCGGTTCTGAATTTTCTGAGGTGACTAGTCCGACAGCGACTTTTGTCGCCGCGGTATTGTCCGGCCCGTAGAATGCGATTGTAGCTACGGGGTATCCGCGAAAGCCGCGTTTGGCCTTTTTTCGTAGTCTTTTCCAGTAGTCGATCATATTTAATCCTCTTGGTGCTCGATTTTTTGGATTCTATCATGGGTGGGGAGAGAGGAGTTGCGAGTTTCGAGTTTTGAGGGTTTTGAGTTCTTTGGGTGGTGTTGGAGGGTTTATTGCGTTTTGTGCATTACGTTTAGCGCAGAGCTGTGCTCTGCGGAAAGTTGGATTTCTCAACTTCTTTTGAGACGGCTTGCCGTCCAACTTTCTTGGTAGCGGATATTGGATTTTTGGAAATGGGACTTTTGGGGGCTTTCGGATTGAGTTCTTTTGTTGGAGTTGGAGGGTTTCTTGTGGCATTGGTGATTGGTAAAGGTCTTTTCGCGCTTTGCGCTCATTGCAGGCGAGGGGAGTTTCGAGTTTCGAGTTTTGAGTTTTGAGTTCTTTGGGTGGTGTTGGAGGGTTTTTGGGGGAGTTTGCGATTGGTTAAGGTTTTTTCGCGCTTTGCGCTCATTGCAGGCGGGGACGCCTGCGCTCCAGTCTCGCTGCGCTCTTTGCAGGCGGGGACGCCTGCGGTGCGGTCTCGCAGCGCTCTTTGCGGGTGGGGCGCCTGCGGTACGGTTGCGCTTCGCAAAAGTTTTGGGGGTGGTTCGTCAAGGCGTTATGGGCTATTGGAGGTGGCCCGGGCGTTTTGGTTTTTGCCCGAAGATATGAGTATGGCTTATTTGGCGTTGCGCGATAAGAGGCTTGAGGGTGGGGTTCCGGCGAGGTTGGGGCTTCATATTGTAAACACGGATGGATCGCATTCTTTGTCGAGTGCTTTTAGGAGCATAAGAGCCGCTTCGTCGGCATCAAGAGGCATCAATACGATGTTTATCTTGTGTCATGGTTATGCCGGCTCCAGCGCGGTTCGACAGCAGAGCGGCGACTTTGGCGGCATGGGTCTTGAGCTTGGAAGGGAAGGCGTTTTCCATCGGAACGTTTCGATGTGGGAAGACATAAAGGGATCCGTTTCGAATATCGTCGTGTATTCATGCGGTGCGGCGGACACGCAGGATGGCGCGCAGGGTACTACCGCCGACGGACAGTATCTGATGGGCGCGTTGGCGATACACACGAATGCGACGGTTTACGCCGCCGACAGGATTCAGTGGTACTCGACTTACAATAACTTGAAGAACGGCAGATACGATTTTGGTGCTTGGGAAGGCACGCTCTATTGCTTCCTGCCGGACGGAACGCCCGCGCTTCCGATCAGCCGGCCGCCTGTTGAGCTGTCGGATGTGTTTTTTGGGAGAGCCCCGTAGGGGAGTTGCGAGTTTCGGGTTTTGAGTTTTGAGTTCTTTGGGTGGTGTTGGAGGGTTTAGGCGTTTGGTGAATTGCGCTTTGCGTTTGGCGGATTGTTCGCGAAACTCTTTTTCTTGCGGAACGGTTTGCCGTCCAATTTTCCGGTGTGCTGACAATTGAGGTTTTGGAATGACGCTTTTGGGCAAGCGGCGTTTCTGGTTTTGAGTGCCTTTGTAGAGATTGAAAGTCTGTACTTTTTATTACGTGAAAACGACTTTAATGGAAGTAACCGGGTTCGAGAACTCCCGGTTACTTCAAGTGAAATATCGTTGCCCTGGCAGATGGCGAAATCGTCGAGGCGTAGTCAGCATCCAGCCCGCATTTCAAGGTTGAGGGGTTAGTCTCGGTTCTGGCGTTAAAACCCGATTTCTACTCAAAATCAATCCATCACTTATCCTTTGATCAGGTAGGCATTGTGCCCTGGGATCATTGCAGATATTGGGGCGCAACTGGTCGCCGTCCAACCTCGCCGGTGTGCAATCGGTCTCAGCTCCCAACATGTTACCTTCAAACATTTTGCTTCGCTTGCATAACGCCGTCTGAGTGTCCTCGGAAGTCCATTCCTGTCTTGGCTGGCAGGTTAGATCGCCATCCGGACCGGGCAATATCAATGCCGAGTCAACGCATCCATTGAGTTTTCGGATAATGCTCGAACATTCATATGTTTGCCAGCCGTTTTTGTCGCACATCGCGGAGGTGCGCGCCCACCATGATGCCATTGCCTCGCAGTTGCCGGCCCTGCACTCATCGCAGGGAATACCGGCGGAGGGCGAAGGGGACGGATTCGGAGACGAACCCGGTGACGGAGTAGGACTCGCGCCGGGAGCGGGGTTTGGAGTCGCCCCCGGTGTCGGGACGGGGCTCACTACGGGCGATGGAGCCGGGTTGGGATTCGGAAGCGGCTCGGTTCTCTGGGTACAGCTTTGTGTTCTGTAGCAGTTGTAAACGGTACGAGTGCCTTTCTCGTAGTCGATTACGATCGTTTCGGTGTCACCACGACTACCGTTATTTACGGTAACATCGCGAATCAAGACTCCGTTTCGATATGTTTTTACGTTGTAGTCATTCCATCCTGTTTTTGTGGTTATAACGGTCGTCTTGTTTCCCTTTCCATCATCTTCCTCTTCCTGGAAAACCGGATTCCCTGCCGCGTCAAAACCCTTCGTTTCCCGCTTTGAGCGATCGCCCAGATTTTGAGCCTGCCTGCTTTCCGTTTTGCCGCTGAATCCATCGATTGGCGTTGTATCCCGCTGCCAAGGAGTGTAGCCATCATGCGTGAGCTGTTGATATTGGATTGCAACAGAAGCCGCGGAAATCGCTACGCCAACAATGCCGGCGATTGCAGCTACCTCCGTCCAACCAAGCCCTATCATGTCGCGATTCGAAAATTGGCGGTTTGATTCGCAGGAGCTTACAATGCCCTCCATGCCTTCCTTGGTTTGATCAATCTGCTGTTGATAGTCGCGATTCGCGCCTAGATTTCCCCCGCCGTTGCCAAACCCAAGCGAGTTTAACTGTGCATCGCGACATGCCGACTTGATTCCCGAGAGTTCCGAGCTTGTAATCTGTACTCGAAAATTACTGCTCGGTTCTACGACTCGACCCAGATTACTGGCGGACGTTGCAACCCAATTTCCTCCGCATTCGCTAAGTACCTGTTTTGCATCACCGATTCCAGCTTGATCGGCTTTTAGGTTCACGTCTTCGAGAACCTCCAACACCTGCTCCGGATCCATGAAGGTGTTCAGATCGCGCCAAATTTGAAACTGGCTCTTGCATCGAAAAGCACCGTTGTCATAAAGCTGACAAACTTTCATTTTGCCGACTTCTTCGTCTTTGAAACGCAGACTATTCTTGATCGCATCGGCTATAAGCCGTCCCTTGCTTGTTTGATAAATTGCGTAAACAACCTTCTTGTTTTTTTTCTTATGGGATTTCTCGATTCTTCCTGATTTTGAATAAAGAATTGAAGAAGTTTTGTCCCCTTTCTCGAATGTATCCTTACGTGCAATTTTGCCGTTGGGCCAGAAGCGGCGTGCGATCCCATTTGGCTCACCATTTATGTAGATGGCTTCAGATTCCAATTTTCCGTTCGGGTAAAATGTTCGCCAGGCACCATTTGGACGCCCATCGAGATAAGCCCCTGTTACGGCGTTTCGACCATTACCGTGCTTGAAGCTCAACTCGCCATCCGGAACAAATCGTCCGTTCAACTCATATCCAGGAACGTTTTCATTATTTGCGGCTTGTGCGTCAGAGGCTCCGTCAGGGAGGTAGATTCTCAAACTTCTTTGGGTTTTCCGTTTCTGAGCAGGTTGGGGAGCGACGATTCCTACCAGAAATGAGACGGCAACAAGGATGGCACAAAATAGCCTTATCAGATCCTTTAACAGAGTCATTTAATCCTCCAGCACTTTTCGATTCAATTTGGAACAGAAGTGAGATTAGTACCGAAGACAAATGTTTTGCAACCAGAAATTTATGCGGTGGGTTTTAATGTGTTGTGGGTGTCAGGCTTTCGCTTGACACCCATGGTCTTAAGGCTTTCGATGATTAGAAATCTGGAGAGGAAGTCCGGGGTTAAGCGCCCGCTCCATGACATTTTTTGTATTTTCTTCCGGAACCACAGTGGCATGGTTCGTTGGGTTTTATTTTCGGTTGTTCCCTAACGAACGGCGTGTGTCTGAGCGCTTCCTCGCCGGCCGCTTGGACGCCTTCGTAGGCTCCGGTGAATGCCATGCCGGCCGCTTGTTTTTGGGCCCTTTGGCGTTCGAGCCTTTCGAGGCGTTCCATTTCGGCCTGTTCGTCCTGGTTGACGATCTCGAGGTTGAAGAGCGCGCGGGTCGTGTTTGTGTCGATGCGGTCGAGCATCGCCTGGAACATATCGAACGACTGCTTCTTGTATTCAACAAGCGGATCCTTCTGTCCGTAACCAACCAAACCGATACCTTGCTTCAGGTGATCGATCGACAGCAGATGGTCTTTCCATTGCGAGTCGATGATATTGAGCATGATGTAACGCTCATAGGCTCGCAGCGATTCCTCGCCGGCGAGTTTTTCCTTTGCTGCATAATCGGCGCTGGCGCGTTTCCAAACCGCTTCAGCAATCTCGTCTGACGACATCGTCGCAAAATCGACTCCTGCGTCTCTCGCCGGATCGACCGAGTAGATGCTTTCGATTTCGGCCGCAAACGTGTCGACATCCCATTGATCACGCGTCACGCCCATCTCGAGGAAATGCGATGCCAGATCCCTGAGTAGGTCGCGTGCGACGCCGTTATCACCGAGTAGAAACTCGCGGTGCTCGGGTTCGAACATAAGCTGCCGACGCAAACCGTAGATCGTTTCGCGTTGACGGTTCATGACGTCGTCGTATTTGAGAACATGTTTTCTCGTTTCGAAGTTGCGGGCCTCGACCGCCTTTTGAGCGCGTTCGATCTGCTTTGAAACAGTCTTCGATTCGATCGCGACCCCCTCGTCCATTCCGAGCCAGCCCATCATCGAACGAACCTTGTCGCCGGCGAAGATACGCATCAGATCGTCTTCGAGCGAAAGATAGAAGCGGGTCGAACCCGGGTCTCCCTGTCTTCCGGAACGTCCGCGCAACTGGTTGTCGATGCGACGAGATTCGTGTCTTTCCGTTGCGAGGATGTAAAGACCGCCGGCCGCGATCACATCCTGATGCTCGGAATCGGCGATCCGCTTCGCCTTTTCGAGTTCCACCTTGAATTGCTCTTCGGTCGCCTCGTCGGGGTTTATTTCCTGTCGCTTTAGAAAATCGCGAGCGAGCGATTCGGGGTTTCCGCCGAGGATGATGTCGGTACCGCGACCGGCCATGTTGGTGGCGATCGTTACGGCGCCCTTACGTCCCGCCTGGGCGACGATTTCGGCTTCGCGTTCGTGATATTTGGCGTTAAGAACGTTGTGCGGAATACCTCGTTTGGTCAAAAGATCGGCGACCTTTTCGGAGTTTTGCACAGAGACCGTACCTACAAGCACGGGCTGTCCGCGTTTATGGCAATCGATGATGTCTTCGACAACCGCATCCCATTTTTCGGGAAGCGTGCGATAAATGATATCGGGATAATCGACGCGAACCGTCGGTCTGTTTGTCGGAATAACGATCACGCTCAGGCCGTAGGTCGTGCTGAATTCCTCGGCTTCGGTTTCGGCGGTACCAGTCATGCCCGAAAGCTTTTCGTACATGCGGAAGTAGTTCTGAAGCGTGATCGTGGCGAGCGTTTGATTCTCGCGTTCGATGTTAACGCCTTCCTTTGCTTCGACCGCCTGGTGAAGACCATCCGACCAGCGACGGCCGTTCATAAGTCTTCCGGTGAAATCGTCAACGATGATCACCTCGCCGTTTTGAACGACGTAATGATGATCAACCTTGTATAGAGTATGCGCCTTGAGCGCCTGTTCGACGCAGTGGAGCAGATCCATGTTGCCGGGATCGTAAAGATTGTCGACTTTCAAAAGCCGCTCGCATTTCGATACGCCGTGCTCGGTCAAAACCGCGGAATGGTTTTTCTCATCGAGGAGATAGTCGCCCGTGGTCTTAAAGGTCTGCTCGTCTTTTTCGCCGCGCTCGAGCTTTGGAATGATCTCGTTGGCGATATAGTACTTGTCGGTAGCTTCGTCTGACGCGCCGGAAATGATGAGCGGCGTTCGAGCCTCATCGATAAGGATCGAGTCCACTTCGTCGATGATCGCATAGCAATGATCGCGCTGCACCAACGACTCGACATCAAACTTCATGTTGTCGCGAAGATAGTCGAAACCGAATTCGTTGTTCGTACCGTACGTGATGTCGCAGGCATAGGCTTCCTTGCGCTCGGCGTCATCCATATCGTTTTGGATACAGCCGACCGTCAAGCCGAGAAATCTGTGGATCTTGCCCATCCATTCGGCGTCGCGCGATGCGAGATAGTCGTTGACGGTGATGACATGCACGCCGCGCCCCGTCAATCCGTTGAGATAGGCGGGCAATGTCGAAACAAGCGTCTTTCCTTCACCGGTACGCATCTCGGCGATTTTTCCCTGATGAAGCGTCATGCCGCCGATAAGCTGTACGTCGAAATGCCGCATCCCCGTGACGCGAATCGAGGCTTCACGGACGACGGCAAAAGCCTCGGGCATCAATTCGTTCAGCGCGTCTTGTTCGCGCTTGCGTCTTTCTTCCTTGTCTTCGACATCTCCGATTGCATCGGCGATGCGCTTTTTGAACTCGTCGGTTTTTCCGCGAAGCTGGTCATCGGAGAGTCCCTTCAGGCTCGATTCGAGTCCGTTGATATGTTCGATGACCGGTTTGGATTCCTTTAGATAACGATCGGTTTCGGTACCGAAAATCTTCTTTACGATTTTGTCTGCAAAACTGTTGACTGCCATTTTTCTTGTGCTTCCCGCCGCGCGAGGCGGCAAATTCTTGTTCTCTGCGATTCGCAAAATGGGGCCGAAATCCTTTTTGGGTTATTCAGCGTTTGCGAATAAATCGGTGAATTGCGGTGATCCTCGAAAGTCTTGTTTGAATCGCACGTTTTTTTGAAAACTCGCAACAACGCGCTCGCTTCCAAAACACGGTATCAACGGATACGTTTTGGCGTTTCCCTTTTTTCCAAGACTTGAGGGTTGGAACCGAAAGAACTAGAGCGATGCTCTGGGAAGGCAGGTTGGTGAAATTATCCGTGTGTATCCGGGTTTGATGTCTTCAGATACAAGATTTTGAGCGGAACCGAGTACTTCGAGTTTCTCCGCTCGAACCTCGCGAAACGCGATACCCGGATTTGATATCGGAATATGGCTCTTCTTTTCGGACTTCTGACGAAACTTGATCTTTGCCGATACGCCTTCCGCGCGCACGCTGAATTCCAACGCCGGTGCGTTCAAATTCTTGGCGGAACCTTCGCCGGCAAGCACTTCCGGAGCGCCGCCGATCAGTGCGAGCCCGACATAGATCGTCAGGGTCGCCACGACATAGATTTTGTTATGATTCGAAGTCAACTTAATCCAATAATTCCGAGCCGAGTTTGGCCTCAGGCGCGACGGCCTCAAAACCAAACTTTAGATTTTACTACATCGGCGGGTTTGTTTTGAAAGTCATCTTTTGAATTTCAAAACTTGTACCGACAAAAAAGCGGCGCCGAAAAACGCCGCTTCTTCAAAAAACTGTTCCCGCTACCTTCCGGCGTTTACCGAAGCATCGGGTTTATCAACCATCCCGCTCGGTTTTCCGGAGTTTCCCTTCTTGAGCTCTTCTTCCTTCTTCAGCTTGTACTCGGCGAGTCTCGTATTGATGATCTTATGCGCCACAGGTTTTTCAAGCTGGAAGGTGATCTTTAGAAGCTTGCCGTCATTCGCAAATTTCGCGGCCCTGAGGAGCTGAACTTCGTCGTCTTTAAGTTCCTTAAGACCGTTCTTGTGCGCAAACAAGACCCCGTTTACCAGATTCCGCAAACCGGTCGCCTGGGATTTTGCTTCGTTCTCGCTGCCAAGATCAGATGTAACTTCAGCCAACAAAATATCGGCATTCTGCCCAAACATGATGTTCAGGCGATTCGCCTTGGCGTCTGCCAAATATCGAAGCCAACCGCTGACGCCAACCTTTTCGATGGCCTGCATCCCGAGCGCGATCATCGCTTCGTCTCCATCCTTTGAAACGAATTTGGAGAGATTCGGATCGAGCATCCCATCGGGGTTTACAACACCGTTCATTTGAACTTTGAACTGGCTCGAAAGATCGACCTCCTTCTTTACAACCTTGGCCAAAACGATATCGGCAAAATCGTAAAGCGGTTTCTTGTTGATCTCGATATCCGAAAGAGTTTTTCCGCTCTTGGCGGTGTTTTTATCCAACGGATTGTCGGGCTTCTTGTTGTTCGCGACGTTGTCCTGGGTTTTCGGCGAAGGCTTTGTTTTGGGTTCCTTCTCCGAATTCTTTCCGTCGGCATCCGCCATGATGTCACCAAGCGGATCATCGTTCAGATCACCCTTGACCGCGTTTGGATTTCTTTTCGGAAATACGGGTCTTCTCACAGGATTCTTCGCACGCGCTATCGGAGGCGAAGATTTCGGAGGCGCGATCGGAGTATTGTTGATCGGCGGCAACGGCGGCAGCGTGTTGTTGAATCCGGAATCGGGCAAACCGTTTTCCAGGGCCTGCTGCGCGAGAAGCTCATCGCGATTGGCAACCTCAAAGTATCCATCGGGATACTCAAACTTGGGCGCATTGGCCAGTTCCTCGATCCAGATGCTTTCGTTGTCTTCCTGAAGCTTGATGTCGCTGTAATCGTCTTCGCGATAACCCGTATCCTTCGCGAGCAGTTTGGATCCGACATAGACGGTATCCAAAACCTCGCAAACAGTTCCCACAAAAGGACTTTGGCAAGCGCTTCGCGAGAAGAGATTTGTTTGCCCAAGCGCGATAAGGGGAAGGATGGTCATCGCCGCGGAGATCGCGATGATTTTGTACATCCGCGAACCCATCTTGATTCCGCCGATTTCGTATCCTTTGAATAGATCTTTTTCTTCAGTCATTACCGATTTTCCTGTTGTTTTTTACGTAAACCGCACGCCAAAAACTTTGGACGCAAAATGGCGCAAAATCGTTGCGACAACGGGCAAGAATTTTAACATTTTTGCATTGCTTCTCAAAGGTATTCGACAAAGCGGCGCTCACCGCCTAATATCAGCAGTTGAACCAATAGTTAGCGATATCAACCAATGACCCGAAAAAAGGGACAATCCGGACGCTTTCCAAAGCGAAAACACCATTCGAAGCACAGGCAAACCGAATCTTTGCGCCGCGACGAACTCAATAGAGAACGTTCGTTGGCGGCAAGAGGTTCGGATTATTCCGAGGAACTCGCGCGATTGCTCGACGGGATCGGCACTCCGGAACCCAAACCGTTGATTCCGGACGACTTCCAGCTTGAAGCCTTGGAGGCGATCGAGCATGAAGACGTGCTCGTGACCGCGCCTACGGGTAGCGGAAAAACCTGGATTGCACGCGAGGAAATAAGGCGTCTGTTCAAATCGGGAAGGAAGACGTGGTACACGACGCCCTTGAAAGCGTTGACCAACTCCAAGTATATGGAATTTTGCGAGGAGTTTGGGGAAGAGAATGTTGGGATTCTTACTGGTGACCGGAAGGAGAATCCACGCGCGCCATTGATTGTAGGAACGACGGAAATCTATAGGAATCAACTATTTGACGCGCTTCGCGGCGGTGAGGAAGTCGAAACTGATTTCGTTATTCTGGATGAAGCGCATTATCTATCGGATGAATTCCGCGGACATGTTTGGGAAGAGGCGATCATCCTCTCGCCTCCAAGAATTCGGATGCTCTTGCTTTCCGCGACGATCGGAAACGCCGAGGAATTCGCTGATTGGATCGCGGAAACGAGAGGTACTAAGGTTCGAATCATAAACCGCGAGGGATCAAGACCGGTCGAACTCCGAGCTGGATTTCTGGCGCCGAATCTGGATCTTTATCCGCTGCTGGACCGCAATGGAAAGTACAACCGAACGATCAACCACTTCGCGCAAAACACTCCTGCTCCGAGGTTTAGAAGGAGAAGGTAGGGGAGTTGCAAGTTTCGGGTTTTGAGTTTTGAGTTTTTTTTGGGGGGTTGGAGGGTTATTTCGTTCAGCGTGATTGGGATTGTTGCGTTAAGCGTGGAGCTCGGTTTTGCGGAAATAACGCCTGTCACCCTATTTACCGGGACGGCTTGCCGTCCGATTCCAAGACGCGAGAATCAAAATTACTAGATTCGGGCATTGATTTGATGGATTCACAACATAAAACACAATTTGGATATCAATCGCATTTTCCGGCGACAGAACTCGAAACTCATGACCCGAAACTCGTAACTGACCACCGTGCGCTTTAATCTTCCTGAAATTCAGTCGAACAAACTTCTCTCCGCATTGCGGGGTTATGACCTTTTGCCCGCCATTGTTTTTGTACCTTCGCGGCGGCGATGCGATGAGATGGCGGTCGAAGCGGCATTGGATCCCGGTTTTCAGAAGGATCTCGCAAAGAAGGAAGAACGCCAGCGGATGTTTGATTCGTTTGCGGAGACCTTTCCCGAGATCAAGAAACACAAGCATTCGAAGATACTTTTGCGCGCCGGAATCGCTTCTCATCACGCCGGCCACATACCGGTTTGGAAGCTCGTCGTTGAGAAGATGATGTCTTCGGGGCTTCTGAACGCGATTTTTGCGACCTCGACCGTTGCCGCCGGTGTCGATTTTCCGGCGCGGACCGTAGTCGTTTCACACGCCGACACGCGTGGTAACGAGGGTTGGCGTCCGCTTTTCGCAAGCGAGGTGCAGCAGATGACGGGAAGGGCGGGAAGACGCGGACGCGATAATGTCGGGTTTGTGATCCTCGCACCTGGGCGGTTTCAAAATCCACCGAAGATTGCCGAGCTTCTTCAATCTCCATCCGACGCGCTCGAGAGCAAATTCCGCGCGAATTATACGAGCCTACTCAACCTTCTCGATGCTTTTGGCGATTTTGCGAACGTTCGTTCGATAGCTGAAAAAAGCTTTGCCTTTCGCGAAACGGCCCGTCAAATAGCGCGCTTGCGTTCGAAGGCGAAACATAAGAAGGAAGCAATCAGAAAGGAGATCGAACTTTCGGGGCTCGATATCGGGATCGAGGAGGTCTTGGGATACGAACGACTGTTCGCTACCCAGAGACGTCTTCAAACGAGAATCCCGGCGACCCGCGAGGATCTGCGTTTGCGGTGGCTAAAGAAGGAAGTCAAAACCGGAAGGGTGATCTCAAGAGGCAAGGCCGGCAAGCGTTTTCTGGTGGTCCTCGATGTTCAGAGGGAGAACGTGACGGCGATGAAAGAGAACTTTCAAGGTGTTACATTTCCTTTGCAGAGCATCAAGCGCATCTATTCGAAGACGTATGATCTAAGCGACGATTCGGGGCCGGATCCGTATGCGGAAACTTCGGCCGGAAAGAACCCGATCGTTGTCGAACCGGGGTTTGCGGAACCTTCCGAACCGCTCGACGAGTCGGAACGCTTGATCGAGAATGCGATCGAAAGGCTTTCGGGGGAAGGTCGTTCGGACGAGGCAGTTTCGCTGTTTGTTTCCTGCGCTTCGGATGCGGGGGTGATTTGGGATACGGAACGCGACATCATGATTTTAAGGGACGATATCTGGAGTCCATTTTTAAATCAGGCGCGGGTTTTGGATCATTACGGATACCTTGATTTTGCGGGCCAGAAAGTTACCGAATCGGGGAAATGGCTTGCGGATCTGCGTCTCGACAATCCTTTGTTGGTAGGCGAGGCGATAAAACGCGAGCTATTAAAAGATGCGGAGGTTCCAGCAACCGCAGGTTTTATGGCGGCTTTGGCGGCGGATCCGGAACGGGATTACGGCGAACTGGAAGTCAGCGTGGAGCTTGGCGGTTTGTTTCGATCTTTCAAACCCGTCTTTCGCGGAATCGGAGACACCGAATGGAAATGCGGTGTCGCTCCGGCGGAGGGAATCAATTTCTCTGCGGCCGCGACCGCGGAATATTGGGCGGCGGGAGCTGAATGGGAAGAGCTTGTGTTTTTGACGAGGGCCGAGGAAGGGGATTTGGTAAGGTTGCTGTCGAGAACCGGCGAGGCCTTGATGCAGATCGCGCATCTTTCGGGGACGAATGAAGCGATTGCGGCGAAGGCGAGGGAAACGGCTGATGTGGTTCTGCGGGAACCTATTAGGTAGTTTCGAGTTTTGAGTTTCGAGTTTCGAGTTCTTTTGTTGGGGTTGACTTGTTCACCCGGACTCGCATGGCGGTAAAGGGTTTACTCGCGCTGCTGCGCTCGTGGCAGGCGGGACTGGACCGCAGGCGTCTCGCCTGCCACCCGTTTAGCATCCCCGGAAGGTCAAGCGAACAAGACCCTTTCAGCCAGTCATCAAACCTTCTCGCAGTTTCACTCGCGCTGCTGCGCTCGTGGCAGGCGGGACTGGACCGCAGGCGTCTCGCCTGCCACCCGTTTAGCATCCCTGGGGGGTTAAGTGAACCGTGCCCATTCAGGCAGGAATTGCGCCTTTCCGCAGTTTGACTCGCGCCGTCGCGCTCGTTGCAGGCGGGACGCCTGCGCTCCAGTTGGGCTCTGGTTAGCGGGATTCCAGTTTCTTTACAACGTTGTCGATTAGCCAGTTTGGAGTTGAGGCTCCGGCTGTTACGCCTACCGTTTCTACTCCCTCGAGATCCGCGAAATCGATTTCCTCTTCGGTTTGAATCAGAAAGCTCTTTTCGCATTGTTCTTTGCAGACGGCGAGGAGTTTGCGGCTGTTTGAGGAATGCTGTCCTCCGATTACATAAAATGCATCGACCTGTCCGGCCAATGCGCGCGCGGAATCCTGTCTGTCCCGTGTTGCCGAACAGATCGTGTTTACAACCTGCGTTTCGCCTTCGGCAACATTTCTAACCGCTTCGGCGACATCCTCGAAAGTCTTCGCCTTGATCGTCGTTTGAGAAACAACAAGCGGGTTTCTGAGTTTTGGCAGTGTTTCGACATCGGATTTGTCTTCGATGACGAACGCGTGGTCGGGAGCATAGCCTTTAACACCGATCATTTCAGGATGCTCCGGATTTCCGACGACAACAACATGCCGGTCTTCATTTGCCGCGCGGGCGGCAAGTCGCTGGACACGGGTAACGAAAGGACAGGTCGCATCAACGACCTTCGATGCGCGTTCCTCCAAATCGAACTGAACGCCGGGCGTGACGCCATGAGCCCGAATTACGGCGGTTTCCCCGCGTTTGATCTCGACCGGCGCGGAAATAGTTGTTACACCCTGAGCTTCAAGGCGTCCCATTTCCTCGTTGTTATGAATCAACGGACCGAGCGTACGCACGGTTTCGTCGTTGCCTAACGCATCTTCAACCATCTCAACGGCGCGCTCGACACCAAAGCAAAATCCGCGTTCGTCTGCAAGCAATACTTTCATTACATTTCCAGGAACAGGTTCGTTCAAAAATGACCGAAGCGCGAAGTTCCGTAAAGGACATGATACTAATCGGGTTGGGATTGGTACAAGTTAAATCAGTTTCGAGTTTCGAGTTTTGAGTTTCGAGTTCTCTTGCTGGTGGGGTTTGGGCTTTTTTCAACTTCGACGATTCGAGACTTCGATCCAAAAATTCGCGCCCCGGCGAATCATGCCCGCCGGGGCGCAAAAACTCAAAACTCAAAACCCGCAACTCGAAACCCGAGCGAAGCGACTAAGGCATCGGAATCCTGAGCGTTTGTCCAACCGTTATCTGGCTCGGGCTGGGAAGCTGATCGCGATTTGCTTCGTAGATTTCCATGTAACGACGCGTCGTTCCATACATCCTAAAGCTTATCCTTCCGAGCGTGTCACCCCTTTGTACGACATATGTCTTGTACTCGCCGGGCACCGTAGGAGTTTGCGGGTTGTCGTTGCCCGGAACCTCTGAAACCTCGTTGGCGCTATATTTCGGCAGATAGAAATCCTTTTCAATATAGACACCGAATTCGGTGCCCGCTTTTACCTCGGCTTCTTCGCCCTTTGTCAGACGATCTCCGAGGATACCGCCCACCGCACCGACGATACCGCCGATGATGGCTCCTTTTCCGCCGCCGATCATCGCACCAATCAACGCCCCGCCGGCCCCGCCGCCGCCGATAAAGATGATCTTGCGGTTCTTCATCTTGTCGCCCGACGCCGTGCCTTCGTTGTCGCTCTTCGCCTTATCGGTATCGAGGCTCGTCAACGTGCCGACGATCGCCTTGCGTGTTCCGTTAGGAAGACGAAGTTCCTTGAAACTTACTGAAATCGTACCCGGATCACCGCCTTTCTGGGCCTTTGTGATCGCGTCAATGGTGCCGACGATCGTGCTGCCGTTTGGAATCACGACAACTCCGTTGGCGGCATAGACGGGTTCGGTTACCTTCGTCATAAAGGTATCTCCCACTTGCGATGTTTTAGAAGAAATCTTGTCTTCAATCCTGACGTGAATCCGCTCGCCGGTTTCGATCTTGTAAGACTGCGCCGAAACGGCGACGGCCGAAGCCAAGATAAAAAGGAACCCAAGCAACTTGTTTGTATTAAAAGCTTTAACGTTCATATTTGCACCTCGTTTTAACGAAAAGGGAGCATTTTTCAATCACCGGCTTTTGCCGGTGCCAGCGGAAATTGGCGGATACTTGTTTATCGCAGAATATCACTTTCGAATAGCAATCCAAAAATCCCATAAAAAATTTGAATACCGGCCTCATTAGTCCTATAGTAACCGTAAGTCATAAGAATCTTTCCCTTCAGATTGGAACTTGAAATCCAAGATCCGATTTTTGGGGATTAGTTTAAATATACGTTCCAGGGGATCGGATAATGCCGCTTTATTTTCAAACCGCGTTGTTGTTCGCGTTGAACCTCATCGACGCGGTGCTCACAATTTTTTGGGTTCGCAATGGCTATGCCACGGAAGGGAATCACCTGATGGCATCGTTGCTCGACATCGGTGATTTGCCGTTCTTGTTTGTTAAGGTTTTGATCGGTGGCTTGGCCGCGCTTGTACTCTGGAATTGGAGACATCTGAAGCTCGCGAAATACGGTCTGACATTCGCCCTCTTGATTTACTCCGGATTGATGGGAGTTCATTTTGTGACTGGTATTTCGGCACTTGAGATGATTTTTGGGTGATCCGCACCCACCGGTTTTTCAAAAAACGCAGTTCGAGAATGACCCGCAACCGGCGGGTCATTTTTTTTGTTATGAAGTTCTCAATCGGACCGGAAACGGTTCAGATTTCAGCGGAACAAAAGACCACGAAAAGGGTGTAGAATTTTTTTGGAAAAAGGGAATCAGGCCGACTCACGAATCAAACCGTCTCGGCGCAAATGGTTTGGCAACTCATACGATATCGTCGAGGATCGCATTCCAAAAAGTGCACGAAAAACCCGAAAACCCCATGTTTTTTCAATATTTAGCCGATTTTCGCGAGGCACGGTTTTTGCTGTTCCTTTTAATGACAAAGCTATACAAGCCGCAGTATGGCGTGATCTTACCCCAAATCCTGTAAGGAGATCGTCACGATGCATAAAACCCCAAAAAGTCTTTGGAGACTTCTTTTGCTCCTTTCTTTGTTCGCGCTTGGAATTAGTGCGCAGGACATTACATATGAAGATCAGGAGAACCAACCCGGCGCGCGCGTCGCAAGGATCTCCGTTCTTGAAGGCACCGCCGATATCAAGCGCTCCGATTCGGACGAATGGGAAAAGGCGGTTGAAAACCTGCCGATCGTCGCCGGCGACACTATCGAGACCGGCAAGGATTCGCGGGTCGAAATCCAGCTCGACAAGTACAGCTATCTAAGACTCGGCGAATCGGCTTCGATTCGTTTTTCGATTCTTGATGAGGACGGGATCGCGATCAGTCTTCCGAACGGTACGCTCGGGATAAGTTTGATCAAGTTTGATTTTGACAACAGCTATCTCGAAGTCGATGCACCGCAATCAACGATCGCAATCAAGAAGACGGGAACCTATCGGATCGATGCGGCGAGCGAAAATTCGAATGAAGTTCGCGTTGTAGTTAAGAATGACGGAGAGGCGCGTGTTTACTCGGAAGATTCCGGATTTACCTTAAAGAGCGGTCGCTCGGCGCGACTCAGTCTCGAAGGCACGTATGCCGGAGAATGGTACAACTCGAGGGATTTGAAGGTAGCAGATGATTTTGACGACTGGATCGTGGATCGCGACGAGTATTATGCGGAGTATCTCGACGACGACCAAAATCAATACTACGACGATGACATTTACGGTGCCGACACGCTTGATCGGAGCGGCGAATGGATCTATTTGTCTGACTACGGATATGTCTGGCGTCCATATCAAAACGTGCTCGCGAGATATCCCAACTGGTCGCCTTACCGATACGGCCATTGGCGCTGGTTGCCTTACTACGGTTGGGCCTGGGTGAATGACGAACCCTGGGGTTGGGCGACGTCTCATTATGGGCGTTGGATTTTCCACAACGGACGTTGGTTCTGGTCGCCGCATCGCGCGTACAACTATGGCAGGGTTTGGTGGAGACCGGCTCTCGTCTATGTCGCATATATCGGCGACAGCTATTGCTGGTATCCATTGCCATACGGCTACGGATACTATGATTACAACCGTAGATTCCGAGATCGTTGGGGTCGCAATCCGCGGCATGGCGGAAACGGAGGCCACGGTGGCAATGGTGGTGGCGGCAACCAGGGCGGAGGCTCGGGTGGCGGCAACGGTGGTGGAACGGTAAATCCGAACACTCCTTCGGCCGAGAATGTCGCGAGAGCTCTGCGAAACAGTCAACCGCCTTTGACGAGAGTACCCGCGACGGGCGTCGTCTCGGTTCCTGGTTCGGTTTTTGGCAGGGAAAGGACGGGAGTTAAGACCGCTGATCCGACCGTTGCGCGCAGAGTGCTCGGAGAGAAGCCGGTAGTGGTTGCGGATTCACCTCCGATTCTGCCGACAATTGGAGAGCTGGATAGGAAGATCGATCGGGAGATATTGAATCCGCAAAAGAGAACTACTACGGCAACTTCCAGAAGAACCGGCGCCGCCGATAGAAAATCTGTGGAACCCTTGGATAAGCGTCTTGAGAAGGAGAAGATCTATGGAAATAGACAGCCCTCGGGAAGTTCTACCAAAACCGAGACGACGATAGAGAATCCTGTTCCGAGAACGGGTGCGGTCGAGCGAAAGCCAGTCGAGAGAACTACGCCGAGAAGACCCGAGCCGACCTATGTGCCGGCGCCGACTCCAAAGCCGCAACAACCGACGGCGCCGACAACGGTGCCGGATAACAGGAGAACGACACCTTCAACGCCGAAGTACGAACCGCGGCCACCGCAAAACGAGAGAAGGCCCGATCCTCAACCGGAACGGAAACCTGCTCCGCAACCGGAAAGAAAGCCCGATCCGCAACCCGAGCGAAAGCCATCGCCTCCGGTAAGAAGTTCGCCACCTCCGCAGGAGAAGAAGGAATCTCCTCCGGAGAGCAAGCCTTCGCCTCCGAAGGAAAGGTCGAAGCCTCCTGTTAGGGAGTAGGATAGTTGCAAGTTTTGAGTTTTGGGTCCGGCGCGCAGCGCGACTGATCGGGTCGGGGGCGTTAGCCCCCTCCCACACCACCGCACGTACGGTTTTCCGTATACGGCGGTTGAGCTCAGCGACCTAATGTGTCGCGAAGTCCTGCGGAACGAGAAAGCCGTAGCGTTTCAGCGTTTGTTGTTCAGGGCGTATGACGGATGGCATCCATCGGCATGTGCTGCCGTTAGGTGGCAGTTTCGGGCTCGTTGCTGGCGCCAGCAGGTTTCTGTATCGGCCTTGGTCGGTTAGCTTTCAAGCATTTTCTGATGCCGTGTCCATCGCCGATGTGACTCGCCAGTATGGTCGTCGGCTGAAGTGTGGACATCCGCAATAAACCGCAACCATGGTCGCGAAGCCCTTCGTTGTCAGCGCGAGTCCCTGAAAACTTGCGCCTGTCCTATTTGGATTGATTGGGGGCGTCGGTTGCCTGTTCCGTCGGCTGGTGCGGCGAGCGCGTTATGGTCGCCGTGTGCTTTATCGCGACGGGATTTTAGGCGTTTCTATCACGGAGATCGACGCGAAGCGTTGGCGCCTTGCGGCCCGTATGTACGTCATCGGCGTATCGGCAGAACGACAGGCGCCTGCCTCCAGTTCCTTGTCCAGCATGTCGAGATATATTGGCCAGCAGGGGCGACAACGGCCGCGCGGGCCTTTCGGCGTCGCATGTTTCCTTCCGTCCTCCAGATATCCGGCGCGCAGATAGGCTCCGGTGAGATTGAGCATCCGCTTGTCCCGTACCGTTCGTGCAACCTCGCGCATCAGGATGTCATGGTTCACCTCGTCGAAGAATGACTCAGATGATGTCCACCACCAGTCTTTCCTTCGCTGACATGCTTCCGGGCCGCTCTGACCGCATCGTGCGCGCTGCCGGGAACCCGAGGTGCTCGCTGTTGCGGTCCAGCGGTTGCATGACGAGCATCGCCTGTTGCAGTACCCTGTCAGCACCGCGGGATTCCAGCGGGCGGGCCCGTTGCCTTCGGTGTTTCCTCCGCGCCGTGCCGGATGTACCAGGCCCTTTGCTCGTTGTTCCAGTGGGGGCCAATGTGCTTCGGAAAGTCCTCAACGCTGATGTGGTCGATTCCGGGAGCGCCCTTGTTCGCTTTCGCTGGCTTCCATGTTCCCTCTCCAGCATTTGTTCCATCAGTTCTCATTCATGGCTTTCCTTCATGGCCTTCGTGACGACTTTGGCCGGCATCCGCATGTTTCCGTGCGGAATCCATCCCGTCGGAAAGCGTGCCGGGCTTCCACCGCCTTTGTTCTCTCCGTTTTCCGGTTGTCCAGATTGGTCGTAGTCTGTTCGTAGCTCTTCGGCTCGCTCCTTCCTTTCGGGACTCTCCCTACGGCCTCTGCTGACTTCTCCCGGTCTCCTCGACCCTCGGGAGATCTCCCCGGGTAAGGCGTGCAATCTTTCGGCCCGTGCCGTCCGGCTCTACCTGGTATGGCTTTCGGTGGTTTTTGGATTTCGCGGCCGCTCGCACCATCGCCGGCCTCTCTGCCGATTCGTTTTCCACGGTCGTTTTGCTCCCCGCTTCCTTCAGGCTGGCTCGCCCTTGCGGTTCGCCGGTTGCACACCCCGACTGTTTCGTTCAACAGCAGATTGCCCATGCCGGGCACACGAGCGCAGGCGTCCCGCCTGCTACGAGCGCGATCGCGCGAGTGAAACTGCGGGAAGGTTTAATTACTGGCTGAAAGGGTCTTGTTCGCTTAACCCTCCGGGGATGCTAAACGGGTTGCAGGCGAGACGCCTGCGCTCCAGTCAGCAGGCGGGACGCCTGCCACGAGCGCGGCAGCGCGAGTGAAACTGCGGGAAGGTTTAATGACTGGCTGAAAGGGTCTTGTTCGCT
This sequence comes from Pyrinomonadaceae bacterium, assembly GCA_041394795.1. Classification (GTDB taxonomy): domain Bacteria; phylum Acidobacteriota; class Blastocatellia; order Pyrinomonadales; family Pyrinomonadaceae; genus Aridibacter. Next base: position 93,085 of record JAWKHN010000013.1, on the reverse strand, counting down.
TAACCTTCCGGGGATGCTAAACGGGTTGCAAGCGAGACGCCTGCGCTCCAGTCAGCAGGCGGGACGCCTGCCACGAGCGCGGCAGCGCGAGTGAAACTGCGGGAAGGTTTAATGACTGGCTGAAAGGGTCTTGTTCGCTTAATCCTCCGGGGATGCTAAACGGGTTGCAGGCGAGACGCCTGCGGTCCGGTCATCCAGTCATCCGGTCAATCACTCAAGACTCTGCAAGAAGACTTTCTTATCTACCGATTCAGGGTCTCCGACGACCGCAAATCTGAGGTTCTTCATATAGGTTTTCGAAACCCTCTGAACATCCGCCGGGGTCACTTCCGATAGTTTTTCCAAGAAGCTAAACGAGTTTTTCCAACCAGTGCCAATCAACTCATATTCGGCAAGGGTTTTGGCCTGGGCGACGTTTGTTTCCTGTTCGAGATAGTAATCAGTTAGAAATCCGCCGACGACGCGTTTTATCTCGTCCGCTTCAACCGCGACATCTCGAAGCTTCTTCATTTCGCTCAACATCAACCCGACCGTTTTATTCGATTCAACCGCCGTAACATAGATATATGCCTGATTGATCTTATGATCCTCCATGTCGGCACTGGGCGCGTATGAGAGTTGTCGTTTCTCGCGGATTTCTTCGAACAGTCGATTTCGAAGAATCGTAATCGCTACCCGCATCGCGTAGTAGTCCTTATCGCCAAGCGAGGGCGCGTTGAAAACTCCCGTGATGTAATTGGTCGGAATTTTTCGCGATACGATGTCGATCGTCGATTGCGAGAAATCCAGAGGCTTGTCGGTTTTCACCATGTAGTTGCCGGTTGGAATCCCTTTGAACGCCTTCTCAATATTCGACTTCATCAGTTCGGAATCCATACCGCCAACGATCACGAGAAGCATCTTGGATTTGTTCAAAAGCGAACGGTGATATTTTGCCAAACTAACGCTCGTAAACTGGGAAATCGTCGCTTCCGTTCCAAGCACATCGTTTTCATAGGCATGGCCCGCAAATATGTTCTTGTCACGCAACGATTCAAGATTGTTGTCCGGGCTCGAATCCCTTTCTTTTAGCGCGGCCAGTAGTTGCTCGCGAACCCTGTTCAAATCAGCCTTGGCAAATGCCGGATTCTTGAGAACATCGATGAAGATCTGCCAGGTGGAAGGGAAGTTTTCGCTGGTCGTGGAAAAATTCAGCACGCTAAAGTCGAGTGTCGAAGAACTCGATACATAGCTCCCGGTTCTGGAGAGTTCCCTGCGAATAACGGTTCTCGGGTACTTCTTGCTGCCTTCCGTTGCTACCGAAAGCGCGAGGTTTTCGATCCCCGCGTTTTTCGAATCCTGGTTTCTGACACCGCCTTTGAAAAATACTCCGCCGGCAATCGTCTTCGCGTTTTGCCGTTGTTTGAGAATCACCTTCAGGCCATCGATCTCGAATTCGGTAACTCCAGTATTCTCTTCGGCATCCATTCCCGCGTTTGCCTGGGCCAAAACATGGAGTGATGTTCCAAGTAAAAGGAAGATAAGGAGTACGGGCAGTAGCCTCGTTCTTGAATATGCTGTTTTCATAAATCTACTCCGAGCCTCCTACGAGATCGTTTTCCGTTAGATTGAGCTTGGCTCGATCGGCGCTTGAAAGCAAGGCAACCGTAACATGCGGTTTCCCTTTTATGTATGTTTGTACGTAGCGGTTGATGTCGTCTCTGGAAACGGCCCTAAGGTTTTTGTGATAAGTACGGAAATAATCGATGCCGGTTGAAGACCACCAAAAACCGAGCGTATGCGCGTATTCGCTCAACTTCTCACGTTCGAAGAGATCCCTTGATTCGAGAATCGTCTTGGAATTTTCAAGTTCCTGATCTGAGAAAAATCCCGGTTTGTCGAAAAGCGCTACCTGTTTATAGGCCTCTTGAAGCGCGGCCTTCGCTTTCTCCTGACTGGTGACGAGAGTCATCGTGATCGGACCGACGTTTCTTTGCGTGTAGTAAGTTAGATCGACATTTGCCGCAAGCCTTGAATCGATCAGCGCCTTTGAGAATTTGGAGTCGGGTTGCGAAAGGATAAACGAGAAGACATCGGCGGCGTATGTCGCGTCATTGTCTTTTCCAATCGATGGGCCCTGCCAGCCGATCTGTATGATCACGCTGTTTACATCGTCGTTCTCCACAAACGCGCCCTCGCTCTTTTCGAGCGGCGGATGCTCGACAAGCGGAAACTCGTCAAACGGAGCCTTGCTCCGCTTCTCCCAGGAACCCATGATGGCATCTACGAGTTTGAACACCTCGTCCGGAACAACATCGCCGGTAACGATCACAGCGGAGTTGTTCGGAACGTAATAGCGGTCCTTGATCGTCTGCATCTTGGCAACCGTCGCAGAACTTACGGTTTGACGGGTTCCGGCGGGTTTCTTTCGGGTCGGGTATTTGTAAAAGAGCTTTTCCGAAAGCATATTGCTCAGGTAGTATCCGGGCGTGCCTTCGTTTCTATCCAGTTCCCCGATCACGACCTGTTTTTCATTCTCAAGCTCCTGCGGATCAAATTCCGGGAATCTCACCGAGTCGTTCAAGAGCTTTACGGCAACGGGATAGAAGGGTCTTGTTGTCGTGTAGTAGTAGTTTACGATCTCCTCTCTCGTCGTACCGTTATAGGCGAGTCCCATTTCGCCGATGTTGAAGAGGTACGAAACATCGCCGATGGTTTGCGACAACTTGAGCCTTTCCGCACAGTTGTCCGCTTTGTAAGCCTGAGTGTTTCCTCCATTTAGGAAGATTCGGCACCTTAGAACACCAACCGCCTTGTTGGGTTTGAAAATCATGTGTTCAAAAAGATGCGAGAGACCGTTGTATTCGATCGGCTCGGTAAAAGAACCGTTTCTCACTGCCAATTCGACCGTCACAAGCGGAATGGAATTATCGGGAAGCACGATCACTTCCAAACCATTCTTGAGAGTCTTGTTGTAAAAGACGGCGTCGTTGTCTTGAACAACCGGTTTGGCCGCGTCGGCGGTCGGTGTTTCCTGCGCGAAAACCCCAAGGGACAATACCGCCAGGAGATATAGAGAGACGATTGTTTTTTTCACTATTACTGCTCCGATGAAATGCCCGGGGCGAATGCGGGATCGAAGTTGAAAGGCATCGATCGGCCCCTTGGCAAGATTGAATAGAAATCCGAATCCGTAATTTACCACATGTAACGTCCGTGGAATCATTGCGGACTCCGAGTCCGCGATGAAATAAAAAGGCGCAAAAAGATAGATGCCTTCAAAAGGAGAGAGTTTGCGCGATAAGTTTACGTATTTGAAGTCTCTTTGGTTTTCGCGGGAGGATTGATAACGATTTCGACGGGCACGATCCGCGACCATTTCCCGGTGCCGGTGCAAAGCGAATAGATATCGGTAGCGGCGATAGGCGTTTGAATCACATCGCCATCAACCGCAATTTCGACCGCCAAATCGCGTACCTTGAAATCCCTTGTTTTCAAATCGACATACTTGTCGCTGAAAGTCATTCTTGCGGCGTAATAACCGACGCCATCGTAAACACAATCGGCGCACAAACGTTCGAATGTCGCACGCTTTTCCAGCTTGTTGCCGGACCAACTAAAAGCGTCGTAGGGTTCGGAAAAAAGCTTCGGATTGAACGGCTTCGCAGTTCCGGTTTCCTTTTGCGCGGTCTCAACTTCTTCGGCGGGCTGTGAGGCCTTCCCGAGTTCTACCAAACGAATCTTTCCTTCCAGATTCGATATTGGCGTTCCAGTCGAATCGGTAACATGTATCACGACCGCCTCGGAGCCATCGAATGGACAATGCTGCGCTTGCGTCTCGATTGCCTGAAGCAACAAGATTGCGAGCGAAAGAAGGCCGAGGCCGATTGATTTCTTGAACATATAAACTCTGATGGAATCGCTGCTTTACAAATTGAACGCCCAAACGGTTTCGAATTGCGTTAGATTATAGGCGATTAGCTCGCCGTTGCTTTGGTTTTTTCAGTCAGACGTGAATCCTCGGGGGACAGGAGATCTTTACGCGCTTTGTTCCCTTTGAAAAATTGAGGCGTGATAAAAGTATGAAACAGATCAATTTTCATCCCTCTACTCCGATCCTTAGAGTAGGAAACCTGAATGCTTCGCTGGATTACTATGTCCAAAACCTCGGTTTCTCAATCGACTGGAGACATGACAGCGGTTTTGCATCAGTATCTCGTCAAGCGGCGAATCTGATGCTTTCGGAAAATGATCAAGGAAGGTTTGGTAGTTGGGTCTATATCGGAGTGGGCGATGTTAAGTTCCTCTACACGGAATTTTCCGAGAGAAAAGCCTTGGTAAAACTTCCGCCCAGCAACTACCCTTGGGCGATGGAGATTCATGTCGCGGATATTGACGGAAACGTCATTAGATTCGGTTCGGAACCCGATCCGGAATCGGAGTTCAGCGATTGGGTTGATTGGTATTCAGAAGATATGGGCTGATATGGGAAAAGCGGAAATTTTGAATCAGATTGAAAGAGGAAGAACCGATCAGGTGTTTGAGCTTTTAAGACTGCCTGATTGGAATCAGATTCTGCATGATGGCGAGATAAAGCCGGCGCAGTGGTTTGTTTACTACAACGACACGACGGCCCTAAAGGCTATCATTGATGCCGGCGGAGACCTTGCGTCATTGAATCTCAACGAAGAACTCGGAAACGCGTCGTTTTTCGGGCATTGGAAAGTCTGCGATTTCCTAATTTCAAAAGGCGCTGATCCTTGTTTCAAACAACCCGTAACCGGCGAAACTCCGCTTCATGCCGCTTTGAGCAAGGCGGGAAGACCTTATTATCTGTATGTCGTAAAGGTGTTGGTAGAAAACGGCGCTGATGTAAACGCCGCGACGGTTCCGGGAAAAGAGACCGGAGCATTTATGCGCGACGTCAGAACCAAGGGCGAAACGCCTCTCCATCGGGCCGCCGCGTACGGAGATGCCGAGACGATCGAATACTTGATTTCAAAAGGTGCGAACAAGGAAGCGCGGGACGCGAACGGCGATTCGCCATTAACATGGGCCAGCGAACACCTTCGTCCCGGGAAGGTGCTCCAATTGCTTTCATTTGGAAATCATTTTATAAGCGACAAAGCCGTCAAATCGATCACAAGCGATCACGGAATGGGCTGGGGAACCGGAATGGACCGAAATATCCTTGGGGATTTTTTGTGCGAAAGCCTGGATGAGAAGGCGTGAATCGGTATTACTTGAATAGCACTGGCTCCACATGAACCCGACATTCTAAAGAAGACCCGGCTTTCTCAACTCGCACGGTTCGGGTATCCTTTTTCATAAGACGAAATTGTGATTTGGGGCTCGACATTTGATATCAAAACCCCAAACTCTAAACTGATTTAATGGAAAACGATAGAGACAATTTGATGCATGGTGCGAGAACCGCGATGAATCGCGATCAGGATATTCGCGCCTGGTGTGAAAACTGGTTGAAGGAACGGGAACGCGCGAATCACTCGGACAAAAACGACGAGGAATTCGAGCAATTTTGGAAATACCACAAACCCGAAATCATGCACGCCGGAGCCGGTGAAGCGATTCTCGCCTACAAGGAAAGAAACGGCTGATTACTGCGCCGGAGCTTCGGCGGGTTTGGCATCGACCTCGATGTTTAGAAACGCCACCGGAACATCGTGGTCGGAAACCCTCTCGACTCGGTTTTCATCATCGGCATAGGCGAGCGGAAAATCTGCGTTGAATCTGGCAAAGCCAAACTTCTTCATGTATTTGACCATCGCCTTGTTGACCAGGACGTGATCGAGTACCTGAGCCGAACCCGCGTAAACATAGGAGTAACGATTGTCGGCGCTGATGTAATCGACAAGATCCACCAATCCCGTTTCGAAAATTTCGGTCGAAGGAACCAGTACATTTCGAGTCGGTTTTCCTTTAAGAATGCCGATCAGATCGTTGTATCCGTCGTTGAACTGGAAGGCGTTGAAGTCTCCAACCAATACGATCCGTTCTTCCGGATTCGCCGTTTGGCGATCGACGACCGTTTTTGCCACAAACTCGGCCTGAAGACGCTTTTTGTTTCTCACGCGATCGCCGTCTCTCGGATCATCTATTCCTCGATACGACTTGAAGTGGTTGACGATCACCGTGAATTTGAACGGCGTGCCGTCCTTTCGTGTCGCCTCAAACTCGCCTAGAAAAGGCGGTCGCGAAAATAGCGTCTCGTCTGGATTCGCATCCTTGTGTTTGAGCTTGAGCTTCTTCGCCAATTGCTCGGTGCGATTTACCTTGATCTTCGAAGACTTTACGAGAAACCCGACATCGATCCCGCGGAGATCGTTGCTTTCTTCGAGATACGCGACATAACCGGGGTTTGAACCGTTTTCCGCCTCGGCCTCCGAATTGACCCGCGCCGCAAGCTTGTCGAGAACTTCCTTGTTTTCGATCTCAACGATTCCCAAAACATCCGGAAGCGAAACCATCTTGCGGATCGCCATTGAGGCCTTCTTTAGCCGCTTTTCAAACTGCGAAGAAGAAAGCCGTGTTTCCTTCCCATCAAGCTTCGAGTTCTTCTCGTCATCGAAAAAGTTCTCGAGATTAAAACTCGAAACGGTGACTTCGTCCTCTTTTGCGGGCGATGCCGGAATCGGCTGTTTTAATCCTTCGATGACCGGCGTCACGGAGAAATCCATCATCAGTGTGTAGGCACCGCTTTGATAATCGATCACGCCATAGATGTTTTTAACGGTTGCGTCTGCGGTAACGTCAATCGGCTTTCCGCCGTTGAGGCCATCGCTATCGACTCGTAGGTTTTCGGGATTCATATCGAAAACCGGTGTCTCGCGCGGAAGCTTGTCAAAAAGGAATGTCAGTGCATCTACGCCGGGTTCTCGAAACGGCCGCGGCAGTCCGGCGGGGACTCCCCAAAAAACGCCATCGGAAAAGACGCGTCCCGTCTTTTCATCCTCCCGACCGCCCGTTGGCTGGCTAACCGTGAGTTTCTCAACAAAAACTCGCATGCCCTCGAACCTTTCGAGTTGATCGACCTTGCCGGCGGGATTCAACTGCTCTTTTGTAAGCGTAATCGGAGCCGGAAGCGGATTGTCGCTGGAGATGATTTCAAAACTCGGTTCTACGATTTCGGTCAGATAAAGCGCGTGTTTCTGGCTGTTTGGTCTGTATTCGGTAACGGTTCCCTTTACGGTAACCATGTCCCCGACATTCAGTTTTCTGGGAACGTTATCCTTCGTGAAGACATAAACGCCTTCGGACGTCATCGGATTCGCATCGGCCTCTGCGTCGGGTGTTTGAATATAAAAACCGCTTCTGCGAATACCGGTTACCACTCCCTTTGTAGTAACTTTTTTGCCTACCTTTGGCGATATGTATTCGGTGCCTTGGATCTCGGCGATTGGCGTTACGTCGTTTTGCGCCACGATGCCGGTGGCGGAAATCAGCAGAAAGGAGAGCAGCAAAATCTGGCGCATAGTTTTACTCTTCGAGTGCCCGGGCGTCGCAAAAGGCGGAAGAAGGCGATTGCAGAATCCGGATTTGTTTTCAAGGTCAGCTATTTGAAAGCGTCGGTGCGCATATGGCAGACGCGCGCACCGAAACGGTTTGACGTAAAATCACGCCCTGCGGTTGACCTAATTCGTATCCTTTCGGCGCTCAAGCAGCTCCTGCGTGTTGATCGGAACCTTGGAAAAGAAGTTCAAACCGGTTCGCGCCTCAACAAGGTTTACCGAGGTACGGAAATTCTGCCATGGCGTGCTCGGTACCAACGGCAGGAAGTTCGGCATGATCACCGCGATGACGCGCGTATTCTTGTTAACCCGTGCCAGATCGTTGTTTCCATTGTCGAGCACCAAGGCGACCTTCCAAGTATATGCCGGAACAGTAACCTGTCCGCCGGCGATCGTTCCAAGCGATCCGTAACCGCCCGAATAGATATAGATTTCCTTGCCTGAATTTGCGAGCGAGCGGAGATAGGTTTCCAAACCCTGCCACGGACCGCTGTTGTTTTCGGCGATCTGCGGGATGAAGTTGGTCATCAGGAACGTAGCCGAGTTGTCGGGAACCGAACGCGTGCGGTCGCCCGAAGGGCACATGTGTCCGCGTGTATAACCGCTGCCGGAATAGTCACTGTCTTGAACGTGATACCAGGATCCCGGCAAATCCGGATCTGGGCGATAGTCGTCCTGTCTAGGCGCGGTTCCGATCCACGAGCTATCAAGCCTCCAGGCCACCCATTTAGGCGTTGCCGTCGCACGGCTGTAGGCGAGAGAGTATTGGGGCTTGATCATCAGATAGTTGTTTTCGTTTTGGACATCGGTCGTCGCGTTCGATGGATTTCCCAAAAGCAGGGGATCATCGTTCGGCGGCGGAGCGTTGATCGTAAGATTGATCGTTACGGGAGCCGTGCGCGCCTGCTCGTCGCTGGCGACAGCCGAAACCGAGACCGGTCCGCCGGGAGTGTTCTCGGGAATTACGACCGAGTAGGAGAAAATGTTGTCGCCGCCGGTCGTATCGCCGTTGGTGCCGTCGTCAAAAAACTGTTGGCTTGCCGACAGACCGAGGTTCGAGAGATTTCCGGTTACGGTAATGCCGGTGCTTGGCGGCGTTGTAGCTGGAAATACCGAGACTGTAAGCAGGGTCGTACCAAGTGGCGCGACGATCGTCGGGCTTGCGGCACCGCTGGCGATAAGATCCGTACCGCCACCACTACATGGATTCGCTGAATCAGTCGAATTTCTAGGATCTGCCGGATTGAGCGTTACGAAATCGGCGGAGTTGTTGTCTGTTTCGTCGCAGCGATTGTTGTCGCGCGCCTGTCCCTGATTCGCCGGAGGAGCGCCTGTTACGGCAGTTTCGATAAATGCGTTGGTCGCTGTTCCGTAACCGACCGAATCGATAATCGCGCCTGTGTTTGCGGCCCCAAATCTGATCGCAAGCCCGCCGCCGTTTGCTGAAAGAGCGCACGAACATGTCGATGGGTTGTAAACCGAATCCCCGGGAACCGAACCATCGTATGCCGTGGACGTGATCAGATGATAACCGCCCGCGGGGATGATCGTACTCGATGACCACGCGAAAAAATTGACGTCGTTTGTGCCCGCCGCCGAACGATAAACAAGCCGGTAACCATTCAGATCAACGGCCGTCGAGCTCGTATTGTGAATCTCGATGAACTCGTCGTTTGCGGTTCCGCCCGCGGTTTGAAACTGGCTAATGACAAGATGCGGGGAAACGAACTCGTCTTTTCCGTCCTTACCGGAATTGGCGCTCGCCGTATAGAGCGAGGTAAAGCCAAAAAAGGCCACCAAGCCTACGGCAAACAAAGACAACAGAACCAACAGTGATCGGCGCATAAGATAATTCCTAAAGAGTAATTTTCCGGGGACTTGGAATCTTCTCTTTTATCATATTTATGTTGGTTTGTAATTACGAGTCGGGAATTTGTTGCGTACATCAAAACGATCTCTAACCGACGAATTTACGTTCAGCGCAAGGCTTGCTGTGCGGCATTATCTCCGACATAAATCGAAGGAATCGGAATCCCCGCGCCAGTCGGCGTACCCGAAACGCCGATCGACCCGCTGTCGCTTGCGATCCAATACCAGTTTCCGTCATCGGCCCTGTAAACGGCGATGTCGTGTTTACCGTCTCCGTCGAAATCGGCTTGTAGTGGTTGGTCGGTGGCGAGACCAAACTGTGTTGCCGAAAAACCGCCGGTTGTTTTGAGCAGATACCAGATCCGATCCGAGGGGCGAAACAGAGCGAGGTCGTTTCTATTGTCTCCGTCGAAATCCCCCGGGACGGGAACGTCGCCCGCGAGTCCGAATCTTAGAACTGAAAATTGAAGCGTCGAAGAGGAGAGCGTGTACCAGGTTCCCTCGGTCGGTCGATAGACAGCAAAATCCATTTGCGAGTCGCCATCGTAATCGCCCTGAACGGGTATGTCGCCGGCAAGACCGAACTTGACCGCGATCGCGCTTTGATCGGTACTCTTTAGAACCCACCAGTTTCCATCCGAAGGCCGGAAGATCGCCGCATCGGCTCGTCCATCACCGTCAAAATCTCCGGGAACCGGTATGTCGTCCGCGAGGCCGAAATTGAATATCCGTATCATTCCATCCGAGCTTTGGAAGATAAACCAGGTACCGCTCGACGGTCTGTAAACCGCGATGTCGAAAGCGCCGTCGCCATCAAAATCAGCATTTACCGCCCTGTCGCCAGAACTGCCCCACGAGATCGACGATTCTTGATTATCGCTGCTTCTGATGATTCTGAAATCGGGTGACTCCGAGACATCGACAGGCGCGAAAAGACCGCGGTCGGTCTGTCCGTCGCCATCAAAATCAAACGGCGCGCGATTCGTCGCCGCACTCTTGCATTCGCAGCCGTATCCATCAGTTACGACGACATCATCGATGTATTGCCCCTCGCGGAATGTACCGTTGTCGGTCGCAACGCGCCAACGGAAACGAACGCTGTGACCGGCGACAGCGGGCGGAAGATCGACGATCGAATCGATAAACACGGGTTGCGTGTCGATACCGCTCCGACCAGACCAGGCTCGTCTGCCGACAAGCGGATTGCTGCAGCAACCATCGATAAATCCGTCGTTGTAACCACCCGAAACGAATTCCCCTCCGGCATCGAGTATGTCTTGCCAGTCGCCGTCGTCGATCTGAATCTCGAGCACCGCGCCGTCGTAAACCCGGTTTCTAAGAAACGTCGTTTCGAGCTCATACCAGTTTTTGAAACTCAAACGCGCATGCTGACTCGAAATCGATATCGGCGGTGAAACGAGTTCGTTGACGCCGATCGTGCGCGGATCGGGCGAAAATGCGGAGTTTTTGCCGCTGAACGCACGTTCGTTCGTTGTCGTCCAGTTTTCTCTGACTCCCTCAAAAGATGTTGTCCAGCCTTTGGGAAGAGCGGGAATTTCCAAGGCGTCAAAATTCTCCGCAAATACCACGCGAAGCCTTCCGGTTTGAAGCGAGACGATCGTGATGCCAAGATCCGTGGTTCCGTCTGACACCGCAAATCGAAGTTCCAGAACATCGCCGCAGGAAACACCGGGGTTGATCGAAAACTCAAACTCACGCGCAACTGCCGCACCGCCTGCCGGCAAGGCGCCGTATGAAACCGGCGTCTCGGCCGATGTGATTCCGTTTCCATCGAGCAACACAGCGCTGATCGAGCTCGAATCGAGGCTTCCTGTGTTTCTAAGGGGTATGCTTGCGGTTACCGTTTCTCCCGGCTCTGCGGTCTGGTTTGTTACGCATCCTTCCAGCGTCAATTCCGAGATACCTCCCGTTATCACCGGAACCGGAACGAGCCGAGCGTTTACGGTTTGGTTCGGGTTTGTCGCGTTCGACTCGAGCGCGTAATCCTCAGTTCGGTATCCAGGCGCCGAAACTTCCAAGGTGTATCCACCGAAGAGCACGCCGAAAGCGTCGAAGTTTCCATCCGCTTTTGAAAACCTCAGATAGGAACCGGTCGCGGAGTTTGGCGCGAGCTCTGCTTTTGCGTTTTGAATCGGAGCCGATGTTTGATCGTTAACGACGTTTACGGTAATCGTCCCGCTGGTTTCATCCGTGCATTCCGGGAATCTGAACTTGCCGATCTTCGTAAGCCAGCCAAACTGGCTTTCCTGCTGGCTTTCGAGGCTGTAATACTCGTTTGTAATCCAAAAGGAACAGCCGTCCGCGGGATCTGCTGACATTCCCGAGTAGTCGCCCCAACGAAAACCAAACGCTGTTTGCACTCCGGTTCCCTCAACAAGCGGGCGTTCCGGTCTTATGCTATCGGGCTGATCGGTCGTCGCTTGTCCGGTATAGACAATCGCCGGCATCTTCTCTTCGTTGCTTACCGAATAGCCGAATGCGATGTTGCCTATATGATCCTGGGCGGCGGCACCCATAAAGCGGCTTGTGTCCGGATCTCCGGATGTGAGCTGGCGGCCGATTTCGAAACTCCCGCCCTGATCCCTTTTAATCTGGTGAACTCTCGTTCCGGCGCGATAGATTCCGCTTGAGTTTGGTATTCGAATGGTTTGCGCGACGACGATTGATTCGGTGGCGCCGAGATTTCTGTAAGCGGCCCGGTACATAAGCCTGTCGCTTTGCGAGTCAAGATCCTCGCCCGGCGGAGGCTGTTTGATATCATCGCGACCAGAATCGCTGGTTGGATCAAACGCGATGGTGGCGATCGGAGATCCGCCAGCTTCGGCAAAGACGGAGTTTGAGGGATTCTCGAAATCGGTATGAAACTCAAAGATCCTAAGGCCGTCGAAAGGTTCGCCGTATTCGTTTGCCGTATAGCCGAGGAAAAGACCCGGCGTCGCGGCCGCAGGCGGGCGCTTTCCGTCATGATCGACGGGAAGTATTCCGCCGATTCGGAGTGTGGTAGGGGAAGCGAGATCGAAATAGATGTAGGAAGCTGTCGGATCGCCGACAAGCAATTTCTCGCGTTCGAACGCGAACGCCCCCGAGCCCGCATAATCGCCGCCGAAAAACTCGTCGGTGGACATGTAATAGGCGTCATGCCAGGCGGCGAGTTTTGCATAGTCGTTGAGTTTGACGTTTGGCATGACAAACTCATAGATGTAATAGGCGCCGGCGGGATCGCCCGTCATTGAGATGGCGATCATCTGTCGGAACGGAGGGGCGTTTTTGCAAAACTGGCTCAGGATCCAACGATCCGCCAATTCGTCATAAACAACGTTCGGATCGCCATCGTCGCGCGTCGAGCACGGCGTGCCGAGCGGTGCGAACAACGAACTCATCTTCAAGGGAGGCGTCAGCGGGGTGCCGGTTTTTGAATAGACTCGAAAGAGAAGATTGACCGCCTGGACGTAATGATTCGGTCCGACATCTCCGATCGTGTCGGGCGGTATCGCCCGGAAGCCATATGCGGCGGCGTTGTCGTTGCTGTTTAGACCCTCGAAAGAAACTTCGGCATCGGGCAAAGGCGAGCCTCCAATGGCACTCGTTGGCGCTGCACTATCGGGAACAAAGGAATCCACCTGTTTTCTAAACGGTGCCCCGTTCTTGATCTCGCGCGCCTGCCCTTCAGCGCGCCCCATCTTCGAACTCCTTGGAGTTTTTGAAGCCGCAGCCGGCGGAAGCTCCGAAAGCCTTTTGGAAACGGCGCTTCTGAAAACCCTGACCTTCTTTGGAACCAATTCGCGAAAGACTTTCGCATCAGAACTCCGAGACTCAACCGACGGCACAAGGAAATACACGGCTAAAATAACCGGCATCAAAATCAGCAGTTTGAAATGATTCCCTTTTCTAAGCCAAACAAACTTCACGGCCCGGATTCCTTGTTATCTTTCAGACAAAATAGAAACGGTGGTTTATGTTGTTTGAATGATAGCAAACTCGGGAGAGGGTGCGAATATAAAGGCGATAGATTGGAGATCTCTTTCAACTAAGAATCTTTAGGCATTCTTTCGGTGACAAAACGGAAATCATCGAGCCCTGAAAATCGCGAGAATTTCTCGTGACGATGGCATCCAGGTCAATGGCTTCCGCACATGCTATCTGAACATTGTCTTCAAAATCGGATCCGCCAAGGGCTTGAGCCCGCTCCAATACAAATCGATCTACGGTACCGATATTGAAAGCGTCCAAGCAAATCTGGACCGCCTGCCTTGCCCGAACCAGATCGCTCAATCGTCGAGATACGTAGAAAATATCTGTCACAGCTGAAGCAGGCATATATGCCTTGAGTCGTCCGTCATCCACCGCCTGCCACAAAAGCGCCGCCTCTTTATGCCAAGGATCTCGCTGAAGCAGCACATCAAGCACTACATTTGAATCGACTAGAATACGCATTCGCTTTTCGATTGGCCTACCTATTTGCGCATCCGCCGTTCTGCAAGAATCTCTTGAATTGCTTCGTCTGACGGCGCAGGTTGGCCATCCACCTTGAGAAGCCCGAGCGCCTGATCAAGTGTTTGGCGTGAACGACCGGCGCTCCCTGTCATTTCATCGAGGTTAATCAAATAGGCCAGGTATTCTGCCAACTGGGATTGTCGCCCGCGTTCCACCAAATAACCACGTCGTCGCGCAGCTTGTACCAATCTTGCTTTTAATTTGTCTGACAAATAGATTGAGCTCATTAAACCATCTCCGTTAATCTATATATTATTCTATAGATTTATCGGAAGCTGTCAACGAATATCTAAATTTTTTGATCAACCCCAAAGAGACCGGCTCAAAAGACTCTCGTTGCCGTGGCGGAGGTTGTCCCTCCTCGCATTGTTCCGCCTTTGTCAGAAATACGGGCGGTGTTTTTGTATGACCGCAAATTTGCCCGGAAGCATTGCGCTATTCGTTGCGCAACAGATAATTCGAAAGTTCAATTTGATGTATTCCGGCTTTATGGAAAATCAAGATTAGGCCTTAGATTGATTCCAATGGGGCGGAGCCAAAATCAATTAGCAGTTCCCAGTTGTCAGAGTTCACTTTGGACCAAGAAAGATCGTGTATGACGCCATGTAACCCTTGTTCATCAGGCGCGTTGGTTTCATTTAGGTCGATCCACTTTTCAAACCAATCCTTAAGCAGTTCGACATCGAAGGTCTGGCTCTTGAAACGAAATAGAAGCGAGTTCCATGAGAAGGATTGTTGCCTGATTTGAATCCCGTGCGGACCTGTATAATCTATGGAACTCACATCTTTTGGAATATCTCGACATTCCAAGATGGAATGGTTTGGCGGTTCCCCAGCAATAATGTCGATCCGCGCTAAACAAAATGGCTCTCCATTGGTTCGACCATTTGGTTTGACAAGCAATTCTGCAGCAAACTGGGGATGCTGATTGGCTATCGTCGAACGTAAGACGGAAATGTATCGGTCGCGCGCGTTTTCAGCTTGTGAAATGAATTCGTTTCCCATGACAAATACCTTAAGGGCTCATCACGTTTCTTAAAGTCACGCAGATAATCGCATGGAGAACTCTTTTTGGGTGAAAAATGTGATTTTCGAGTGATTGCTCAGCGCTTGAGTTGTCTTTTCGAAATCGAGAGTCTGCCGGCAGGCCGACGGGGATTGCTCATTTTGGAGACTCATAATTGCTGTGCAATCTTCGGGTTGAACATTATTCGGATCTGTTGTCTGGTTTTGCGTTGGTTGTTCTCTTTTCAGATAAATGAAAGTTCCTAGTTTTAAACAATTCGTTGGACAGCATTGCGAGACAACCGCTACCGGTTCGCTGCTTCAGCATCTTGGGATTCGACTTTCGGAGCCGATGCTGTTTGGGCTTGGCGAAGGGCTCGGTTTCATCTACTGGAAGATGAAGTCGATGGAGTTCCCGTTCATCGGCGGACGGATCAAGACGCATCAGATCACTCGGAATATTTGTCGGAATCTGAACCTCAACCTCGCGGTTCGGGAATCTTCGTCTCTTCGAAAGGCGTGGGAGCACGTTTCGGGGCCGATCACCGATGGCAACCCCGTCGGTCTTAAACTCGATTGCTATCATCTTGATTACTTCACGGCGAAGATTCATTTTGCCGGGCATTATGTCGCCATGTACGGCTTTGACGAGGAGTTCGCTTATCTGGTCGATACAGAGCAACAAGGCGGAATGGTGAAAACACGCCTTGAGAATCTGGCTCTGGCGCGAAGCGAGAAGGGGCCGATGGCTTCAAGAAACCTTTCTTTTACGATCTCTGCCGATGGTGAAACCGCAAAACCGCGAGATGTGGTTGCCAGAGCAGTCCTAAACAATGCCCGCGACTATTTGTCGCCCGCGATTTCAAACATGACTTACAAAGGCATCCTGAAAACCAGCAAGGAACTGAGGAAGTGGTTTGAAACAACGCCTGACCGAAAACGCGATTTTCAAACAACCGCGATGCTTATGGAAAAGGCAGGCACGGGCGGCTCGCTGTTTCGCAATTTGTTTAGGGATTTTCTGATTGAAGCTTCGGATCTCACATCAAACAAGGTATTGGAGAATGCATCCAAACAATTTGAATCGATCGCCAAAAAATGGAAGTCCGTTGCCGAACTCCTCCATGAAGCGGGAGAAACCGGGGATGTGCGGCATATTGAATCGGCATCAAGCATCTTGGTCGATTTGTCAGAATCGGAACGGGCGGCGATGCGGTTGATTATGGATGTTGCCGCAGCGTGACGGATAGGCGGTAAGCCAATGAGACGGGCATTGGGGCGAACTGGTTAATGGCATTCGATGAAAACTATAAAGCATCAAATTGAGATTGATTGCGATCAAGAAACTGTTTTTGATCTTTCGCAAGATTATTCGAGGAGGCTCGATTGGGATCCTTACTTGTCGAAAGCTTACTTGCTCAAGGGTGCGGAAAAAGCGGGTTTGGGAGTCGAGTCGTGCTGCAGGAATCGCTCGGGATCGGAGATGATCACACGATACATTTCATTCAAAAGACCGAGGGTTGCGGCGGTAACAATGGTGAAGGGACCCTGGTTCCTCAAGCGGTTTGGCGGCGCCTGGAATGTGTCCAAACTCAGTGAAACAAGGAGTTCGCTCGTGTTTACCTACAATTTTCAAATGAGAGGCGGGCTTCTTGGATATTCGCTTCTACCGTTTGCCATTTTTTTCTTTTCAAGAGAAATGAAAAGCAGGCTGTTTGCGATTAAGCGGTATCTCGAGAGTGATTTCGATGAGAGACGGGAAGCGCCTTTGAGTTGATTCCGAAATAGTATGTCAGCAATTCACGACGAAATCTTGACCAGGTTGTCGGCGGCGGAGTCGGAACATGGGGTACAGATCCTTTATGCGTGCGAGTCCGACAGTCGTGCGTGGGAATTCGAGTCTCCGGATTCTGAGTACGACGTTCGTTTTATCTATGTGCGTGAACCGGATTGGTATCTTTCATTCGATGTTGAGCTGCGGCGGGATGTAATCGAATATCCGATTGTCGATGAGATTGATTGTTCCGGCTGGGATATTCGCAAGGCGCTCTATCTTTTCTCAAGAACAAATGGTGCGCTGCTCGAATGGCTCAACAGCCCGATTCGTTACATCGAACGCTGACGGGTTGCAAACGATCTCCGACAGCTAGCCCCAAAGGCGTTCAACCCGATCGCTCTTTGCTACCACTACAGTCACATGGCTCGAGGAAATGCTCGCGAGCATCTGTTTCAAGACCGGGTCAAGCAAAAGAAGTACTTCTACGTTTTGCGACCGTTATTCGCGATTCGATATATCGAAGCGGGTCTTGGAGTTCCACCTGTACGGTTTAGCGAACTGGTCGAATCCGTTGCACCGACAAGCCTTCTTGCTCCCATTGAAAAACTATTGGAGCTGAAACGGAACGCGCCGGAGATCGGGCTTGGCGATCGAATGCCGGAGATCAATTCTTTTGTTGAGGCCGAATTCGAACGTCATGGAACGGATTTTACGGGACTGGGTCGTCCGGAAATGCTGAGGTCAGGGGAGTTGCGAGGAGATCTTAATTCGATATTCAGATGTGCGGTTAAAGAATCTTCGGATTAGTTTACGAATGGTTATGTCAAAAAAAGGTCCGGGTTTTGCTGTTCTCTATCGTTGGCGGCTTCATCCGGGAAGCGAGCAGGATTTTGTTGCTGCTTGGTCCCGGGCTTCGGAATTGCTGCTTGCCAATCATGGTTCACTGGGGTCTCGTCTGCACCGCGGTGCGGATGGCTGGTGGTACAGCTATGCTCAATGGCCAAGCGCCGAAGCGCGTGACGTGGCTTTTGCCGCGGAACCGCTTGACGCCGAAGCGACAGAGCGCATGCGGGACGCAATCGCAGAAAGGCTTCCGGAGATAGTGCTGGAATCCGTTGCTGATTTTATGGTTGCGATTTGATGGGGACGCAAGATCTGCGATTCCCGATTTACGGACCGCATTGATTCCGCGGGAGCTTTAGACGCCTTCGAATGAATTTATGGGGTTTGGATTAGCTGCTGACCTCATTCACTTGCCGCAAAAGGTGTCAGGAGTCTCGGCGGGTTCCCCGGAAGTCCGAATTGCCAATCGATTTTATCTTTGAATCGACTTTCTGGGGTGGACTCAGACAATAGCCTCTCAAAACGCATCAGACCATTCAAACTACCGAACTCGAAACTCGAAACTCAAAACTCGAAACTCCTCAACGTAGGATTTTTCGAAGCGGTTGAGTCATCCCGAAACGGTCGTAGTGCTGTTGTCTTTTTGAAATCAACGAGGAGATAAGACGCGAGGTGTCTCGCGAGAGATCCTCGAACTCGGTTTTGCTGGCAAGTCTGTCGAGGATTTTTGAAAGAGCCTCGGCGATGCTTCCGACAAAGATTCTCTCGGCTACCTGCTCGGTCATCGAGATCCGTCCCTTGGAATAGTCGAAGATGTTCTCGCTAGGGCTTAGAAACGGATAGTCGCCGGCGATTTCACCTCGAACCTTTTTAAAGGCGGCAGCGAAATCAAGACCGCGCAAGGCAAGGCTCCGGTCAACTACGCCCAGCAGTTCGACGGTCAGTTTGAGAAGTATCTGCCAGTCTTTTGTCTCCAGTTTTCTTCTCTTCGCCTTTTCCTCAACCCGGTTCGACAAAAGGAAAGGAAAATCGGGAAGATTGGGTTTTGGAGTTGTAACAGCTTGTGTCGTCGCAATCGGTCTTTCAGAATTCGTCGCGGGGGCTTCCATCCTGCCGTTAGGTTTTGGTATCGGCGCGTCGGTGCCAAACGGATCCTCGACGATCGAGACTTCGACTACGCTTCCATTCAAAACCTGCGCGGTCGTAAATCCGGCTTGTGCTCCACCGGCGACGGCGACGGCCGCGGCTCTTGAAGGAACCGTTTTTTGAGGTTTTTGTGCAACCGGCTTTGACGGTACGGGTGCTGTTCTTTGTTTTGCCGATTCGCTTTTGGTGATTTCCGAACCGTTTATGTTTTGAAAGACGTCGATCGTACCGCCGCCTTCGCGTGCGCGAATCAAGACCCTCTGAAACGCTTCTTCTCCTTCGGAAACTCTGCCCGAGATGTGATCGTGTTCCTTTACTCCGAGACGGTTCTTTTCCCTCAGCGCGATTTCGGCGTCATATCCATTGAGCCTGATCTTGATCGTACCCAGAAACTGTCTTCTGCGCAGAAACTTCACCAGCGCGGAGAGGTTAACAAAGGACGTATCGAGATTTCTATGTACCGTTTTTTCTGTCATCAATGGAGCAAATCCCAGCGAGGGGCAGTCGCCGGAATGTTGAAACTAGTCTGAAGCGTTCACGCGCTCATAGGGGAAAAAATGCTAATATCGCGTGAATTCCATTGCAATCGAATGTTTTTCGGATATTATTTCGAAACCGGAGAAGGGAAGAGTTGCGAGTTTCTGGTTTTGAGTTTTGAGTTCTTTTGGTAGTGATGAGCTTTGTGGGTTGATGGATTCGGTTGGCGACGAGAGTTGGGTTGAACCATTTTTCCGGAAATTCTTCACCGCTCATTGAATTAAGGCTCTTAGCTTCGGGAATTTGCATCCGCTGCTCGCTGACGATAGCGCACTATTGGCTTTCCGGTTGGAAACTGACGATTGAGACAGTCTTTCTTTTTTGAGCGGGATTTCTCCGTCTCTATCGTCGATTGAAACGTCTTTTATTGGACGCTTTTATTGGTTCTCCTGACGCAAAGCCGTCGGAAGAATACCTGACAAAAGATCTAATTTGTCACTAACTCCCTGTTTTTCAAATATTTAGCGAAACGGAAGAAGAATTTATGAGGAACTTACTGCGAAAGAAGAGTATCGAACAGATCAAAAGAGACGCCGCTTCGGGTTTGATGGAGCATGATTTCAGCGAACTCGATCTGCCGGAACACGGCGAGGCGCATCTCAAACGCACGCTCGGTTTGTTTGACCTGACGATGCTCGGAATCGCGGCGATCATCGGCGCCGGTATATTTGCGATGGTCGGCAAAGCCTCGTATGACGGCGGTCCGGCGGTTGTTTTCCTTTTTGTGATCGCCGCCACGGCATGCGGTTTTGCGGCGCTTTGCTATGCGGAGTTTGCGTCGCGTATTCCGATCGCGGGTTCGGCATATACTTACGCTTACGCGTCGATGGGCGAACTGATCGCATGGATCATCGGTTGGGATTTGATCGTTGAATACGCGATCGGAAACATCGCCGTAGCGATTTCGTGGTCTGACTATTTTACGGGGCTTTTGAAGGGGTATGGAATCAACATACCCCTTCACTTTACGATGGATTTTCTTACCGCTTCGAGGGGTTATGAAGCGGTTCAAAAGGCGATCGCAAGCGGTGTTACCTTTGAGTCGTTAAAAGCCGGCTGCGATACCGCCGATGCCGTTGTCAATTGCGGTCAGATCGAAGCGTATTCGGCTTGGGCCGGCGCTCCGCTGGTTGGGGGCTATCACGTGGTGATGGATCTTCCGGCACTGCTTATCACTTTGATTATGACGACGCTTGTCTATGTCGGCATTCGCGAATCGAAATGGTCGGCAAATGCGATGACGATTCTAAAGCTCGCGATCATCTTCCTCGTGATCATCGTCGGCGCGTGGTATGTGAATCCTGAGAACTGGTCGCCTTTTGCTCCGAACGGCGCAGCCGGTGTTTTGAAGGGCGTTTCGGCGGTATTTTTTGCTTACATCGGCTTTGACGCGTTGGCGACAACCGCCGAGGAATCAAAGAATCCAAGCCGCGATCTGCCTCGGGCGATGATCCTTTCGCTCATCATCTGTACGGTTCTTTATATAGTTCTGGCGTTGGTTCTAACCGGGATGGTTAGTTATACAAAACTCAACGTCGGTGATCCGCTGGCGTTTGTCTTCGGACCCGAAGGCGCAAACATCAATTGGATTGCGGGTGTTATCGCGGTCAGCGCCGTGATCGCGCTGGGTACGGTTTTCCTTGTTTTCCAGATCGGTCAGCCAAGGCTTTGGATGGCGATGAGCCGTGACGGTCTTCTGCCAAAGATCTTCTCCTCGATCCATCCCAAGTTCAAAACGCCATGGTTTGCGACGATCATCACGGGTTTGGTGGTTGCGATTCCGGCGCTCTTTATGAACCTTACGGAGGTTACGGATCTTGCGAGTATCGGAACATTGTTCGCGTTTGTCGTGGTCTGCGCCGGTGTGTTGTTCAAGGAAAAGGAGTTTCGTGGTCAAACGCGGTATGCGCCGTATATAAACGCGCAATTCATCTTCCCGGCGATGATTTTGGTGGTTTTTGGAGTGCTCTACTATTACAACAACAATATCGTTACGGATTTCTTCACCGTCACGCCGAAACCGGACGAATCATGGTTTGGAGCGTTTTCGCACAAGATTCCGATGATCGCCTTTATTCTTTTGGTGGGTGAGTTGGTCTGGCTTTGTTTGATCAAGAAACTCTCGTTGATACCTATTCTTGGTCTGGTACTCTGCGCGTATTTGATGACGGAGCTTGGAGTTACGAACTGGATGAGATTTGGTGTTTGGCTTTTGTTTGGTCTTGTCCTCTACTTCGCGTGGGGATATTCGAACAGCAGGCTCGAGAAGTCAGAATAGTTTGTTGAGATCTTGTATTGCGAGACCCGCGGGATGTTTTCATCGCGCGGGTCTTTTGTCTTAACCAACTGTTGTTTGACCAACGACCGCTGTGAGAGAATTTTTTCATGGCAGAGCATGTCCTAAGGCGCGTCCAAATCGTAAACAGCCCTATTGAAGAGACGTTCGAATTCTTCTCCGATGCCGGCAATCTTGAAAAGATCACGCCGCCGGAGTTGGAGTTTAATATCATTACTCCTTTGCCGATAGCGATCGAAACGGGAACATTGATCGACTACAAGCTTTATCTTTGGAATATCCCGATCACATGGAGAACGGAAATATCGGAATGGGAACCCCCTCACAGGTTCGTCGATCGCGCTCTCAGAAGCCCTTACAAGCAATGGATTCACCTTCATCGCTTTACATCGCTAGAAGACGGCAGGACGGAAATGGAGGACTACGTTAGATACAGGCTTCCAATCGAGCCGTTTGGCGACGTCATGCATTGGTTTGTTAGAGGGGAATTGGAAAGGATTTTTGATTTCAGATCGGATGCAGTGCGAAGGATTCTGGAGGGGTAGTCAGAATTTCTGGGAATAGAGGCAAACGGACTCCTGTGATTGTGGTTTTGTAGGGAGTGAAAGTGCTCGGCAACAGCCGATAATTATTTGGTGTGGTTTACGATTGTTCGGAAGATGTCTCAGCTTACTAGTGGGGGGGCTTTTGGGTAGCCGCGGTAGCGGCGGGGACTTTTGGGCAGCCGCGGTAGCGGCGGGGACTTCCGGGTAGCCGCGGTAGCGGCGGGGACTTTTGGGTGAATGCCTGGGGTTTGTTAAAAATTTGGGAGTTGGGGTTGATTGCGGGACGAACCCGTGATGATTGTTTAAGTTGTCACGCTATTCCTTGATCAGCCAGGCGTCAAAGACCCAGCCGATTTTTCCGGCGTAGGCGGTGCGGCACCATCTACCTGTTTTTGAACCGATTCGGATGGGTTTGCTTTGACATGCTCCAATGACGATTACCGCGTTGTGCGGAATTTTTGTTAGCCTCTGACCTCTTTCCGAATCCGGATGGCTGCGTAGTGCGAGGAATCCATCTTTTGGCGAATTCACGCGTGCCAGATTAACGGGACCGTTCCCATCTTCATCATCCATTGGCGGCGGGGTTGACGCCGGCGTTTTCGTTGATTTCGGGGTTGCGGTCGCCGTTGGAGACGGGTCTTCCGCGTTTTCCGAATCGTTCTTTTCGTCCACCTTTTTTTGCAGGTCTTCGATCTTCTTTTTTAGATCGTCCACCTCGTTTCCATCTTTTTCCGGTGTCGGCGACTCCTTCGCTATCGGCTCATCGTTGTCGGAGATGTAATACGTAAATGCAAACAGAGCAACGCCCGACACAATTATTAGTAAAAGAGCGGCTATCAGTAGAGCGATAGCTACTTTAACTCCCGTACCGATTCCGGCCTTTTCAACCTGCGGCATATTTTGCCGTATTTGTGTCGGCTGTTCGGGAGTCGAGAGATCAAATCGGATCTCATTCGCATTGGACGCACCCAAAGAGCCGGAATCTGAAACGAGTTCGGTTCCGTCGGTAAGACAAAACCGAAGTGTCGGATCCGAATAACTGCTCCCGCATTTTGGACAAAAAGCCATAAATCAATTCGAAAAGTCAGTTGGTTTTCAAAATGTCCCGAAGCTTGATTCCCGAGGCTCGCTATTTCGAGAACCAAAGAAAACAAGATTCAATAACAAAACCCGGACCTTGGAACTTCTGGAACCTGGAACCTGGAAATCCTTCCCCGTCACACCCTCAATGGCATTACAACATACTTGTAATTATACTCGGTCAGTCCCTCAATAGTCGCTTGTAGTTGCGATTTTTCATCCTTGAGTTCGAACCTGACCCGGGGTTCGCTCGAAGACTTAACCATTACCTTGTCGCCATCAGTCTCCGTTTCCGAATCTTCAACCATCGAAACCGACGAGACGTTGTTTAGGAAGTCGATCAGATACTGGGACTTAAATCCGATAACCAAATCCGGACCCGAGTACTCCGCCGGAATAAACTCGCGGCCTTCGCCTTCTTCCGAACTCTGGGCGGAAATTTCCAATTCGCCTTCACGCAGCGTCAATTTGATCGATCTTGTGTTGTCATCCGACATAAGCGATGCACGCATCACAGACTTCTTTAATTCATCGAGACCAAGAATTGCGGTCTTATCATTGTCTTTGGGCATAACCATCTCGTAATTTGGAAAATTGCCCGACAATTTTCGGGTGATCAACAGATGCGATCCCAATTCAAAATAGATATGGTTTGAATCCTCGCCAAATTTGATATCGCTGTCGCTTCCACGACTAATCCTGACGAGTTCGGTCAATGCTTTTTTGGGTATCAAAGCATCCATTTCAGACTCGGCATCACTGGCGACATCGGCTTCTATAAATGCCAGCCTGTTCGCATCGGTTGTTACCATCCTCGCTTTTCCGTCTTTGATGCTGAACTTGGCGCCGGACAACGTAAATCTGGATTGTTCGTTCGTGATCGCAAAACTCGTGTGAAGTACGAAATTGGTGAACAGATCCGCCGAAACCGAAAGCGGCGCAGCTTTGAATTCCGGAATTTCAGGGAAATGCATTTTCGAAATTCCAGCAAGTTTGTAATTCGAATTTCCACATGAAACATGTACCCAGTCGTTTTCGTCGTTCTTGAACTGAATCATCGAATCCGGAAGCAAACGAACCAAATCAAAAAGCCTTCTTGCCTGAATGCATGCCGTACCCGGTTCGATAATTTCGGCTTCAGCTTCGCAGCGTATTGTCACGTCTAGATCGGTACCGATGAATCGGACGGTATTTTCTCCAACCGTCTCGATGAGGATGTTCGAAAGAACTGGAATCGTTGATTTTTTCTCCACAATTCCCTGTACGTATCCGAGTTCTTCCTTTAGAACTCCCTGGTCAATTCTGAATTTCATTAATTTTTCGCTCCTAAAAACTTAAGACTAATCGACCCTTTTTATCGTCCATCTGCCGTTTTCCATAAGATCCGCCGTAAAAAGCAATCCAACAAAATCCTCTTCGTGGCCATGTTCATCCTTGACCGGCGCTTCGGGTTTGAATCGATACTTGATCAACGCCTCTTCGGTTTCGGCGCGTTCGGCTTCGCCTCTTGCGACTTCCCAAATATCCAAAACATCTTTCTCGACTTCCGCCTCTTTTCTCATCGGACTGGACGATGTGAAATCAACAACGAATATCCTGTCTCCCGTTTCGGTTGTTTGAAACTCGGACGATATAGTGCCGTTTCTACCGGACTTTAGCTCGATTGTCTTTTGACCCTGAAAACTACCACAGTTGGTCAGAATCAAAAAGCCCGTAAAAAGAATAAGAAGTCTTGCAGATTTCATGTTCCGGTCCGATTTGATGTGATCGGTCTTATGCTTCCCTTTTTCCAAATTTCCCAATTTCCCATGATCGGGGATTTGTATCCAAAATTGTTTTCCTCTTACCGATTCAAATCATCATCAATTTTGTTGGATGCAAACTCGGCGCGGCATTATCTTCTTTTTCTAAGACAAATATTTTAAAAATTTCTAGTAGTACTAGTAGGGCTTGTGGAAAAGTGGAAAACCCATTTCCATCCTTTCATTGCAGCACTTTCTCAATTCAGACTACTGTGTAAAACACACTGAAAAGTTCAATTTCTGTTGAAAACCCAACGACCAATCTTACAAGTTGTCAATTTCCACAAGCGATCAACAGCACATTTCCCACAGGTTGTGGATTTCTAACTACTAAATAGCTATAAAAATTGAAGTTAAGTCTTTCAAAAATCTAAATGAGACCTGTGGATTTAGCTTCGTCCATTCGTCCTTCTAAAAATCTTATAACTACCTGACACTAGCTGCAGAGGCTATCGATAAGCCCGCTAATCTTCTTGTGGAAGTCTCTTTCTTCCTTCACAAGCGTCTCAATTTTCTCAACGGAATGCATGACTGTCGTATGATGTTTTCCGCCGAATTCCCTGCCTATTTCAGGGAAACTGTGTCTGGTCAGTCGTTTGCATAGATACATCGCCACCTGCCTTGGAAGAGCGATTCTTCGGGTATTGTTTTTCGACTTTATTTCATCAACACTCAGACCGAATTCGTTTGCCACCGTCCGGGTGATTCTCTCAATTGTCAGTGAACCAGCGTCGTTCTTGTCAACGATTGCCTTGAGCGCGTCCTGGGCGAGCATTTTGGAAATCGGAAGGCCCCTAAGCGAAGATATGGCGATCAACCTTACGAGAGATCCTTCCAATTCACGAATATTGCTTCTAACGCTATTGGCAATGTAAAACGCTATTTCGTCCGGAATCTCGTAGCCGTTGGCATCCGCTTTCCTCTTTAGGATCGCGACTTTTGTTTCGAGATCGGGAGGCTCCATATCAGCTATCAATCCCCATTCAAATCTCGAATGAAGCCTCTCTTCGAGTGTAGGTATTTCCTTGGGTTGTGTATCCGATGAGATAATAATCTGCTTCTGATCGTTGTATAGCGCGTTAAACGTATGGAAAAACTCCTCTTGGGTGCGCTCTTTCCCAGCCATGAATTGGATATCGTCCATCAAGAGGACATCGGCGGAACGATATTTGTCGCGGAAACTCTGAGTTCTTTCAAATCGGATCGAGTTGATGAGTTCGTTCATGAATTTCTCGGCCGAAATATATGCGATGCGAAGATGTTTGTTGCGTCTCTTGATGGCGTTGCCAGTGGCGTGCATCAAATGGGTCTTTCCGAGTCCCACGCCACCATAGATATAAAGAGGGTTGTATGCCATGCCGGGAGACTCGACCACCGCTTCGGCGGCCGCATGGGCTAGCTCGTTGCAGCTTCCGACTACGAATGATTCAAAGGAATATTTTGGAATCAGAGATTCGCCTATAAAATCCAAATCGGGATTTTCTCTTTTGGTCGCAACCGATTCGTTTCGCCTGTTCGAATTTTGTTGTCTTGTTGGCTCGTCAAATTGAGG
Source organism: Pyrinomonadaceae bacterium (assembly GCA_041394795.1). Lineage (GTDB taxonomy): Bacteria > Acidobacteriota > Blastocatellia > Pyrinomonadales > Pyrinomonadaceae > Aridibacter. Next base: position 66,610 of record JAWKHN010000013.1, on the reverse strand, counting down.
AGCCAATGTTTCCGTTTTACGGTTCTCTGACGTTATCTCCCATTCAATGCGGTATTCTGGGAGATGAAGTTCTTCGACGATTTGATTGATCGTTTCGGTGTAATGCTTTGAAATCCAATCACGGTTGATTTTTTTCGATTCGAGATGGATTACACGAGAATCGTTGTCGACATCAAGGAGTCTTACAGGTTTGAACCAAACATCGATGATCTGCGGGTTCAGATGCTGCTCTAGTTTTCCGACAATGAGATCCCAAACGGTCAGTGTTTCAATTTCTTGTACGGAGGTGCTCATCGGGTTTCCAAAAATTAACGACCTGTTTCTAAAATCTTAAGCGAATTGCTTTTGAGGTGGTGTTGTCGACGAAAGTTAAAGCAGGGTCGTTAAAGCAGTCCCGAGGACAGTAAAATCGCGGATTTGAGGGGAAAATCCAAGATCCTCGTGAGAGTTTTCCACAAAGTTTTCCACAGCAATGAGGAAAACTGCTTAAAAGTTAATGTAATACTTTAAGCCCTTTATTTTCAACAATTTAGGGGTACTCAGCAATTCGAAACGTGCCGAAGATTATCAAATGTATTTCCAAGATGCAAGCAGTTATCCACAGGTTTTCACGGTAAACAGAGTTAAAAACTTCGAACCCTTTACAGCACATAGGTTTGTAACGATCCTGTTACATAAAAATATTTTTTGGACGACTTTTTGCTATTCCATAAGATTGGAATTTGAGTCGTCGAACGGGAGATTCTCATTTGAACAGAGTACAGAAGAGTGAACAAAGAGTGAATGGAAAAGTCGGTTTCGACGTTTCCGAGTTTGCAAAAGAAGTTGAGGAAGTCGTGTGTGATCTGGTTTATATCTCGGAGATAGATGCTCCTGTTGCTTTTTTTGGTTTGGACAATGACGAAGATTCTGAATGGGTTGCGGCAGCGCACTCAGGTGCCGGAATAGATGAGGAAGAAGCTTTTGAGTATCTTAAGCGACGGTTGGGTGAAAAAAAGGAATGGTTTGATGAAACGCACGAGAAGCGGGCCGAAGCTTTCAGTTCTCTGTTTGCCCTTCTTGAAGAGAACCTATCAAAACTTCGACTTCTAAGAAGGGGGGAAGCATATTTAGACAATTTTGTTGTTGGGATTTCCGAGACCGGGCAGCTTCTGGGGGTAACGTTTAAATCGCTTGAAACCTGAATTTGGCGTTCAATCCCTGGCATCCGGCAGAGATTGTTAGAGACTAAATCAACTTAAACAACTTTACTGCTGAAAAAACAGGGCCGCTCCTTTGAGGGAGCGACCCTGTTTTCGCTTTTCAGTTGCAAGGATAGATTTCTAGTTGATCGATTCAACTTGAGATCCGCCTGAGAGATCTTTGGTAATCTTCGATGGTGTGCCTTTATAGCTAACCGACGAAGCACCGCTTAAGTCCGCATCAAGGGTTTCCGTAACTTCCGCCGAAGCGCGGGAGGCTCCGCTTCCTTCGACTCTGAGTTTTCCCACTTTTAGACCAATTGCGTCAACGCTGCTGGCGCCGCTCATCTGAAGATCAACAGAATCCGCGGTACCGGAAAGCCTTATTTTGGAAACGCCCGAAAGACTGGCCTTGATGTTCTTGGCCTGAGCTCCATCGAATGAGACCTTGGATATTCCTGACGTTTCCAACGATTCGATTAGAGGGGCGGAGATATTGACCGTTATCCCGTGTTCCGAATTGTACTTTCCGTCGTACCAGATCTTTAGATTCCCGCCTCGTACTTCCGTCTTTAGATTTGGAAGAAGGTTGTCGTCGCCCTGGACTTTGACTGAAATCGAATCTCCCTTGAGGATCTGAACATTTATACTCCCCGAAACCGAAACACCGGTGAAGTCCCCGGTTTTGCGTTCCTGAGTGATTATGTTTCCGGAACCGTTCGTGGCGGAACCTACCAGGCTTTTTACACGTGAAAAGACACCGAATCCTCCGAAGCCCGAAGCCGAGACAAGTACGGCGGCGGCGATTCCGAGAGTAGCAGCAACAAAAAATACCAGGATTCCCTTACGTTTCATATTATTCCTCCAAAAAGCATTGCCATTTGGAAAACGAGGTCATTGGTGAAAAGGTTCGGAAAAAGTTGGATTTGGATATCTTTTTCGCAAACACACGATTTGATGGACTGCGAGCTTGGGTGGGGCGTCTAGTGAGAGACTTTTATAAATATCGCCCAATAGGTAAATGCGGCCTGCCCCAGGCCGATGATCAAACCGAACAGAAATCCAAAAAATTCGATCGTGCGCAGATGCTCCTTTGCGATCGAAAGGATCAGGGATTCGAGTTTCTCGGCCGGATAATTGTTTACCTTGTCTCGGACGACTCCCCCGATATCGAAATCCTTTATCGTCTCGGGAAGCTTCTGCCGGGCGGCATCGATGATCGTCTCGGTCAAGGTGGCGCCGGTTTTTCTGATCTTGTCTTCGGAAACATGTCGGGTCAGTTTCCCAATCGGGGCATGCAAAAGATTCTCGACCTGATTTGAGAGAACCCTGTGGATCATGTCCGTTGTGTCTTCGTTCCTTAGGAGACGTTCGAGCCCGCCGACCAATGTCTTCTTGATTTCGCTTGCCGCGTCGCTATGCATCGAACCGAGAATATCGCCGACTTTCTGAGGTCGGAGTTTTTCGATTGAGGTTTCCAAAAAGTTCGCTACGGAAGCGCGCATTTCCGGACTGCGGAGAAGCGTGATTACGCTCGCAGTGAGCTGATTTCCCAAATTCTCCAATTGTTGGGCGTATATCGTTCCGATTAATTCCGGGAGAGGTTTGTCGATGGTTTTGTCGATGGTTTTGTTTACGAAGGAGGAAGCTTCCTCGACAAAGAAGTCACCATGGAGTGTTTCTTCAATCCGTTTCGGCAGGCTGTCGTCAACAAGGTCGTCCACCTCCCGCAATAGATTTTCGCGAGAGACGAAGATTCGTTTGATAAATGGAAGTTGCTCGTAGTAGTTGTGTACTTCCTTTTTGATGAGTGAACCTATCTGGTTCTTTGTTCTCTCTTCGGTTGCGAGTTCGGTCAGTTGGTGGACTATCGGCTCGATCTGTTCAACCGCCTTTTGCTTGATAAGCAAGATTGCGTCATCGCTCAAGAGTTCGCGCAACGGCGTTTCCGTATGCGCCAGATCCGAAACCCGCTTGCCGATAAAGTTTGAAATCTCTTCTTCAAGACGCGGTTCATCCAAAATGGATACGGCTTTGGCCTTAAGAAAATTTAGAAGGTTCGTATAGGTTTCATCCGTAAACAGCCCGGCAACATCGTCGTTCAGAATGTCGTCGATTCTCTTTCCGACAAACTGATTGATTGCGTTGGCCGTTTCCTCGCTCTGAACCGCACGGCGGACATATTCGGCCAGGCTTTCTTGAAATGATTCGAGCGAGTCGAGGATCGCTTTTCTAAGGTTTTCGGGCAACGCTTCGATCAGCGATGGATAATCTGTTTTGACGATTTCGTCAGTATAGGAATCGACAAGGCCTTGAATTTTTTTTCGCAGAAAGTCTCGCTCAAAGAGATGCTCAAGAACCGTCTCTTGTGACATCAACTCCTGCCCGACCGCCTTTCCAATCGCGTTTGCCAGTCGTTCCCTGTGACGTGGAATCATTCCTTGGGGAAAAACCGTGATCCCGAGAAGCTTTACGGGATTGCGCGGCCTGAAAAGCATTCTGACCGCGAGCCACGCGGCACCGTAACCGTGAACCGCCGCAAGCAGTACCATCAAAATCATCTGTACCCATACTTGTCCGAAAAAGGCGGTTACTTGATCCATCAATATATCTGAAAACCCTTGGAACTTAGGCAGAAGTCTGAAAACTCCTTCAACCACTCGGCGTCAACGCTGTAGTTCTTCCATTGTTCGTCATCATCCTTGTAGATCACGCCGTCATCCGGGGCGGCGGAGACACTCAGATCTGAGAACATGCGATGACCGGGCGGGAGCTTCGGCAACACTTCATTTCTTATCCTGTCTCCCAGTGAATGCGCCTCGTCGATCGAGACTGTAACCCCGGTCGCGTTGTAGCCCATCTGTCTTACCTTGCCGTCGCTGATCACATCAAAACTCTTGATGATTTCAAGCGCGGCTTTCCAATTCCATACGCTTGTACGGAATTCAAAGTTTTCAGAGCCTTTGTCAATTAATGTGAAACTCATAGGAAACGAATACTCCACTTAACATAAAAATGCTATCGGTTAAGTCCTTGCATTTCAAGGTTAAACAAACAGAACGGGGACTTTTGCAAATGCCCGGAACGTCGCGCATTTGGAACAGGGAATTCCGGCATCAACTGAAATCGCTTTAGGCAATATTCACGTAATCCTTGTAAATACTGATCTTGCCATCTCGGCCAGGTGCGTTTTGCTGAACGGCAAACCGCTTCGGACCCCGTAATGCTCTTTTGTGCAATTGCCGGTGGCGCGAATCTGATTGTTGTTTTTGTTTTTGGGGTTATGGTCGCTTTCCTTCGATAAGGAAGGCAAAAAAGCCCAACCATTTATCGAACCGAATTCCCGCGCGTTTCCATAGCGCGGAATGAGCGATATAATCATCGCACGATGACTAAGCCTGTTTCCTATAGCGACGCCGGGGTGTCTATTGATACCGCAAACAAGACGGTCGGAAATATCAGCAGCCTTGCAAAGGCGACATTCAATTCGCGAACACTAACCGACATCGGAAGCTTCGGAGGAATGTTTGACGCCCGTTTTCCCGAGATGAGCGAACCGGTGCTGGTCTCTTCCGCCGATGGGGTCGGTACAAAACTGAAGATCGCGTTTCTTTCAAACACACACAATACGATCGGAAGGGATCTTGTAAACCACTGCGTTGGAGACATATTGGTTCAAGGGGCGCGGCCTTTGTTTTTCATGGATTACTTCGCGACAGGTGTGCTATCGGAAAAGACGGCAACAAAAGTTGTCGAGGGACTGGCGGAAGCTTGCAAGGAAAACGGTTGCGTGTTGTTGGGCGGGGAAACGGCGGAAATGCCGGGTTTCTATGCGGAAGGGGAATATGACCTCGCGGGTTTTATCGTCGGAGTTGTCGATCGCGGCAAAGTAATTGATGGCTCGAAAATCGAGCCGGGGGACATTGTTTTGGGGCTTCCGTCCAGCGGACTTCATACAAACGGCTATTCTCTTGCTAGAAAGCTCATTTTTGATATCGCCAAATATCCGCTTGATACACGTTTGATCGAACTCGACGGCGCCGAAGTCGGCGAGGCTCTGCTCAAGCCGCACAAGACTTACCTACCGATTCTTGACGGCCTTCTGGATCAGGAAGTTATCAAGGGCATGGCGCATATAACGGGCGGCGGGCTTTTGGAAAATATTCCAAGGATCCTTCCAAAAGGCGTCTCGGTTGAGATCAATAGGGGTAGTTGGCCGGAACTTCCGATTTTTTCGGTTATGCAGAAAATCGGCAAAGTTGAAAGTCGGGAGATGTTCAGAACTTTCAATATGGGCATCGGGATGGTTCTGATAGCGGGTCAAAGGAGCGTCGCCGGGATCGTGGATCATATATCGGGGCTTGGCGAAAACGTGTTTGAAATCGGCGAGGTTGTCGAGGGTGCGGGCGGAGTTGAAATCCGTGGACTTTAGTTTTCCGGCAGCAGCGGCCAAATGAAGATTGCGATTCTTATTTCAGGTAGAGGTTCAAACATGGTCTCTTTGGCGGAGGCCGTTGCATCGGGCGCGATTCCGGACTCCGAGATCGTTGCCGTTATCAGCGACAAGTCAAAGGCGGCGGGTCTTGAAAAGGCAAAAGAGATGGGCCTTCCGGCTTTTGCGGTTCCGCGGAAAATGCGTTCGCGCGAAGAGCATGATGCGGAAATCGTCGGGGTATTGAAGATGTGCGGGGCGGAGCTGATTTGCCTGGCGGGATACATGAGGCTTTTGTCGGCGGGATTTGTTCGGGAATTTCGAGACAGGATTCTTAACATACATCCGTCTCTGCTGCCGAGTTTCAAGGGGCTCGATGCTCAAAAGCAAGCGCTCGAGTACGGCGTAAAGATTTCAGGGTGCACGGTGCATTTTGTGGATGAAGAACTTGATCATGGCGCGATCATCCTTCAAAAGGCTGTCGAAGTTCGCGAAGACGACACTGACGATTCGCTCTCGAGCAGAATCCTTGCCGAGGAACACCGGTTGTATGTGGAAGCCGTGCGCAAAGTTGTTTTGGGAGAGGTAGTTGTCAAAGGGCGAACGGCGGTTCCAAACGGTGTGCTGTGACAACGCTTTCGTGATGGCCTGATTTCGGTTGACAACACCCCTTGTAATCCGTAGAATCGTGGTTTTCACTTTTGATAGTGAGGAACGATTATGCCAAAGAGAACATTTCAACCGAACAATCGCAAACGCGCCAAAAAGCATGGCTTCCGCGCCCGCATGGCCACCAAGGCCGGCCGCAATGTTTTGAAGCGTCGTAGAGCCAAAGGACGCAAGAGGTTAACGCCGTTTCACTACTAGGTTTTCGTCTTACTAAAGCTCAGCGCTTACGAAAGCCGCGGGAGTTCCGGCGGGCCTACAATGAAGGCAAACGTATTAAAGGGCGTTTCATGACGGCATTTGTGGTGTCGTCTGAAACGTCTTTTCAGCGTATGGGTGTAACGGCTTCAAAGAAGGCCATCGGTAATTCGGTCAAGCGGAACAGAGCTAAAAGGTTGATGCGGGAAGCCTTTAGGTTGAGTTCAGGAGAGTTTGTCGTTCTGAATAATCGCTATGACTGGGTTTTTAACGCGCGTGCTTACATCTTGGGTGTCCGTACTCAAGAGGTTGCGAGAGAAATCGTGACGATGATCGCGAAAATTCGGGAATTCGAGCTGAATTCCGCCAAACTTCGCGAAGCCGAAAGTGCCGATCCGGGATCGATATCGGAAACCAGGTTGTCTTCGGAGTCGTAATTCGATAGGTACCTGGGGAGAGTTTTCCAAGAATGAAGTTTCTACTGATCGAATTCATAAGGATCTACAAACTCATGATCTCCCCGTTTTTGCCTCCATCATGCAGATTTACCCCGACTTGTTCCGAATACGCGCTCGAGGCGATTCAGAAATATGGCGCGGTGCGCGGGACATGGATGGGAACCAAGCGCATTTGCCGCTGCCAGCCATTTTCAAAGGGCGGATTTGATCCAGTTTCATAAGGTTTTTAGATAGTTCCGCTTTTTTTGGCGGAAGATAGCAATGCAAGACGAAAACAAACAAAGCAATCAAACGCGATTTATACTCGCGGCCGCTCTTTCAATGTTGGTATTACTTGTCTGGAGTTATTTCTTCGCTCCAAAACCGGATAACGCCGCCAATACCAACTCGAACGCGAATATTACCAACGTCGCAAACGCAAATCCACAAAACTCGAACGGTACTCAGGAAGCAAAAAACTCGGAAACGGACAAGTCTTCAAAAGAAGCTTCGGAGCCCGCTCCGGCCGACGAAGTGGAGAATCGAGCGATCGTTATAAAGTCGCCGCTTTATGAAGTAACCCTGGACAGCAAGGGAGCTGCGGCAACGAGTTGGATACTTTTGAAAAACGATTCTCCGTATGAGACCGAGCGTAAGGATCTTTATGCCGACGGTTCTGACAAAACCCACAAGAAACCGCTTCAACTGGTTTCGCCTGAAGGTTTGAAGAGAAATCCTTCGCTGGCCCCGTTAAAGCTTAAAGTTGGTGATGCGGGAATCGAAAAGATAGCCAACGAAAGAAACTATAAGATTTCCGAAGAAGCCACTGAGCTGGTTCTAAAACCCGGCGAAACCAAGGAATTGGTTTTTTCAATGAACGGACCGGGAAATGTTCAGGCCGAGAAGAAGTTTCTGTTTCGTGGCGACAGCTATGTGGCTGATGTGTCGGTAACCGTAAAGAAAGAAGGAAAGGTTGTTCCGGATACGAGGCTTGTCATCGGGCCAAGCATTTCCGATCAGGCGATCGAGGTTCCCAGTTTTTATAAACCGGAACCTGACGCGATTTATCACACTTCGACCGACGAATCACGTCAATACGCGGCTTCGGCGATTCCATCGGGTCAAAAGGAAGGCCGGATGCGTATCAACGGAGATGTTCAATGGGCCGGCGTTGCGGATACTTATTTTGCCATGGCGGCAGTGCCCTCCAAGCCGATGCCCGGACTCGAGATCACTTCTTCCGTTTACGAGCAGACTGTTACTCCGTATTTCGACGGCATTATCGCGAATATCACTCGGAGCGAGACGAAGCAAGTTAACAAGCATCTGGTTTCGATCTTTGTACCAATCGCGGCTGATGGTTCGACGAACAGAATCTATACCGGAACCAAGGATTATTTCGTACTTCACAAGTACAACGATTCGCTTTCGAGTCTTGCCGGAAGAAGCGTAGATATCGGAAATTTGGTCAATTACGGTTGGCTTCGGTTCTTTACAAAGCCGATTTCGGTGCCGATTCTTTATGCCCTGAAATTCCTGTATTCGATCGTTTCGAATTACGGAATAGCGATCATCATCTTCACTTTCTTCTTTTATTCGTTGCTGTTCCCGCTTCGTTGGTACTCCTCGAAGTCTTTCAAAAAGGCGCAGAAGAATGCACCAAAGATGCAGGAACTTCGCGACAAGATGAAGAAGCTTCAGGACAAAGGTGTTCCGGTTGATGATCCGCGGATGCGCGATCTTCAAATGGAGCAACTGCGGATGACAAAAGACGCGCTCCCGATCGGAGGGTGTTTGCCGACGCTTCTGCAGTTTCCGCTCATCATCACGCTCTACTACACGGTGTCGATCTCGCTTGGATTCAGACAGGAGCATTTCCTTTGGTTGAAGGATCTCTCGACGGGCGATCCGTATAAGATACTTCCCATTGCATTTGCCGCGTCGATGATCTTGTCGATGAAATTCACGCCGACGACTCCGGCCGTGACTCCGGAGCAGCAGATGCAGCAGAAGATGATGACTTACATGATGCCGGCGATGATGCTCTTCTTCATGTGGTCGGCACCTTCCGGGCTTCTGATTTATTGGTTTACCGGAAACGTGATCATGTTTGGGCAGCAAATGCTTATCAATTGGATCAATCGCGAACCTGAAACGGCTGAAGTGGCCGTTGCCGGGGGTGCAAAATAATGGAAATGAACGAAATTTGTGAAAACGCCGAGGCGTTTGTGGCGGAAACTATTGCTGATTTCAACTTCTCTTTGGAAGTTTCAGCGAGCTGGGTCGAAGACGAAGGATGCGTTTTGGATCTCACGGGAGAAGACACGGCGCTGGTTCTTGCTGAAAACGGCGAGATGCTTGATGCGTTTGAGACGTTGTTGTTTCAAATGTTTGGACGCGAGCTCGACCGCGAGCACAGATTCATTTGCGATGCGGATGGTTTTCGTCAAACTAGAAAGTCGGAGCTTGCAGCGATGGCAAAGTTTGCGGCGAAGAATGTTAGGGAAAAAGGAATTCCGTTTACATTTGGTGTTCTCAATTCCACGGAGCGTCGTTTGATACATATGGCACTCAAGGAAGAGGAAGATCTACTGACGGAATCGGTTGGCCAGGGACGGGATAGACGTCTGAAGGTCAGTCCGAAATAGTTTTCGAGCTGTTTTAGTTTTATGGATACGATCGTCGCGTTGGCGACACCGAATGGCAGAAGCGGTATCGGAGTCATCCGCGTAAGCGGCGATGAGAGCATTCGGGTTTTGGGCGGTCTTGTCAGGGACGAGAATCTCCGTCCGGAAGCGCGAAAGACTGTTCTAAAGAAAATTTATGACCACGAGGGTGAGATTGACGAAGCCCTCGTGGTTTGTTTTTTTGGACCCAACTCTTATACGGGCGAAGATGTCGTTGAGATAAGCTGCCATGGATCACCCGTGCTTTTGAAACGGGTGCTTGAGATATGTCTTGATCACGGCGCCAGACTTGCCGAACCTGGCGAGTTTACGATGCGTGCCCTGGCAAACGGCCGGATGGATTTATCACAGGCCGAGGCGGTTCGTGATCTGATCAACGCCAATAGTCTTGCGATGACGCGACAGGCGGTGCGTCAATTGCGCGGAGAGTTTTCGCACCGTTTGACGCCGGTAAAGGATGAGTTGCTGGACGTGATCGTCGTTTTGGAATCAGCGTTGGAGTTTGTCGAGGATGATCTTCCGGAAGTGGAAGTACGCGGTTTACTCGACAGGCTTTCAGGGTTGGAATCACGGCTTTTGAAGCTCGCCGATACTTATTCGTCCGGGAGGATTCTTCGCGAGGGGATCCGGATTGCGCTGGTGGGACGGCCGAATGTCGGAAAATCGAGTCTCTTCAATGCGCTTGTTGGCGAGGAAAGCGCGATCGTTACGGATGTGCCTGGCACGACCCGCGACCAAATAAAAGAGAACTTCCTGATAGGCGGCATTCCTGTGGCGTTGATCGATACTGCCGGATTGAGGGAGACCGAAGATCAAGTTGAGAGGATCGGAGTAGAGCGCTCCAAGCGTGCGATGGCAGATGCTGATCTTGTGCTTGTTGTTCTTGATGGTTCTCAAGATGTTGGAATTGAAGATGCCGGGATCATTGATGATGTCGAAGGACTTCGCAGCATCGTTGTTGTTAACAAGGATGACTTGTTTGACAAACCGCCAAACCTGGGCGCTTTGGTAACGGAGGAAGCGGTAATCGTTTCCGCGAAAACCGGACATGGAATCGATGAATTGAGATCTTCGATTCTTTCGATGTTCGCAACTGATGATGGCGGTGAGAACGCGCTTGACGGTTTTCTTGTATCGGATGCCCGTCATTACGATCTCTTGAAAAGATCCGCGGAGGGAGTCTCGGAAGCGCGTGCGCTCTTGGCGGAAGGCAAGAGCGAGGAAATCGTTTTGATCGGGCTTCACAATGCGATCAGGTATTTAGGCGAGATCACGGGTGAGACGACAACGGAAGACATGTTGACGCGCGTGTTTTCGACTTTTTGTATTGGGAAGTGACTTTCCGAATTCCTGAAAAATCTTGGCTACCGTGATGTTGTGATAATTTCAGGGGCAAACGGATTTTGGAATTTAGATTTTGGATTTGTCTGAAGTAAAGCAGATTCGATCATTTGTTTCACGTCAATAAAATAGTGACGGTTCGGGAGATGGCTCCGGAGGAAGCGCTCAGCCGAATTCGGGAAAATTCGTCTGCACCTGTTCGTGCGAGCTGTACAAAAGAACCTGGAGGCGCTTGAAGAAGCAAAGAGAGCGGGATCGATAGACCCCAAGATACTTTCGATGGTTAAATGCCCGCAATCCTGTATGTCGCAATTCGGCACCTGCCCGCGCAACTGATTTCCGAAACCGGACACGGTTTGGAATTGATTGGGCAAAACATTACAAGGCATCCGTCATACAGGCAATAATTAGAAGGAGTATGAACGATATGGCAAATGAAGAAAGCATAACCATTACCGAAACCGCCCCGGACGGAACGGAGACGACGATCAGTATAACGGCTTTCAAACCGGACGAGGCGGGAGGTGCCGGGAGTGATGAATTGCTTGTCGAAGAGGTCTTCGAGGCTCTGCTTGAAGTTGAAGCGGAAGAAGCCGACGAAGCGGATTTCGCGGACGAAGATATTTATTTTCCGGCGGCGGAAACCAATTTTGATGAAACTGATTCGAACGACAATACTTTTCACCGCGGCGATTACACCGATATCGGAACCGGCAGCGACGGTGAAACGACCTATGTGATCGGTGAAGATTTTAGTTATATAGGTGATTCGTGAATCGTTTGTAACACTCTCGTTTCCAAATGGTTTACCGTTTTCCGCTTAAAAATGAGTTTTGTTGAGAACAATACTGGCTTCTTTATTGCGGATGGCGATTTGCCGTTTCCTGTTTACCGAAAACGATATGGGAAGAACGATATATTGCTGTGCCAAGGGCAGGTTGAGAGTTGCGCGTATTTTTTGATTGATGGGATTGTTGAAATTGATGTCTTTCGGAACGGCGTAAAAAGGATTGTAGATTTCTATTTTCCCGGGTCGTTCTTCTGTGCGCTGACTTCGTTTTTGTTGCAGGAACCCAGTGAAGCGGAGACGATTGCGTTGACGGATATCGAAGTGGAAGTGGTTAAGTATGATGATTTGCAGGAAGCATACGAAAAGTCACTTCTTGCGAATCAATTGGGCAGGCGCCTGATTGAAGAGGCGTATCTTGTGAAGTTTCAGCGAGAAAAGGACTTCCTGACCAAAACCGCCGAAGTTAGGTATTTGGAACTTATGAAATCGCGTCCCGAACTATTGAAAAAGCTTCCGGTTCACAAGATTGCCGAGTATCTGGGAATTCAACCGGAAAGTCTGAGCCGTATTAGAAAGTCGATCATTTCCTAACATATATCAATGATTCGTGCCGAGCTCTATGGCATTTGTATTCAGGCCTTGAAATATGGTTCTGGAGAATTGAATGCTGGAAGTTGTAGCAGTTTTATCATATTTATCAAATGCGAGTTTTAGAGTCCTGATTTTGGTTGCGGGATTTGCTTTGCTTCTTCTTTTGGAAAGCGGCTTCCCGTTCCGGAAGAACAAACGCAAACACTTGTTTGCGAACATCGTTTTAACACTCTCAGTCGTTGTTCTTAATTTTATGTTTTCAGGAGTCGCGGTGTTCGTTTTGGAATGGGGTATTTCAAATGACATTGGGGTAATGAGGCATTTGAATCTTGGAACGCCCGCAACGTTGCTAATCGCGATCTTGTTTTTGGATTTTTTTGGAGCTTATGTAAGTCATGTGATACTGCACAAAGTGTCGGTTTTATGGAGAGTTCATAGCGTTCACCATTCGGACACCATGATTGATGTTACGTCGGCGCTGAGGCAACATCCATTTGAGACTTTGTACAGGATGTCTTTTGTAGTACTTGGTGCGCTGTTTCTCGGGATACCGTTTTGGATGCTGGGATTGTATATGTTGCTTTTGGTTGGCAACGGTCAATTAGAGCACGCGAATATTTCATATCCGGAGAAACTGGAAAGGCTATTGCGACAAGTATTCGTAACTCCTGATTTTCATAAAGTTCATCACTCGACGAACGCTGATGAATCCAATTCGAATTTTGGCAATATTTTTACGATTTGGGATCGGCTGTTTGGTACGTATGAGTCGAATTGTGAGCTTAAGGATTTGAGATATGGGTTAAATGACTCTTGTGATGACGAGGATGGTGGGAGTGTGAAAGATTTGCTGTTGCTTTCAACGGGAGAATAGCCGGGCACGTTTGGTGGAGTTCTGATTTCTATTTCTATTTCTATTTGTATTCGCTTTGTGTTCTCCGGCAGGAGCGATTTCTTTTTGGTTTGGATTTGGATTTGTGTTTTGCCCTTTTGGAACTTGTACTCAAGTTCTGAAAGGGTTTTTGGCATTTTGCGATCTGATTATCGGTTGCGGTTTTTCTTGATTGAAAAGAGAGTTGGGGATAAGTTGTAGGTATAGAGTTTGCGCGCGAAATGGTTGTTGAATGGCTTTTGAATCGGCTTGAGTTTCGGGCGTTTTGTTGGGGTCCATTGTAAGAAGAGAGGTGCGTGATGAATCCGGGCGGTAGCAATTTGGAAGCGGAATTTTCGATGGAGAGAGCGGCGGTTGAGGTTCCTGAGGATCCGCCGTTTCATATTCTTGTATTGGGTGATTTTTCGAATGCTTCGGGGCGATTTGGACAAAGCGGAGAAGTTAGGGGGGCGCTTAAGCCATTCGAGGTCGATCGCGATGAGTTTGCGGATTATATCAAGCGCGTTTCGCCGGTTGTTGAGATCGGGGATGCGGAAGCAGGGTATTTTCCCGTTAATGTTTCTTCGCTTGAGGATTTTCACCCCGATAGCCTTTTTCGTGATGTCGCGTTGTTTGAAGATTTGCGGGAGCTGAGGCGGAGACTTGGAAATGATTCGGAGTATCACCGAGCGGCAAGGGATGTTCGTGAATTGTTTGGTGCTGATGCCGGGAGTGGAACGAACGGAGTTGAGGTTGAATCTTCCGGTGTTGCGAGTGTTGGCGGCGGCTCTGGATCGGCGGCGGCTTTAACCCCGAGTATTTCCGAGGGAGAGGTCGAATCGGCCGGGCTTTTGGAAGATATACTCGGCGATCGAAATCGTGATGCGGCAGCGTACCATGTTGAGGAGGCATCGGGGTCAAAGTCGGCAATGTCTTTGCCGCTGAAAGATCTTGTTAGCAAGGTAGTCGAGCCTTTTGTTGTCAAACATGATGAAGACGAGAAGCAGCGTTTGATGGGTGCGATCGACGAGAGCGTTTCGGGATTGATGCGGATGATTCTGCATGACAGGCGATTTATGGAGCAGGAGGCGCTTTGGCGCGGGCTCTATTTTCTTTTGCGGAGGGTCGAGACGAGTCTGGCTTTAAGAATCTTTGTTTTGGATATTTCAAAGGATCGGCTATTGGCTGATTTGAAAGGTGAAGAAGGTGAAAAGCTTCAGGATTTACTTGCTTATGGCTGCGATGCAAATGGGAATCAGCCATGGGGAGTTGTTTTGGGCGGATATGAATTTTCGCCTGAAGTTGATGACGTGGCTGCTTTAATGCGCGTTTCGCAGATTTCTTCGGTATCGAATTCTCCTTTTGTTTCTTATATGAGGCCGTCGATGTTTGGGTTTGAGAATTTTGGCGGGAAGGAGGATCTGAAGAGTTGGGATGTTGAGTCTGATACTCCTGAGGCGAGGCTTTGGACTGCATTGCGGAGTTCGGACGAGGCGGCGCTGCTCGGTATGTGTGCGCCAAGGTTGATGGGGAGATTGCCGTATGGAAAGGACAGCGAGCCTTTGGAGACTTTTGATTTTGAAGAGTTTGATGGCAGCGGGATTGCCGCGGGTGAACATGAGAAGTTTGTATGGATGAATCCTGCGTTTGCTGTTGGTTTGGCTTTGGCGATGAGTTTTGTTTCGCAAGGTTGGGATATTGGCGGCAGGTATGCGCTCGATGTGACTGGCTTGCCGGTTTATCAGTTTGAAGAGAACGGTGAGACTAAGACAGTTCCTGGGGCGGAGATGGAAATGTCTGATGTTGCTTTGGCCAAGCTTTTGGAGGAGGGAATTATGCCAATGGCGAGTTTTCGCGGAACGGATCGCGTACGGATCGGAGGAATTCAATCGGTGAAGTTTCCGGTTTGCGCTTTGAAGGGGCGTTGGGGATAGATCGATTGAATAGCATGCATTTTGAATTGAATGTTGCGTTCTTGGTTTGTTGTTTTCTTGTTTTCTTGCTTTTTTGTTTTTTTGTTTTTTGCGAGTTTAGTGAGAGTGTGAAATTTAGGTAAGTATTGTAAAGAAAGCAGTTATTGTCATAAGTCAAGCGGAATGATCTGGGGATAGAGGCATCTGCCAGGTTTTGGAAAGGGCTTTTGGCTTTGTTGGGATTGGGAGTTAACTGAATTTTGCGGTTGGCTCTTTTATTTATTTATTTATTTATTTATTTATTTATTTGTTTGTTTGTTTCGAGTTTTGGTTGGAGCGGTTTTGTTTGAGTTTGAGTTTGAGTTTATTGGGGGGCAGATGCGTTGTGATGCAGACTTTGGGTCTGGAGCATTGGTTTGGGAGGAGGGTTGAAGAATTGGTATTGGCTGCTGTTGGGAATAGTTGGATTGTAGCGGTCGGAATTTGGTAAATTGATAGGTTGATGAAAATGGCTGATTTTCAGGAATGTTCGAAACGGTTTTCTGAGTTGAGTAGGTAGATGGATTTTGTAGGCAAGAATTCGGCTGGTTTTGATGAGAGCTTCGATGTAATCGTTATTGGTGCGGGGCATGCCGGTTGCGAGGCGGCGTCGGCGGCCGCAAGGCTGGGCGCGCAAACTGCGTTGGTGACTATAAATCTTGATCTTATTGGGCAGATGTCTTGCAATCCAGCGATCGGGGGAATTGCAAAAGGGCATTTGGTTAGAGAGATAGATGCGATGGGCGGTGTGATGGGCAAGGTCATCGATCGTACCGGGATTCAATTTCGATTGCTCAATAGATCAAGAGGGCCGGCGGTGCAATCGCCGCGCGCACAGGCGGATCGGGCGCTTTATAGAACGGAAATGCGCCGGGTTTTGGAGGAGACTTCGAATTTACATTTGCGACAAGGTGTAGTTGTAAAGCTAATTGTTGAGAATAAAGTAGTTATAGGTGTAGAGCTTGAAGACACGAGGAGATTTGCCGCAAAATCAGTGGTTGTTGCTACCGGTACTTTTTTGAATGGAAAGATACATACCGGGGAGAAGAGCTATTCGGCGGGTAGGGCCGGGGAACCGGCATCGATTGATCTTGCGGAGAATCTAAAAGAGTTGGGATTTCCAGTTGGGCGACTTAAAACAGGCACCCCGCCGAGGCTTGATGGACGCACGATTGATTGGGATGCGTTTGAGGTGCAGCCTCCGGATGAAGTTCCGGTCGCGTTTTCTTTCTCGACTGAGTCGATTACTCAAAAGCAGCTTAATTGTCATATTGGTTATACGAATAAAGCGCTACATGATGAGATTCGCGGGAATATATCGAGGTCGCCGCTTTACTCGGGAGCGATAAAAGGCATCGGGCCGCGTTACTGCCCGTCGATTGAAGACAAGGTTGTAAAGTTTGGTGAAAAGGATCGGCACCAATTGTTTCTTGAGCCCGAAGGGCATGACACGAACGAGGTGTATCTCAACGGTTTCTCGACTTCTTTGCCGGCGGATCTGCAGAGGGAATTGCTCAAGAAGATCGAGGGATTTGAAAGTGTTCGCATAATCAGGCCCGGATATGCGATTGAGTACGATTTCGTCGATCCTAGGGAACTCAAGCCGACGATGGAAACGACTCGGGTTTCGGGTTTGTTTTTCGCAGGGCAGATCAATGGTACGACGGGTTATGAAGAGGCTGGATGCCAAGGATTGATGGCCGGGATCAATGCTGTGTTCCACGTGGAACAACGGCCTGGGTTGGTTATTGGCAGGGATCAGGCATACATAGGTGTTTTGGTAGATGATTTGATTCGGCATGGAGTCGACGAGCCTTACAGAATCTTCACATCGCGAGCTGAAGCAAGACTCACATTGAGGCATGACAACGCCGACCTTCGGCTTTCTGAATTGGCGCGCAAAGCCGGTGAAGCCGGAAAAGATGCATCATGGGGAGCCGGGCTATTGTCTGACAGCGAATGGCAAAGATTTAGCACAAGAAGGGATTCGATAGCCGCGCTGAGAAACGCGATCGACAACACCAGATTTAGACGTGCCGATCCAGAGTATGCGGCGGCTTCTCAGCTTATTGGCGCTGATCTTGGCGATTCCGTGACTCTTTCGCAGCTTTCGCAACGGCCGGAGATATCCCCCGAAATGATCAAGCGCCTCTTGCCGGCAGAACTCGGAGACAATGTTTCCGAAAGAGACTTGCAAACTGCCTTGGCCGATTCACTTTATTCGGGCTATATCAAGAAACACGACAAGGCTTCGGAAAGAGTTAACAAAAACGACAATCTGAAAGTGCCCGAGTCATTCGACTTTGGTTCGATCAGTGGCTTATCGAACGAGATGGTGGAAAGAATCGAACGCGCTCAGCCAAAAACTTTTGGACAGGTTCGAAAGATCACAGGCCTCACGCCCGTAGCGCTTTCAACGGTGCTAGTGCATTTGACTGCGGCAAAAGGCGCCTCAAACAGCCGATAGACTCACTGGTTTTTCTTAACGAAGGGTTGCATTTCATTTTTCAGAAGCTCAGAAGCTCAGCAACTCAGCAACTCAGCAACTCAGCAGCTCAGCAGCTCAGCAACTCAGCAGCTCAGCAGCTCAGCAACTCAGCAGCTCAGCAGCTCAGCAACTCAGCAGCTCAGCAGCTCAGCAACTCAGCAGCTCAGCAGCTCAGCAGCTCAGTAGCTCAGCAACTCAGCAGCTCAGTAGCTCAGCAACTCAGCAGCTCAGTAGCTCAGCAACTCAGTAGCTCAGCAGCTCAGCAACTCAGTAGCTCAGCAGCTCAGCAACTCAGCAGCTCAGTAGCTCAGTAGCTCAGCAGCTCAGTAGCTTAGCAGGTCAGCAACTCAGCAACTCAGCAGCTCAGTAGCTCAGTAGCTCAGCAGGCCAGAAGCTCAGCAGGTCAGAAGGTCAGCAAGTCAGCAGCTCAGTAGCTCAGCAGGCCAGAAGCTCAGCAGGTCAGAAGCTCAGCAAGTCAGCAGCTCAGTAGCTCAGCAGGCCAGAAGCTCAGCAGGTCAGAAGCTCTGCCGGTCAGAAACTCAGCAGCTCAGAAGCTCAGCAAGTCAGCAGCTCAGTAGCTCAGCAGGCCATAAGCTCAGCAGGTCAGAAGCTCAGAAGCTCAGCAGGTCAGAAGCTCTGCCGGTCAGAAGCTCAGAAGCTCAGAAGCTCAGGAGGTCAGGAGGTCAGGAGGTCAGGAGGTCTGCGGCCCTGAAGCTCAGTAGGTCAGCAACTCAGCAACTCACCAACTCAGCAACTCATCAGTTCTGTTGTTCAGTAGTTGAAAGGTTCAGATGTTGTGAAACTGAGAAGTTGAGATTGTGAGAAAGTGAGATGTTTAGAAAGTGAGAGTTTTGAATGGGTTGATCTGAGTCTTGGAATTGAATTTAAGGACAAGACAAGGACAAGACGAGGAATTGGCGCGAATTAGCGGTGAAGCGCAAAGCTTCGATTTTCTTCTTGTGAGTCTTTCAATCGCCATTTCACGAACTCCATCAACTGTTCCACGTGGAACACCCGCTCTCATCCGCAAGAATGATCGAAATTTCGTCATCCGGCAGACCAATTTAATTGGCTAATTCAAAGCCGTTTGTGCTAGATTTGTCATTCTCTAATCAGCAAACGGCCCAAATTTAATAGGGTCATGATGCTCTTCACAAAACTTCTAGTAGACCTGAGGGCCGAGATTTGAGAACTCAGAGCTCAGAACTCAGAACTCAGAACAATAGACTTTAATGAACATTTGTGAAGAACATGATTAATAAAGGCTTTGAGCTCAAAATCTCAAAAGTTCTATTTGCTGAAGAAACTATTACCCACTTTTTTCAATGGGAAAGATAATCGCAATTGCCAATCAAAAAGGCGGTGTCGGCAAAACGACAACTGCCGTAAACCTCGCGGCAGCACTTGCCGTCGAAGAGAAAACCGTGCTCCTTGTTGACGCCGACCCACAGGGCAACGCAACTTCCGGCTCAGGTATCGAGAGGCTTTCAATAAAAAAGACGCTTTATGACGCGATCGCCAAAGATGAACCTCTCGAGAACGTGATACTACCCACCGAGTTTCCTTTGATGTGGGTGATACCGGCCAACAAAAATTTGGCAGGCGCCGAGATCGAGCTCGTTGACCAGGAACGAAGGGAATACCGCCTAAAAGAAATCCTGGATATCGCAAAATCCGAATTCGACTATTTGATAATCGACTGCCCTCCATCTCTGGGCCTCTTGACAGTGAATGGTCTAACCGCAGCCGATTCGCTTTTGGTACCGATTCAGTGCGAGTATTTTGCGCTCGAAGGCGTAACTGAACTATTTGACACGCTCGCACACTTACGCAGGGGCCTCAATCCTCGCCTTTCAATCGAAGGCCTGCTCCTGACTATGTTTGACGAAAGAACCAACCTCTCAACCGCTGTTGCGCGCGATTTGCGCGATTTTTATGGCGGCCAAGTCCTCAAAACCGTGATCCCAAGAAACGTGAGATTAGCCGAAGCCCCGAGCTTTGGAAAACCGATCATCCTTTACGACATCAGGTCCAGGGGAGCCGAGAGTTACATGCAGCTCGCAAAGGAGATATTAAGCCATGGCTAGAAAAGCATTGGGGCGCGGAATTAGCGCGCTCCTTGGAGAAACAAGACCCCCTGCCGGAGATACTGGATCTGAAGAGACCTCAGGCTCTGAGAAGAATACGAAATTCGAAAAAGACATCGAGATAGACATCGAACTAATTAGTCCGAATGCCGATCAGCCCCGAACTAATTTTCCGGAAACAGAACTCGAAGAACTCGCTCAATCGATTCGAACAAACGGCATCGTTCAACCGATTCTGCTCAGACCCGCCAAGGGTGAATCAGCAAACAATAAGAGCAAGCGCCCAGAAGCCGCCACGAAATTCGAAATCGTCGCCGGCGAACGCAGATGGCGTGCAGCGCAAAGAGCGGGCCTGAAGAAAATCCCGGCAATAGTACGCGAAATAGATGATGCGCAGATGCTTCAGATCGCGCTTATCGAGAACATCCAAAGGCAGGAGCTAAACCCCGTAGAAGAAGCGCTGGCATACAAAAATCTTATCGGCGATTTGGGTTTGACCCAGCAAGAAGTAGCCGACAGAGTGGGGAAAACCCGTACATTCATCGCAAACTATCTCAGGCTACTCAATTTGCCAAAACCGATTCTCAAATTTCTTGCCGAAGGCGGTTTGTCTGTCGGCCACGCCAAGGCGCTGCTCTCAATATTAGATCCGAAACGTCAAAAAGAACTCGCCAATGAGATTCTTAGCAAAGGCCTTTCAGTCCGCGAAGCTGAAAACGCCGCAAAAGCAAGACCACTGGGCGCATCAAAGTCCAAAAAAGCCGAAGAACTAAAAGACCCAAATATTGGCAACGCCGAAACCAAACTTCGCAGGCTTTACAGTACGCAAGTAAGGATCATTCCCGCCCGAGACGGTCGGAGCGGAAGAATAGAATTTGAGATCTATGGAAAAGAAGATCTCAATCGAATTTACGATTTGCTGACGAGGAAATGAGGGAAAGAACGAGTTCCAAGTTCCAGAGTTCCAGAGTTCCAAGTTCCAGAGTTCCAAAGTTCCAAGTTCCAAGTTCCAGAGTTCCAGAGTTCCAGAGTTCCAAGTTCCAAGTTCCAAGTTCCAGAGTTCTTGTTTTCAAACTTGCACTTTGCGGATGTACCACCTGTAACTATTGTGATTAATATAGTTAATTGATTTAACTGATTTAACTGATTTAAAAGGAGATATGGCCAAACGTCTGACGGAAATGGTTTCCTGCGCGGGTTGAGTGGCGAAAATCGCGCCTAGCGATCTCGCCCACGTGCTGGGTAACTTACCGAAACAAAACAATCCCAACATCGTTGTCGGTTATGAAAATTCCGACGATGCGGGGATCTTTCGTCTCGAAACCAGCCATCTACATCATCATTTCCATGGCGATAAGACCGCAACCGCAAATTTAAAAACAGCCAGCAAAAACAGCGACGATAGCATACTCCTCGTGCAAACATTGGACTTCTTTACTCCGGTAGCCGACGACCCGCACGATTTTGGAGTGATCGCCGCCGTAAATTCTCTAAACGACATCTATGCGATGGGTGGCACGCCGATCACGGCGCTTTCAATCGTTTGCTATCCGCAGAAAGGCGATCTGACAATCCTGGGCGATATACTAAAAGGCGGTCACGAAACGATGATCGCAGAAAACGTAGCTGTTCTGGGAGGTCACTCGATAGATGACCCTGAGATCAAAATCGGCTATTCAGTAACTGGTATTGTTGATAATAAACGACTTACAACGAACGCAAATGCGAGACCCGGCGATCTACTCGTCTTGACCAAGCCGCTCGGAACCGGCGTAATCAGCACGGGCCTCAAATTTGAGAAAGCTTCAAAAAATGCCGCCGAGGCAGCAATCAAATACATGACAAAATCGGCGCGCGAGGCGTCTAATCTTATGTCGCTTTTGGGAGCAAACGCCTGCACCGACATAACGGGTTTTGGTCTCTTGGGACATGCCTTCGAAATGGCAACTGCCAGCGAAGTTCGTATGCGCATCGACTCTACAAAAGTACCGCTGATGCCGGATGTGATCGACTTGATTGAGCAAAAGATGCTCACGCGAGGAGATCGCAACAATCGCGCATACGTTGGCGAAAGCGTGAGAATCGCCGAAACGGTCGATGGAAAAATGCAAAGCGCCTTGTTTGATCCGCAAACCGCCGGCGGACTCCTGATTTCGATGCGCCCCGACAAAGCACGAGAATTCTTGGATAAAGCAGACGAGGCTTGGCTCATCGGCGAAATCGTCGATAAAATTGGAGACCAAAAAAGAGAAGAAGTAGAAAAAGAAAGAGAAAAAGAAAGAGAAAGAGAAGAAGGGATTCAAACGTCTGACATCCGGATTCAGGCACAGGCTCAGGTTCAAACAAAGAAGACCGGCTTGGTTGAAGTCGTTTAACTAAGTAATGGCAAAAGTAATGGCATAAGTAATGGCAACTGCATTCCGAATCGCAACATAAAACACGAAAAGACCCGGCCTTCGACTGCAGGCGCGAACCAAATTAACAAATGACTAGACAAATTCGTCCATCAAGTCACTCGGACGTTGTTGCAAAAAGCCCGCAGCGAGTAAAATCAGAATCAGCGAGTTTGCGGGAACAATGCAAATAAAGTTTTGTGAGCATGTGTATTGATATGTCTTGATGGGGCTTGGAAATCCATTTGGAGAATTCAAAGCAACGAAGCATTGAATCTTTAGGACGTTGAAACATCATAGCAACGAAGCAACGAACCCTGAATTTTCAGGACGTACTGGATTTAACGGAACACAAAAAATTGCTTTTATTTATCTTCGAATCACTTGGAACCGCGGAATTGCTGCTAATAGGAATGGTGGCACTGATAATTTTTGGTCCGAGAAAATTGCCCGAACTCGCAAGAAAAGCTGGCAAGTTGATGAATGAGTTTCGAAAAATATCGTCAGATTTTAAAGATACCTGGGAGAAAGAAGTCGCTCTCGAAGATGATGAGAAGAACGCATTCGATTTTTCCGAGCGTTCGATCGCACGAACAAGCACCGTCGAACCACTGGGTATAGAAGAGTTCGACGTACCGATTCCCAGCGAGGAGCAAACAGGGCAAGCATCACTCGCAACGAACACCTCAAATGAAGTACCACAAGGATTAGAACCTGAAGCAGCGCCAAACGAAACTGCATCTGCATCAGACGAAAATCCTGTTCAACCCCAAGAAGATTCAAAAGCCAACTGGCTGTAAAAAATTCGATATTTTTTAGATCGGCATTCTATTCCCGACACTCGCTTCGTCATTCGAGATGATAAAAGACAGATTTCGACAATCCAGGCTCAAAGGAAATACCGACGAATCCGAGAAGACCGCGAAAGACCGACCTGAGGGACCTGAGGGACTTGAAGAACCGGACGAATCCGAACTCGGCGGCCACATGTCCTTCTTGGAACATCTCGATGAGTTCCGAAAGCGCTTGGTACGTTCGTTTTTTATTGTCGCGGTAGCATTTATTTTCTGCTGGTTCTTTTCCGACAAGATCTACAACTTCCTTGCGATTCCCGGTCAGAGAGCACTGCGCGAAGCACAGCGCATCGAAGTTCCGCTCAATGGCGTTTCGGGAAAAGAAAAGCTTCTTCCAATCAACAACCTCAAGTTAGGCGATACGGGACTATATGTCTTTCAAAAGTCCGCGAGCATCGGCAACGTTTCTGTTGCAGCCGGAACATCGATCCTTGCTAAAGTTGAAAAGGACGCGCAAGGAAATCCGGGGCTCTTTTCCGAACAGCCGATTTTCACCTCCGGCGCGATATTGCCAAAAGGCGTAAAACTACCTCTCGAAATCACGATGTCCCCCGAAGGGGCCGATCCAGATGGATCAATACCAAACGGCGACGAAGTATCCGATTCGAATGCGAGAATGGTGATAACAACTGCTCCAGAACCGTTTACACTATACGTGACGGTTTCGCTCTACGCCGCGATCGCGCTTTCGGTGCCGTTTTTATTGCTCGAAATCTGGGGTTTTGTTTCTCCGGCACTCTACCGCCACGAACGCAAATACGTCACTCCGTTCATTCTCCTTTCTTCGATTTCATTTGTACTAGGAGCCGCCTTCGCCTATTACGTACTTTTTCCGCCGGCAGTGAAATACCTTTTGGGTTTGGGGTCTGACTTCCAGCTGCTATTGAGGGCAACGGACTATTTCGACTTCATAACGCTGATTATGCTCGCCATGGGAGTGATTTTTCAGATGCCCGCCGTTAGCTATGTACTTTCGAGAATCGGAATCATCAACGCCGGTTTTCTTGTCAGAAGTTGGAAAATCGCTTTGATCGTAATCCTGATCGTGGCCGCAGTGGTCTCGCCGACAGGCGATATTCCAAACCTGATGCTCTTTGCGACACCGATGACGGCGCTCTATATCGTTTCAATCTTGGTCGCTTGGATGTTCGGCAAAGAAAGAACGGCGGAATAGGGGGTAAATCTAAAGCAATCTAACTAGTTGTTTTACAGTATCTTACAGTTCCATAACCGATGCGTACAACGCATGAAACAGTAAGCTTTTATCCAAAACAACTCTTCCTTCCAAACCCTACAAATCAATCAATTGAAACATATTCGAAATACGAAAATCACTCGATTTTGAATGCAAATTCCTACCAAACATTGAACACTTGAGAGAGCCACAGGAAAAACCGCAATAAATTTCATCCAAACCCCCGAAAATATTGGCGTTTAGACAACCAATCAACCCCTCAAACCATCTTGAACATTTGCAAACCAAATACTAAAATCTTCTAGCTTTTGTTTGTTTATTTCTTGAATAACCTCGCACACTGCCCGAAACGAATTGAGGAGTTTTGTTATGCGTTTCAAAAAACAAATCACTTTGACGCTTTCCGCCATATTGCTCTTGGCGTTTTCGTCGATAGCTTTCTCTCAGGTTGATGATCCCGAGAACAATACTCGCGTGACCAAGGCCGAAGCAGACAGGATTTACAAAGACTGGATCAGTAAAGACGTCCGTTACATCATCACATCGGAGGAAAAGAAAGCCTTCGCAGCGTTGAAGACTAACGAAGAAAGAGAGAACTTCATCGAGCTCTTTTGGCGTCTCCGCGATCCCAACCCCGATACGGAAGAAAACGAGTATCGGGAACAGTATTACGAGCGGATCGCCTATGCGAACGAAAACTTCAGTTCGGGAAAACCGGGTTGGATGACCGACCGCGGAAGAATCTATATCACATGGGGCAAGCCCGATAGTGTCGAATCCCATCCGATGGGTGGCGCCTATGACCGTCCCGCTTGGGAAGGCGGGGGAACCACGACGACCTATCCGTTTGAAACCTGGTTCTATAGAAATCTCGATGGTGTCGGCACCGGCATTGAAATCGAATTCGTCGATCCGACGGGAACGGGTGAATATCGAATCGCCCAGAATCCAAACGAAAAAGACGCTCTGCTTTTTGTTCCCGGTGCGGGACAAACGATTAACGAATCTCTGGGGCTTGAAACAAGAGCCGATAGAATTTTGGGTACGAATTCGCGAAACTATTATCGCGAACAGGATTCACCATTCCGTAAACTGGAAATCCAATCGGCGCTCGCAAGACCGCCCCAACCAAAATATGCCGATCTTCAGGGTACGCTCGATGAATCACCCGTAATCGACAACAATCCCTTGGATTTCGACCTTCGTGTTGACTTCTTCCGCCAGTCGGAAAACAGCGTAATTACGACGATCACGTTGCAAACTTCGAACGAAGAACTTACATGGAGCGATCAAGGCGGGATTCAAACCGCGAGAATGAACATTTTCGGACGCATCACGGCGGTAAACGACAAGCGCGCGGGAATTTTCGAAGATTCAGTTGTTGCAACGTCTTCCGAAGAAGACTTAAACGAGCAAAAACAGCGCTCCTCGATTTATCAAACCCAACGCGCCCTGGCTCCGGGACATTACAAAGTTCAGGTCGCTGTCAGAGATGTTGGAACCGGCAACAAGGGAATCCGAAGCATCGGTTTTGAAGTTCCAAACTACAACAAAGACAAGCTGATGACTTCTACGATGATTCTCGCGTCGAAGCTCAGAACCACGACCGATGAAGACATCGGAGGACGATTCGTTATCGGAAACGCGAAGGTGATTCCGAATCTCAAGGGCGAATATCGCAAGGGCGAGGAAGTAGGGATCTATCTTCAGGTTTACAACACTAAGATTAACGAGACCACGCTTCGACCCGATGTCGATGTTGAGTATGTGCTTGAGAAGGACGGCAAAGTACTTCTTAGCCAAAAGGAAGACTGGTCCGGACTCAGCGATTCCGGCCAAAGGCTGACTTTGGCGCGCCTTTTGCCGACGACCGGCATGGCTTCCGGCGAGTATCAAATCAAGATCAAGATCAAAGATAAGGTTGGAACCGAGCTTCGCTCGATCGAGCCAAAGGCGACTTTCAAGATTCTTGAATAGTCTCCGATTTTGATTTCAAAAACCTTTTGGCGGAAGATCTTCGAAAGATCCTCCGCCAAATTTTTGCCGCGATGAACATTCTCACAACGGAACGACTCCGGCTTAGGCAGTATCAAGCCGGCGATAAGGACGATTTCATAGTCGTGGTCACCGATCAAGATGTGATGAAGCATGTCGAGCATGGTGCGGTGAATCTGGAAACCGCAACATCTTGGTGGAACCAAATAATTAACACCGAACTCAAAGGATTTCGTTGGCGAGCTGAACTCACAAGCGACGGATCCTTCTGTGGTCACGCGATGCTAAACGAGTACGCCCGAAAAGAGAGCTATGAACTCGGTTACATTCTCAAAAAGAGTATGTGGGGGCAGGGCTATGCAACAGAAATCGCAACTGCAGTGAAACAATTTGCTAATAACTCGCTTGGTCTCGAAGAAATCTATGCAACCGTCGATGATGACCACCACGCTTCCATTCATGTCTTGGAAAAGACGGGGTTTTCATTTCTTGAGTACGACTTCGATGAGGCGGGAAGATTCTCAGTCTTTATAAATCGGCTTATCACCTGAAACACATCATCCATTCCCAAAACAGAATAAAACTGGCTAACCCAACGAAGTTCGAAGTTTCGCAAACCCACCAAAAAAGAGCACCTGTTTTCAAATTCCCAAGCACAATAATGAACAAACTCCACACTGAAATCGTTACAACCATATGGCACGGCGATTCATCGGACAGTTTCAAAAGGGTCGCCTTTTGAAGCACTTGATTTTTATAACTGAAAATCAAGATTGGTAAATCGAAATGACCGTAAGCCGGGAGAATAAAGAGATGTCAGAATTTGATGAAGAGGTAAAAAAAGCGGAAATGGAACTCGAGCAAAGTCTTATGCCGCTTGATCCTATCGAAGAAGAGCAGGGGCTCGACGACGAGTATTTGGGAGATTTGAAAATGCAAGCACAAGAATACCAACAAAAACTTCAGGATGCGGCGGTGAAAGCACGCGATTTCGCGCAGGACAAATTGAACCGTGCGGGCGAAAAACTAAAAGAACTTCAAGACAAGGATCCGAAAGAGATCGTTGAAGACGTAAAAGACTATGCGCGTCAAAAACCCGGACAAACGATTCTGATTTCGGCTGCCGTTGGTCTCTTCATAGGACTTCTGTTCCGTAACAGAAAATAGGCGAGAGCAATCGTCTTCTACCCAAAAAAGCCGGACAAGCCCGGCTTTTTCTATTCCTTTTCGGTTTTCAAAAACTCCGCACGCAAAAGAAAGCTTCCTTCGGTTACCACTCTGTCGCCGACCGAAACCCCGGATCTGACAGGAAAATTTCCGTTGGCCTCATCGTACAAATCCACTTCCCGGACAATGAACTTGCCCGCTACATCACTCTCAAGAAATACGACTCTGCGATCGCCTAAAAACTGAATCGCCGACTTTGGCACCAGCGGAGTGGTTCCTTCCCGACCTCCGGTTCCGGAAAACGACACCGAAACATACATCCCGATTTTCAGGATGCCATCCGGATTCGGAAGCTCGATCCTGACCTTGGCGGTTCGAGTCGCAGAATCCAACTGAGGATCGATATACGCTACATTTCCTCGAAAATACTTTCCGGGATAAGCCGAAGTCGTGATCCCCGCTCCACTGCCAACAGGAATCTTTCCAAGATCCTTCTCAAAAACCTGTGCGATAACCCAAACCGTCGAAAGGTCCGTAATTCCCGCGATCTTCGAATTGGTGGAAACAACCTCGCCGCGATTCGCTTCGCGTGTTGTGACTGTTCCGGAGACCGGTGCGGTGATCGGAAGAAGCGGGCTGATTTGTGATGGCGAGCGAAGTGCGGTGATCCTTGATTCGGAAAGACCGAGAACGAGAAGTCTCGCTCTGGCCGCACCCGCCTCATTCTGTTTCTTGCTTACCATCGTGATAAAGCCGTCAGTTTCGTTTTTGCGAACGGAGTTAATATTCAAAAGCTTTCGCGAACGATTCAGATTGCTCTCGGCCAAATCCCGCCCGGCGCTGGATTTCTCAAACGAAGCCTTCGCCATTTCAAACTCACGTTTGCTGATCGCACCGATCGCAACAAGACGCTTCGAACGCTCATAATTCGCGAGCGCCTCGGACAAGCCCGCATCGGCTTCACGCAGTTCACGCTGCGCACGATCCACCTCGCCCCTTGCCTCTGCCGAAACGCGCGTCAACTCGATCGAGCGAGAATATCGTTTTCTCGCCTCTTCCAACTCCGACAAAACCGAAAGATAGTCAGACTGAGCTTTAGCGAGTTCATCGCTTGAAACGACCGCGATTGTTTGCCCACGCCTGACGTAATCGCCCGTCTCAACATTCAGGTTTTTCAAAACTCCGGCTACCTGCGACATAACCGGTGTATCCTTGAATTGATTCGATTCAACCACCCCGGCCGAAGAACCTGCCATCGCCTCACCGCCGGGGGCCTCTCCAACGGTTTCCAACTTCAGCCCCGCGGCATCCATCTGCGAGGCGGACAATTCGACAAACTTGTCGTCACCGATCGGAAAGCCTTTGCCACCATGTTCCGTCTTTGCCGCTCCGCTCGGCGTCGGCACCGGTTTTCCGGCTTTGCCGCGATTTGAAAGATACCAGAATCCGGCGCCCGAAACGGCCACAACCAATACACCGGCGAGCACCGCAAGCGGGATCCAAGTCCTTCTTGAGTCACCCGTATTAACAACCAATGGATCATCCGAAACCGAACCGGCTTCCACCGAATCGATCCCTTCCAAATCTTCACGTTCGAAATTCTCTTCCGTCATCGCGTCACCAAATCATCCGATGCAACCGCGGCATCAAGTTCCACACCCGCCAAATAAGTCTCGAGCTTTGAATCGACCATCTCTCTCGAAAGCTCGATATAGTTACGTTGCTCGGACAAATACTCCAACACCGATATCGATCCCAGATCGTACATCTCCCTCACCACATCAAGGTTTCTCTCCGCTTCATTGATAATCCCGTTTTCAAAAATCGATTGCGAACGAACAGCATGCGTATAACGGGATACGGCACTCGCCACTTCCTGTTTTACGGTCTTAAGTCCAAAATCAAGCCTCGCACGTGCGGCGGCTCCATCCAAAAGCGACGCCTCAATGAGTTCGCGATCCTTGTTCCTTCTTGGCAAGATCAGCTTCACACCAAACAACACAGAACTAAACCGCATCTGCTCATTAAAACTCATACGCTGATAACCGACCATAGCCATCAGATCCGGTTTTGATTCGGCTTCCGCCAAAACCCTGTTCGCATCCGCAAGATCCATTGCGGCCTGAAATAGCTGGAGTTGGGTGCGATTCTTAAAAGCCCCCGATTCCAAAAGAGCGGAATCCGGCAGCTTGCGGATTTCGGGAAACTTCCTCGAAAGCAAGAATGGATCAAGTGGTTCCAACCCGCATATATTCTTTAACTCATAAAGGGACGTTTCTGCGGATGAAAGCTGTTTCTCAAGGGAAACCCGTACACGGTTTAACTCGACGACGAGGATGTTCTCTTCAAGCGGTGCTGTGCGTCCCTCGCGAACCCGCTCTCCGACTATCCTCAATGTTTCCTCAAGCGAATCTGCGAATTGTTTCGTCAACTCGTATTTCAAAGCCTGCGCAACCGTCTCCCCGTATTTCTTTCGGACCGATTCCGCCAGCGAATACTCCCTCTCACGAACGAGCAATGATTTGATTTCGGCTTTTCTGGCAGCGGTCTGCATTCGGGCGTTTCTTCTGCCGGCGAGTTCAAGCGGGATATTCGTATTGAACATATAGCTGTTCGACGTCCCAAATGTTCGTTGTTGACCGGAAGCCTCAACCGAAATCTGCCCTCTTTGACCAGCCTGGATCACAAGCTTTTCCGAGGCCTCGGCCTCGAGACGAAGTGCCTGAAGTTCCCCATTCTTTGAGATCGCGATTCTTACGGCTTCATCCGCCGTCAACGGATTCGCATCATCGAAAAAATCCCTCGACATCGACTGTGCGAGGATCATTGAAGCCGATGAAAGCATCAACGTCGTAAAAAGAAGCAGATACCTAATCATGGTTCAACCTCCTTCACAACGTCACTTTGTCGGGATCTTATGAGGTAGAAGATAACGGGAGTGACGATCAAAACATGTATGAGGCTTGAAAACATTCCGCCGAGAACCGGTGTCGCCAGAGGTTTCAACACTTCGGAACCCGCCGAGCTGCTCCACATGATGGGGAGCAAACCCGCCACGACGGTCGAAACCGTCATCACCTTTGGTCGCAAACGCTGAACCGCGCCTTCGATCACGGCGGCATGGAGTTCTCCGAGCGAAATCGTTCCCGTCTTGTCGATCCGTTTCTTGACCGCTTCCTCCAGATAGATGACCATCACGACCCCCGTTTGGATCGCGGTTCCAAACAACGCGATATAACCGACCCAAACCGCGACCGAAAAGTCATAGCCAATTAGCCATTGAAGAAATACTCCGCCGGTCAGCGCGAACGGCACTGCAAGAATAATATGCGCGGCCTCAAGCGCTGATTTGTACGTCAAATAGAGCAGTCCGAAGATCACAACGAGCACGATCGGAACTACCAAATAGAGCCTTTCCTTCGCTCGTTGCTGATTCTCATACTGTCCGCTCCAAGAGAAATAGTAACCGGCCGGAAGGCTGATCTTCTGCTTGATCAGTCGATCCGCCTCATCAACAAAAGAACCGAGATCCCTGTTCCTTATATTCAAAAGCACTGTGCTTTTTAATAATCCGTTCTCGCTCTGGATCATGGAAGGTCCGATTACCGTTCGAATTTTCGCAAGCTCGGAAAGCGGAACGGTATTTCCGTTTGCGGCGTTTACCGTTAGGGAGCCAAGCGACTCGATGTCTTTTCTAAACTCTTCTGCGACGCGAACCCTGATCGGAAAACGGTTTCTACCTTCGATCGTTTCGGAAATTGTCGTTTCGCCAATTCCCATCTCGATGATTTCATTGATCTCCCCGACATCGATTCCATATCTCGCGGCGGCAACACGATCGATATCGATCTCGATATAGGGAGTCCCGATGATCTTCTCGGGATAAACATCCGAGGCTCCTTCGACCCTTCCCACAACGTCGCCGATCTGATTCGAAATCCTCTCGAGTTCCTTGAGATCGCTGCCGAAAACCTTGATGCCGACTTCCGAACGAATTCCCGTTGCGAGCATCTCGATCCGGTTGATGATCGGCTGAGTCCAGATATTCGTGACACCCGGAAAACGCAGCTTTTTATCCATCTCAGCTATTAAGCCATCACGCGTCATTCCTGGTCGCCATTCGGCTTCAGGTTTGAGGTGAATCAGCGTTTCGTTCATGTTGACGGGGGCCGGATCAGTTGATGAATCGACCTTGCCGACCTTCCCAACTACATGTTCGACTTCCGGAAAGGAGGCGATGATTTGATCCTGCCTCTTGAGAATCTCCATCGCCTCTTCAAGCGAAACCGAAGGGTCGGTTACCGGCATGAACATCAAATCGCCCTCGTTCAAATTGGGCATGAATTCAGAGCCGATCGAATAGGCCGCAATTGAAGCCAAAACGAATAGCGCCAACGCAAGCGCGATCGTCGCAATCCGAAATCTCAAAGCGGCTGCCAGAAAGGGTCGGTAAAGACCTTGAAGAAACCGCATCAACGGATTGTTTCCTTCTGGTGAAACCTTGCCGCGGATCAAATAGACGCAAAGTGCCGGAACCAATGTGACGCCGATGATCGTCGCGGCGATCATCGCAAATGTTTTTGTAAATGCGAGCGGATGAAACAACTTTCCTTCGCGTCCTTCAAGAGCAAACACCGGAATAAAGGCGAGAATGATGATCGCCATCGAAAAGAATACGGGCCGGCCGACAAGTTTTGTCGATTCGATTACGGCCGATAAAACCGCGGAACGGTCGTTCGTGTCCGTGCCGTTTTTCTCTATAAACTTAAAGGCGTTTTCGGTCACAACGATGCCGGCATCAACCAAAACTCCGATCGCGATCGCAATACCGGCGAGTGACATGATGTTCGACTCGACGCCAAAGAAATACATCAATAGGAACGAAGAAAGGACGGCCAGCGGAAGCGGAATCGATACGATCAGAATCGATCTGAAATGGGCGAGAAAAATTATATGTGCAAGCGCAACGAGCAACAGCTCTTCAATCAGAGTAAATCTGAGCGTAGAAATAGCGCGGTTTATCAGTTCGGTTCGATCATAAAAGGGAACTATCTTTACAGTCTCCGGCAGTCCAGGCTCGATCTCTTTTAGCTTGCGCTTTATGCCCTCTATCACTTCGAGGTTGTTGCTTCCGTATCTTGAAATGACTACGCCGCCAACCGCTTCTTTGCCGTCTTTATCGAGGGCACCAATCCGGAATGCACCACCGATTTTGACCTCGCCGACGTTTTTGACAAATACCGGAGTACCATCCGAAACCTTCAGGACTATGTCTTCGATGTCCTTTGCCGAATCAACAAGCCCTATTCCCCGCACGACTGCCCAACGACCGGATTGCTCAACTACATTGCCGCCGACATTGCGGTTTGATTTCCCGACAGCGTCGATCACTTTCGAAAACGTTATGCCAAAGGCACGCAATCGCTCTGGATCGATATCGATCTGATACTGCTGAACTTCTCCGCCGACCGACGCGACTTCTGCAACTCCTTCGACACCGGCGAGTTGATAGCGTACGAACCAGTCCTGCAATGTCCGCAATTCGCGAATCGACAATTTGTCGGATTCGATCGTGTACCAGAAAACTTGCCCAACCCCGCTGGCGTCAGGCCCCATAACCGGTACGACACCCTTTGGGAGAAGCGGGCTGACGGTGTTTAGTCTTTCAAGAATCCTCGAACGAGCCCAATAAACATCCGTGTTGTCCTCAAAGATCACATTGACCATCGAGAATCCAAACGCGGAAGAAGCCCGAACCACCTTCACTTTTGGAAGACTCTGAAGATTGGTTACAAGCGGATAGGTAATCTGATCCTCAACTTCCTGAGGCGAACGACCGGACCAATCCGCATAGACGATCACCTGATTGTCCGAAACATCGGGAATCGCGTCGATTGGAGTGTTTTTGAGCGCCCACCAACCGGCGCCGGCGATCAGGACGGAAAATCCGATCACCAGCACCCGGTTCGCGACCGACCACTCGATAAGCCTATTGATCATGTTCGAGGTTTCCTTTCGAAGATCAATTGGCGTTGAGCGTGATCGTCGTACTGCCGTTCACATCGCCTTCATAACTGATTTGGGCGATCCATTCACCGGCCATCTGCAATTTTACGTTTCCAACAAAATTGCCTTCGGTTTCGGTGGTGTTGAGCGTCGCCGCATCGTTCATCTCAGCCATTGAACCCATCGCCGGCATATTGAAATTGAGTTTGGCGGCCGTGATCTTGATCGGTTTTCCAGCCCCGTCGGTAAACCTGAGACCGATAGACTGTTCTCCGTTTTTGAGTTTTCCTTCCGGATTCAGGATCGCAACGGATACCTTGTCGTCGATCTTTTTATCGGCGATTACCTTCAGATCGGCATCGCTTCCTCCGGCGCAAGCAACAAATGAAATGGATATGACTACGAGAACAAAGGATATGATTCGAGAAAACATTTAAGACTCCTGCTGATCGGAAACACGAAACTGGTTTCCTGAATAGACCAACCAATACGCATGTCTGCCGGGTTAAAAACGCGGTTGCGGCGAACTCATCGCCCAACATACCCGATCGCACGCGAAAAAAAGACGCAGTTATGCCTAGAGGAGCTAAATCAGAAAGGAGGAATGAATGATAAAAAGACTTTCGCGTTTTGGAGACGCGGTTGGTACAAACAAAGGCGGTGGATTTGGCGGCCTGGCGAAATTCGGGAAATACAGTTGAAAATCAGGAGCGACCGCTAGCTTGAAATTTCCCACAACCTGCACATTTGGTTGTGCGGCACCGGGAGCGGAAGGAACCGAATCACCGCAATTCATGAGATTGCAAAGCTGTTTCGTATTCCGATGGCTGGTGTCTCCCGCCTTGACGGTTTTCTTGCAGCATTTCATCGCGCAAGTATCCGAACGTCCTTCGGCCGCAGCAACGCTGAGCGGTGCGCCAACAAAAGCACCGATCGCTATCACCGAAACCAGAACCAAGGATTTGAACCGTCTGTTCATCAACTCTGAAATTAACAGATTCTTGGGGTTAAAGGCAATGGTTTTGACGAGTTGAAACTTTGGACTCGTTCGATAAATTCCCAAACGGACTCGATCAAAACCCCGCGAAACATCAGCCTTCCAAATCCACACCGCGCAAGCGAAGCGCGTTCGCGATCACCGAAACAGAACTAAACGTCATTGCCGCGCTGGCGATCATCGGAGACAGCAACACACCCAAAAACGGAAACAGAACTCCGGCGGCGATCGGGATTCCGAGCGCGTTGTAGGCAAAGGCGAAAAACAGATTCTGCCTGATGTTTGCCAATGTCGCGGCGCTCAACTTTCTCGCACGGAGAACGCCCGCCAGATCGCCGTGAAGGAGTGTCATGTCGGCGGATTCTATCGCCACATCGGTTCCCGTTGACATCGCCAAACCAACATCCGCGACGACCAACGCGGGTGCGTCATTGACACCGTCGCCAACCATCAGCACCGTCTTGCCGTTCGAACGCAACTCTTTGACCTTGTCTGCCTTTTCCTCGGGAAGCAATCCCGCATGGAAATCATCGATGCCGAGTTTGGCGGCTACCGCGGCCGCTGTTCTTTCGTCATCACCCGTCAGCATAACGATCCGGACGCCCGTTGCCTTGAGACCCGAAACGAGCTTCGGTGCTTCCGCTTTCAATTTGTCGCCGATTCCGACAACGGCCGAAATCGCACCGTCAACGCCAACAAAAACAGCAGTCAGTGCTTCGCGTCTGAATTCGTCTGCGACGCGATTCACGTCCTCCCCGATCTCAACTCCCAGTTCATCGAGGAGCTTCTCGTTCCCAACTGCAACATGTTTTCCATCAACGACTCCCGAGACGCCTTTTCCCGAATATGAAATGAAATCAGAAACAGACCTTTCCTTTTCGGCGAGCTCCGAAAACGCGCCCGCGAGCGGGTGTTCGCTTTTGCTTTCCAGCGCCGCCGCGAGTTTGATCGGTTCCTCACTTTCCGAAAACAAACTCGACCTAGCGATTCCCGGTTTGCCTTCGGTAAGGGTTCCGGTTTTGTCCAAAACAAGAGTGTCCGCCTTGCCGGCAAGTTCGAGTGCCTCGGCATTCTTGATCAGCACTCCATGTCTTGCGCCGTGCCCCGTCGCGACCATCACCGACATCGGCGTTGCCAGACCGAGCGCGCACGGACAAGCGATTATCAAAACCGAAACCGCCGCAACGATCGCATAGCCTGGTGAGCCGAGCGAATACCAAACCAAACCCGAAATCAGCGATGCGAAAACCACCGCCGGTACAAAATACTTCGAAACCGTATCTGCGAGCCGTTGAATGGGAGCCTTCGATCTCTGCGCTTCGGCAACCAATTTGACGATACGAGAAAGAACAGTGTCTTGCCCGATGTGTTCGGCCATCATGTAAACCGCGCCGGCGCCGTTGATTGTTCCACCGATTACCTGATCCCCGACGGATTTGCGAACCGGTTTCGATTCTCCGGTTACCATCGATTCATCGATGCTGGTGCTGCCTTCGGTTATCGATCCATCTACGGGCACGCGGGAATTTGCTTTTACCAGAAGCCTTGCGCCCTGTTGCACCTCTTTTAGATCAACTTCCCGAACTTCTCCATCAACATAAACTACGTTTGCAGTTTCCGGTGTCAGCCGCAAAAGCTCTCGTATCGAAGCGTTGGTTCGACCGCGGGCATTGAGCTCAAGAACCTGGCCCATCAGTACAAGCGTCGTGATCACGGCCGAAGCCTCAAAGTAGATTGCGGGAAGACCCGTCATCGCATCACGCATCGATTGCGGAAAAAAGCCGGAAAAAAACAAACCGACGCAGCTGTAGAAAAACGCCGCTCCGACTCCAAGCGCGACAAGCGTAAACATGTTTGGAGAAATGTTTTTGACGGAATTCCACGCACGCTCAAAAAAAGGCGATCCTCCCCAAAACACGACCGGAGCCGAGAGGGCGAATTGGATCCAGGCAGAAACTCGGGGTGGAATAAATCCATGCCAGCCGGGCAACATCTCGCCCATCGCAAGCGCAAAGACCGGAATCGTAAGCACCAACGAAATCCAAAATCGACGTTTCATGTCGATCAATTCCGGATCGGGCTTTTCGTCAAGCGAAACCTCCGCGGGTTCGAGTGCCATACCGCAAATCGGACAACTTCCTGGACCTTCGTTCTCAACTTCGGGATCCATCGGACAGATGTAGATGCCGGCATCGCCGGAATCCTTGGGCATCTCCTGCTTTGCTTCGCCGGAAAGAAATCTGTGTGGGTTTTGCCTGAAAGCATCACGGCAACGGACGGCGCAAAAAAAGTAACTCGATCCTTCAAACTCGAACTCGCCCGCCGCATGCGAAGGATCGACGATCATTCCGCAAACCGGATCTTTTTCGTACTTAACCTCAGGTGCCGGCCGCCGACCGATCCCGATCGGAGCAGCCATCATCGGCTTTTGAGGTTTCTCTTTTGCGGTTTCCGATGTCGCACCCCGTTCTTCGAATTTGCTCTTGCAGCCCTTTGAACAAAAGTAGATCGTTTTGTCTCCGACATCCAAAGACGCGGCGGCGGACGACGGATCGACCTTCATACCGCAAATCGGATCAATGAAATCAGCCATAAAGAGATGATAAGACATCGCACACTGCTATCGCGAGTCGGCAAAATCAGGCTCCGGCAGTTTTTTTTGAAGATAGGAATGCGAAACCAAAAAGCACGAAGATAACAATGCAGATCAACAAAGGCTGGATCGCTGGATTGAAAACCGCATACAAAATACATGCTCCGCCCCAGAAAGTGGTATTGAACAAAGAGATTCTCTTGAAGAACCCATTGCCGACATTGCTTTTTAAAACGATCAGATTTGAAACACCGGCGAACAACATGAGGAATGAAAACGACATGCTAAACATTTTCAAGATCGTCCACATGCTGGTATCAAAGAAAACCCTGTCGGCGATGTAAGATTTCATCGCGGCGGCAAGCTTTGTCCGCTCGGGGTTGAATGAAGCCTCGTTTACATAGAATGCGAAATGCCCGATCGAATGCGAGACAAACGACAAGAGCAAGAGCACCGTTCCGGCGCCAAAAAATTTGCGTGCCCTGCGATTTGAAACTGTTTCGTTCATTGTGTCTCCATAAATCCTTAAATCGAAGAAATCGCCTTCTCCCGCTCCCAACACAATGACTTAAAAGGCGAAATCACTCCAGCTATTGATATCGCAACCAGCCCGCATCATCAAGAACAATCTCGTCTGAAAAAGGAGATGCAAACATACTTCCGTAGATGAAAAGAAGTCACATCCTTTTTGGCACGAATTCCCGATCTTCTACGCACTACAAAGCAAGACCGCTCTCAATCGAGCGAACTTATTGCGAAGAAAGCAACGAAAAGCACGAAAAAAGGAGATGTTCGATGGCCAATTACGGAAGACTGGGGATGAAAGCGAATGACTGGCAGGGAATGAGCTACGGCGATATAAGCGCGGCCCTTGAAATTGGTTTCAAACTGGCGCATTTTCGAATCTTCAGTCCCTACCTCCAAGAAAAATTGGACACGATCATTATCGCGGCAACGGTCGGCGCCTGCCTTTCGGTCGATCTGAGCTTTCTCAACAATCTCGACTCGCTGCTTGGGAAATATACAAAGGTTAAAGACGCTGCTACTGCAAAGCTTGCTCCACTAACTTGCCATCGCGAGTTCTCCAGATACGAGATTCTCGGAGCCCTTGTCGCAACAATAGATACTCAGATCGCATCCATCACGGGCGTAAAATCCGGCATGTTCGTTGTAAGAGATTCAAAATCAGACCTTTTCTCGATACCTCCCGATGTTGGCAACACGCTTGGAATCGGAATCGGAGCAACTGGAGGATTGGGAGTCATTCTGGGTTTTGGACCGGATCTGGTTTCGGAAAATGTAGAAAAGATAAACAAAGACCGGATGAGAAGAGAAATGCTCCGTCGGCCTTCGGATCCGCTGGTGCGACCCGCGGGTGGTTTTGGTGCCGGCTAAACTCAATATGGGCTGGCGTTCCGCCTCCAGGGGGCGCGGCTTCGAGAGTAAACTACTTGCGAGAATATTGCTGATATGACGGGCATTGCTAACGAATCCAAGCGGACATCAGCGTCAGCATCGCGATGATTACGATCGCCCCGAAAACGTCGAGCAAAACTCCGTACCTCACCATTTTCATAAGCGGGATATGCCCCGAACCATAGACGATAGCGTTGCAGGGCGTTGAAACCGGCAGCATGAATCCAAGGCTCGCTCCCAGTGTCGCGCCGAGCGCGGGCACCAATGGATCCAGCCCCTTCGCGTTTGCCAACGCGATCACGACCGGCACTACCATATTCGCCGAAGCGGTGTTGGAAGTCGTTTCCGAAATCATTACCGCGACAATTACCGAAGCCGATAGCAAAACAAACTCGCCCGCCGATGGAACGAGGTTAGTGAGTGATCTTCCAAACTCCTCAGCCAAACCGGTCTTGAACGAAAGCACTCCGAGCGTAAATCCGCCCGCGTAAAGCAAAACGACGCCCCAATCAATCTTTACGGCTTCGCTCCAGTCGATGGCTTTCTCGCCTTTCTTGTTTCCGGGAAGGAAAAAGAGAAGCGAAGCGCCTATCAAAGCCGCCGTCGATTCGGGCAAAACCTCTCTAAGCAACTTGTAAAATGGAGCCGTCTCTCCGATCACAAGCGCCACGAAACCACTCAGAACCCAGATCAAAACCGTCACGAGAAACGCCGCCAGCGTTGATTTCTGCCCTCGCGTCCACGAACCGAGCTTTGTTCTTTCCTTGGCGACCATTTCCCGGCAACCTTCGATCTTCGGAGTACTGCCGGCAGAGATGTAACGGAAATAGAAATAGAGCGCGAAATAGAGGACGATCGCGATCGGGGCGGCGAACATCATCCATTTGAAAAACGAGATATCCCTGCCAAGCTGCTTTCTGATAAACCCGATTCCGATTACGTTTGGAGGCGTACCGATCGGTGTCATCAATCCGCCGATCGTAGCGGCAAACGAGGTGATAAGCATCAAGACGGTAGCAAACTCTTTGCTGAATGGTCGTCCCGATTTGTCTTCCTGCTTCTTCAAAAAAGCGATTATCGAAAGACCGATCGCAAACATCATCGCCGTTGTCGCGGTATTCGAGAGCCAAGCGGAAGCAAACGCGGTAACCGCGCCAAAAGCGAACAATATTCTCTCTGGGCGCCCGTCGATCCACTTCAAAGAAAGAACACTGTACGCGAATCGTTTGTCGAGCTGATGAAGAAATATTCCTCGTGCGAGAATAAAGGAGCCGACAAAAAGAAAAATCAGAGGATCGCCAAAAGGCGCGAAAACCTGTTGAACCGGTGCGACCTTGAGCGCGACGGCGAGTACGGCACCGATCAAAGCGGTAACAGGCATCGGGATCGACTCGCATATCCAAAGCGTGATCACGAGTATGATCACGGCCGCCAAACGATGCGCTTCCGGCTTTATGTCGAACGGATAGAGCAGGACAGCGAAAAAAAGAACCGGACCCAAAACAAGACCCGCCCGGGCGCGGAGCACGTCAAACCGGCTATCGCCCTGTTCGTATTCGCTTTCTTCGATTGAAGGCATGGCTACTTCCCCAAATGGCTAAAGGTTGCGGAGTGTTCCAAGTTTCAAGTTCCAGAAGTTGAGTCCACTCTAAAAAGTCGATTCAATGAAAAGATCAACTGGCAAATTGATCCTCGTAGAAACCAAGCAAGACCCCTGCCACCTTGTGTGGCAGGTGAATGAGGTCAACAGCTAGTCCGAACCCCATTGATTCATCCGGAGGTCCCTGCCGCCTTGTGCGGCAGGTGAACAAGGTCAGCCCCTTCCAGAACAACCATAAACCCCAGCACAACATGTATTTAACGGCTGCTTCTACAGGCTTTTGCCTCATGCCGGGCAAGCCGTCAGGGGTCTTTCAACAATATCGAACCGTTGTGAATGCGAATGATGCCCTATTCTTGCCAGATCAACTTTCTTAACCGGACTCAACTTCCGGCTCTTGGAACTCCTGAAACTTGGAACTTGGAACACCCCCGCAAGGAACAGAACGTAACCAAGCTCCCCCTACATCTCATCCTGCAAAATCTGCGAGATCTTCCAAATCATATGGAGCCCGGGATTATCCGCAGTGTACGTCACTTCCGACATGTCATCGACAGTTATTGCGATTACCAAACGACCCTTTCTTGTGTAAAGTATTCCAACATCGCTTCTGAGTCGATCAAGCGCACCCGATTTCGAAGCCGATTCGATCGTATCGGGAAGATTTCTTCCGATCCCATCCTTGAACTGCTGACGCTTGAGAATTCCGATCATTTCCGCTGAAGCTTCCTTGGAAACCACCTTTCCGTTCTCGATCATCTCCAAAAGCCTCGCCATATCCCGAGGGCTTGAAACACCCAATCCAAACATCTTCAGCGTTTCGTCTGCTTTTAGCGCCGAAGAGTCGCCTCCGCCAAAAACCTTTCGCAAACTCAATGTTTGATCGAGACCAAGCCTTTTTGCATTTGCGTTTACATTGTCCGAGCCGACCAAATCCAAAACCAGGTTGGTCGCGGTGTTGTCTGAAACGACGATCATCAAATGGACGGCGGTGCGCAAGTCTATCACCGTATCATCCGAAAACTCATGCAAAATCCCGGAACCACCGACCTTCTTATCCTTTGTAAGAGTGATCTTCTGATCCCAACGCAGTTTTCCCTCCGAAACCTGTCTAAAGGTTTCCGCCATGATCGGAAGCTTTATCGTGCTCGCAGTCC
Source organism: Pyrinomonadaceae bacterium (assembly GCA_041394795.1). Lineage (GTDB taxonomy): Bacteria > Acidobacteriota > Blastocatellia > Pyrinomonadales > Pyrinomonadaceae > Aridibacter. The sequence continues at coordinate 25,516 of JAWKHN010000013.1, read as the reverse complement.
TGACACGCTCATCCTGCCGGAGACCGAATTCCGCACCGGTATCAAGGTTCTTGGCGTAGATCCATACCTTCCCCGAAAATCCGATTTGCGCCTTCTGGATCCTCTCCAGAATTCGACCTGATACATCCGCGTTTGTTGATGCCGAATCCTGCGCAAACACGGCTTGAGAAACGAGCGCAAATAAAAGAAAAAAACAAATTCTGCCAACCATCGCAATTCTCCTCTCGGTAAATCAAATACCGACGGACGCACTTTCACAAATTGATTCCAAGTTCGCTTAGAATGCCACAACTCGCTAAATCAAAAAAGGGTTACGTGTCACTAAACCACTGCCCATCGCCGCCCACTATCCGAAGATGAAAGTCATGTTAATATAGGCTCAATCAGCTTATTGCCCCGAATGAAATCGCAGAATCAGAAAGTATTGCGATGTAGACCTCAAACTCTCATATGACGAAAACGGAAGTACAAGCATGAAAATCCCATCGATAAAAACTTTGGCTAATATTTCACTAATCACCCTTCTACTGATCTCGACTATCGAACTCAATGGCCAAAGCGGCGGATCAGAAATCTATCAGACAACAAAAGAAATCAGCATTGATCGAGCTGCGAATGTTACTGATCTGACGATTTTGAAAGATCGGGTGAAAATGACTTTTTCCGGCACCTTTTATTTGGGCAAGTCAATCGACGGAACGTCGACTGCGGCCTATTTCGAGGGGCGGGGAAGAATCTACTCCGAATCCGCCGACATATATGAAAAAGCCTACCTTAAGAGACTAATCAGAGATGACAAAATAGACGCCGAATTCAAGAAGGGATACTTCCGATTTAACGATGGCGTGTTTGCTGAAATAGAAAAGAACTCTTCAGACACTTCAAACGGAAGTGCCGCTGAAGCTGCCTTGAAAGATCATGAATCAAGGATCATGGAAGAAACAGGGCAAAACATTTCGAGTTATCTAATGCTCCAGAAAACGAATAAAGAAGAATCTGGATTTTTTGTCGGCACTTTTGATGATGGCTCGCTTGATCGATTTACCTACGTGTTTGATCCTCAGAAACGATTCCCAACAAAGGCATTTGGAGTCAATGCCGGTGAAAGCGGAGTCATATTCTCATACTGGAAAATGTTCAAGTTCAATGACGTCTGGAGTGCGTTTTATCCACTTATCAACTACGAACAAGGATACACGGCTTACTCGGATGTTTATGACATTATCGATACTGAGCATTACGACATTGACGTCGATGCAACCGATCCAAAGAAAAACCTCGGACTGACGGTGACGATTGAAGCGAAAACACGCCTTGATAATATTGTAGCGATTCCATTTGAATTTGGTACGGGACTTGGTGAATACGACAACACAAGAAAACGGAAACAACTCAGGCTTACGAAGGCGCTTGTTGACGGGGTCGACGCTGAAATTGTTCAAGAGGATTGGGAAAAAGGCGCGACCATTGTAATGCCAAATTCCGCAAAGAAAGGCCAAACACTAAAAATCACGCTTGAACTTAATAGTGACTTTTTTGCAAGCTCAGACTTTTTTGAAGGTGCCTTCTATCCTTCCGTAACGGATTCATGGTATCCACAACATGGATATCTTGATAAAGCCACATACAAGGTTAAATTCAAGCATCAAGATCGTTATGAAGTTCCTGCGACGGGAATAAAGATATCAAGATCCAAACTCCCAGACGGGAAGTTCGCGGAAACCATTTATGAGCAAAAGAAACCCGTAACCGCATTTGTCTTTGCCGTTGGGCAATTCATTGAACATTCGCAGGAAATAAAATGGGATGATGGTTCCGCACCCATGAAATTCAGTTTCTATGCGTGGCCTGACTCAATCGTGCAGGTAAGGGAAAAATTGATGATGGCGGAACTCGATAATTCTTTGCGGTATTTCAATAATTTGTTTGGCAAATACCCATACGAAACATTCGGGTGCTTCCTTCATCCCTACAACGTTGGGAGAGGATTCGCAACGATGGTTGTCCTTCCAAGGGCCGATTTTACGAATAAGTACAATTATGCCTTTATCGCCCATGAGGCGTCGCATCAATGGTGGGGAAACAAAGTGGTTTGGCGTTCCTATCGGGACCAGTGGCTATCAGAAGGATTCGCCGAATACTCCAGCATTATGTACGTTAGCCAACGTGATAGTTACAAGGCCACCGACAATATGTTGAAATCGGCGCGCGAATCGTTATTGGATGATCCGGGTGGAAACGACTATAGATGGGGAGATACTCGGGCGATAGATCTCGGTCCCATCATTCTCGGTGGCAGATTACACACGAGCAAGTCATTTTCGGGCTATTCGCGCGTTGTATACGCAAAAGGCGCTTGGGTTATGCGGATGCTGCACTATCTTTTTACCGATCCGGCAACAGGCGATCCCAAGCCATTTCTTGAAATGATGTCGTCTTTTATAGAAAAGCACAAAGACGAACTCGTTACGACGGAACAGTTTGTTGCGCATGCGAACGAGCATTTCAAGCGAACGAAACTTGCGCAGACTTACAGGCTCCAAGATCTTCAATGGTTTTTTGACCAATGGGTCTATGGAACCGATTTCCCGGAAATCGACATCAGTTACAAATTCACAAAAGATCCAAACGGAGGCGTCATTTTTGAAGGACTAACAAAACAGAAAGGCATCACAGGCAAGTTCTTTATGCCGGTGCCGGTTGCGCTTCAATTTGGAAAGGACAAGATGGCTTATGTAACGGTACCGGCGTATGGTGAAAGCCAGCCGTTTAGGATCAAGCTTCCTCAACAACCGTCTAAGGTCGAGTTTGATCCGCAACGTTGGTTGCTTGTTGATAAGCTCTCTTCAAGCGAGGCGAAAAACTAACCCGCGTTTACTCATTTTGAAGATTAAAAGAGCCGCACTTCTATTGAAATGCGGCTCTATCAGATTTTGGTTTTCTATGAACCTAACCGAACTGAACACCCTGTGCAAGCGGAAGTTCGTTCGAGTAATTGATCGTGTTTGTCTGGCGACGCATGTAGAACTTCCAGGCGTCGGAGCCGGACTCGCGGCCACCGCCGGTTTCCTTCTCGCCGCCGAATGCCCCGCCGATTTCCGCGCCGCTTGTGCCGATATTTACATTCGCGATGCCGCAGTCGGAACCAGCCGCCGATAGAAAGCGTTCGGCAGTCTTCATGCTTTCGGTAAAGATCGCGCTCGAAAGTCCTTGCGGAACATCGTTGTGCAATTCGATTGCCATCTCGATATCGCTATACGTCAAAACGTAAAGGATCGGCGCGAAGGTTTCTTCCTTGACCTGTGAGGTTTGCGCGGGCATCCGCAGGATCGTCGGTTTGACGTAATGTCCGGCGCGATCAAGCACCTCGTTTCCGACGAGCACCTCGCCGCCCTCGCTGACTGCGGTTTCGATCGCCGTCTTGTACATCGCAACCGTATTAGCGCTTACAACAGGCCCCATCAAAATTCCGTCTTCGAGCGGATCGCCGATCGTAACCGTGCCGTACGATTTTACGAGTCTGTCCATCAATTCATCGACGCGTGATTCATGGACGATCAAACGGCGTGTAGATGTGCAGCGTTGCCCGGCGGTTCCGACCGCGCCAAACAGGATCGCCCGAATTGCCAACTCGAGATCGGCGTCTTCGGCGACGATGATCGCGTTGTTGCCTCCCAGTTCCAAAAGCGACTTGCCCATCCGTCCGGCGACGGTCTGCGCAACCCTTTTGCCAATGCCGCAAGAGCCCGTAAAACTGATCAACGGCAAACGCTTGTCTTCAACCATAGGAACCGCGACCTCGTCATTCTTCCCGATAACGAGAGAGAACAACCCCGAGAGACCATGGTCGGCCATAACGGTGTTGCAGATATTCTGAACCGCGATGCTCGAAAGCGGTGTGGTCGGCGATGGTTTCCAAACCATCGTGTTTCCGCAAACCGCCGCCAGCGCCGCATTCCAGGACCAAACGGCAACGGGGAAGTTGAAGGCGCTGATGATGCCGATCGCACCCAGCGGATGATATTGCTCATACATCCTGTGGCCGGGGCGTTCGGAATGCATCGTGCTCCCGCAAAGTTGTCTTGAAAGTCCGACAGCGAAATCGCAGATATCGATCATCTCCTGAACCTCGCCGTGTCCTTCCGTGCGGATCTTGCCCATTTCGAGCGTTACCAAATCCCCGAGCGCCTCCATCTTTTCGCGAATCGCGTTTCCGAGATCACGCACGACCTGCCCGCGTTTCGGCGCCGGCATATCGCGCCATTTTGGGAACGCCGCGACGGTTTTGTCGACGATCTTGTCATAGTCAGCACGCGACGCCATCCTAACCTCGCCAAGCTTTTCACCATTTGCCGGATTAAACGACTCCAAAACCTCGCCATCCGCGCCATGCCATTCATCCGGACCCGAACATGAACCCGGCCCCGACGCGGGAACCCCCAACTCTTTCAAAATACTTTCGTGTTTCATATTTGCTAAACCTTTGGCAATAATTGCTCGATTGCATCACGGCATTCGAGCATTGGTTTTATATAGTCTTCGCCGTTGCCGCTATGTCTAAAAAGCGGCACGCTTACACTGATTCCCGCCACGGGATTTCCTGCCGAATCCCGTACGGCGACTCCATAACATTCGATATCCAAATCGGTTTCCTGATGCGCGACCGAATAACCCGTTTTACATATTTCCCTGATCCTTCTCGCGAGCGCGGATTTGGTTTTCAAAGTATGCTTTGTAAATCCAACCCAGTTTATCGAATCCAAAATCCGTACCATCTCCGGCTTTGGCAACGACGCAAGAACGGCCTGCCCAATCGCGCTCGCATGCCAGGCGACGGAATCACCCAAAGAAGATGCGATCCGAATCGCATGCGGACTGTCCTTGATGGATGTGTAACGCATCGAGCCTTCGCCGAAAACCGCGAAATGAACGGTTTCCTTTGTCTTGCCTGAGAGTGCTTCGAGCGCCGATTCGGACAAACGCGTAATATCGTTTTGCTCCAAAGCCCGCGCGGCAAGTCTTATGATCCTCGGCGCGAGTACGAAAGTCTTGTCTTCGCGCGGCGCGACGAGCTCTTCGGCGACAAGCGATTGAACGATACGATGGACCGTTCCACGCGGAAAACCCGAACGCCGAACCAGCCCCGCAATATCGGGAGGATTCGGCGATTCGGCAATCATATCGAGAACGGCGATGCTCTTCGCAAAAGCCGCCGTACCCTGAACTGCAGATCGCGTATTCATCTCACCCTAGGGCCAGCGCAATAACAAAATCGCAGACCCAAGCAAGATAATAAGCGACCGCCATCATTTGGTCAACTGTCCACTATATGGACGGTGGGTGTTTAGAGGCTGTTGTTGGCGGGGTGTTCCAAGTTCCAAGTTCCAGAAGTTCCAGGTTCCGGAAGTTGAGTCAGCTCTAAAAAGTCGATTTAAGGGAATAATTTGAAAAAACATCCGGAATTTCCTCTTCTGACGCGAGAGCGTCAAGTAGATTTTAGCCGGGGGTGGAGCGGCTTTGCGCGGAACCCCCGGTTGCGGCAACGAAAGCATCGCAGCCACGTTAGTGGCGTTTGGAATGCAGCAATTACGGGCATTTCCCCGCGCCGGTACCCGGCGCGAACATTCGTTCTTGTCTTACCGTGGGTTCCGCGCAAAGCCGCTCCACCCACGGCCACATATCTCCGTGAGGCTACGCCTCCGAATAGGAATTTCCAGATTTTGGAATAAGATCGACTTTTTAGCGTGGCCTCAGAAGTTCCAGGTTCCGAGGGTCAGAGTTCCGAGGTACCTAGTTCCAGAAACTCCAAGCGCTATGGGCGAAGCGTGTTTCGAGCGCAGCGCGAGTGGAGCGCAGCGAGACTGGAGCGCTGGCGTCTCGCCCGCAACGAGCGCGATAGCGCGAGAAAAACTGCTGAGAGGAGTCACCTTCTACGATACCTCCCACCTTCCGCTACGCACTGAAGTCAAAAATCAATCTAATCGAGACGAAAGAACCTGGATGATCTTGACCAATTCTCTACAAAACAAGAAGCTTCCGAGCAAAGGAAGCCATTCCATAAAACCGTCCACCTATGAAAGCTGAAGAGCATTCTGCTCTCCAGAACGAAATCTTTTCCATTTTCTCAAATCAAAATCCCGTTCTCCCGCCACCGCAACCTCTCGGCGTTTTGGGGGCATCAAATCGGGCATGCGGACATTTGATATTGATAGCCTCAGAATTGCGAAACCGTGCGGGATTTCTTGGGAGACGATGGAAGGCGATGACCGGAAGCGTTTCTGCGGTGTTTGCGAAAAGCATGTTTACAACATCGAGGGGATGTCGGAGAAGGGCGTTCGAGCGCTGATTGCAAGCACTAACGGAAATTTTTGCGGGCGTATAAAACGGCGTGCTGACGGCACTGTCGTTACTAACGACTGCCCAAAGGGCGTTATCGAATATGGCAAGAGAATTTCGCGGCTTGCGGGCGTCGCCTTAACGACTGTTCTTGCGGCGTTTAGTGTTTCGTTTGGTCAAACGACGAGGAATGAAAAGGACGGCTCGATCCCTGCGACAAGAACGGATGCGGTCCAAAATGAAAAATCGGATGACGATTTATCGATTCTGAGAGGAGTTGTAAAGTCGTCTTTTGGAGAGCTCCTTCCCGGCGCAACCGTTTCCATTCGGAATCTTCAAACAAATAAGAAGTTATCATTTACTACGGATGAAAACGGGTCGTTTGAGATCAAATACTTGTTGCCGGGAACTTATAAGATCACGGTCTATTGTGATGGTTTTGAAAGTAAGACGATAGAAAAGTACAAACTCAGTGCTGGCAAGACATCTCAAGTTAGATTCAAGCTTTCGCTGTCCGAGTGTACGGTAGTAGTCGGGATATTCGTGGACGACGGACCGTACATAGACATGTCGAAAACAGACATTTCTACAACGATCCGACCGCCGGAATAGATTGAAGTGTTTGACCAGTCACTCAAAGGGGGCGGGGGAGTTACGAGTTACGAGTTTTGAGTTTTGGGTTCTTTGGGAGGTGTTGAATCGGTTACTTGGGCTTGTGTGGCTTTATACGGGTTGTTCGCATCGCTCATTGTGGGCGTCGAGAGTTACGAGTTACGAGTTACGAGTTTTGAGTTTCGGGTTCTTTGGGTGGTGTTGAATCGGTTACTTGGGCTTGGGAGGTAGCAAAGGGGTTGTTCGCTTTGCTCATTGTGGGCAGGGACGCCTGCGGTTCAGTCGCGCTTTGGCTCCTACTCCCATTCGATCGTGCCCGGGGGTTTTGAGGTGATGTCGTAAACCACTCTGTTTATACCGCGGACTTCGGATGTGATTCGGGACGAGACTTTAGCGAGGAAATCGCTGTCAAGACGCGCCCAGTCGGCCGTCATTCCGTCGGTTGAGGTGATCGCACGAAGCGCTATCGCGTTTTCGTAGGTTCGGAAATCCCCCATTACTCCGACCGAATGTATCGGAAGCAAAACCGCAAAAGCCTGCCATACGTCGTCATAAGCACCGTTTGATTTGAGCTCCTCGATAAAGATATAGTCCACCTTTTGGAGCAGCTCCACTTTCTCGGGAGTGATATCGCCGAGAATTCGCACCGCGAGCCCGGGGCCTGGAAAAGGATGCCGGCCCAGAATCTCATCCGGGATTCCCAAATCCTTCCCGATAACGCGCACCTCATCCTTGAATAATTCGCGGAGCGGTTCGATCAGATCGAGATTCATCTTCTTCGGGAGACCGCCAACGTTGTGATGCGTTTTGATCGTAACGCTCGAGCCGCGCAGGCTTACCGATTCGATAACGTCGGGATAGAGAGTCCCCTGCACAAGGAAACCGACCTCGCCGATCTTCTTCGCTTCGTCATCAAATACTTTTATGAACTTTCGTCCGATCGCTTTTCTCTTCTTTTCCGGATCCGAGACGCCCTTCAAAACCTTGTAAAACTGTTCGGATGCATCGACGCCGATTACATTTAAATGCAGGCTTCTGTCATAGAGCTTGAGCGTATCCTCAAATTCGCGGAAGCGGAGCAAACCGTTGTTAACAAAAATGCAGGTTTGCCTGTCACCAATCGCGCGATGCACGAGCACGGCGGCGACCGTTGAATCGACACCGCCCGAAAGTCCGCAAACGACACGACCGGTCGGCCCGACGGTTTCGCGTATCTTCTCGATCTCTTCCTCGATAAATTGCGACGGAGTCCAGTCGCCCGCGACACCGCAGACGTAAAAGAGATAATTTCTGAGGATGTCCTTGCCGCGCGGCGTGTGCGAAACCTCGGGATGAAACTGAACGCAGAAAATTCCGCGTTCGGGATTCTCCATCGCGGTGATTACATCACCCGTCGAAGCCGTCTTGTGAAATCCGGCCGGAATCCCGGTAACGTGATCGCCGTGGCTCATCCAAACATCCAGTTCCTCCGGAAGGTTGCTGAACAGCCTGGTCGGTCCGCTCGTTCGACGCATCTGCGCGGCCCCGTATTCACGGGCATGCGCGGGCTCGGTCGAACCGCCAAAATCGAGCGCGACCAATTGCATCCCGTAACAGATCGCAAGGATCGGGGCGTCAAACTCGTCGTAAAACGACGGATCGAGCCGGGGCGCCTTTTTGTCTGTAACGCTCGAAGGTCCGCCGGAGAGAATGATCCCCTTGGGTTCGAGTTCGCGGATCTTTTCATGTGCGAAGTTAAAGGGATGTATCTCGCAATAGACACCGAGTTCGCGCACCCGTCGCGCGATCAGTTGCGTGTATTGGGAGCCAAAATCGAGAATGAGTATGAGTTCGTGCCGAGATGACATGGTATGAGGGAGATTATAGAGCAAATCGACGCGGATATGCGAGGAGAGTTACGAGTTACGAGTTTTGAGTTTTGAGTTCTTTTTGGGATGGGGCTTGATGCATGATTGCAGGCCTCAAACAAATGTTAGCCGAGATGTTCCAGATCCCTTGCGATGTTTATTGAATCTATTCGTAATCCCAAAACAGCCTCCGTGCCCCACAGAACTCGAAACTCAAAACTCAAAACTCGTAACTCCTTTACGCTATTTCAACTTTCAGCCTGCTGATGTCTCCGCCGATCGAGCGGATCTTTTTGACGATCGTTTCGTAGCCGCGATCGATGTGATAGACGCGATCAATCATTGTTTCACCCTCGGCGGCAAGCCCGGCCAAAACGAGCGATGCCGAGGCACGGAGGTCCGATGCGAGAACCTTTGCACCGGTCAGGTGCGTCGGACCGGTAACCGTCGCGTGGTTTCCATTGATCTCGATATTGGCACCCATGCGATGGAGTTCGGCGACGTGCATAAAGCGGTTTTCGAAGATGTTCTCCGTCACAACGCAGGTTCCTTCGGCCTGAGTCATCAAAACCATGTATTGCGCCTGCATGTCGGTTGGGAAAAGCGGATGCGGTTCGGTGGTTACATCGACCGCCTTGAGTCCGCTCTCGGAGCGACGAACCCTTACGGTCGAGTCATCGATATTCTCGATCAAAACGCCGGCTTCGGTCAGTTTCTTGATAACCGCCTCGAGGTGTTTTGGCTCGCAGTTTTCGATCGTCAAATCTCCGTCAGTAATGGCGGCCGCGACCATAAAAGTTCCGGTTTCTATCCGGTCGGGAATTATCGTATGCTCGGCACCGCCAAGCTGCTCGACACCCTCGATCGTGATCACGGGTGTTCCCGCACCGGAAACGCGCGCGCCCATCTTATTGAGTAGGTTGGCTAGATCCTCAATTTCAGGCTCCATCGCCGCGTTCCGAATTATCGTGGTCCCTTTGGCCAAAACGGCCGCCATCATGACATTCTCGGTGCCCGTTACGGTCACCTTTGAGAACTCCATATCAGAACCCGTCAGCCGACCGCCAGGAGCGATCGCAACGACATCGCCGGATTCCAAAGATACTTTTGCGCCAAGTTTCTCAAACGCCCGAAGGTGCAGGTCGATCGGTCTCGTGCCGATCGCGCAACCGCCGGGAAGCGAAACCTTTGCCTTGCCGAATCTGCCGAGCAACGGACCAAGGGCGAGAACACTCGCACGCATCGTTTTCACAAGTTCGTAGGGAGCTTCAAAAATCTCTATATCGTGGGCCGTGATCTCATGAGTATAGAGTCCGGGAGTTAGAGTCTGAGCGCCGAGATCTTCCAACAAACGCCGCTGCGTTATCAAATCCCGAACATACGGAACGTTGTGCAAAACAACCTTTTCCCCGCTCAAAAGAGTGGCCGCCAAACAAGGTAAAGCGGAATTCTTCGCACCGCTAATCCGCACCTTTCCATGAAGCGGCCGTCCGCCTCGAATCAAAAACTTGTCCATACACTCGCGCGAGTACTGCTCATCCGACGCCAATTCAAGGCCGACCGCTGTCCCCATAATCAACTCTAAATTTTGCCTTCTTCCGCCAGTCGGTTTCCCTTGGACAAGTCCACGACCGATCGATTTTGGAAAAGATTTTCTTATAGCAGGTAAAACGAAACCTTATCATAGAAAAGACAGAGTTCCAAGTTCTATCTGGGAAGAGTTCCAAGTTCCAGAAGTTCCAAGTTCCAGAAGTTGAGCCCACTCTAAGAAGTCGGTTTTATTCCAGAATCCGGAATTTCCTATTCGGACGCGGAGCGTCAGAAGAGGAAATTTCGGATGTTCTTTCAAATTATTCCCTTAAATCGACTTTTTAGAGCTGACTCAACTTCCGGATCTTGGAACTTCTGGAACTTGGAACTTGGAACTCTTCCGGACCTAACTCGAAACTGATTACGCAAATCCCCGTCCCTAATCCCGTCTCCTTTACGACTCTCCTCTTTCCGTTCATGTACAATTAGACAAAATGATTCCGGAGGATAACCGAATGTCCAAATTTCGTGTGTTTATTGCCGCCAACTTTTTGATACTTCTTGTTGTTGCCATCGCCAGCGCGCAGCAGTCGAATCTGATCACCGCTTCGAATGCGGGTCCATTGAAAATCGGGATGACCGTCGCCGAGGCCAGGAAGGCGATGCCCGGGTATGTTTTTGAACGCACATCCGACGGCGAGGGAGTCGCGCTTATCGGTGTCGGGAAATCGAAGAAGAATTTTATCTTCACGATCTATGCCGGTGAGGAAGACGCCGATTCAAAGATAAACGAAAAGGGCGTGATCGAATTCATAGAGGTTTGGAACAAGGACTACAAACTCGCCAATGGAATCCATCCCGGTATGAAGCTCGCCGATGTTGAGAAAATTCTTGGCCCGGTAAAAAAGATCTTTATGAGTGAGATCGAGGCGAGGGAGTATGCCGAGTTTATGAATTTCCCCGAAGGGATCTCGATTCGTTTGAGCAGCAATACGGGTACCGCCGGAAACTATCCCGCCGATTCGAGGGAAACAACAAAGTACGCGCCTGATACGACCGTCTTTACTGTCGGCATTCAGGGGGATCCTAACCAACCTAAAATAGGATTTTTTAGCGAATACACGGATCTCAAAACCGAATGTAAAGAGCAGAAGGTAAACCCGGAGGAAGGCGGCCATGTTTCAACATATTGTGATGGGCCAGAGGGATACAAAATCCATATGTTTGATTCCGCATCGACAATGGAGGTGCGGGTCGAAACTCCGGATGAACAATCGATTCCGATTGCATCGGAAGCCTTGGGCTTTAACGCTGCCGGACGGAAAATAGAATGGAGATTCAGAAGCGGGAATCTATTTGCAGTAATCATGCGCGTCAATACCTATAAGAGGGATGACACGGGAATGATCAAATACCCGGTAGAAATCATAGGTGAAAAGCTTATTGTCAGAGGTTTACCCGGATTCGAATCGATCAATGGCGAAGTTGATGCAAAATCTGAAAAAGGCGCAAACGAAAAAGCGCGAAAGATCGCAGACGACGGCTACGATGAAATTAGAAGTAAGTTCTTTGAAAAATTCTCGACGTCAAGAACTGAAATGAGAAACCAGATAATTTTCGACGCCGACAAAGCGGGCGAGGAATGGGTGAGATCCCCGATTCAGGTCGCGATGCGAATCACCGGCGAGTTTGCCGAGATGCGCAGAAAGACGATGGAATTCGAAGCGCCGACCGCGGATGGTGCGACAAGCTTTAAACTGATCGTTACCAATGAAGGCCTCGCGGACGATTCGGTCCACAGCGAAAGATTCGTTTTTGAATTGAAACAAACCGAGAAAGGGGTTTGGTTTGTGGAATCTGCAAAGCAGCAATGGAAGTGCCAGACGGGAAGAGGCTCGCAGGAGTTTATGGCGAAACCCTGTTCGTAAGTTTTCGATTGGGACTTATAACTTAACCAGCCATTAATAAACACGCGAAACGGGCTTGGAAAATCCAAGCCCCAGGTATTCCCAAGAATTCTGGTGTCGCGATTCGACAATTGTTGAACTATTGAATGCCTCAGAAATACAGGAGAGCTGTGGCAGGTTGCTGCTTGATGATACGCAAAATGAGCATTCGGCTCGGACTTGCTGAAGTTTCGGAACATTCAAACATTCCCGGTGCCACAAGAGATCGCTTCGAAACCGGAAAGAACAATAGCTCAGACGAGTCTTCCAGTTGGTGTAGCCTATCGTCGATAGGCTAAAACTACCGTTTTCAGAAAAGTCGGGGACTACGTCATACTTAGCGCCTAAATGACTTTTTCGGCTGATGGATCGCCATTTGGTGGCACAATGTTGGTTGACCAATTTACGAATCACGACACTAGGTAGTCAATTCAATGATCGAATGAGGGTTTCAGGTATGAACCACCCATTTTTAGGTGCCTTGGAGGGTTCCATCACTTTTTGCTTTTAGGTAGGACGCCTTTCGATTTGATTTCAGCAACAGCGTTGTCGAAATCTGATCTGTATTCGGCATCTTGAATGGGCTTGAATTTCTCGTATTCAATGTCGGCGTGGCTATCTGCGATCTTCTTTTTGATCTTCCCGTAGTTTGCCAATACTTCGTATTCGTTGAATCTCAGAAAAACGTCCAGACGTTCTTGCCAGTCCTCCATACTCATTCTCTTTCCTTTCGCTGCTAAGTTTTCGGCATGATCCAAAAACATATTCACGAGTCGGTTTAATTCTGAAATCTCTTTTTCAGAAAGGTAGTTCTTGGCAACCGTAGTATCGCTTTTTAATACCTTTCCATCTCGTTTTTGGTTTTTCCATGAGGTGAGCCCCATGTTTGGCAACTTATGGTCTGCACGCTTCTTTATTATCTCGGCTGCTGTCATGTGGACTACCGCATATTCCAATTTGTTTTGAGCGTGGGCAAAAAACTGCTTTGTAGTCTCCGCATTTACGTCATAATCATAACTACATTGAATGTAAATGTCCGTGACCTTCTGATAGAACCTTCTTTCCGATGCCCGGATGTCTCGAATTCTTTCGAGAAGCTCGTCGAAATAGTCTTTCCCAAAAAGCGCTTCTCCTTGCTTAAGGCGGTCGTCATCCATTGCAAACCCTTTCACAAGGTATTCCTTCAAAATACGAGTCGCCCAAATTCGGAATTGCGTCGCTTTGTTGGAATTAACTCGATAACCAACAGAGATAATCGCATCCAGGTTGTAGAATTTAACAAGGTAACTCTTGTTATCGGTGGCAGTTGTCAACTTTTCGTTGACAACTGAATTTTCTGATAACTCACCTTCATCAAAGATGTGATTAAGGTGCTTGCTGATATTTTGCTTCGTTGTTCCAAACAGATCAGCCATAGCAGATTGAGTCAACCAGACAGAATCATTGTCCACAACAACCTGAACGCTTGCCGCGCCATCACTAGAATTGTAGAAGAGAAAATCCGATAAATTCTCTTTCGGCATTGGCGCAAAACGATCGTGACTTTTTCCAGTCTTTTCCGCACCACCACGAACCAAAGCGCTTGTGACGTCTTTGAGGCTTGCGTTTATCGGTTCTATGATTTGCTCTTTTTTCTTGGGCATTGATTGGCTCCTTATAGGTGAGTTTTTCCTGTCATTCTCTTACCTGTCATTTTGATAAAGTCGATTGCATTCACTTGGAATGTAATGTGACGGGTTGAGAATTCGTTCAGGCAACGATGCAAGCGCTTGGTGTATGTGATGGTAAATGCCGTAACTTGACCGTATTTACCGCTGTCTGTGTGGGCGCCAAATCATGATTCACGGATACGCTGCGCTAGAAACCAAGCGGTTTTTTGAGTGACGCCCAATGCGAGCGCCAACTGAGCTGACGGAATACCTTTTAGGGCAGTCGTCATGATGTAAATAGCCATTTGCCATTTATGTAGCGGTAGTCTCGAGTCGGCTAGAACTGTACCTGTGCGGACGCTAAAATGCTTCCGACAGCTCTTGCAGCGATATGGCATCGGTTTATGATCTTTGCATTCGGAAACTTCGACGCTTCCGCAATGTCCGCAATAGGGTTCATCACCCCATCGTTGGGATTCAAAGAATTTACGTGCGGATTCTTCGTCCGGGAATTGTTGGAGAAAGTCGTAAAGGTCAATAGTTTCGGACTTGTTCATGGTTCAGACACTGACTGCAAAAACATTATACTAGCCGCACGTGGCTAAATCGTCAAAATAATGTTGGCTAGTTAAGTACATTAACCGCCTTCGAATTATTCATTCTAATACCCCTGCATGGCTCGCTCTGCGGGGTCTCTTTGTTTTTGGCCGAGCGATTTCCCGCCGATCCCCAAAAAAACAGATCGTTAGATTTCCTTTCATTGCCCTTGACATTTCCAAGTTTATAGAACTATATTCCTATATAGTGATATAGTTCTATATCGAAGAGGATGGAAAAAGGTATGACGATAAATGAAATGTTGCGATTGATCGCTGGGACTTTTGTATTCCTTAGCGTGTTGCTCGGCTATTTTGTTAGTCCATACTTCTTGTTGTTCACCGCTTTTGTTGGTCTGAACCTCCTTCAATCGGCCTTTACCGGAAAGTGTCCGATGATCGCACTTCTCTCAAAGCTGGGGTTCAAGGAATGCTAATCAAAATCCGTTTTCTCCGCCTCGTGCTGCGTGCCTCAACGCGTGTGGCGGCGATTTCCCTACTCTTTGGATTCGCCGCACTTTTCACACGCCTCGAAGCGCAGGATCGCATGTTCCCGCCGCGTCTCGATCTTGAAACGGCGGTCGATAAGACACTCGATTCGAATCCGGAAACTAAGCGCGCCGAAACCGAAACCAAAGTCGCGGAGCTCAGCATAGAAGGAGCGAGGCTTGGCAAAAAGCCTTCGTTCGAATTCAGCCAGCAGTTTACAAGAAGCAACAATCCGACTTTCGTATTCGCATCGCTTCTAGAGCAGGGCCGCTTTGGCGCCTCCAACTTCGCGGTCGATACGCTAAATCATCCCGATGGCGTCAACAACTTCCGCACGATGTTCTCGGCGCGGATGCCGCTCTACGACGGGCATAAGACGCGAACCCGCGTTTCCCAGGCCGAGCTCCAGAAGGAGCAGTCGGATCTAAAGGTCGAGGCGATGCGGCAGGAGCTTCGCTTTAACGTCGTACGCACGTACTTCGCGGCGGTCCTTGGCCGCGAGATGGTGAAGGTTAGCGAAGACGCGATGAAGGCCGCCGAATCCAATCGAAAGAAAACTCGCGACATGGTCGATGTAGGGATGACGACCGAAGCCGATTATCTCGCCGCCGATGTCGAACTCGCGCATACCGGTCAACAAAAGATCGAAGCCGAAAGCGGTCTGATCACAACGCTCGAAACGCTCAACGTGATGATGGGCGACGAGCCGGGATTCGAAAAGGAAATCACGGGAACCCTGACCGAACGCTACTTCCCGATCGAGGAACGCGACGATTTGATAAGAATCGCGTTTGAAAATCGCCTCGATCTCAAGATGGCCGATCTCGGAATCCGAAACAGCAAAATCTCAACGCAATCCGTCGTGGATGAAAAGCTGCCCAGTGTAAACGCATTCGCAAATTTCGGCTACAGCTCGCCCTACATCGCAAACGGAAGCAGCGATTACACGGTCGGCGTAAACCTGACCTACACGCTCTTTGATGCCGGCAGAAAAAACAGACTCGCAAAATCGACCGAAGGCGAAACGATCGCCGAACTCGAAAAGCGGAGTCTCGAAAACAAGATAAGGATCGAGGTAATAAGCGCCTTGCAGGCGAACAAGACGGCGAAAGCCAAGATCGAAGTCTCGATCAAATCGATCGCCCACGCCGAAGAGGCATTGCGGATCATTCAAGACCGCTACAAGTTCGGGCTGACAACGATCACAGAGGTTCTCCGCGCCGAAGCCGCTCTCGTGCGTTCGAAGCACAGCCTCCTCGCCGCCCGTTATGAATATCTCGTCAGCCACGCGCAGGTGCTTCTCGTAACCGGAAGACTAAACGACGTAAAGGCCTTTGAATAGGAATCGAAAGAAATGAAAAAGATCGCAATCCCAATAATATTGATTGTTTTCGCGCTTTGGTCCGCATCATGCTCCAAAAAAGAGGAAGCGAAGAAGGACGCGCCAAAGCAAAATACGGTTCAAAACGTAGCGCTTACAAAGGTCACCAAATCTTCCATCGAGGATTACTACGAAGCGACCGGCACGATCAAGGCGAAGACCACTACTCAGATTTCGGCAAACATGATGGGGCGCATCATCTCGTTTCCATTCTCCGAAGGCGATTATGTTTCGCGCGGACAACTGCTCGTGCAGATCGATGACAGCGAAAGCAAGACACGGCTCGACAAGGCAAACGCGGGCCTCAAGGAGGCGCAGGCCGCGCTCGTTGAAATAGACCGCTCGGTCGAAGCCGCCAACGCGGCCGTCAAAACAGCCGAAGCGAACAAGAAACTTGCAGAGATCACGTTCGGCCGGTTCAAGGAACTCTACGATCGCAAATCCGCGAGCGGGCAGGAATTCGACGAGGCGCAGCAAAGGCTTCGGATGGCGACCTCCGAACTCGAACGCGCAAAGGCGATGGTTCAAACGATCATCTCCAAGAAGAAACAGATCAACGCCAAGGCCGAACAGGCGCGCGCCGATATCGCCAATTCGAAAGTGGTCGGCGGATACTCGCGGATCGTCTCGCCGGTATCGGGCGTGATCGTTAAGAAGATGGCCGAATCGGGGGCGATCGCCTCGCCGGGTGTTCCGCTGGCGTCGATCGAAGACAACTCGAGATTCGAACTCGAAGCGGCGGTCGAAGAATCGCGTTCGAACATCATTCATATCGGAAGCCGCGTGCTCGTAAAAATCGATGCCTTGGGCGGCACCGAACTCTCGGGTGCGGTAACCGAGATACTTCCCGCGGCAGATGCCGCAAGCCGCAGCTACACCGTCAAGATCGCGCTTCCGTCCAACCGAAATTTGCGTACCGGATTGTTTGGTCTGGCGCGTTTCCCGGTCGAGCAAAAACCGGCGATCACCGTCCCGTCCGAAGCGGTCGTTCAAAACGGACAGCTTTCCGGAGTCTATGTGGTCGATGAGAACGGTATCGCGAGATTCAGAATCATCACCGTTGGAAACACATCCGAAGGCGCGACCGAGGTGCTTTCGGGGATAGAGGACGGCGAAACGATCGCGATTTCAAACATAAGGGGTCTGAGCGACGGAGCGAAGGTGAAATAGCATGAAAGAGATCGGGATAGCCGGCAAACTAGCCGGCGCGTTCATCAAATCCAAGCTCACTCCGCTCGTAGTCGCGGCGTCGATCCTGCTCGGAGTCGGCGCGGTCGTTATGCTCCCGCGCGAAGAGGAACCGCAGATCATCGTGCCGATGATCGACGTCATGGTGCAGATGCCGGGCGCCTCTTCAAAGGAAGTGGAGGAACGCGTAACGAAGCCGATGGAGAAGCTGCTTTGGGAAATCCCGGGCGTCGAGTATATCTACTCGACCTCCTCGCCCGGTTTCTCGATGGCGATCGTAAGGTTTCGGGTCGGGCAAAATGAAGAGGACGCCATCGTGCGCCTCAATCAAAAGATGCTCGCCAACATGGATCTCGTGCCGCCGGGCGCATCGCAACCGATCGTAAAACCGCGCTCGATCGACGACGTACCGATTCTTGCGATGACGCTTTCCTCCGCGACGTACGATCACTTCACGCTGCGACGAGTCGCGGCGCAGATGACGGATCAGATCAAGCAGATCCAAGACATCTCCGAAGTAAAGCTGATCGGAGGACAGCGCCGGCAGGTACGCGTGCTTTTGGACGAATCAAAGATGTCGTCGCGAAACGTCGCCCCGGCGGCAATCGTACCGATGCTTGGCCAGAGCAACCAGAAAATCGATACGGGAACATTCGCCGCACAGAACAAGGAAGCGATCGTTGAAACCGGAAGCTTCTTTACCTCAACCGAGGATGTTGGAAACGTCGTTGTCGGTGTATTCGGCGACCGGCCGGTTTTCCTGCGCGATGTCGCGACGATCACCGACGGCCCCGAGGAACCCGCCGACTACGTGATGTTTGGCGCCGGACCGGGCGAAGCAAAGCACGCCTCCGAGAAGGAAAAGGCGCAGGGCATCGAGCCCGCGGTAACGATCGCCGTATCAAAGAGAAAGGGAACAAACGCGATCGAGATCGCCGAGAAGGTTCTCGAGAAAACGGAATCACTGAAGGGAAATCTGATCCCATCCGATGTCCGTTTAACGACTACGCGAAACTACGGTGAAACCGCGGCCGAAAAATCTAACGAGCTCCTGCTCCACATGATGATCGCCATCGCGTCGGTTTCCGTTTTGATCATGCTCGCGCTCGGACTTCGGGAATCGGGGATCGTGGCGATCGCAATTCCGGTTACGCTCGCTCTGACACTCACGGTTTTCTACTTCTACGGTTACACGCTCAACCGGATTACGCTTTTCGCGCTTATCTTTTCGATCGGAATCCTCGTCGATGACGCGATCGTGGTCGTCGAGAACATGACGAGGCATTACGGCTTGCCCGAAAACAAGGGCCGCTCTTTGGTTTCGATAGCCATCGACGCCGTGGATGAGGTCGGAAATCCGACAATCCTCGCGACCTTCGCCGTTATCGCGGCGATCCTGCCGATGGCTTTCGTACGCGGTTTGATGGGCCCCTACATGCGTCCGATTCCTGTTGGTGCAAGCGCGGCGATGATCTTCTCGATGCTTGTCGCATTTGTCGTAACGCCTTGGGCCAGCCTCAAGCTCCTCAAGCGCGATACGAAGCACGAACACGGCGAGGAGGGTTTTACTACCCGGATTTACCGCAAGGTGATGACGTCGATCATCGTCAAACCCGTCTGGCGATACACGTTTCTTTCGGGTGTCGTACTGCTTTTGCTCGCTTCGATGTCGCTTGTCGCGCTCAAGTTTGTAAAGGTGAAGATGCTCCCCTTCGACAACAAGAGCGAGTTTCAAATCATCGTCGATATGCCGGAAGGCACGACGCTTGAGGAGACGGCGGCGGTAACGCGCGAACTCGCGAACAAGATCGGGGATGTTCCGGAAGTGGTTGACTATCAGATGTATGTCGGCACGGCGTCGCCTTACAACTTCAACGGTTTGGTAAGGCACTACTTCCTAAGGCGCGGTTCAAACGTCGCCGATATACAGGTCAATCTGGTTTCAAAGGAAGAAAGATCGGCGCAAAGCCACGACATCGCAAAGCGCGTCAGACCCGATCTCCAGAAGATCGCGTTGAAATACGGCGCCCGCGTAAAGGTCGCCGAAGTTCCGCCCGGCCCGCCGGTGCTCCAAACGATAGTTGCCGAGGTTTACGGACCGAGCTATGACAGGCAGATCGAGATCGCGGGCGGGATCCGCGACATACTCGATGAGACGGATGGCGTGGTTGATGTCGATTGGTACGTCGAAGACAACCAGCTCAAATACAGCCTCGACATTGACAAGCGGAAGGCGGCGATCAATGGAATCTCATCCGAGCAGATCGCGCAAACGCTTCGCCTGGCGATGAATGGAATGGATGTCGGGCTTTTGCACGTACCGACCGAGAAGGAAGACATCTCGATAAAGCTCCGGCTTCCGAAGGCCGATCGCTCGAGTCTTGAAAGCCTGAAACAGATAAAGGTCGTCGGGCGTGCGGGAAATCTTGTGCCGATCAACGAACTCGTCGAGGTTCGCGAGGTCAAGTCTGACAAGAGCATCTATCACAAGAATCTTATGCCTGTGGTTTATGTAACCGCGGATGTCGCGGGGGCTGTCGAAAGTCCGGTTTACGCGATCCTCGGTCTGAACGACAAGATCGAGGCAATGAAACTCCCGGAGGGTTACAGTCTCGAAAGATATGTCGCGTCGCAGCCGTTTTTGACAGACAAATACTCGATGAAATGGGACGGCGAATGGCATATCACGTATGAGGTTTTCCGCGATCTCGGTCTGGCGTTTGCGGTCGTGATGGTGTTGATCTACATACTCGTCGTCGGTTGGTTTCAATCGTTCAAGACGCCTTTGACGATCATGGCGGCGATCCCGTTCTCGCTTGTCGGGATACTGCCGGCGCATGCCTTGATGGGTGCGTTTTTTACGGCGACGTCGATGATCGGTTTTATCGCCGGGGCGGGGATCGTGGTCAGGAACTCGATCATTTTGGTGGACTTTGTCGAGCTGAGAATGCAGCACGGCATGTCTTTGGTCGATGCGGTTGTCGATGCGGGCGCGGTCAGATTCAGACCGATGCTTCTGACGGCGGCGGCGGTTATCGTCGGTTCGGCGGTAATGCTCTTTGACCCGATCTTCCAAGGGTTGGCGATCTCGTTGATGGCAGGCGAGGTGGCGTCGCTTCTGCTTTCGCGAATGGCGGTGCCGGTTTTGTACTTCCTTAGCGAACGCAAGGCGCATCCGGAAACGACCGTCAAATCCGATGAAAAACTCGTGCTATGCCCAACCGATTTTAGTCCGCAAACATCCGTGGCGATCAAATATGCGGCTCGGATCGCGCGTTATTTCGGTGCCAATCTGAGACTGCTCAACGCCGAGGAAACCGATCTTCCGCGCTACTTTACGGAATCGCAGCTGGAGGAACTCGCGCTTGAGGAAGAGCAAACCGAGCACGAGATGGAAACGCAGTTGCGCGCGTTTGCGGCGGAGAATCTTGGAAGCGAATATCCGGTTGAGGTTGTCTTTAAGGAGGAAGACGCCGGCACGGCAATCCTTGAGGAAGCCGAGACTGCGGATACGATTTTGATCGCTCTTGGAACGACGGGTCGCGGCGGAATTGAAAAGCTTCGCTTTGGTTCGGTTTCGGAAACCGTGATGCGCGAATCGTCGGTGCCGCTTTTGATCGTTGGCGAAAAGGCGTCGGCGAGAACCGATGCCGAGATCCGGAAGATACTCGCTCCGGTCGATCTATCGGAAGAATCGGAAGCGGCGTTGAGCTTCGCGGTTGAGATCGCAAAAGCGTCGGGAGCGCATTTGGATGTGCTTCACGTTACGGAAAACGCCGATGAACATGCCGAAAAGAACGAAGAACTTTGCGCCTGGGTGCCGGAAGAGTTCAGAACGGAATGCAGCTTGAACGAGCTTGTCCGAACCGGAGACTTCTGGACACAGATCGTCGCGGAAGCCGAGGAGAAGGGAGCCGATCTGATAGTAATCGGCGTCAACAAGACATTCTTCTCCGAAGAAAGCCTCGGCGGCTCAACCTTCGAACTGATCTCGAAATCGACCTGCCCGGTTGTAACGGTGTGAGCAGTTTCGAGTTTCGAGTTTTGAGTTTCGAGTTTTGGGTCCGGCGCGCAGCGCGACTGGAGCGCAGGCGTCCCCGCCTGCTGACTGGAGCGCAGGCGTCCCCGCCTGCCACGAGCGCAGCCGCGCGAGTAAAACCGCGGGGAGGAGCAACGGCGGGCTGAACGGGCCCTGTTCACTTAACCCCCCGGGGACACTAAACGGGTGGCAGGCGGGACGCCTGCGCTCGTGTGCCCGGCATGGGTGCAATCTAGCTGTTTGAAACGAAACAGTCGGGGTTAGTGGAAACAACCGTAGCGAACCGCAAGGGGGAAGCCGCGAGGCCAGCCTGAAGGAAGCGGGGAGCAAAGGCACGACCGTAGGAAAACGAATCGGCAGAGAGGCCGGGTATGGGCGATGAGCGTGCGAGCGGCCGCGAAATCCAAAAACCACCGAAAGCCATACCAGGTAGAGCCGGACGGCACGGGCCGAAAGATTGCACGCCTTACCCGGGGAGATCTCCCGAGGGTCGAGGAGACCGGGAGAAGTCAGCAGAGGCCGTAGTAGCGTGGAGAGTCCCTGAAAGGGGAAGGGAGCGAAGGGCCGAAGAGCTACGAAACATGACTAACGACCAATCTGGACAACCGGAAAAACGGAGCAGAACAAAGGCGGTGGAAGCCCGCGGCGCACGCTTTCCGACGGGATGGATTCCCGGCACGGAAACAGACATGCGGATGCCCGGCCAAAAGTCGTCCACGAAAGGCCATGAAGGAAAGCCATGAATGAGGAACTGATGGAACAAATGCTGGAGAGGGAGAACATGCGGGAAGCCTGGAAGCGCGTAAAAGCGAACAAGGGCGCTCCCGGAATCGACCACATCAGCGTTGAGGACTTTCCGAAGCACATTGGCCCCCACTGGAACAACGTGAGGGCAAAAGTGGCCTCGGGAAAATACAATCCGGCACCGGCGCGGAGGGAATACATTCCGAAAGGCAACGGGGAAACCCGCCCGCTCGGAATCCCCGCGGTGCTGGACAGGGTACTGCAACAGGCGATGCTTCAAGTCATGCAACCGCTGTTCGACCCGCAATTCAGCGAGCACAGCTACGGGTTCCGGCCCGGGCGAAGCGCGCACGATGCGGTCAGAGCGGCCCGGAAGCATGTCAGCGAAGGAAAGGACTGGGTGGTGGACATCGATCTGAAGTCATTCTTCGACGAGGTGAACCATGACATCCTGATGCGCGAGGTTGCACGAACGGTACGGGACAAGCGGATGCTCAATCTCACCGGAGCCTATCTGCGCGCCGGATATCTGGAGGACGGAAGGAAACATGCGACGCCGAAAGGCGTTCCGCAGGGCGGGCCGTTGTCGCCCCTGCTGGCCAATATATATCTCGACATGCTGGACAAGGAACTGGAGAGCAGGCGCCTGTCGTTCTGCCGATACGCCGATGACGTGAACATATACGTATCGAGCCGCAAGGCGGCCGAACGCGTGTTCGCGTCGATCTCCGCGTGGATAGAAACACGCCTGAAAATCCCCGTCAACCGCGATAAAAGCGACACGGGGCGACCATGGGAACGCCAGTTCCTCGGCTACCAGCCGACGGAACAGGGCAAACTCCGACCCGCCCCCAAATCAATCCGGAAATTAAAGGACAGGGTACGCAAGCTTTTCAGCGGACTCGCAGGCCTGACAACGAAGGAGCTTCGCGACCAATGGTTGCGGTTTATTCGCGGATGGTCCAACTACTTCTCCCTAGCCGACGAGCCATACTGGCGAGTCGACATCGGACGATGGATCAGACGGCACATCAGAAAATGCTTCTGGAAACGCTGGAACTCGACCAAAGGCCGATACAGAAACCTGCTGGCGCTTGGCGTCAGCAAATCGCGAGCCCGAAACTGCCACCTAACGGCAAGCACATGGCCGATGGCATGCCATCCGGTCATGCACGCCGCCCTGAACAACCAAACGCTGAAACGCTACGGCTTTCTCGTTCCGCAGGACTTCGCGACACATTAGGTCGCTGAGCTCAACCGCCGTATACGGAAAACCGTACGTGCGGTGGTGTGGGAGGGGGCTAACGCCCCCGACCCGATCAGTCAGGGGACACTAAACGGGTTGCAGGCGAGACGCCTGCGCACCAGTCAGGGAATACTAAACAGGCTGCAGGCGAGACGCCCACACTCCAGTCACGCTGCACTTTTTCACGCTATAATCTCCCCATGCAACTACTCCTAACCAAAGCCGACATCACAACCCTTACCGTCGATGCCATCGTCAATGCCGCCAATTCCGGGCTTCTCGGCGGCGGGGGTGTTGACGGCGCGATTCATCGCGCCGCCGGGCCGGAACTCTTGCAGGAATGCAGATTGCTCGGAGGCTGCAAAACCGGAGACGCAAAGATCACAAAGGGCTATCGGCTTCCGGCAAGGTTTGTCATCCATACGGTCGGCCCCGTCTGGCGCGGCGGCGATCAGCAGGAAGCCGAACTCCTAGCATCGTGTTACAAGAGAAGTCTCGAGATCGCGCATGAAAACGGTTTGGAGTCGATCGCCTTTCCATGTATCTCGACGGGTGTTTTTGATTTCCCAAAAGAAAAAGCGGTCGAAATCGCGATCGAGACCACCCGATCCCATGCCCTAATCAGTGAAGTGACATTCTGCTGCTTCAGAGACGAAGATTTCGAACTCTACAAATCACGGCTTGAACTCGGTTAAATCGCCTCTCGCGCCAATTCTCTTCGAACCAGTCCGCAAATTTCCTTTAAATAATCCCGCTTTCCCCTCAACCTTGCTTGGTTTAAATTTGTTTTTAAATTAGACTTAAACCAAATCTAATTTAGGAGGACCAATATTGTGTTGCGCAATCGAATATTTGTAAAAAGTGCATCGACATTGGCATTGTTGATATTCGTCGTTACAGGAACGGCATTCTCCCAGGGCAATCCGAAATCAAACAGTTTTTGGTGGCCCGATAAACTCGATCTAACTCCCCTCCGTCAGCAGTCTCCCGAATCGAATCCGATGGGAGACGATTTTGACTACGCAAAGGAATTCAAATCTCTTGATCTCGACGCCGTAAAGAAAGACATACGCGGCCTCCTGACAACATCGCAGGATTGGTGGCCCGCAGACTACGGGCATTACGGTCCGTTCTTTATCCGCATGGCATGGCACAGCGCCGGAACCTATCGTGCCCAGGACGGTCGCGGCGGCGCGGGCGGCGGCCAGCAGCGGTTCGAACCTCTCAACAGCTGGCCCGACAACGCAAACCTCGACAAGGCGCGGCGTCTCCTATGGCCGATCAAGCAAAAATACGGACGCAAAATCTCGTGGGCCGATCTGATGGTCTTGACGGGAAACGTAGCGCTCGAAGACATGGGCTTTAAGACATTCGGCTTCGCCGGCGGACGCACCGACGACTGGGAACCCGATCTTGTCTATTGGGGCCCCGAAAAGAAGATGCTCGCCGGCGACGAACGTTACTCGGGCGAGCGTAAGCTCGAAAACCCGCTTGCAGCCGTGCAGATGGGACTGATCTACGTAAACCCCGAAGGACCGAACGGAAATCCGGATCCGATCGCGGCGGCGAAAGACATCCGCGACACGTTTGGACGGATGGGAATGAATGACGAGGAAACCGTGGCGTTGATCGCCGGCGGACACACCTTCGGAAAGAACCACGGCGCTCACAATCCCGCCGATTGCGTCGGCCCGGAACCAACCGCCGCCAGCATTGAAGATCAGGGACTCGGTTGGAAAAACAAATGCGGCAAGGGCAACGCCGAAGACACCGTAACGAGCGGTCTCGAAGGCGCGTGGACAAAAACCCCCTTCAAATGGAGCCTGAATTATCTCGAAAATCTTTTCGCTTTCGAATGGGAAAAGACAAAGAGCCCGGCCGGCGCGACGCAGTGGATTCCCGCAAAGGGAGCG
>JAWKHN010000012.1:0-122837 GCA_041394795.1 Pyrinomonadaceae bacterium | reverse complement strand
CCTCTGCCGACTTGTCCGGCAGGGGCCCCAGATGAATCAATGTGGTTTTGACTAGCTGCTGACCTCATTCACCTGCCGCACAAGGCGGCAGGGGTCTTTCGTGGATTCTTTGAAAATCACTTTGCCGATCGATTTCAGCTTTGAATTGACTTATAAGAGAGCCCCCGAAAAGGAAATTACGTATTTTTGAATAAAATCGACTCGTTGGAGTGGACTCAATAGACCATTCTTCGCTTGCTGCACTCATCGCCTATCGACGATAGGCAATTTGAAATCCGACACGGTTTTTAATGCATTCGGACTTCTTGTTCGCACTGATCGCGTTTCGGTCACAGAATGACACCAGGGTTCAGGCCGCTAACAAATCAAAAACTTGTTGCAAGATGTTTATCAATCTTGTAAGCTTTAATTGGCTGTGTTGAAAGCACGGCCGCACCGCATTTTGATCCTTCGTTCTGTCGGATCATGATTTGAATTTACTTTACGTCCTCTGCACAAGGAGATTTTCCGTGAGATTTCAATATTCATTTCGGGCCTTTTTGGTCGTAGCATTGTTTGTGTTCGCCGGCAGCGTTGTTTTTGCGCAAAAGCCGAAGTCCAATGAGAAAAAGATCAATTCGACGATTGTTTATTCGGAAGATGATCCGGAAAAGCTGCCCGTTGCCGAAGGCGCGAACCTCTATTGCGCCGGATATATCCAATCCGGACCGGTAGGCGCAACGATCGAAGTCGTTGGAGCCGAAGAGGAAAAGGACTATCACGTTTACGGTGAGGGCGATGTTCTTTATGTAAACGGCGGCGCCGCTTCAGGAATGAAGAAAGGCGATGTTTATTCGGTAATACGTCCGCGCGGGAAGGTCAATTCCGATTGGACCGAAAAGAAGGATCTCGGCATCTGGATTCAAGAAGTCGGTGCGGTTGAGGTAATGGTTTCCAAAAGCGATCACGCGATCGTACGAGTCAAGAATTCGTGCGGCGAGATTCTTTTTGGAGATCTGCTGAAGCCGTTCACGAAACGCGAGAGCCCCTTGTTCAAAAAACGCGGGCCGATCGATCTCTATGCCGATCCTTCGGGCAAGGCGATGGGCCGAATCGTGATGGGACGCGAAGGCCAGGAAATGTTTGGTCGCGAAATGATCGCATATGTCGATCTCGGACGCGAGGATAACGTCAAGATCGGCGATTATCTGACGATCTTCCGCCCGCTTGGCACCGGCAACATCTATACAAAGGTTCCAAAAGAATCGGTTGACAACCGCGATGACGGAAACGAAAGCGACCGTTATGAGGGCGGACATTTCTCGATTCAATCGCCCAGGAAAAAGGGTGATAACGCCGGCGGTGCTACCGTGACGAGCGAAGACGCGAAATCCAGAAGACCCAACGGATTGAGACGCGTGGTTGGCGAAATGGTAGTGCTGAACGTTATGGAAAGGACGGCGACCGTAATGGTTGTCCGCGCGGCGACCGAGATCCACACCGGCGACTGGGTCGAAATTCAATAATCAATCCGAAATTTCAGAGGAAAGGGCGGTCTTTTCGGCCGCCTTTTTTTTCGTGCTTTCGACATAGAAAAAGCGGAAATAGTCGTACATCGACCAACAGGAGGTTATCACCGCAACCCAAAGCGCTCCGCGACCCACGAGATAGCCAAAAACCTTCCAGTCGTTGGTCGTCAGCGCAAATGAAAACAGGTTTGAAAACGCTGTTCTGACCTCGGCGACTTCCCAAAAAGCGGCTGGAATCTGCCATCCGAAATTGGAAACCGGCGGCGGGCTCGAGGCGGCGGCGACAAGCAACGCGACGATCGCGATGCATTGAAACCACATCTTTACCTTCCCAACCTTTTGCGCTGATATGACGATCCCATCGGCGGCAGCCACCGAACGAAGCCCCGTTACGACAAACTCGCGGCCCAGAATCACGACCACCGTCCACGCCGGAGCGAGATGCTTCTCGACAAGCACGATAAGCGCCGCCGAAACCAAAAGCTTGTCCGCTATCGGATCAAGCAACGCTCCAAATTTTGAAACCTGCTTTCGTTTTCTGGCGAGATGGCCGTCGAGGATGTCGGTCAATGATGCTGCCAGAAAGATCCCGATAGCGAACGCATAGCTTTGGATGCCAAACCAATGTTCGGAAAACGGCGTCAAGAGAACCACCACCAAAAGCGGTACGAGAAAAATACGCGCGAGAGTGAGATAATTTGGAAGATTCACTCCTTGAGATTATCCGATTTCAATACATTTCGGAAATCCGTCAACAAGTTTTTGAATCGGACGAAAACTATTTGCAAGACCGCTTCGAAAATCGATCCATCGTTCGAGGTCAAGCGCTTTGGTTTGCACCCGGGTTGAAAATAATTCAGCTATTTGCCGATATCCATCGTCAAAACTCTGACAAAAGATCGAAGTTGGTTACAAAAACATGGGTTTGAATGCTCTTTCGAGAAAAAATCCTTGTTCGCAGCATATTCCGCATAGTATAAATAATGTACAACATGGTTTAAAACCATCGTTCGCACTCGATTTGAATCTTTCATACGCGCCAAGCGCGCGTGCCTGTTTCCTAGGAGGCTCCTTATGTTTAGCCGGAAGTGTCCGAGAGCAGTCGCTCTGATTGCGTTTGCAGTTTTCATTTCAACCGGTTTCGTGTTCGCGCAATCCGATCCCAATCCAAATTCCCCGTCACCCGTTCTTTTGGAGGGCGAAACCAATAGAGCGCTGGCCGCGCCGGCCGACAAGTCAATGAAGGCAGCGGCCAGTAAAGCGAATCGCGGCGGATCGGATGTTTTTTCGCCCGATCAGGAGATCCTGCTCTATGTTGCCGAAACCCCGCTTTCGGTGGACGAGGATGCAAACGCGTTTCGGGTTTACGCGCGCGATGCAAACAACAGGATCTATCGCTTTCCGATCCTTGGAATCGACAAGCTTTCGCAGGACGAGCAGGTTTATGTGCTTCGCATAAAACTCCATGACGAAATCGGATTCTGGCCGCAACCGCAGCCGACCGGGGATCTTTTGATTCAGGTTTCATGGCGCGGAATGGCCAGCAACCAACTCCTGCTCGGATTTGGCAAAACCGGCGGTTTGAAATTTGATCCGCCGAAGAAGGCAGCGGACGAAAAGAATCTTGGCGATTCCGACGATTATGTCGGATATCGATGGTCGGGCGACAGAAAGCGGTTTTTGGAACAGGCGACGTTTGGCCCGACAAAGGACCTCGACCAGAGAGTTCGCCGGATCGGCCTTCGCGTCTGGCTCGCGGAACAGTTCAACGCGCCATATCCATCGGCCGCAAATCCTTATCCCGATTACGTGTTGAAACCCGCGCAACAGGATGTCGGATGCCCGTTCCAGCGCGGCACTCCCGAATACATCGAATGCGTAAGAACCTATTACACGCAATATCCCGTGATGAACTGGTTCTTTAAGGAAGCCTTTTACGGCGACGCTCAGCTCCGACACAGAGTCGCCTGGGCGCTCAGCCAGCTTTGGGTAACCTCGGGACAAACCATTCAGCAATCGAGCCATATGATCGCCTATCACAAGGTTCTTTCGGCTCACGCTTTTGGCAACTATCGCGATCTCATGAAGGATATGACGCTCAATCCGGCGATGGGCGATTATCTCGATATGGCGAGAAGCACGAAGAACACGCCAAACGAAAACTATGCCCGGGAAATTCTTCAGCTATTTACCGTCGGGCTGTTTATGCTCAATCAAGATGGAACGCTCCAAACCGGAAACGGCGGGGCGCCGATACCGACTTACAGCCAGGACACGGTAAACAATTTCACAAAGGTGTTCACCGGTTTTCGTTTTTGCAATGTTGGTTGTCCGAACTCGACCGATGGTGCGGTGAATTTCAAGGATCCGCTGGTCCTCCAGCAAAATCTGCACGATGTGACGGCGAAAACACTGCTTGATTATCCGAATGCGGTCAACAAAAACATCGCGGCGAATCTGAACGGAAACACCGAGCTGGATCTCGCGCTCGACAACATCTTCAACCATCCGAATCTCGGTCCGTTTGTCGGCAGATTTTTGATCCAGCATCTCGTTACAAGCGATCCCTCGCCGGCATACGTGTCGCGCGTCGCGGCTGCTTTCAACAACAACGGCGCGGGAATTCGCGGCGATATGAAAGCGGTGGTTAAGGCGATTCTGCTCGATCCGGAGGCGCGCGGGGACGTTAAGACCGATCCTTTTTATGGAAAGCTTCGCGAGCCCGTGCAGCTTACGACAAATATCTACAGGCAATTTGACGTCCTTTCTGCCGATCGAACGCAGCCCAGTGATGGAGTCGTGTTCTGGCTTCCGCAGTTGATGGGACAGTTTCCTTTTTACGCCAACACCGTTTTCAACTATTACACGCCGAATTATATAGTGCCGGGAACATCGCTTCTGGCTCCCGAGTTCGGGATCATGAATACCGGAACGGCGATTCAAAGAACGAACATGACGACGATCATGTCGTTTGTAAACATCGACCCCGATCCGGGCGCGACATGGCCGACGCCGGTCGGTTCATCGATCGACGTCAACGATCTGATACAGCTTTCAAGCGAGGATCCGACGGGGAATAGCGTGGTGGATGAGCTTGACAGGCGTCTGATGCACAGCACGATGTCGCCCGAAATGCGGCAATCGATTTTGACGGCAATGGCACCGATCGCGCAGTTTGACCACAACTTCAAGGTGAGAACGGCGTTGTTTCTGATAGCGAGTTCCTCGCAGTATCAAATCCAGAGGTAGGCGAAATGAAAGAATCAAGAAGAGATTTTGTAAAGAAAGCGGGCTGCGCGCTCGGTATGGCGGGGCTCGCCACTCAATTCGTCCATTTCGGAAGGATGTCGGTGCTGGCTCAGCGTTCGAGGGACGCGGCTAAGAAACAGGGAAGCCTCGGAACGACGGGTTACAAAGCGATTGTCTGCGTATTTCTAGGTGGTGGGAATGACGGGAACAACACCTTGGTTCCGCTTCACACCGACTCGGGAATCAGCAATTACAATGATTACGCCGCTGCCCGTTCGGCGGCGGGGCTCGCGCTGGCTCAGGGCTCGCTTTTGCCGATCTCGGTTCCGGCGATGGGCAATCTTTCTTACGGCATGCATCCCGCTTTTGGTCAACAGACCAATGGCAACGCCGGTATTCATCCGCTTTGGGCGACGGGCAAACTGGCTTGGGTAACGAATGTCGGCACGCTGGTCAGCCCGATGACGAAGGCGCAGTATCAGAATAATTCGATTGCCAAGCCGTCGCAGCTTTTTTCGCATCTGGATCAGGTAAATCAGTATCAGGCCGGAAGATCGGATACGTTTTCATTCTCCGGTTGGGGAGGACGGCTCTCGGATGACATGAATCAATCGAGCAATCCCGGCGGGTTGATACCGATGGTCACATCGATCGACGGCGCGGCATTGTTTACGGCGGGGCAAACCACGCAACCGATGGCCATCGACGATTCATCGACTCCATTGAACGAGGTATTGAATCCGATCGGGTTTGGAAACGATAGTTGGTCGCAGGCAAGGCTTGCCGCGTTTAACCAAATACGCTCGCTTGATTTGAACAACAATTATGTAAACGCGGCGAGCAATGTTACAGAGGCCGCGATGCAGGCAAATGAAGCGCTTTCGACATTCCAGGAGGTTACGGTCGGATTTCCAAACACGGGCATCGGTCGGCAATTGAAGCAGGTCGCGAGGCTTATCAAAAAGCAGGCCGATTTGAACGTCGAACGCCAGGTGTTTTACACCGAGCGCGGCGGATTCGACACTCACAACGGACAACTAAACGCCCAGAACAACAACCTCGCGCAGGTGTCGCAGGCGGTGCGCGCATTTTATGACGAGATGGTAGTACAGGGCCGTGAATCCGAAGTTACGGTGTTTATGATGACCGATTTCGGCAGGACGATGAATCCCGCCGGTTCGGGCGGAAACGTTGGAAGCGATCATGGCTGGGGAAACCACATGTTCGTGCTTGGCGGCGCTGTCAACGGCGGAGATTTCTACGGGGTCGATACCTCAAACGGTACGCCTTTCCCGAATCTGACGATCGACGGACCGGATGACGCGACAAGCAATGCGGCGAACGCGCGCGGGCGTTGGATTCCGACAACCGGTGTTGAGCAATACGCGGCGACGATCGCGCGTTGGTTTGGTTTGCCGGAAGCTGATATCCCGCTTGTTTTTCCGAACATCGGGGCTTTCTCGACGTCGAATCTGGGATTCATGGGGTAGGGAGTTTCGAATTTCGGGTTTCGAGTTTTGAGTTCTTTGTCCGGAAGGGCATTTGGTACTAGACAGATTTTGAAGGGGACGGCGGCGCCGTCCCCTTTTTTTCGTGCGAAAGTTTTATTGAATCTTTGTACTTTTCCGTTCGGGGCTCGATTGTGTTTTGCATGCGGTCGCGATTTCCGCTGAACTCTCGAATTTCCATTCAATTCAAATATTCTTCGAATCCAAATCTTTATTTTTCTTGACCACATCGGAAACCATCTTTGAGACCGAACCGAAGCAATCGTCTTTGGAAATGGCCCGGATTATCTCTCTAAGCCTCAAATCGATTCCCGACAAGGAAATACGCGAGATTGGGGTTTTCGTGCGATCGGTCGTATCCGACGAGTTCGACGTATGCGTCTCCTTCAACTTCCTTGCCTCCGGCGGTACCTCGTACCTCGCACGCGCCCTCCCAGTAAACGATCATCGTGGTTCCTCTGGTATCGAGTTCCTGATCGTTGAGAATCGGCGTCACCTCGAGTTTTATCTCCTTTTCCGGAATCGAAATCGTCCAACGGCTCGGATATTCCGCTCCGGAATTCGGGCTTTCCCATTTTTCCAACGTTTCGATCTTGAACTTATCCGCGTCGAGATGTTCCGAGGAGCCATCGACGGCTACGAGCAACCCGGAGGAATATGGCGAAACATCGCCCTTGCTGTCGCGTAGCTGATAAACCATGATTTCCGATTCGTCGTCGAGTTGGATCGAAAACCAATCCCAACCCTTTTGACGTTCGGTTGGCGCCCAGGTTCCGAATTCGCGATCCATCCATGCCTGTCCGTGGATCCTTTCGGCGCCTGATGCAGTTTGGAGCACTCCGTCGAGATCCATCCTTGTGATCGAGAAATACCTTGAAGCCTC
Source organism: Pyrinomonadaceae bacterium (assembly GCA_041394795.1). GTDB lineage: Bacteria > Acidobacteriota > Blastocatellia > Pyrinomonadales > Pyrinomonadaceae > Aridibacter. The sequence continues at coordinate 115,689 of JAWKHN010000012.1, read as the reverse complement.
GTCTTCGTCTTTGTATGAGACACCGTCGCGCTTCGAACCGTTTAGAACCACATCCTTCGTCGGACGGAGCGATGCCTCAAAAATGCAGTCGTCTCCGAGCGCCGCCCGAAGCAGATGGCAACCATGCGCCTCTCGTACGGACCAATCTCCGAGTCTGAGGTGATAGTGAGACTCCGATGCATGAGCCTTGTCATCAAGCCATCCGTTTGCGCTTTTGCGATGCGAATAACGGAACTGACCGTGTTTCTTATCGGTTAAAGCGAAATGCGCAAAATAAATTGGATTGCCGAGCAAGCGAAGCGGAACCGGCCCGAATTTGTCCAAATCGGTCCGGCGTTTGAAAAACACGAGTTCGAACCCGTAACGATCTCCATCGGCGCCATCGAAATGTCCCGTGTAATACCACCACTCGGTTTGCGCGCCGCCGTGCGCATAGAGATCCCTTGGAAGTTCGACCGGCGCGAATTCGGTTCCGTCACGCAAATTTTCAGGCGCGCCGGTGATCGCCGAGGTGATGTTTTCTAGCGCGTCCGCGGCGACCTCGCCAATCGTCTTCAATGCCGATTCGATTCCCGATGAAAAGTCCTTGTTTTCTTTCATTGTTTGTTTTACCGCCCTTCCGAAATCGCAGGCCGTGGACGCGATTCCCAAAGGGCTTTCCCTCCCTTGTTCGAAATTTTGAAACCGATCTCAATTTTACAGATTGAGCGGGCGGGAAGAAAAGCGGTGCGATCGCAATGCGTTTTGAACGTCGCCGTTGGAAGCTGCATCCATTTCGCATGAATTCCGAGGTTTTTCCGCTGACGAATCCAAAATAAAAAAGACCCCTTCCGGCCTGCCCGGAAGGGATCCTGGGTCGTTCTTCCACAGGACGATTTACGCGGGGAAATCGCCTTCAGAACTTCTAACGCTGCTCGTTATTGCTCGTCCTCGCTCGAAACATCCACGCGTTGTATCTTGAACACGATCCTCACCGGAACGGTCTCGAGATCCTTGTTCGGAACAAACGGAGTATCGGAAGGATCGGTTTCAAAGGCTTTTTGCAGTTCGAGCAAAACCTCATCATCGGCAGGCGGATCCACAACGCCCGCGATTTTTGCGAGCCCGTTTCCGAACACATCGGCAACGATTACAACCTCGCCATCCTTGTCATCTTTCTTGACCAAAAGATTTGAGAGTGCGAGAAGCCCGCTGTTTCGGTTCAGTTCGGGAGGTGTTTCGGCTATCTTTACGGCGGACAAATCTTCTGGAAATGAAAGTTCGCGACGCATCTCATTTATGTTCGCGTTCGCAAAAAGCGGTGCGCCGGCTTCGGCCTCCCGGCGTGCGATCTGTTCGACCGAATCTCCGAGTTCGGACATCGTTACAAACAAGAACATTGCAGTAAGCAGCGAAGCCGCCACTGTTCCAACCGAGAACGGCATCATCCAATGATGGATTCTATCTCTCCACGAAGTGTGAAATCTTCCCGAAATCGCGAGTCCGGGTGCTGTCGCGGCAATTTCCGATCGCAACACGGCCTTTAGATTTCCGATTTCCTCGGGTTTAAGATCCCAAGCGGGCAATTTCCCAATATCGGATCTAAGGCGTGAATAATCCCCCAATGCCGATCTGCAGAGCGGACACGACGGAAGGTGATCCTCAACGATCGCTATCTGATCGGCGTCCAAGGATCCTTCCGCATAAAGTGGAAGTTCAAATTGTATTTCTTCACATCTCATTGTGTTTTCGGACTCAATTCCGATTTGTCCTTTCGGATTCAAAACACATGGCAAATGGCTCACTGACCCCGGCAGTGTTCGCGGGAACACATCGGCTGAACTTGCCGGTTTTCAAACACTCGGTGGCGGCGTGTTGTCTGCTGGTCATTATCAAATAACCGCCGAGAGAATTTGATCTTAATGGCTAATGCAGGCGCTAACCTTTGACCCATCATTTTGGCACCGTATTTGGTTTTGATTTTTCAAAAGTCAAACCGGGGCGAGTCAGCCATTTGCCTGTCGGGATTTGGTGCTGAAAAGCACGGGCTCTCCCAACAAAACTTCAAAAATCACTCAGCTTCGATCTCAGTTCATGCCGTCCGCGGGCTATCCGCGATTTTACGGTCCCGATGTTTATGTCGAGCACCTCGGCTATTTCCTCATACGAAAGACCTTGTATGTCACAGAGTACGATCGTCTCGCGATACGCGGTCGGTAGTTGTTCGATCGCCGTGATGAGTTTTCGGCTTCGTTCCTTTTCCAGGACATCATCCAATGGATTGGAAACGTTGCTTTCGAGCACATCGGCGAACGCCGTTTCGCTTTCACCAATCGGAGCGTCGATCGAAAAGGTCTTGTCCTTTTTGCGGCGTTTCCACCACCTGAACCGATTCTTCGACTGGTTTATCGCGATTCGAAACAACCAGGTCTTCAAGCCCGCATCTCCCCGAAACTTGGCGATACCCTTTATGGCACGGATAAAAGTTTCCTGGGTAAGATCCGAGGCCTCCTCCCTGTCGCCAGTGATTCTCAAGAGCATTCCGAATACGGCGTTGCCGTATCGGTCAACTAGCGAATCAAAGGCTTCGGGATCGCCCGACTTGAGTCTTTCAATGAACTGCGTTTCCGCGTTTCCGGCATTTTGGCAATGATCATTCGCGACGCCGACAGCGTCGAGTTCATCCGAGTCAAAAGTTAATGACTTGCTGAAGATCATCCCTTGCCATATCCCGCGCCCGGCAACCGGGTTAATCGAAACTGCTCGTCCGCCCATGGCAGACTGTTCCATTTGACACCGTCGGTTTCGATTTGTTCCCGGGATACGAAATTTTTTATTTCACCATCCCCGGGGGCGATATTTGAATCGCAGACTACTTGCCCAAGCCCTTGTTTTACGCTAAATTTGCTCTTTTACTCTGCGTCGCGATCCCGCTTTGGCGGATTAAGCGCAATTACTTTGAGTAAAACAAACGAATCCGGGATTTATAGGATGTAACCTAAGGTTTCCCAACGCTTTACGAGGAAAATTCGCTTGAAATCCTCTCAAGGGCGTTTCCCGTGCGAGATTATCGCTCTCGCAACCAGCTCGATTATATAACGATTTACGTAGCTGAAGTTGCGCTTTAATAAGATGACTATTGAGAAGAAAAAGCGTCGTAAAAAACGCGAAGTAAAGCAGTTCGAGGCACCTCAGACGGAAGAGGACAAGTCGAAAGTCCAGTTTAAGGACGATTTTCAGAAAACATTCGGCGATAAGGTCGAAGAATTCGGAAAGAAGTTCGAAGGGAAAGGCAGAATAATTCTTTATTCGCTTGGCGGGCTTTTGGTTGTTGGGATCATCGCAGCCCTTCTATGGTCGAACAGCAAGAAGAATGCGAATGCCGCTGCCACGGCGCTTGGCGAAGCGATTCAGACTTCTTCGGCAAGGATCACGGATATTCCGCTTCCTGCTGGTTCCACGGAAAAGGTTTTCAAAACCAAAAAGGAACGAGCCGAGGCCGCGATCAAAGCTTTTGAAGGCGTGGCCTCCAAATTCGGTGGAGAATACGCGGCGAAGGCCAAGTATTTTATCGCGGTGAATCGTTTGGATCTGGATCGTGCCGCCGGAATCAAGGAACTGCAGGCGATTGCTGCTGGAAGCGGTGACGACGCGGTGATGGCGAAATTCGCGCTCGCTCAGGCAATGCAGGAAGATGGCAAGAAAGACGACGCGCTGAAACTTTATCAGGAAATCGTTGCCGTTAATGATCCTCCGATTTCGAAATCGACGGTGCGATTTGCAATGGGCAAGATTTACGAAGAGCAAGGCAAGAAGAAGGAAGCGGTCGATGCTTACTTTGAAATTGCAAAGCAGGCCAGCGAGGCGGTGGATGCGGATGGAAAACCGATTCCTCTGACAAGCACGGAGTCCGAAGCAAAGGATAAGGTCAAGGAACTGGATCCGGAGAAGGCGAAGCAGATCAAGGAAACGGAATCACCGGAAGCGATGCCGCCCTTGGGGTAGTTTGGGAGTTGGTTCCAGGTTCCAGGTTCCAGAGTTCCAAGTTTTTGTTGCGCGAATTGCGTGGTTCCTTTTTGGAATGCTGGGTTGGTGAGTTTGTTTTGGTACTTTTCGAGAGTCCATGGTTTTGGTGTCAGGCGTGCGCGGTTTATGCACGGCGCTCGACATCCGGATCATGGGCTTTTGCTGATTTTGGCGCATTCTTTTTTGGATCGGCTTTGAGTGCGCGATTTTTGAAGATTCGCGCGAACTAGTAATATATAGAGCTATAAACCTTTCGGAGCTTTTGAATTGGGACAGATAGTCGATACAAATGATCGGGTCGCCGCGATTGGCGGCGAAGAAATTTCCGAGTTGTTGCGGGAACCGGTTTGGATGCGAGTTGCGCCGAACAGCTATATGGCTGCGGTGTTCGTAACCGCATTTTTCGGGTTGTTGTTTTTTGAACTCGGCTATTTGGTGGTGACGCTGCCCCTTCTTGGGCTGGCATTTATCGCTTTTCCGCTTGCCTATTATTTTGATCGGATTGTTTTTGACGGAAAATCGCTTGCACGGAGCGGCGTTATACCCCGCGTTTGGGAAATGTTTGGCGGGATGCCGAACAGGCTTCCGAAGGACGACATCGAGATGGTCGAGACTCAGGCGGTAAGGGCGTTGAAGCGGGGCGGAAGCGTGTTTTACAGGTATCGCACCTCGGTTTCTTGCGGGCGCATCGTGTTTGTGATGAACTCGGGAGGCGAGAGCTACCGCCGCATGATCAGAAATCTCTTCCCAAGACTCGCCGAAAATCTGCTCGACAACAGGTCAATCGAACTTCGCGATTATCTATCGGAACCAAAGGAAACCCTCATGAAGGCGGAGTTTGCGAGGATCCCTTCGACCGACGTTTTGGAAGAATCGATTCGCGATTTTGACCGTCTTAGGACCTCCGGTAAGGAAAAACCCGAATTTGGAGATGCCGAGGTTGAGAAGGCGGATTATCTGCGCCGATTGGCGAACGAACTCAGGCTTTCGGGTTATCTTCTTCAAGCTCTTGAGGCTTTTCGCCGCGCGCTTTACCTCAATCCAAATGATGCCTGGCTTTTGTTTGAGTTCGCGCGTTGCCTCCATTCATTTGCCGGATCGGAGAGAGATGCGAGACTTGAAAGGCGTGCGCTGGCGGTATTGCGTTTGGCGGAGCTGCGCGGAAAGGGCGATACCAAACTGCTCTCAAGGGTTGGCGAAAGCTATTTTCAATACGGCGAACAAAGCCGTGCGCTAAAGGTTTTCCAACGATTGCTCGATGGGGCCGAAGAGAGTTTTCGTGTCGTTCGCGGAATGGCCGAGATCGCGCTCAGAGAAGGCAAACTCGCGCATGTCATCCATCATTTTTCAAACGCCGGACGCGTTGCCGAAACACCCGCGTTAAGGCGCTGGTCGCAGACGGAATCGGAGTATTTTTCGCGCCTCAACAATGACGCCGAATATATGGACACCGAAGTCAGTCGTGTAAGGCTTTTGGAAACGCTTGAAGGCGCAAAGCGAACCGCGCTAAAGATAGCGCTCGGCGCGCTTCCCGCAATCTTTATCGGGTCTCTGCTCGATATGGATCTCTTAAAGATCCTTGGCTGGGCGGTTTCGTGTACCGGCGTTTTGATCTGGGCCGGAATCTTCGTCTCGATCAATCTTCTCAGCGAACGTGCGCCGCTTTCAGAGGCCTAGCGTTTGTTCCCGCATGCAGTTTTTTGATTGAAGTCCGTTCCTCAAAGCGAGAGGAGCACTTTAATGAAGCGAAAAATGACAGTTTGGATGCGGAGCGCTTTTTTAGCGGCCACCGCGGCGGCAATCTTTATTTGGGCGCCGGTTGCACGGGCTGCGGAGTGTCCTTCCGCGGAACCTGACGCGAAATACACCATTGTTTCAAAACACACTTTCCTGAAATCCGATTACGTCGAGTATTTGAGGTTCGGCGTTTATGTAAAGAAGAAGGACTTTTCAATCGAGAATCTTATCGGCACCGTTCGCGACATCCGTTCGAAGAATTGCGAGGCGGAGGAAATTTCGGTTGAGATACGCACTGAAAAGAAGGGTTTTACGGATTTCGACTTGCCGGGTCTAAAGGTCAACAAGAAAGGGCCGGGATACTTTTATTTCAATTCGGCCAACAAAGTCGAGCTGCTTGAGCTTCAATCATCTCCCAACGACAAACCGAAAGGACGTCTTTCGGTTGTATTTTCCGAATCCGGATACTGTCTTGTTGAGGTGGCTGCGAATCCGGCCTGATTCGTGAAATCGCGGCAATTCGAAACGCAAAATCGAAGCCCCTTTTCGGCAATACCGGAAAGGGGCTTCGCGATTTCTTCGAATACGCTTGAGGCGAAAGCTTATCGCCCGAACAGCAATCCAAACACGATTATTTCAGCATCGAATCCCAACGATACCGCGGCGGTTTCGCGTCGCTCTTGAGAAGATCGATGATGAAGTCGGTCATCTTCTCGACGATCCATAGATGATTGTATTCGCCGACCGATGCCAGTTCGGCATCCGGAGCGGGGTTCATAAAATCGATCGCATAGGGAATTCCGTCCTTGATCGCAAACTCGACCGTATTGAGATCGTAACCAAGCGCCTTGCAGATCGTACGAACATCCTTCTCGACCCGTTTTGCAAGTTTTGGCTCGAGATAGTCGGGATTTGGCACGTATTGTTCGCCCGAAAGATAGGGTTTTGACGGATCATACGGCATGATCAAGACGTCTTTCTTGCCAACGCAATAACAGCGCACAAACTGATCGTATTCGATCCCTTCCTGAAGCGTCATGCAAAGCGTTCCGGTTTGATTGTATTCATACCAGAGCTGTTCCAACGATTCGATCTTCGAAACATTCTTCCAACCGCCTCCGTCAAACGGCTTTAGAAACGCGGGAAGCCCCGTATATTCGATGATTCCCTGCCAGTCGATCGGGAATTCGAGATTGCGAAGCGATTCGCTGCTGATGTCCTTAATATAGGAATGCTGCGGGAGCAAAACCGTTTTGGGAATCGCTACGCCGATTTTCGAAGCCAGAGCGAAGTTGAAAAACTTGTCGTCGGCCGACCACCAAAACGGGTTGTTGATAATATACGTTCCCTCGAGAGCGAAGCGCTTGAGCGTCGCGCGGTAATAGGGCACCTCGTGCGAAATGCGGTCGATTACGACATCGTATTGCTTTGGTTCGTCCAAACGGATCCCGCCAACCGTCACCATTTCGGCGACGACCTTGCCCTTTCCAGCCTTGTTAATGCTCTCAATGATCGCGGCCGGGAAGGTAACTTCACGACCGACCAATACACCGACTTTCTTCGTTTTCATATGTACTTTTATAAATAAATTCTATAAAAAAAACCATCCGGGATTTACCGGTCTCATTCAAAATGCGGGGAGCGAAGATAACTTCCGAAAAATTGCAAAAAGCAAAAGAAATTGACGCCGCCCCTGACAGGGAAGCGCCAATATAAAACACAATCAAAAACTTTGCTAGTTGTTCTCGGGAAGCAGCTCGTAATTGCCCATCTCGCGATTGTAGGCATCGAGCGCCCCGACCGAATCGGAGGTTTCGTCAAGCATCTGTTTCGTCATCGCGATCGAATCCGAAAGCTGTTCAAAATCGAGAAGCGAGAATTTCTCCGGAGTCGTGATCGTAACGATCTCGTCATTCAGATAACCGAAGAAATTTTCTATCGACTGAAGCTGACCCTCAACAAGCTTTACACTACGTTCGAGTTCGTCAAAGGAAGCCAGGCGTCTTTTTAGAATCTCGACGTTTGTTTCCTGAACCTTGCGCGTCTTTTCATCGTCCGCCGCTTCCGCAGCACGAAAAGCCTGCGCCAACTGGTTGTGAACAGCCTGGCGATTGATCGTTTTCAAATGCTGTTTCCGCCGGCGATAGATGTCCAGAAGATCGACAAAATCCTGCCAACGCCGATCAAGCGAACGAAGATTTTGCGGAAGCTCTCTCGCTCCCGCAAACTTCAGATAATTCTCCTGGATCTTGTTTTTCTGCCATTCAAGATATTGAACGGCCTCGCGCTCCCTCGGATTGAAACCCTTGATCATCTGCTCGCGGCTTGCCTCGTTGAGCGCTTTCAGACGCTTGCGCTCGCGATCCAGAACCAGATTTCGATAAAAGGGAAGATTCGGGACGACGAGCAGGTACGCTGCTTCGCAGACAAGCGCAATCAAAAGCGGGATTACGCTGGCGGTAAATGCGGCGGCCACGGCAAACCCCGCCAAGCCCCAAAAGTTCAACGGTTCCTGCAAAGCTTCCTTCGCATAGGACTTGTTGAACTTCTCCAAAGACTGCTGGTATTTCGCGATATCTGCCATGCGTTAATTCGATGCAATGACGAGCCGGACGTTGCACCGGCAATTAATGACTATTGATTCCCGGTTTCCTTCAAAAGCTGTTCGGCTTCGGCGACGAGTTCCTCGGTTGATTTTTCAGTCGGCTCGGTAGCCCCTGAAATCTGTTTGGTCTCGTTCGACGATCCCTCTCCCAAGAGCCCCATTTCGGTCTTATAGGCGAGAAGCTTATCGTGAAGCTGGATATCCATCGCTTCGCGCTCGATATCGGCCATCTGGTTGTCCACCGACGATGTTCCAAGCTGAAGCTTTGCTTCGGCGGCCGCGACCCTTCGATCGATCTTTTCGCGCATCTCGTTAAACGTCGATGCGTCATCGCCGAGATCAAAGGATTCCATAGTTTGTGCAAGCTGTTCCTGAAGCTTGGCCTGCTTGGAGGCGCTGATCAACTGCATCGCTTCCGCGGTGCGCTTCTTCATGTTCAGAACGTAGTTGTCCCGCGCTTTCAGCGCCTGCTTCGACGCATTCTCGGCATACTCAAGCTGGGCGCTCGTTTTTTCGAGATCGATCTGAGCTTGCTGAAGCTGGCCGATATACGCCGTAGCGATATCATCACGACCCATCTTCACGGAAGCCTTGATCTTGGAATCCAAGTCTACGACCTTTTCTTCCAATCCCTGCCTGTTTTTTGCCAGGAGACGCTCGGTCGCCATTACCTGCGCCACCGAATTATTGAGTTCGGGAACCCTGTCTCTCATGTCCCGGATCGTCTGCTGAAGTACGATTTCCGGATTTTCAACCTTGTCCAAAGCAGCGCCGGTGCCCGCCCGGAACAACCTCTTGATTCTCTGCCACAATCCCATCTGCAATTTGCTCCAAAAACGAAGTCTCAAGAACTTTCGCAACAGTACTTTACGACGACAAATCGTCAAAGTTGCATAACTGGCTGAAGTATATCAGGAATCAGGGTACATTGCGAAAAAACCGCGTCCTTTTTGGGGTTCGCGGAGGCGGGTGCCGAAGTTTTCCGAATCGTTGGGGCAGTTGCTGCAAGTCCGCTTCGCTTAAACGTTCAAAAATCGTCACATTTACCTAAGACAAACCGAACACAGGCCGGATGTTCGCTCATTTGACCGGAGCCGAGCGAATCGAGTTTCGAACGGTTTTTCCGGTGCTTAATCAGCAAATCCAATGCGAGCGCTTGGGGTGCAAAAGCATCCTTTGTGCATCCGTGCAAGTTTTCAATGCCCCCGGCGTTCTAAGAACCGGAAGGGCTTTGCTTTGTTTGTTTTGTACGAAGATTTGTGTATGACGTTGAACTAAGTAGAATTGGAACGGGAAATTTGATCGAGAGCTACCCCGGAGCTGATTTCCAAAATGAAAGCGTTGTTTGCTTTTCAATTCATCCGGCACCAAAGGCCGGATTCAAACGGATCGCTCTATCGCAACTCTTGATGCCAAACACCCGAGGGTTGCCAAAGCGATTTCTTGCCGGTTTTGCAATCGCATCCCTTGATTTCCGGCCACTACGAGTCGAAACGAAACCCCTGAAAGGATTTTGAAAATGAAAAAAATAACTGCCTGGATATTGTTGCTTGCGATTTATACCGGTTTATTGGCTCCCGCTGCCCGAGTGATTCAAGCTCAGGAAATCCAGAAGGCCCGGAACGAGAGAATGAAAGATTTACCCGCCGGTTTGAAGTTTAGTCTGGCAGAAGGCGTAGAAGGTGCGGAGAACCGGGAAATGCCGCCTCCAGCACAAACCGATCCGCTTGGAGATGAGGAAACCGCGGCGCTTCTCAAACGCGTTCCGGATATCAAAACCGATCCGGACGACAAACAGGATTTTGCTAAGCGCGTCGGGTCTTTGGCGGCACCAAAGAAGGGAGATCGAATCCCGGTAAAATTTCCAGCAGCCGAGTCGCGACCGATTCCCGGTTCCGATCGCGAGGGCGAACTCGAGGTCGTGCGATTTACTCCCGAAGGCGAGGTGAATCTCGCCCCCGATCTTACCGTCACGTTCTCGCACCCGATGGTCGCCGTTACCGGCCAGGAAGACGCTTCAAAAACCGTTCCGGTTTCGATCACGCCTTCGATCGAAGGCCGCTGGAGATGGCTCGGAACGAAAACGCTGATGTTTGATACCGACAAGAGGTTCAACATGGCGAGCGTTTACAAGGTTTCGATTCCGGCGGGAACCAAGTCGGCGACGGGACAGGTGCTTCAAAAGGAAGTTAGCTGGACCTTCACCACGCCGCCGCCGAAGATGGTTCGTTACTATCCGACAAGCAATATCGCAAACAGAAACGAGGTGATGTACATCGAGTTCGATCAGAAGATCGACCCCGATTCGATGCTCTCGAAGATCAATGTTTTCGGCGGAAAGACGAAGATGAATCTACGGCTGTTGACCGAAGAAGAGCTAAAGGGTTCAAGCGCTTTCTATTATTCGAAAAATGCCGAACCCGGCAGATGGCTTGCATTCAGGGCCGTCAACGCGGATGGTTCAACCGAAAACGCGCTTCCGGGCGATACATCGATTCTTGTGTCGGTTCCAAAGGGATCGCCTTCGGCCGAAGGCCCGCGCACTACCGAAGCCGATCAGCAATACGGTTTCCGAACCTACGGCCCGATGAAGTATGTCGAAGGTTTTTGCGGGTACAAGGGAAACAGCCAATGCACTCCTTTTGACAACTGGTATCTGAGATATACGAATCCGATCGACGGTTCGAAGTTTGATCCCTCGATGGTCACCATCACTCCGAAAGTCGAGGGGCTGAAGATATATCCGAGCGGGTCGGGAATTTACATTTCCGGTGTAAAAAAAGGAAAGACGCGCTACACGGTTGCGATCAACGACGAGGTTTACGACACGTTTGGGCAAAAGGCGTCGGGGCCGGGAAAGGCCGTGATCAACGTCGGCTCCGCTCCGCTGATGATGTATTCGCAGGGCGGCACGATGGTTATCCAGGATCCTTCGGCGAAGACTCCGGCGTATTCGGTGTATTCGACAAATCACACTCAGGCGCGACTAAAGGTTTACAGGGTCGAGCCAAAGAACTGGAATCAGTTCGCCGAATTCCTCCGCTATCGCAATTACGAGGATGGAAACAAACGCTCGATACCGGGAACGCTGATCGGCGATTCGACTATCGCAATCGAGAACAAACCGGACGAAGTAGTCGAAACCAGAGTTGCGCTGGCAAAATACCTAAAGGGTGGATACGGCAACATCATCCTCGATCTCGAACCGGTAAAGAAGCGCGACAAATACGATCGAACGCGGATCACGGTATGGGTCCAGGCGACGCAGATCGGACTCGACGCTTTTGTTGACAGCTCCGAACTGGTCGGGTTCGCTACCGAATTAAAAACCGGAAAACCGCTTGGCGGTGTCGATCTTTCGATCTATCCGAACGGTGCCGCGGTTTCGGCGGCACCCAAAACCGAAACTTCCGAGTCGTATCTTTCAAAGGCGCTTGATTGGGTTCTCTCTTGGACGACGAGCGGACCGAGCCCCTCGATGGACGAACGGGGCAACGCGCTTGAAATGGAGGAAATCGGCCGGGCGGCGTCCAACGTAACTCCCGCAAACGGCATGCTTAGGCTTCCGCTTCCGGCGACATCCGCAAAAGAGCCCAACATGCTGATCGCAAAACGCGGCGCGGATACGGCGTTTCTCCCGGAAAATCCGGAATACTACTATCGCCAATCCGGCAGCTGGTACGAAACAAAGGCCTCGGACACGCTTCGTTGGTTTAGCTTTGATGACAGAAAGCTCTACAAACCAAAGGAAGAAGTTTCCGTAAAGGGCTATGTTCGGAGAATCACCGCCGGCAAACTCGGGGATGTAACCGACATCGGCGACATCTCAAGGGATGTTTCATACAAAATCTTTGACCCGCGCGGCAACGAAATCGGCAGCGGTGATCTGACGTTGAACGCCTTCGGTGCCTTCGACATGAAGTTCAAGCTTCCCGACGCCGCAAATCTCGGCTACGGAAGGGTCGAATTTCGTTCGAAATCCGGCGTCGCGGGATCGGTTTATTCGCATTCCTTCCAGATTCAGGAATTCAGAAGACCAGAATTCGAGGTTTCCTCGAAAGTGGTTTCCGAAGGGCCGCATTTTGTCGGAGGTTCGGCGAATGTAGAGGTCGAAGCGAAGTATTACGCCGGAGGCGGACTTGCCAACGCCCAAACGAACTGGGTCGTAAGCGCGACTCCCACCAACTACACCCCGCCAAATAGAAGCGATTATGTCTTCGGCACATGGGTTCCGTGGTGGTATGGAGGACGGGATTTCTATTCGCCCGGAAACACGCAGTATTTCCAAGGCAAGACGGATGCTTCCGGCAAACACAATCTCAAGATCAACTTTGAGTCTGTAAATCCGCCGCGTCCGTATTCGATTTCAGCATCATCCTCGGTACAGGATGTAAACAGGCAGACTTGGTCTTCGAGAACCTCGCTCCTGGTGCATCCGGCCGATCTCTATATCGGTCTCAAATCCGAGCGAACCTTCGTCCAAAAGGGCGAGAAGATAAAGCTTTCGAGCATCATTTCCGACATCGACGGCAATTTGGAGAGCGGTCGTGCGGGAGAAGTTCGGGCGCTTTTGAAGAGCTGGGAGTTTGAAAAGGGTGCGTGGGTCGAGAAGACGGTTGACGAGCAATTCTGCAAGTTTACGTCATCCGACGAGGCTTCGAAGTGCGAGTTCACCGCAAAGGAAGGCGGAAGGTACATTATTACGGCGAGCGTTATGGACGATCGCGAGCGATTCAATGAAACCGAGATCACGGTTTGGGTCGCCGGAGGAAAGATCCCTCCGCAAAGGGATGTTTCGCAGGAACGCGTGGAATTGATTCCGGACAAGAAGGACTACAAGCCCGGCGACGTGGCGGAACTCCTTGTAATCGCGCCGTTTACGCCGTCAGAAGGGGTTTTGACGCTGAGGCGTGAGGGCATCGTTTCGACAAAGCGTTTCTCGGTAACGGATTCTTCGGTAACGCTTAAGGTTCCGATCGAAGAGGCGTATCTGCCGAACATCTTTGCTCAAGTGGATTTGGTTGGGAGTGCCGTCCGAACCGATGACAAGGGCGAACCCGATCTGAAACTGGCAAAGCGTCCGGCGTTTGCAAGCGGTTCGCTCAACCTCTCGGTTTCGACCGAAACAAGGGAACTGACGGTGATGGCGTCGCCAAAGGAATCGACGCTTGAGCCCGGCGGCGCGACCGAAATCGATGTGAAGGTCGAAAATTACAAGGGCGAGCCGGTCGGAAATACCGAGGTGGCGGTGGTTGTTGTCGATGAAAGCGTGCTCGCTCTAACGGGTTACAGTCTTTCGGACCCGTTGGGAGTGTTTTACGGAAGCCGCGGGACGGGAACGAGGGATTACCATTCCAGAGCACAGGTTTTGCTTGGCAATCCTTTGGATATCTCGGACAAGCTTACAAATCAAGCCTCGCCTCCACCTCCACCTTCTCCGATGGTGTCGGAAGTGGCAATCTCCGGAGGAGTTGCGAATGCGAGAAAATCCGTCGGTCGCGCCCAGGCGCAAAAACCTGGGGCGGAGATGGATTTGATGGTTGCCGACGAAGAAAGGACCGACGACAGCCCGGAAGACGGAGCGATCAATCTTCGCAAGGATTTCAACGCGCTCGCGGTTTGGACGCCTTCGGTCAAGACCGACTCCGGCGGGAGAGCGGTGGTTCCCGTCAAGCTTCCCGACAACCTAACGCGGTATCGCGTGATGGCGGTTTCGGTTGATGCCGCGAAGCGATTCGGAAAGGGTGAATCTTCGCTTACCGCGAGACAGCCGTTGATGGTTCGCCCATCGGCTCCAAGATTCATGAATTTTGGAGACAAGGTCGAGCTTCCGGTTGTGATTCAAAACCAAACCGACAAGGACATGCTTGTCGATATCGGAACACGATCGACAAACGCGCGTTTGACGGCGGGCGGCGGCCGAAAGGTCACCGTCAAGGCAAACGACAGGGTCGAAGTTCGATTCCCGGCAGCGGCCGAAAAGGCGGGCACGGCGAGGTTCCAATTTGTGGCAACCGCAGGCAAGTTCTCGGATGCCGCGGAAATCGAGTTTCCGGTTTGGACGCCGGCGACTACCGAGGCCTTCGCGACTTACGGCACGACCGACAAGAACGGGGCGATAATCCAGCCGGTCGCGATGCCGAATGACGTGTTCACGCAATTTGGCGGGCTTGAGGTAACCACCTCATCAACACAGCTTCAAGAGTTGACGGACGCGTTTATTTATCTCTATCGATATCAGTTCGAATGCACCGAGCAGATTTCTTCGAGGATGCTTTCGATCGCCGCGCTCCGCGATGTCCTTACGGCATTCAAATCCGAAGACATGCCGTCGGAGGCCGATATAAAGGCGCGTTTCGCGCAGGATATGAAGATCCTTTCGGCAAGGCAAAATTCAAACGGCTACTTCGGACTGTGGCGACGCGACAACGAGCGTTACAAGTATCCGTTTGTGACGGCGCACGTCGCGCACGCTCTTGTTCTCGCAAAGATGAAGGGATATGACGTCCCCGACGCAATGCTGAAAAAGGTCGCGCCGTATCTCAAGGATATCGAGAAGCACTACGACGAATGGCACAGGCATCCGCAAGTTCGCTGGACGATCTCATCTTACGCGCTCTATGTAAGAAACCTTATGGGCGACAACGATGCGGGCAAGGCAAAGAAACTTCTGGCCGAAGCCACGATCGAAAAGATGCCGTTCGAAGCTCTTGGCTGGCTCCTGCCGGTATTGGCGGACAGCAAGGACAGCGATGCCGAGATCAACTCGATCAAGCGTTATCTCTTGAATCGCACAAGCGAAACGGCGGCCACCGCCCAGTTCAATACTTCGTATGACGACGGCGGCTGGTTGATCATGAACTCAAACCGCAGGGCGGATGCGGTGCTTCTTGAAGCGCTTCTGAAACTCGAGGCGAGGGATGCGGCCAACAATCCGGGCGCGACTCCGACGGATCTGATTCCCAAGCTCACGCGTGGTCTCCTCGACCACCGTACGAAGGGCAGATGGAGCAATACGCAGGAGAATGTCTTCGTGCTTCTGGCGCTCGACAAATACTTCCAGGCGTATGAGAAGGTGACACCCGATTTTGTAACGAAGGTTTGGCTTGGGGCGGCATATGCCGGCGAGCAGAAGTTCAAGGGACGCTCGGTTGATTTCAACCAGCTCGATATCCCTATGAGCTATCTTGCGGAGCAGGGCGGCGCCGCGGACCTTATCTTCGACAAGCAGGGTCCGGGACGTCTCTATTACCGAATCGGAATGAAGTACGCTCCGAAGAATCTCAACCTCGAACCCGCGGATTACGGCTTTACCGTTCTTAGAAACTACGAGGCGGTCGATTATCCCGCGGATGTTTCGAAGGATGAAAAGGGACGCTGGGTGATCAAGGCAGGTTCGCGCGTGCGCGTCAGGCTGACGATGGTGGCACCGGCCCGCAGATACCATGTCGCGCTTGTCGATCCATTGCCGGCGGGTCTGGAGATTCTCAATCCGGGACTGGCGGTGACCGAGGATATTCCGCCGGCGCCGGTTGCGAACACTTCCGTTGCGACGGTCGGAAGCCGCTCGTATGGATTCAACAGCTACTACTGGCGTCTGAATTGGTTCGAACACCAGAACTTCCGCGACGAGCGTGCCGAAGCATTCAGCTCATTGGTTTGGGGCGGCGTTTACAACTACAACTATGTAACACGCGCCACGACTCCGGGCGAGTTTGTCGCTCCGCCTGCCAAGGCTGAGGAGATGTACCATCCGGAGACGTTTGGAAGATCGGGAACCGATTTTGTAGTTGTTCGGTAAACCTATTTAATTCAGTAAGTTAAATGGCGGGGCCAAAAGCCCCGCTTTTTTTTGAATTTTTCCGCAAACGATTTCCATTCAACCGTCTTCCAATCAATCGGAATCGTTCGATTCCGAAAATCGGACCTGTTCGGGTATATTTATTGGTACCTGGAGTTTTCAGTCCAAACAAGCCGCAATAACTTGGTTATGAATTCACTATGCAAAATCGAATTATCGATTGTTGGAGGCAATATGCGTTCGCGGATTTGATCAAGGAATCTGGTGGTCGATGTCGGATCATCGCGACACCCAAAAAGAAGGCAGGCAGACCAAACTCCGGAAATAGAAAATTGGCACACATTAAAATTGGCCCTTCGGCGGCCACCCCCTGATATGAAACGAAATACTTTAATAATCGCTTTGATTTCCGTCTTTTTCACGTCATTCGCGCTTTCCGCATATGCGCAAACCGGCGGATGGGTCCGTTATAGAAACAATCTTCCCGAAAACGCGGTCGAAGGCGGCTATGAGGCCGGGGGTTCGAAAACCTTTATCTGCAGGGTCGATGAAAATCGCAGTCGCATCGTCGGTAAGTTGATTGGAAATCGCTGCTATTTCAACGACGGTTATCGCGAATCATATTCAAGCCGGTTCGACGTCCTGGTCGGCGAGGGTTATAGCTGGAAGCGTAACGGCAGCGAAGCCAAGGCCGTCGTTGCCGGAGGCACGGAAACTGAGAATCTTTACGTTTGCAGGGTATCGGAGCGGGGAGGCGTTTATCCGGGATACACGTTGGAAGGCAGATGCCGGTTTACACGCGACAGAAAGGATGATTCCGATTCTTCGTATGAACTTCTTCAAACCAGATTCGACGGCGTAAGGCTTTTGACCGCGGCTTCGCGCGGGAATCTCCGCGATCTAAAGGATGCGATCGACGAAGGCCAGGCGATCAACCTCCGCGATTCTTCGGGGCGTACCGGACTTATGCTCGCGGCACAATCGGGTCATCGCGACGTCGTAAACGAGCTTCTTTATGAGAGAGCCGATTTTGAGGCGCGCGACAACAATGGAAACACGGCGCTGATTCTTGCCGCGGGAAGCGGCAGAAGCGATGTAGTGGAACTCTTGATTCGAGCCGGTGCGGATACGAGAGCCGCAAACAATAGCGGTGAGACGGCTTTTGTCGCATCGGCCGCCGGGGGTTCCTCAAGGATGGTCGAGTTGTTTCTTGATGATTCCCGTTACGGCGGCACGGATGAAAACGAACGCGTGATGGCGGTTGGAGCGGCCGCGTCGGCGGGCAGAAACGAGGTGATTTCGCTTCTCGTGTCAAGAGGCGTCGATCCGGATTCGGCAAGCTTTGACGGCAAGACGCCGCTTATGAGGGCGGCGGAAAACGGCAGGAAAGACACTGTAAGAATGCTGCTCGGATACGATGTCGATCTTGGAGCGCGCGATTTGAATGGTGTTTCGCCGTTCGGGTATGCGGTGCTCTCGAATTCGGACGATATGCTCAAGATCTTTATCGAAGAAAAGGAATTGGTTGGCAACAAGAGCCCTTATGCGACCGAAGGCATGCGTCTGGCGGCCGCTCGCGATAAACGCGACAGCCTGAAGTATCTGTTTGGAGTCGGTGTTGACGTAAACGATTCGGATCCAAACGACGGTACGACGGCTCTCATGCTGGCAGCGGGGGAAGGCCACGGAAAGGCCGTCGAAATGATCCTGAGCGCCGGCGCGAACGTCAACGCGCAAGCGAATGACGGACGTACGGCTCTGATGCTTGCCGCCGCCAACAGCAAAAGCAATACCACCAAATTGCTTATCAAGGCGAAGGCGAATCTCAACCTAAGGGATGATCAGGGGCTTACCGCCCTTGGGTGGGCGATTCGCAACGAGCACAAGGATACGAGGAAAGACCTTGAAAAAGCGGGCGCATCGCAATAGAAAAGAAAAAAGGGGCCGATGGCCCCTTTAAGTTTGAGTTTCAAGCGCAGGTGTTCAAAGGCTTCGAGCCGTTGCCTCGTCTTGTGCGGCCAGATCACCGCGCCCGAGTTTTCGATAGGCCGCCGCGCGGTCTTCGTAGGCCGATTTGTTCTTGCGATCTCGTGTTATCGCTTCGTTGAAGTTCTGAACCGCCTCGTTTAGGTATTGGCTGCTTTGGTTTTTGTTGACATCCGCCATCAGCAGCTTCATTCCGCCGTTCAACTGGAACGCCTGCCCGCATGTGTCGCGCATCAGAATCATCGATATCCCCGCGCCGAGTGTCTGGGCATCAGAAACATTCTTATAGCCCTTGTAGAAATCGATCCAACGCTGTCCAAAGACCTCGCCCGATTTGCAAACTCTTACGGCGGAACCCGATTCGCCGCTCGCCTGAACAACGCTCGTAAGCAATGCGTAACCGGTTTTGCCGGAAAGCATCTTGTTCGCTCCGCCCATATGGCGTATCACGCCTTTTTGATAAACCTGCGACGCGAATTTCAGGTCGGCGAGACTCTGCGTTTGGAGTCCCTTCATAAAATAGGCGAAACCCCGCAATTCAAAGATCTTTGCATAGAGATCAATCCCCAACGCCTCTCTCGGTTCTCCTTCCGCGATCACCGCGATTTTTGAAATCGAGTCGGTTGCGCTCTTGATAACAGCGTCGTAATTCTTTTGATCGTAAGCCGTTGAAACCGCCGCCGCGCCGTCGATGATGACTTCGAAATCAGACATCGGTTTCGAGCTCGGGATTCGGGAGGGAACGGGTTTTGAAGCCCGGGCCGGAGCGGGAGTCGCGACCGGAACCGGCGCGGGCCCGTTCGTCGCACGTTTGATCGCGGCAGCCTTTTGCTCATCGGCGATGGCGAAAGGAACTTTGCCGAGTTTGCGGTACGCTTCGGCTCTTTTTAGCAGCGCATCCCCGTATTCGGGAATCATATCAAGCGTTTTCGTGAAATCGGAGATCGCGGATGTCGTGTTGCCGGCGTTCAGATACATGACGCCTCTCTTGAAATACAGCATCGGACGCGACGAGGCCCACCAACTTACGCCCGCTTTTGGCGGCAGGGAAAGGTCGATCGCTCTCGAATATGCGGCGATCGCGTCGCTCCAAAGCCTTAGGTTCTCGGCGGCGATGCCTCTTTGGGTGTGATGATATTCGGTCGCAGTGATGTCGTTTGCACCGAATTTCAAATCGGAGAGTGCGCCGCGATAGTCTTTTAGATTGTTTCTGACGAGTCCGCGAGCGTTGAAATATTCCTTGAGCGGCCTCAATTGGATGGCGGATGTCAGATCCCTGTCGGCATTCGCGTAGTCTTGCGACCTCTGCCGGCAGTTCGCCCTGCCCGAGTACGCGGCGTCCAGCTTCGCGTCATACGAAATCGCCTTCGTGTAGTCTTCAATGCATTCCTTGTTTTTGTATTGATATTCGTAAACGACCGCCCGCGAGAAATAGGGCCGAGACCATTGCGGGCTGATGCTGATCGCCTTCGAGTAATTAGCGATGGCCACCTCGTATTCGCCAAGACGATACTTTGAAAGCCCCATATTGTAAGCGCAATGTGAGGCTTTGGGATCCAATTGCAAGCATTGGCTGTAAGCTTCGTAGGCGGAGGCAAACCGCCTTTCAGCAAACTCGCTGGTACCCTTTGCGGCGAATTCGGCGGCGGTGGTCTGCGCGAACAGAGTCGGAACCGCGGAAAGAAAAACCAAAAATGCGATCAAACGAAACAATCGAGGACCCATTCTAATTCAAACCCCATTCCGTATTGTCAATACGTCCAAGCAACTGGAGCGAACGGGAATCGCCCTCATGAAAACTCCGTATCAGCCACTTCAAGCCATCAGAGGAAGTCTTCGTCCATTGGATGTCAAAGAAGTAAAACTCATCATCCGGCTTTCGAACCTCGCCCTCGCCAAACGTCTTCGTGACATAGGATTTGAGGTCGTATTTCGGTTTGAACGAAATATAGATCGCATAAACAAACGCGGTTTTCGGGATCTTCTCGATTTCGATCCGTTCAACAGTTCGATCGTATTCCTCGCCATCATCGGATTTGGCGGTCTCCGTTTCCGATAAGAGCATGTCGCGCATTTCCTCTCTCGAAATGTCATGGGCCCTAATGGAAATGCTCTTGATGTTCTTTGTTTCAAACGGGACGTCGAGTTGGAGGAATTCGAATCTGCCGTCGGCCTCCGCCTTGCCGATCGGGATCAACTCGGCGAATTCTTTCAGCGGCATTCCGAGATAGACCTTTCCCAGATCCGGATGAATAAACTTCTTTTGTGCGGAATAGCTGAATTTCGGTGATTGAGCCATGCCCGATATGGTCAAGGCGAGCATAAGCAGGCAAAAAGATGCAAATTTCATAATTGGTATTGGCCTGGCGCGGCCGTTTCTTTCACGGAATCTAAAACAGAAGCAATAATGATCCGATTGTTGGCCGCGATTCTCAATGTCCCAAAAAACGCGATGCATAAAAGACATAACGAGGTTCATCTTCCATCATCTGACAAACCCGTTCAAGTAAAAGATTCGGCGAAAATTGCTATTTCGAATCGGCCATTTTTCAACATCAAAACGCAGACTCGATATCATTGATGAATTTCAGACCCGAAAAGTCTACCACAAAATCGGGGAGCAAATTGCAAGCGACTTTTCAATTCAAAGATGTGTTTTGATGAAGGTTTGTCGGACAAATAAATCAAAACTCTCCGAGAAGTCTGCCGGTGCGTTTTGCAAAAATCTCACCCATCGATTGGGTGCCCTCGGCGGCTTCGTCTTTTGACATCCGTTCGACCCGCCACATGGGGTAGAAAGAATCATGCATCGGCAGGTATTGTTCGCCCTCGGCGATCGCCCGAACCCATTCGTCGAAATAACCAAGATCGATTCCTCGGATAAAAATACCCGCGGGGTTTATCTCATCAACGATGCCAAGGATTTTTTCCCGCGGTTCGCGCATTATCAAAACCACGATCTCGCCTGATTCGATCTTCATCAGTAAACTTCTCCTTTTGGTATCGATGTCACGCCAACCATCGTCAGCTCCGAATTCTTTTCTATCAGTTCGGCGCGGAAATAGGGATTGTTCAGCAAAATCGGAAGTTTCTCGGCCGGGGCAATCACAAGCACGTGTTTATTGCCGTTTTCCTTCAAGTATCTTTCGATGCCGGCGGGTGATAGAAACTGCCATTGCTTCCCGTCTTCATCGCGGACAAGCCGACCGGCAGCGTAAAATTCGGCGCTGTGCGGGGTGTTGTTCATGGAAAGGACTTTCGCGTTTCCATATCCCTTTTTTGCGGCGGTCGCAATCATATGCTTTACCGAATCCTCTTCGGCAAACCTCGGAAGCGCGAATGCTAGAAGTGCGCACACTACGACAAGCATTAAAAAAGCTGTCAGCTCGATCAGAACCGCCCGAGCATGGCTTTTTCCAGTGAAACTCCGAACGGTGAACGCCGTCAATAAAACCGCACCGGGCAACGCGGGGAGTATGTATCCCGGGAGTTTCGAGCCACTCAGGGAAAAGAAGAATAGCGGTACGATTATCCAGCAGGCGGCAAAAAGGCGGGCACGCCTTGTTGTTTCATTTGAGTCTTGAGCTTGAGTTGCGCCTGCAATCCGTCGGTAGGCGTCCCGCACGCCGGAAAACACGGAACCGAGAAAAAACGGAATCCAGGGAATCGTCATCGCCGGCAGGATCAGCCAAAAATACCAAAACGGTCCGGGGTGGCGGTATTTGTTTGAGGTGTAGCGCTGGAAATGATGCTGTATGAAAAATTCGTCAACAAACTCCCAGCCATGACGGAGTATCACCGGCACGTACCAGACGCTGGCGGTCAAAAGCATCAGTGCAAGACCCCAAAACGCGCTGATCCAAAGCTGCTTTCCAATCGGTCTTTGGGCAACGACCAAATAAAGGCCGACGATGCCCGCAGGAAGAACAACTCCGATCAGACCCTTCGCCAGAAGACCTATTCCCATAAAGAAATAGAAGAAAAAGAGCCCG
This sequence comes from Pyrinomonadaceae bacterium, assembly GCA_041394795.1. GTDB lineage: Bacteria > Acidobacteriota > Blastocatellia > Pyrinomonadales > Pyrinomonadaceae > Aridibacter. The sequence goes on along the minus strand of JAWKHN010000012.1, from coordinate 93,563 downwards.
GTTTGCCTGCGGGATTCCGGTTTGCCTTCCTGCAGATCGTAAACCAAGAAACCGGCGAGACTCGCCGCGATCGGAAATGTGATCGTGACGTCGAAACTAGCGGCTCTTGAGAAAACGAGTATTCCAAGGCTTGTCGCCGTGATAAGCGGAAGCAGGAAACGAAAGGAAAAGCGCTGTTGATCGGCTTCAGTTGACGCCAAAAGCCGATCAAGATTTCGACCGACGAAGAAGAGTGAAAGCGCGGTTCCCAAACCAAACAATGCGGGACCAAAGCGGGCGGCGAATTCGCCGACACCAAAAATGCCGTAACCGACGATCTGAAACCAGTAGAGAAGCGCCGGTTTTTCAAACCAGTTGAAACCGCCGAGAGTCGTCGAAACCCAGTCGCCGCGCTCGTACATCTCTCTCGCGACCTGTGCATAGCGGGGCTCATCCGGACCCAAAAATGGCAGATCAAGCGCGAAAAAGTACGTCAATACGATCGCAACCGCGAACAACCAGACCGTGATCTGGCGAATGCTTCCCGAATTTTGTCCAATCTTTGTCATTTCAACGCTTTTGACAGAAAATAAGGCATCTGCGGAATTTTGCAAAACCGCGGAGCCAATGAATTCAAGTTATTCGAAGTCAGTGGTTTATGCAAAAGCCGAAAGTGCGGGGGGATTGAGTTCCCGAGGCGGGTTGGCGTTTGTGTTGCGCATGAACGGATTTCGTATCAGAGCGGGAATATGGAAAAGACTGAGCGCGGGGATTGGGAAAACCGAAAGATCAGAACCGGTGTGATCGGTGTCGGGTCGCTCGGCAGGCATCATGTAAGAAACTACTCCGAATTGTCGGCTGATGGTGGTTCGGAGCTTGTCGCGGTCTGCGATGTCGAGTTTGAAAACGCCAAAGCTGCGGCGGATGAATATGGCTGCGAGGCCTTCTCCGATTGGCCCGAGATGCTTGGGAAAGTCGATGCGATTTCGGTCGTAACCCCGACGCAGTCGCATTGCGAGATTGCCTGCGCGTTTCTGGAATCGGGTGTTCACGTTTTGGCGGAAAAACCAATCGCGCGCACGCTCGAAGAGGCCGATAAAATGATCGCGGCGGCGGAAAAATCGGGTGCGATGCTTATGGTCGGGCATCTGGAGAGATTTAATCCGGCGATGACTGCCTTGCGGCCGCATGTTGCAAATCCCCTTTATTTTGAGATCCATCGCGTCAGTCCCTTTCCTAACCGTTCGCTTGATGTCGATGTCGTGCTGGATGTGATGATCCATGATCTTGATGCAGTCCAATGGATGGTCGGAAGCGAGGTTGGCGCCGAATCGATCGAGGCCGTCGGTATTCCCATCGTATCGGACAAGGTCGATGCGGCAAACGCGCGGATCGGTTTTGCAAACGGAGCGGTTGCCAACATCACGGCCTCGCGGGTCGGCACGGAAAAAATCAGAAAGACAAGGTTTTACCAACCTAGCAGTTATGTCGTTCTGGATTATGGAAACAAGTTTTCTTCGGTCACAACGCTGACGCCAAACGCCCCGCATCCGCTTCTCGGAATCAAGATCAACCGTCTGGAGATCGATGACATCGAACCGCTTCATGCCGAGTTATCGGCGTTTCTATCGGCGATCAGAAATGGCGGGGAGGCCCCCGTTACCGCGGCCGACGGAAGACGGGCGTTGGAACTCGCTATGGGAGTGCTTGAGAAAATCGAGGCCCATCGAAAACGACTTCATGTTTGAACCTTGGAATGTTTAGCGAACTCCAACAATTGGCGCTCGAAGCTGTCGACACTGGATTGGTGCCTTCGGTCACCTATCTCATCGCCGACGCCGATGGCGTTAGTGCGACGGGTGCCTTTGGCGAAATCGTAGTCGAGCCATCGAGAATCCACGCCTCGCTCGATTCGATCTACGACATCGCCTCTTTAACAAAACCGCTTGTTACGGGTCTTTTGGCGGCGTTGCTGATAGAAGACGGCGAGATTCGGCTTTCAGACGCTATCGATCGGTTTCTTCCCGAGTTCTCGAAGGTTCCCGAAACGCCGACGATACAATCCCTCCTGACGCACACTTCAGGTTATCCCGCCTGGAATCCGTTTTATCTATTCGATTTGGATCCCGATCCAAAAAAAAATGTATTAAAACAGATTCTCGCGAGACAGTTTGAGTATGAGCCGGGAACACGCGTCGTTTACAGCGACTTCAATTTTCTGGTTTTGGGAATGGCGATCGAGAGGATTACCGGAAAGAGTCTTGATGGCGCGGCCCGCGAGATGCTGTTCGAACCTTTGAAACTGAAATCGACGGATTTCGGTATGCGGCGCGAATGGTTGCAAAGAACCGCGGCAAGCGAAAAGGGAAACCGACACGAGGAAAAGATGTGCCGCGAAATGTTTCCGGAAACGCCGATTCCGGAAGGGGTTTTTAGGGATGATGTGATTTGGGGTGAGGTTCACGACTGCAACTGCCGATATTTGGGAGGTGTCGCCGGGCATGCGGGAGTTTTTTCCGACACCAACGGGGTTTACGCTCTCGCAAGACAATTTTTGCCCGAAACCACAAATCTTTTGAATGAAGAAACTTGCGCGCTATTTCGCCGAAACTTTAGTGAGGGTTTGAATCAGGATCGAACCCTCGCATTCCAACTTGCTTCAACCGAAGGTTGCAGCGCGGGAGACGGGATGTCGCCGATGAGTTTCGGTCATCTGGGATTTACGGGGACTTCGGTTTGGATCGATCCCGAACGCGTGGCGTTTGTGGTGTTGCTGACCAACAGAACACACAACAGCGGATTGCCTTTGCCCGATATTTTCGGACTTCGGAAAGCGTTTGGCGGGGCCGCAATAAGGCATCTCGATCAGAACGAAATCGCGCTCGAATAAAAATGTTGGCATCCTGTGGCGGAATTCTTTAAACTTATAAATTGACCTCTCCTTTATCGGTCGGACCAGCCGGCATGACAGCAACCTGGAGATCAAAAATGAATAAAATTCTCAAGGCTTCAATTCTCATAGGCCTCACCGCATTCGCGGTTTTCTCCCAAAGCACAGAAATACGAAGACCGAGGGTGGTCGTGAATCCCACGCCGACCCCCGAACCGACACCGGTATCCACGGTCGTCGGCCCTCCGCCCGCTTTGATAATCGACAGCGATGAAACGATCAGCGTCAATACAAACCTCGTCACCCTTCCGGTTTCGGTTTTGGATCGCGAGGGAAGGTTTGTTGGCGGACTCCTCGAAAAGGATTTTTCGATTTATGAAAACGGCGAAGAGCAGCAAATAGAGTATTTTGCATCGCTTGAAAAGCCGTTTACGGTCGTCCTTTTGATCGATGTCAGTCCATCGACAAAATACAGGATCGACGAGATTCAGGATGCCGCGATTTCCTTTGTCGGCGAGCTGAGACCGCAGGACAGGGTTGTCGTGGCCGCTTTCAGCAGCGACATGAAGATCCTGAGCCAAAACAAGCGCGGTTATCACAGGATTCGCAGGGACATCCGCAAGGCCGAATTTGGCGACGGAACCGCCTTGTACGAAGCGATCGATTCCGCCGTCCAGGATCTTCTTGCACCGATCGAAGGCCGAAAGGCGCTCGTGATTTTCAGCGACGGTGTCGATACTTCATCGCGCAAGGTAAACCTAAAGCAGGCGGTTGAAAAAATCGAGGCGGCCGATACGTTGGTCTATTCGGTGAGGTACAACACATTTGACGAAGCGCTTGGCGGAAACAAGCCAAAGGGATATGTCTATCCCGTAGGATCGAGCCCGAGGGAATACGCGCGCGGAAAGGAATTCCTGACGCGGATGGCCGACATTTCGGGCGGAAGGGTTTATGAGGCCGAAAACACGGAGAATCTTGTTTCCGCTTTCCGAAACATCGCCGAAGAACTTCGCAGACAATACGCGATCGGATATTACCCGCAGGAGACGGGGTCCAACGGCGAGCGCAGAAACATACGGGTTTTGATCAAACAGCCAAACCTAACGGTTCGTACCAAGGAAAGCTATATCGTTAACAATCCCGAATAACTTTGGTAGATTCCCATGGGATTTCCAGGGTTTTTTGGAAAGTATGGAAAAGAAAGGCGCCGATCGGCGCCTTTTCTGCTTGTCGGTTCGCTTTCCGAGTCCACACTAAATAGTCTTTGAAATTCATAAATCCGGAATTTCCTATTCGGAGGCGTTGCCTCACTTGGGTTATTTGGCAGTGGGTGGAGCGGCTTTGCGCGGAACCCACGAAAAGACAAAAATGAGCGTTCGCGAGGGTGTCTCATAAGTCCCTTCAAAACTGAAATCGACTGGCAAGGTGATTTCCAAAGAAACCAAGCAAGACCCCTGCCACCTTGTGTGGCAGGTGAATAAGGTCAGCCCCTTCCAGAACAACAATAAACCTTGAGACACCAAGCGCTAAACAGCTGTAGCTACGGACCTTAGCCTCCTGCCGGACAGGCCGGCAGGGGGGCCGGAATGCATCGTTTGTTGCCGCTACTAGCTTCTGACCTGATTCACCTGCCGGGCAAGCCGGCAGGGGTCTTTCAAGCTAGCTCACCGTCGCATCCGGAAATGTTGCGTTTCGTTGCCAAAATCACCGATTGGTCAGACTCTATATTTGTTCGCAGGCCACTAATATTCCGAGCATACAGCGTTGATTCCGCGCTCCACGCCGGCCGATCGCAGTTTGCAAAATACTTGGCATCCTTTAGCAATTATCCACAATCTAAGGGGCGCATTAATTGGTCTCTTTCCCCGGAGAATCAATGCTCCAGACCTCGAAGCGAATTCCACAGTGCATTTTTATGTGGTCTTTCAGTTGAATCGTTTTAAACTCGAGGAGAGAAAGAATGAGGCGAATATTCGCTATTGCCCTGGCGCTTGCCGTGGTTTCCGTGGCTGTTTCGGGCCAAACGCGGGGAACAAGACCAAGGGTGGCACCGACGGCGACGCCAAAACCACTTCCGGAATTAAAGCGCGAGGGCGGCAACCCGTCGCAATCCGAAAAAACGGCCCCCGTGCTCCGCAGATCCGAAGATGCGATCAAACCGACGACAGTGGGCACCCCGCCACCGCTAATCATCGACAAGGACGACTCCGAAGACGAGGTTATAAAGATCGAGACAAACTTCGTCACGCTTCCCGTGACAGTTCTGGATCGACAGGGGCGCTTTATTTCCGGCCTGACGCAAAGGGACTTCAAGGTTTTTGAAGATGGAAGCGAGCAGAAGATCGAATACTTCGCATCGGTCGAAAAGCCGTTTACCGTCGTCCTGATGCTCGACACAAGTCCTTCGACACAATACAAGATCGAGGAAATCCGCGACGCCGCGACATCTTTCGTTAACCAGTTAAGACCGAATGATCAGGTGATGGTGGTTTCGTTTGACCGCAGCTATCGCGTTTTGGCCTATCCGACCAGCGATCGTTCGAGGATCGTTAATTCGATAAGAATGGCGCAATTTGGCGAGGGCACCAGCATTTATGACGCGGTTGATCGCACGATCAACAACGAGATTTCAGGGATTGACGGCAGAAAGGCGATCGTACTGTTTACCGATGGCGTCGATACGACCTCGCGAAGCGCGGATTTCGATTCCACTGTTCGCGCGGCGGAAGAAGCGGAGGCGTTGATTTATCCGGTCAGATACGACACATCCGGGCAATACCGTAGAAGCGGCGGTCGAGGCGTTTACATTCCGCGCCGTCGAACCGGAAGCATTTTGGGAGACATACTCGCCGGCGTGATCACGGGAACGATGGGCGGAACGACGACTGTCGGCGGAGCCGGTTCCTCGAAAGGCGAGTATGCCCGCGGCAAGGAGTTTTTGACCGAATTGGCATCGCTTTCTGGCGGACGCATGTTTGAGGCCGACACGACGCAAAATCTGGACATGGCGTTTCGAAGCATCGCTGAAGAACTCAGGAGACAATACTCTCTCGGCTACTATCCTGAAACCGCCGGAGATCCTGGAACCAGAAAGCGCATCAACGTAAGGGTTCGCGGAACCAATCTTGTTGTGCGAACGAAGAGAAGTTATATTGTCGGGGAAGGCGGGTAACCCGCTTTCAGTTTTCGTGCATCAAAGCGATTGAAAATGCAGGAAAACCCCCTCGATGCGACGCGAAATCATGCGAGATCGGATCGGCTGAATTCCCTCGTTTTGGGAATTCGGCCGAAAACCGTTTTCCCGGCTGGAAATTCTATGAAACTTGCCCTGATCGCTTCACTTTTTTTGATCGCCCTCTTTTCAGTGCCGTTGATCGCGCAGTCGAACAACGGTACGGTTCAGGGCGCGAAGAAGGCAAACCGCCGCGCGCCAACTCCGACACCGACTCCAACACCCGTTGAACCGCTCGATGACGGCGAGGTTATCGATACCGACGATACGATCACGATCGAAACCAATCTCGTGTCGATTCCGGTAAGGGTTACCGATCGCAAGGGGAAGTTTGTTCCGGGACTTTCCAAGGAAGATTTCTCGTTGTTCGACGATAAAAAGGAACGCGAGATTACATATTTCTCAAACGAGGAGATGCCGTTTACGGTCGCGCTTGTTCTCGACATGAGCTATTCGTCGAAGTTCAAGATCAACGACATTCAGCAGGCGGCGTACCAATTCGCAACCGAATTGCGCCCCGCCGACAAGATGATGGTCGTCGCCTTCGATGAGCATTTTCAGATACTTTGCGAACCGACAAGCGATCGCAAGGAGATCAACAGGGCGATTTATCAAACCCGTATCGGTTCCGGCACGAGTCTATACGAAACGCTTGACGAGGTTTTGTCGAGACGGATGCAGAACGTGCAGGGTAGAAAGGCAGTTGTTTTGTTTTCGGATGGTGTCGATACAACCAGCCGCCGGACATCTGACAGGGAAGTTTTGCGAAACGCCGTCGAGGGCGAATCACTCGTGTTCTCGATTCACTATGACACCTATGCCGATGTGCAGGCGATAAAGCGCGGCGGCGTGATCGTCAATGACCCATCGAATTTGCCTTCGACGCCGCCCGCCGGCGGCGGCTCGATTCCGGGGAGCAACAATCCACTCGGTTTTCCGCTTCCGACCGGGACCATCGGAACCGGCGGTGCGCCGCCGCGAAGCCTTCCGGGCGATGGCACGAGCCTTGAGGATTACAAGAAAGCGGAAGAATTTATGAGGGAGATTTCGATTCGTACGGGCGGGAGCATGTACGAGGCGACATCGAATTCGTCGCTGGCGTCGGTTTTCTCGAAGATCGCCTCCGAGTTGCGCGAATATTACAGTCTCGGTTTTTATCCCGATGAGGAAGACAAGACGCGTAAGGACGGCAAGCCGAGAAAAATCCGCGTCAAGGTAAATCGCGAAAAAGTCTCGGTTCGATCGCGAGAGAGTTATGTTTTGAAGGGGGATGATCCCGAAAAGTAAGCCGTTCCGTTTACATTCAAAAGATAAAGGCCCGAAACTTTATGGTTCGGGCCTCATTGGTTTTGATATCGTCAGAAATTTTACGCGAAAAGGTGACAAGCGCTAAACCTCCGTACCATCGGGAATCGTCGCTCCCTTTGGAACGATTATGATCCTGTCTCGGATATAGAAATTGTCTCCATCGAACTCTTCGAGTCCCGCCTTGTTTGTAAGTGAAACGTTGCTTCCGATGCGCGCGTTTTTGTCGATGATCGCGCCCGAAATCGTCGTTTTGGAGCCGATCCCGATATGCGGGATGCCGTTCGCGTGATGCTCGCGCATTTCTTCAAACGACTCGTAGTAGTCGGCACCCATGATGATCGAGTTTTCGATCACGGTTCCCTCGTCGATGCGGCTCCGAAGTCCGATCACGGAGTTTCGCGCCTTGATGCCGTTGACGATGCACCCTTCGCTGATCATCGAAAACGAGATATCGCTCTTTTGGATCTTCGAGGGCGGCAGATAACGGCTGTTTGTATAGATCGGTGCATCGGTATCAAAGAAATTGAACTTCGGAATCGCGGTCGCAAGATCCAGATTCGCCTCGTAAAAAGCGCGAATTGTCCCGATGTCTTCCCAATAATCGTTGAACAGATGCGCCTGCACGTTTTTGCCTTCGATCGAGGCCGGAATCACCTCGCGGCCAAAATCCACCCATTCCTGGTTTGAGTTGAGCAGTTCGACGAGCGTCTTGTAGTTAAATACATAGATTCCCATCGAAGCCAGAAACGGACGCTTCTCCGACGATTCTTGATCGAGCCCGAACTTCGTCGTATCAACCCTCATCTGCTCGAGTTCCTCGCCCGAGGGTTTTTCCCTAAACTCTACGATCTTGCCCGATTCATCAGTTTTGAGTATTCCAAATCCCTCGGCGTCCTTTGGCTCGCAAGGCACCACCGAGACCGTCACATCGGCCTTTGTCGCGAAATGGGTGTCGAGAAACTTCCGGTAATCCATACGGTAAAGATGATCGCCGGAGAGAATCACGACCGTATCGAGCTCCCAATCGCGCATGTGCGGAAGCACCTGCCGAACGGCGTCCGCCGTACCTTGAAACCATTGCTCGCTTTCGCGAGTCTGTTCGGCGGCGATTACCTCGACGAATCCGGAAGAGAAATTCGAAAAACGGTAGGTACGCGTGATGTGCTTGTTGAGCGAAGCCGAATTAAACTGCGTCAAAACAAAGATGTGCAGGATATCGGAATTGATGCAATTCGAAATCGGGACATCGATCAGACGATACTTTCCAGCAAGCGGCACCGCCGGTTTCGCACGATCGCGGGTAAGCGGAAACAACCTGGTACCGGCCCCGCCGCCAAGCACCAACGCCATTACTTTTTTTCTATGGCTCATAATCTACCCGGAAAAAACCGAAAAAGGTCTCAAAAACTCGATAAAACCAATATAATCCATCAAAGCGCACAAAAACAGTGACGGTTGTCATTCGTGCCGGAAATTGTTTGCTGGCTACTTTGGTGCATGGAGCAGGGAAGCCTGCAGGGTGAAGCTCACGAACAGCGTTGCGAGCGACCATGAGAAAACGAACGGTACAAATAAACACTTCGATCGATGTTTGCTGAGAGATTGTTTTCTGTTTCGTCTATCGGATCTAAACATTGAAAGAGGAAGCCCCCATGATAATGAAGCGAAGAATGTTAACGCAATTTGCGTTCGTTTTGATGGCGCTCCCGGGTTTCGTACTTTGTCAGGTGAAAACCAATGACGGGACAAACTGCGAGGATACCGGATCGGTAACACCGTTCGTTGTTCTTGAGAAGGCGCTTGAAAGCGATCTAAAAGGGTTGAATGTCCAGACGACGAGGGAGGGCGTTTGGCTTGCATTGTCAAATAACTCCCGTGAGTCGATCTCAGTCAACACGATTGGAGCGTCACTTGAACCCAAGGTTGTTAAAGTGAAGGGGGCACATCGGGTGGTGTTCTCAATTGCAACCCCGACCCCTGGAATGGACAACCAATAATCGACTTTCGATCCTCCAAAAGTCACCTTTCATTCGGTAACCCAGTTGTTGGAATTGAAGGCATGCGGGAAGCTGTTCTTTTTTGTTGAGTCAAAATATCTTTCCCGCAGCTGGAAAGTCAGAGTGCGGTACTGGAAGGGGGCTGAAGCCGACGCCTCTGACATGCCGGCTCGATTTGTTGATTTTGAAATCGATCGGCTCGAAGAATCCAAATCAGTGGATTCTCGTAAACTTCAATAGTCGAAAATCCGATTTGATATGCGGAAGCTCAAATCGGAAAGCTACATGTATGTTAATTAGATTCACCGTTCTTTTGTTCATTGGCTTGGTATTACTCGCAAATAGCACCATCTATGGGCAGGGTGAATTAGGATATATAGGTCGTGAGCAAGCCGAAGACTTTTTAGTAGATCAAGGATTGTCGGTTTTAGGTAGAAATGAGGTTGGCATGGATTACGCTCACGCGTTACGCCAATTAGGCTTGAAACCACTTCGCTATAGAGATGAGCGTGAGCGATTTAAGTTAGCCGTAGAAAAATTTCAATTCGCTCTAGTGAATGAGAAGTTGTTAAAAGCGTATAAGCCAATTCAGGTTCGTTCTTACTTGGCGGTTGCCTACTGCCGATTAGCATTTGCCTATGAAGCGAGCGCCAGTAGCGGAGTGCAATATGACCTTGATGCGCGGATTGCCTATGGAGCATGCTTTGCCGAATACGAACGGGTGATTAAGGGAACGCCGACGATACTAACCTCACTTCAAACCGAATGGTATGTAGCCGCAATTATTAAGTCGGGGAATTTTGAGCAAGCGATTGCTAAGATAAAAGAAATACAGCAATTAAAATGGGCCAGAGCCGTCTCAACAAGAAAGTTGCTCTACTACGAAGGGGATGCCTACTTTAAATTGGGGGAAAAGTACAAATCTGGTGCGGCTTATGATAAGTGGTTGCAAGGTGAGACTGAAACTCTTGGAATTTCAGATGAGGTTCAGTCCAGGCTTCGAGAGTTGCATGATGAAGTAGGACTTCCGACGCTGAAATCATTGGCCCTACTAAATAATCGTAGGTGAACTCTAATGATGATAAGACGAACTTGCATTGTGATTATGTGTCTGGCGTGTATGGCCAGTAGCATCGGAGCCAAAAGCACTGTGACTGAAGGCGATTTGTGCATCAGCGGAAGGATCGTGGCTTACGATCGTTTGGCGTCGCTGGCAAACCTGCGATCTTCGAGGCAGGCCCATGGCCTGTTGGTTGGTTGGAAAGATGTGGAGCATAAAGAGTCTGAAATCATTTTCGTAAAGTATGAAGGATTTAAGCTTCAAAACGAATCACTTCGAAAGATCTTTACATCAAAAGCTGCAGTGGCGATGCAATTGGTCAGAAAGGAAAAATGCGATTCCAGTCTCGAAAAGTTGGAAGGCGACCGCGGTGAGTTTAAAATCGATAGGTTTTTCTGGAGTGCTTCAGAATAGAAACCGGATTCTAAAACTGTAATTCTCTGCTATTCGCTGGAAGATAGCGGTTTGGGCTCGATCAATTAGCACCTCGAAGCAACAATCGGGATAAGCTTCCGTGGTTGGTTAGCGAAGGTGAAGGACTGCAAGGCGGCTGAAGCTGAGAGCTATTTCACAAAAATCAAAGTTACAAATTTAGAGGGCGAAGCGATTGTTGGAGCCGAAATCACGGAAAACAACATCAGAATAGATGATTCTGGAAGGCCAATTGACGAAAATAGTGGCACGGGAATAACGGATAAGAACGGCGAGTTGGAAGATTTTCTTGGAATTGGACCAGGAACGACAAATGAGCCAGGCGAAGACACTGAAAATGATCGTCAAGGAATTAAAAACTTCGTTAACGAAACGCCAGTTGAGTCTCAGACGACGCAAGTCTTAACGATAAAAACGCCGGATGGTGCAGTATATAGGGCTGAATTCGACCATAATGTAACAAATCAGATCTCGGTAAATGGAAAAAAGGAAATTGATAGTGAAACAAATGAAAATGGCGTTAACCTCAGGATTGAAGAAAGCAAGCCGAAAATTACGTTAGTTTCACCAGCACCAACGAAGAAGCCAAACAACTAAAGTTGAACATCACTCAGTTAGCAATGCAGTGTATTTGGAGACCGATTGCCATATGAATTTCAAACTAGTTTTCAGTTCGATTTCTCTTACTTTATTCGTCATCTCACTGATAACGACCGGATCGACATTTGTTTATGGCTTTAGGCCTTCAATCTCAAATCCAGGTTCCTCTGATGAGAAGAAGATCTCATTGAATTTGGAGAATGTCACGGTTTTTGGTGCTGTTCGTGAAATTCTTGACCAGAATAACTCTTTGATGGCCGGAGTGGAAATGGCTCCAGGGAATCCGGATTCCATAAGATTTGATGTGAAACTTAGTAATTTGACCGTTTCTGAGGCACTTAGGGTCGTTTTGTCAAATGCGCCAACATACGATTGTGATTTACAAGGAGATAGGGTGCTAATTGTTCCGAAAGAGAGAGATCCTGGCCTTTCGGAGCTTTTGGATTTAAGAATATCTAAAATCAGTTATCCGAAAGAGAATTCAAGTGTTGCTGTACTCCGTGAGCTAATGAAAACCCCTGAAATAAATCTGTTCCTAAATTCAAGAGATTTGGCATACAGTGACTGGTTGGGAATCCCATCTAAGGGCGAATTATTCCCGGCTTCGAGAACTGGCTCATTGGCGATTGATAAAAGTGTTGAGGATATTCTCTTTGAAATCCTACTCGAAAGTGGCAGAAAAATGTGGCAAATCAGTTTTTCTGGCCCAAAGAGTAAACACGTCGTTATCAAGTTCTGATAACGATATGGATAATTAGCATTGCCACATAGGAAGGTTTCAGCAAGATATCGCAGTTGGAAACACAAGGTCCAACGCCTTCGAACTGCAAAGACGTTAACGAGGAATCTGAATCACACCATGGGCAAGCTGCCGTTGCAAGAACGTGTGCGACGATTTGTGCGCGGAGGCCGAATGTTTTCTAGTCCTAAAACAAGCGACATTTTCATATTGCCAGTGAATGTCCGTCAAACCCTTGACTATTAGTGTGATCCGGTTTCATGTATTCGCGCAGTCTGAATTCCGTCCGGTTTCGGAGACTTGTCTCAGGCTCGATCGGCCGATTCCCCGGATTTCTGATACACTTCAACATCGCCGGGTCTGAAAGCGGCTTGTATTTGTTTTCCTCGTAGCCCTGGTCGAGAAGTCACGCCGGCTTCAGCCTCCTAATCCGCTCCCGGGCTCCGAGAAAGTCATTTAGCCAGGGGGTGTACGAGTAGTAGCGGTAGATGATTCTTCGCCCCTTCCGGATGATCTGCGCAGGTACCATTCTGACCCCTCAGCAGGAAGGTTCTGAACTCCTTCCTCATCACATTTTCCTAATGTTCCCTGAAACGCATTATCAGGGCAAATTAAGCCTTCAGGTTCCACGCCAGCGACACCACTTGCAGTAAAGACGTGGACGAATACGGAAACGTCCGCATTACGACATTCGACGCCGACAGCAAGCAGACCAAAATCACAAGCGGCTCCCCGCAGCAGACAAACATCGGCGAGTATTTCTATGACGGAAACGGCAAGAGGGTAAAGAAGATCACATACGACTCCAACGGACAGCCGACGGAGACCGTTGTTTTCGTTTACTCCGGCGGAAAGCTCGTCGCCGAATACTCCTCGAAAACCCCTCCTCAGGGAGCGGAGGCGCAAACTAAATACGTCGCAACCGATATGCTCGGCTCGGTCAGGGCGGTGACAAACCAGAACGGCGAAATAGTCTCAAGACGCGACTTCCTCCCGTTCGGAAAGGAACTCCCGAACTCTTCGACACCCGGCCACTCGAACTCGCTCAGAACCTCCGCCGCGGGCTACGGCGCCGACAACATCCGCCAGAAGTTCACAGGCTACCAAAAGGACGAGGAAACAGGCCTCGACTTCGCCGAGGCGAGGATGTACGAGAACCGCCACGGGAGGTTCACCGCGGTGGATCCGCTGCTGGCTTCGGGACTCTCCACAAATCCTCAGAGCTTTAACCGCTTTGCATACGTACTTTCAAACCCAATTAACTATGCCGACAACGACGGGATGAAACCTGTGTACATGGTAAGGAGGACCAGAGACCAGGAAGAATACATCTATTTAAATACAGATTGGGGGAGGAAGACCTTTAATTACTGGAAGCGAAAATATGAACGAGAAGGCTACAAAAGCGACAGCAGCGTTTTGGGGACAGAGATTCAAATCGATTCCCCTGACGGGAGTGAAGGGGTGTGGTATGCGGAACTGACCGAAAAGGGGTTCAGAAGGTATCAGATCATGAACCCAACGAACATTCCTGGAAAGGGTCCAGATGAGGAGATCCAGGTTGGCTTCGACATACTTCAAGCGACGGTGGATGATACCACTCTCGGTTTTAACGTTTTGGATGTCGGCGGTAACCGAAACAGTGAGGTATACAATCGAGTTGGAATTGCCATGACCATTGTCCAACTGAGGGGCCTGGCAAAACTTGGTGTCAAGGGTGCAATGGCGGCTTACAAGCTAGCTCGTTCTGGTAAAAGTGCAGTTGAACTTGCAAAAAGCCTGAAAGTCCTCTATGAAAACAATCCCGCAACGAAGATGAACTGTGATTGGGTTGCGAAACAAACCTTAATGATGTTCGAGGAAGCTGGCATTAAGGGCAAGATCGTACGCCTGGTAAACTCCAATCATACAGATTTTATACATAACGCAGCAGGTGAACAAATCGCAAGGGATGGATGGCATGAAGCAGTGCAGGTGGGGGATTTGTTTTTTGACTCACTCACCGGAACCGAAGGGCTAAAATGGGAAGAATATATTAAGCTATTCAAACACGGGGATATGTTGATACCGGTTGCCAATTGAATATGGTAATGAATCGATTTGACACAAGAAAGTATGTAGACCATTTGATCTCATTCTCGAGAAAGCCGGAAGAATTCATTGATTCGGTTTCAGCTGAGACAGTTGAAAACTATTTTAACGGATTCAAGTTCGCCATATTTAACGCGGTTGGAGGAGGCCTTTTCTGCAGATATATAGATGCTAAAGCTGAATTAGGGTTGAAAATGGGAATTCGTCGCACTCGTTCGATCGGCCAAGCGCTTAGAGCTGAAGGCGTAGCTGATATTGAAATCTGCAAAATTCTGATTGATTGCGAGATAGAAGTTTGGAGGCGACTTGGACGACTCGGAAGGCGGGAAGGGATGGATTTGGTTAAAACGATTGAGCCTGTGTCGGATTTCGAAGAACCTGAATACAATGTCGAGAATATCAAAAAGTTATTTAATTTGCTTAGCGATTTTTCAACTCGGCCGGAAATGGGCATTCGCAATGTAAGTCCGAAAAGTGTTGAAGAGTTTATTGAGGGCTATCTGATTGGATTGTTCTTAACACTTGGAGGAGACCTTGAAAACGACTATCGCGAATCCAAAGAAGCAGTGATATTTGAACGGGGGCACGATGTCGCGGCGAAGTCCCTCTTGCCATCAATACAAGAAATAAGTGTTGATGAAGACTCGCAAATTAGGGAACTGTTCGAAGTGGAAAAAGAGTCGCTTCGGCGAGTGTTGCGGGAGCTTGAAACAGGTTCTGGCAAATCCAATGACAAATTGCCCGAGTAGCTGTTGACACCGATTTACATGCATGGCTAGTCTTTTAGCCTTCCGAATCGCTTTCTTTTGGAAGGAGATTGGGAAGCCGACGCGAAACAACGCGACTGGACTGGCCGTACCACCTTCGGCGGCTCAAATTCTGTAGCTCCCATTTTCGGCAAAGCCGTTTGTTCAGCCGCCAACACCGATAACTGCGCCATCCCAAATTGATTGACTTCAGGTGCACCGAGAGATGTCGAAAAAAAGCATAATCTACCGACTCATCCTATGGCTGGCACTTGTTGGTCTGATTGTTCCCATTCCAATTGAAGACATCCCTGGAAAGGATATCGAAGTGATCAACAAGGCAGGCAAACGTGTGCCCGGAGTTCTGGTCACTCAAGAATGGTATTTTGGTTCGCTTTCGCCGGTGCGAAGTGAAAAGGTTCGGTCAAACGCGAATGGAATCTCAAGATTTGACTCAAGAAGAAGTTATTACCCGATTGCCCTTCGGGTCGCTTCAAGGATACTGGATTTTCCCGCGTTTCTTATCTTGGGCCAGCGTGGCGGGCCAACTGCGGATTTCTATGCTCAATGCCAGTTTACACTCTTAGGGTACAACAAAGGGAGATTTTATAAGTTTCCCAAAGGGTTATCTGAAAACGTGCTGATAGTCGATGAGTGCGGAATAAATTGATCGGTTTTTCGATGCACAAAGAGTAGATAGCTTGAAAAAGCCTATAGCTTGCATACCAGATGGAGATTGCAAACAGCGGCTTCAAGTGAAAGTGGAAGAGCTTAGTGCGATCATATTCGAGGACGAAAACATTGCGACGGGACTGGCTGTATGAGTTTCGGCGGTTCGAAGCGGTGGAGGAAATCTGGGCTGGTAATCCAGAGTTGTTTGAGAAGCTACTCGAGTATGTGGGATCGGCTTTACAATGAAGAAGATTTTAGGTTTGGGGAATAGATGGTCTGAGGAACAAAAGAGTTTCTTGGCAAAGTATGGCTTGCAGGTAGCTGCAGGCGAGACCTCATGGGTTCAATTTAAGGAATCGGTGCATTCTTCGCTTAAGAAGGAGACAGATACATGGGATGTAATGCGGGGAGTTCGCCTTAGTTTTACTGCTTCAGAATTAAAATCTGCGAATTTCTTGGCAATGACAGGTCTTTATTCAAATGGGTATCCAATGCCGGATGACGATTTTGGTTATGTTCGAGAAGTCTATGGTGATAATTGCCCGTCCTGCGGAATCCCGGGAAAACAAATCGGACCGTTCTCGATTCGCAGGCCAAAGACGAAGAGGAAAGCCTTTACTCTTGAATGGGTTCATGATGAGATCTTTGTACGGAGAGAAGTGTACGAATCCCAGATACGGCAGCTTGGCGTCGCCTCACGCGAGGTTTTGCTCTACCCTTCCCGTGGGATATGCGAAGAATTTGTGCAGCTTGATTTATCGGCAAATCTGGTTGATATAAATACCACGGGTCTCAAATTCGAGGAATGTCCGACCTGTAACGAGAGAAAGTACAGTCCCAAGTTGGAAGATTTCCTCCAGCCAATAACCCAAGAGCCTGCTTTCGAAATTGGAAGGAGCGTCCAGTATTTTGGTAGCGGTCATGGATCGTTTCGATTGAACATATTCTCCCAAAAGGCAAAGCAGGTCTTTGTTGAAAATCGGTTGGCGTTACCTCGATTTTTCCACCCAATACTGAATTCTTAAATCAAGGGCGTTGAAGAATTCAATGATAAAGCGAGCGAAACTTGCGTTACGGTTAATAAAGATTATAGACCCCATCAATTCGTCCACCACAGATGTTGTTGGAGTATTCAAGTCGAAACCGGTCATCAATTATTTGATTTGTATAAATCGTCCGCCCTCACCTTTGACTTTGGTAATCTCCAGTGCTAACTTCCATTCACCGCAAAATGTTGAGATTTACGGGATTTGTTGGAAACGTTTTTGATGATTTCGACTTCCAACGGTTTTTGATTTTTTGAAAAGTTAGTTGCTTTGGTTTATGGGGGAAGTCGGGTGAGAAGCCCGCACGATCGCGTCACTGTGAAACGGGGGCGTCCGCTTGATGGTTGTCGGGTGGGACGTGTTTCGGAAAGTCAGGAAACCCGACCAAGGTATTTGGCTGATGTCTCGCGTCAAGACTTTTGGTTGTCACCCTCCTTTTGGATTCTGTAAACCTCTGGTGCTTTTCGCTGTAGGGGTTTGGAGTCTTGATTTCAAAATACAATTTGGTTTTATTGCTGGTTTTGCTCGTCGGGTTTTTGTCGTCGTGCGAAACGAAAGAGCGTCTCGAAGATGCCGCCAGATCCGCGACGCGGGTCGTAGCGGATGATTTGGGCCAAAAGGTCACTTTGCCGGCAAGGGTTCGGAAAGTGGTTTCGCTCGCTCCTAATCTTACCGAGATCGTCTTCGCCGTAGATGGCGGAGATCGTCTCGTTGGTGTCACATCATTCTGCAACTACCCCGAGCGCGCAACGAAGATAGCAAAGGTCGGTGACACGCTTCGACCAAACACCGAGGCGATCGTCGCGCTAAAGCCCGATGTCGTGCTGGTCAGCACCGCTTCGCAGCTTGAGGCCTTTTCCAAGGTTTTGGAGCAACGCAAAATCGCGGTCGTCGTCACCAATCCCGATTCGATTGACGGTGTCATGAAAAGCATCGAGCTCGTTTCGAAGGTGCTTGGCACCGAGGAGAAGGGGCGTGCGGTTGAGAAGGAGACGCGCGAGAAGATCGACGAAGCGAAGCGTTTGATGCGCGGAAAGCGCCCAAAGGCGTTTGTGCAGATCGACGAATCGCTGTTTACGGTCGGTCGCGGCTCGTTTATCACGGACGCGCTCCAAAAACTCGGAATGGAGGTTCTGACGGCGGATATCCCCGAGGCCTATCCGCGAATTTCATCGGAAAGGGCGCTGGCTCTTGACCCGGAACTGATCGTGATTTCGGAAAGTCCCGGAAATGAAAAGCCAAATACGGCATTCGCGCGTTCGGCGGCGGTCAGAAACGGAAACGTAATCAGGATTGATGCCGACAAGCTCTCGCGTCCGGGGCCGAGAGTCGCCGACGCGTTGCTTGAGCTGGCGCAAAAATACGTACGAAAGACCGAAACGGGGGACCTCGATTGAGCCCTAGATTGATCCGGCATCTGGGAATACTTGCGGGATTTGCGGCGCTTCTGCTCGTGATGATAGGCCTTGGACTGGCTTTTGGAAGCGAGCCGGTGTCGCTGCTCGCTCCGACGGCTTCCGAACAGGCGATCCTCTGGCAAATACGTCTTCCGCGCGTTTTGCTTGGAGCCGCCGTAGGGGCGTGTCTTGCATCGGCGGGGGCGGGGCTTCAATCGCTTTTGAGAAACCCTTTGGCCGAACCGTATTTGCTTGGCGTTTCGAACGGCGCCGCGTTGGGCACGATGGCGGCGCTATTTTTCGCGGGGGCGATCGGATTTCTACAACCCGTGCTGGCGTTTGTCGGCGCCGTTTTCTCGATCGCGACCGTTTACGCGCTTGCAAGGGGAAAGGTTGGCGTCAGTGTCGAAAGACTAGTTTTGGCGGGAGTGATCGTAACGACGTTTCTCTCCTCGGTGATCATACTTTTGACATCTCTTTTGGACGCTACGAGGCTTCGGAGCTTTACGTTTTGGCTCCTCGGAGACTTGTCGCAGGCGGGATTTACTTCGTTTTGGATGGCGGCCGGAGCGGCGTGCGTCGGTACGCTTTTGCTGGTTTGGAAGGCGGGTGCGCTCAATCTGATGATGATCGGTGAGAGGGACGCCTTTGATTTCGGCGTCGATGTACGCGCGACGCGGATCACGGTTTTGCTCGCCGCCGCCGGAATGGTCGGAGCTTCGGTTGCCGCCGGGGGATCGGTGGGGTTTGTCGGGCTGATCGTGCCGCATATCGTAAGGCTCGCGTTTGGGAGCGACAACCGCGGCGTGCTCCCGTATTCGGCGCTGGGCGGCGCGGCGTTTGTCGTCTTTGCGGATCTCGTCGCGAGAACCGCCATCGCGCCCAGGGAATTGCCGGTCGGCGCGGTGACCGCGATATTTGGTTGTCCTTTGTTTATCGCGCTTCTGCGAAGGGGTTGAGATCGAACGCTATGCTGGCTGCGCAGAACATCACCGTTGGTTACGGATCCCGAAACGTCATTGAAGGCGTCTCTTTGGAGGGCGAGAAAGGACAGGTGATCGCAATCGCGGGACCCAACGGTGCGGGGAAATCGACGCTCCTAAAGGCGCTGAACGGTACCGTCGCGCCGACCTCGGGGAGCATTCGACTGGATGGAAAGGATCTTGGGCTCTATTCGAGACCGGAAATCGCGCGAAGGATCTCGGTCGTGGCACAGGAAAACGAGACCAAGTTTCCGGTGTCGGTTGGAGATTTTGTACTCGCGGGCAGGTTTTCGCATGGAACCGCATTCGGTTGGGAATCGGAAAAAGACGTATCGACGACGCGCGCCGCGATGGATGTCTGCGGTTTGCAGGATCTGGGCGGGAGATTGATGAACGAGCTGTCGGGAGGCGAGCGGCAAAGGGCGCTTTTGGCGCGTGCCTTCGCCACCGAGGCCTCGATTCTCCTGCTCGATGAACCGACAAACAATCTCGACCCGGCGAGCCAGGGGTTGATTCTGCATCTGGTCCGCGAAAGATGCGCGGGATGCGGTTCGCTGGCGTTCGTCGTTACGCACGATCTGAACATGGCGGCCGCCTTTGCGGATAGGATCCTTTTCCTCAAATCGGGCAGGCTGTTTGCCGAGGGCGAACCGGCAGATGTCTTGAAAAGGGAGATCATCTCCGAACTCTATGGTTTGGAAGTTTTGATAGATGTCGCTCCGGAAACCGAAAGGCTCCGCGTGACGCCTGTCTATAAGTATTGAGACCGGGTTTCCCGCGTGGGAAACCCAATTTTGCGAATGCCCGTTTGGGCGAATTGAATTCAGTGGGTCGGAATCGCAGGAAGCCAGGTTAAAAGCCGGCGCTGCCCACGCAACCGTGTCCGAAGAAATTCGGAAGCCGGGAACTGTCATTCCGTTACCTTCGTCGCCGGGCAACCGGAGCTTCTCTTCCGCGATGGGCGGAATTTCAGGAGAAATAGATGCGAAGTTTGTTTTTGTTCTTATTGTTTTCGGCAATGGCCGGTTCGGTTTTTTCACAGGGAGTGTCAGGGGGACTAAGCGGTGCGGTGACTTTGCCCGACGGTTCACCGGCCGCCGGTGCCAGGATTTTGGTGGTCGCGCGAAACAACTCGGCTATCAGGGCGCGGGCGGTTGCGGATTCCAAAGGGGAATTTTCGATTCCCGCCCCGACCGAGGACATGATGCTCGATGTCGAGTTCGCGGCCGGCGTTGGAAAAATCCTTCATGCAAGGACATTGGTGCAAAAGGGTTCCACCGAACGGATATTGATCGTCGTTTCGGACGAGCCATTGATCAGGGAAGATGTCGAGGTAAATGTCTCGGAGAACGTGCGGCAGGAACTTTCAAACGTTGCGAAATCGGTCGATGTTTTGGGAGCGGATGAGATCGCTTCGAGAGATGAAATCAGTGTCGCGGATGCGCTTCGAACGTTGCCCGGTTTTAGGATCCAGCAATTGGGCGGAGCGGGAAAAACGGTCAGCATAAAGTCGCGCGGACTCCGAAGCCAGGACACGGCGGTGTTGGTTGACGGCCAGCGAATCCGCGATACGGCTTCAATTTCGGGAGACGCTTCGGCGTTTATCTCTGATTTGGATGTTGCCGGCACTTCGGCGATCGAGGTGATGCGCGGAACGGGGAGTTCGGTTTTTGGTACAAACGCCGTCGGAGGAGTTATCGACATCGCGACCGTCGGCGCCCGTCCCGGCTTTCACGGCGGTGCGGAAGCGTTCGGAGGATCGCTTGGATTTTCGAGATTCGCGGGAAACCTTGGAATCGCGGAAAGCGAATCGCGATACGGGATCACGGGAAATTTCGCTTCGACAAAATTCTCCGAAGGTCTCGACGGTAACGACGATTCCTCCCACGATACATTCAGAATCAGATTTGATGCCGCTCCAACCGACCGGATCAGTCTGATGGCGAGGGTGTTTGGCTCCCGCGCGTTTGCACGGCTCAACTCCGGTCCGGACACGACGGGCTCGCCGATTTTGAATTCAATAAACAACGCACGCGCCAACATCAATTTTCTTCCCGACACCGATGATCCCGACAGCTTGCAGCGCAATCGCCTCCTTGGCATCGCAACCGGCGCCAACTTCATACTTGGCGTTAAAACAATTCTTAGCGTCAATTTCAACATCCTCGATACGAGCCGGAAGAACGAAAACGGACCGCTTGGCGCGGGTTTTCAACCTTTTGGCGGTACCGAATATTCCGAGTTTTCAGGCGGAACCAAGGCGTTTTCGCTTCGTTTGGATCAGACGGTTTCGAGAGGCATCAGGCTTCTCGGTGGATTTGAATTTGAGTCGGAAGACTATCTGAACACCGGAGACGGACCGGGCGGCAACGACTCGTTTTTTGTCGATGGCACTCAGCGTTCGAACACGATTTTCGGCCAGGCAATCGGCAAGGCTTTCGACGGTAGGATCAGTTTTTCAGCGGGGATTCGCGCTCAAACCTTTTCGCTTTCAACGCCCGCATTCTCAAACCAAAGCGCTCCCTATTCCGACGCTCCCCTCGGCTCGATTCCAAGCGCGGTAACGTACGATCAGGCGGTCGCCTATCGGCTCGCCTCGACAGGTACGAAACTGCGAATCCATTCCGGTACGGCCTACAGGGTTCCGAGCCTCTACGAACGATTTGGCAGCTTCTACAGCTCATTCACACAGGATTTCACGGCCATCGGAGACCCTTCGCTAAAACCCGAGCGAGCCTTTTCGATCGACGGCGGAATCGATCAATCCTTTGCAAAAGGGAAGATCGAAATCTCGGGCACGTATTTTTATGCGAAACTGCTCGATATCATCCGATATGGCTCATTCGTGCCCGACATCGGCTCGACACCCCGTCCGTTTGGCGGCTATGAAAATTCCAACGGGGGAATTTCGAGAGGGATTGAAGCTACGATCTGGCTGAGATCCGTCGCGGGGTTTCATGGCAACGCATCGTTTACGCATACGAATTCGGATCAAAGCGAACCGCCGGTATTCGGCACAGATATCGTCGAAACATTTGGTGTTCCAAAGAACAGGTTTTCGGCATATCTATCGCGAAACTTCGGTTCATCGCTTGTGCTTGCCGTTGACAGCGAGATAAGCGACGGCTATCTGGCGCCGATTTTCAGCAACTCCGATTTCAACACCTACATCTATCGATTTAATGGCGCCGCGAGAACCGATTTCTCGGGAATCTATACGCTGCCGATCAAAAACGATAAGATAAGGATCGATATTTCGGGTGCATTGGAAAACGTTTTTGGAGTCGAAAGGTTTGAGAACGGGTTTCGGCTTCAGGGCAGAAGCGGTCGCTTGGGTCTGAAATTCAGATTTTAGAATGGTCAAACGCGATCGCTGCCTGATGCGTCAATGGAGTTTGATATGAGATTTTGGTTGATTTTTGTAGTTTTGCTTGTTTGCGCGGTTCCGTTGTTTGGGCAAGCAAAGACGGTTACCAACTCGGACCTCGAGAAGTTCAGGCAAAAGCGGCTCGCGGCCGAAAGGGATCTGCGGGAAAACTATCGCGAGATGGGTTTTCGTTCGCCCGAAGAAATGGAACGCGAGAATGAGAAGGCGCGCGAGCAGAGACGCGCGGATGTCGCCCGCAAGCTCGAAACCAAAAGATGGGTCGAGTTTCAGATGTCGCAGCAGCCGGTTTCGAACGAGGAATACTATTATCAATACAATCTTTCGACGCCGCGATACTTGTATGGCGTCGGATATGTATTCAACCAGCGCCAAATCCGCAACGGCGGAAAGCGCGCGGTTCAGCCCGGGTTTATCTCGAATCCGTTGATTCGAAGCGCATGGCTTAATGGAAGCCGGCAGATGCGTAGCGATTATCGGGGCAATTTCGGTCGGGGTCGAAACTAGGCGCGCGCGGATTTCGGTTTTCTCGAATGAAAAAAGGATGCGCGGAACTTGCAAAACCGCGCACCCGTAGAAGGTATTAACTTATGTCTTGAAAAAGGCGGTCTGCAAAAGCAGGTCGCCTATTTAATTATCGAGGGTTTTTGGGGATTGTTGACTGCTAATCGTGCTTTCAATCATTTCCTTTTCCCGTTCTCGTTCGTTCACTCGCAAAAAAGGCTTTGCTATACTCACAGTCAGCACATCAGGAAAGCAACAGGAGTAAAGGATGAAAGAAGGGTGGGAAGCGATAATCGGCATGGAGATACATGCCCAGCTAGCTACCGATACGAAGATTTTTTGCGGATGCGCGACGGGGTTTGGCGACGCGCCGAATTCAAACACGTGTCCGGTATGTCTTGGTTTGCCGGGCGCCTTGCCGGTGCTCAACGAAAGAGTGGTCGATCTCGCGGCGAGGGTCGCGCTCGCGCTGGGGCTCAACATAAACGAAACATCGATCTTTTCGCGCAAAAACTACTTCTATCCGGATCTGCCGAAGGGTTATCAGATTTCGCAATATGACAAACCGTTCTCCAGCGACGGCAGGCTTACCATTCTTACCGCCGAGCGCGATGAGGAAGGGCACGCCCGAAACTGGTCTCCGATGGAGATCGGCGTCCAGCGGATGCATCTCGAGGAAGACGCGGGCAAGAACGTGCATGAAGGGCTTCCGGAAACAGACAAATATTCCTATATCGATCTCAACCGCGCCGGCACGCCTTTGGCGGAAATCGTAACCGATCCCGATTTCCGTACGTCTTGGCAGGCCTATGATTATGTAAATCACGTACGCCGCGCGCTTCAGTGGGTTGAGGCCTGCGACGCCGATATGGAAAAAGGAAACCTGAGGTGCGAGGCGAATGTTTCGGTAAGGCGCGTGGGCGAAACCGAATTTAGAAACAAGGTCGAGCTCAAGAATCTAAACTCGGTTAGATTCATGCAGAAAGCGATCGAATATGAGATCGAAAGACAGGTTGAAGCCCATGAATCCGGTGAGGGCGTAAATCAGGAAACGCGGCTTTGGGACGAAAAGAACAGCCGGACGGCGGTCATGCGATCCAAGGAGGATGCGCATGATTACAGGTATTTTCCCGAACCGGATCTTCAGCCGCTGACGGTTTCAAGAGAGTTTATAGACAGCGCAAAAGCGGCGATGCCCGAACTTCCGGCGGATATGCTTTTGAGATTCGAATCCGAATATCAGCTCGGTTTTAACGATGCTTCGCAACTCGTAAGCGAGAAGGCGCTCTCGGAGCTGTTTGAGGAAGCGGCAAAGGAATCGGGCAATCCGAAGGCTACCGCCAATTGGATTCTTTCGGAACTTTTGCGCGAATTAAACGCGGCCGGAAAATCGGCTGTAGAATCGCCGATCACATCGAAGGGGCTCGCAGAACTCGTCGTTTTGATTGACAAGGGTACGATCAGCGGAAAACAGGGCAAGGAAGTGATCGCCGAAATGTTCAAGTCGGGCAAGGGGGCGGCGCAGGTAGTAAGCGAGAGAGGGCTCGAACAGCTTTCCGATCCGGCGGCGATCGGCGAAATGATCGACAAGATACTTGCCGACAACGCAGCACAGGTTGAGGCCTATCGCGGCGGCAATCAAAAGCTTTTCGGATTTTTTGTCGGCGAGACGATGAAGGCTTCGAGAGGCAAGGCGAATCCGCAGGTGGTCAATGAGTTGCTTCGGGGGAAGTTGTAGGGTTGGAGTTTTGGACTCCAGACGCCGAGTTCCAGGGATTCGCAATTCCGAGATCCTAGAAGTATGACGACAGAATTGTCCGGCAAAGTCGCCGTTGTTACCGGCGGAACAAAGGGAATCGGTTATGCGGTTGCCGAGGCGCTTCTGGGTCTTGGCGCGAAGGTTTTTGTTTGCGGACGCGATAAGTCGGTGTTGCGCGATGCCATTTCGCATCTTTCGGTTTTGGGGCCCTGCGAAGGCGAAGTTTGCGATATGCGGAGCGAGTCGCAGGTGCGACAGTTGATCGGCGAGGCGGTTCGCGTTTTTGGCCGCTTGGATATATTGGTCAACAATGCCGGGATGGGGATTTTCGGCGAAACTGTCGAAACTTTGAACCCCGAGGACTTTCGTGCGACTCTCGAAACAAATCTTTTCGGTGTGTTTTATGCCTGCCATTACGCGATTCCCGAAATAAAGCGCGCCGACGGCGGGCATATCGTAAACGTCTCATCGCTCGCCGGGCAAAACGCGCATCCGAAGATGGCGGCCTACAACGCTTCAAAATTCGGACTCAACGGGTTTACGGAGGCGCTCATGCTTGAGGTTCGCCACGAAGACATTCGCGTCAGCCTTGTCTGCCCGGGATCTGTAAACACTGAATTCGGCGGAGACTCGATTTCGGACGAGAAGGCCTGGCAGCTTCAACCGCGCGATGTCGCGGCAAGCATCGCCAATATCCTGCAGTTCCCATCGAATGCAAATTGCGGAAAAATCGAACTTCGTCCATCCAAGCCGCCAAGATAGGCGATTCGGCGCCTTTAGAATATTTAAAACATTCCAGTGTTTAACCACGCCCATATGAACATCGCGGCCATCGCCTATCGACGATAGGCGATGGCCGCGACAGACCATTTATTTCATTTCGTTCTAGACGAGCCGTTTTATGATTTCCACGAGTTTCGAGTCTTCGTACGGCTTTGTGACGTATTCCGACACGCCGAGATCGAAGGCCTTTCTTCGGTGCTTGTCGCTTGCGCGCGATGTAATCATGACGACCGGAATGTCCTTTAAGTTTTCGTTCTGGCGGATTGAGGCGAGAAGTTCGTAGCCGTCCATTTCCGGCATCTCGACGTCCGTCAGAATCGCGTCGGGAATCGCGGCGCCCATGCCGAGAAGCATCTCCAATGCCTCGAGTCCGTCTTTTGCCACAACCGGTTCCCAGTTGTTGTTCTTAACGAGATTCGTATTGATATGCCTGACGCTCGGACTGTCGTCAACGATCATGATCTTCAGAATCTGTTTCGACTTTGGCGGCGCCTGTTTCGCCGAAATCCTGATCGGTTTCTTCTCATTCAGAAGATGAACCAGATCAAGCACGGGGACGACGCTTCCATCGCCGAGCACCGTCGCGCCCATCAGATCGGCAAGATCCTGGAGCGGTTTGCCAAGCGGTTTGATTACGACTTCCTCGGGTTTGATGATTCGATCGACTATCAGCGCGCAGGGCTTGGTCAGTGTATCGAGGAGGAGAAGCGGTACATCGCGATCGTCCGTTTTTGGCGTAACGGGCATCCCAAGCAGCTCGTTGAGGTGCGAAACCGTATAGCTGATATGACCGAGTCTGATTTTTTTCTCGAGCCGAGCCTTTTCGAGGTTCTTGGGCGCGATTTCGCTGATATGTTTGACGAGCTTGAGCGGAAACGCAAACTTGTTTGAGTTTGCTTCGACAAGCAACGTACGCGTAACGGCGAGCGCCATCGGCATGCGGACGGTAAAGGTCGTGCCCTTTTGAAGCTCGGATTGGACCGTGATCGTGCCCTGTCGGCGCGAGATCGCGGTTTTTACGATATTCATACCGACGCCGCGGCCGGAAATCTGGCTGATCTTGTCGGCCGTAGTTAGTCCCGGAAGGAACATCAATTCCAGCGCGTCCTCATCCGAAAGCGCCGCTGCTTGGTCTTCTTCGATCAAACCGAGCGATACGGCCTTGTTGCGAAGCGCGTCGGCGGAGATGCCGCGTCCGTCGTCGTTGATCGTGAGGATGATGTGCGTGCCTTCGCTGAACACCCTAAGGCGGATCTTTCCGCGTTCTTCCTTGCCCAGCAGCCGCCTTGTTTCGGGGGGTTCGATGCCGTGTGCGACCGCGTTTCTAAGCAGGTGAAGCAAGGGTTCGACGAGCGAGTCGAGAATCTGCGTATCGACGTCGAGGTTTTCGCCCGCGATTTCCAGATCGACCTGTTTCGCTTCTTCTTCCGCCGTAACGCGAATCGTACGCTGCAATCTTGCCGAAAGCGTGCCGAAGGAAACCATTCGCAGATTCAGAAGTTTTTCCTGAAGTTCGTCGATCAACCGCTTTTGGTTGTCGAAGAGGATCTCAAGAAAACTGTGAACCGTCTCGAGTTCGGAATTGATGGCGAAAGTGTCGCTCGTGGTCTCGACCAATTCGCGCGTCGTTTCGTGGAATCCCGTGTAACGATCAAATTCAAGCGAGTCGAACTCGAGCGAGCCGAATTCGGGCACGTCGCCCTCAAAGATATTCATTGCGGGAACGGCGATCTCTCGCGCGTTTTGAAACGCTCCGCCGCCGACCGGCATGCCAAATTCAAAATCCGTTTCGAGCCGTCCGGTGGAACGTTGAAGCCTTCGCGTGCTGAGTTGAAGTTCGTCGATCTGACGCTCGAGTTCGGCCAATCTCATTTCGAACACGGATCGGCTGAAAACCATTTCTCCGGCGAGCCTTACGAGATCGTCCAGCTTTTCGAGCGAGACGCGAATTACCGAGCGCTGTCCGCCGGCATTTGCCGAGTCCGCCTTTTCCTCTTCCTGAGGCTCCGGTTTGGGTTGCTTCTTCGGCGCCGCTTCTTTTGCTCTGACTGGCTTTTCCGCCTTCGCCGGTGCCGACTCTTCGTTGGCCGAAGGAGAAAGCGCCTTGAACAACTCTTCGCAACGCAACGTTGTTCGCTGAATCTGTTCTTCGTATTCGCCGATATTCGAATTTGAAATCAGTGCCGCGATGCATTCGGTTGCAGCGAGCAAAACCTGAAATACATCTTCGTTGCCCTCGATATCGTTGTCCGATATCACATCGAGCAAATCCTCGACCTTATGCGCCAGATTCGAGAGTTTCTTCAACCCAACGATCCCTGCCGATCCCTTTAGCGTGTGCGAGCTTCGGCGGATTTCGAGCAATGCCTCGCGATCGTTTTGATTTCTCTCGAGCTTTTCGAGATTCTCGTTGATGTTTCTGAGATGATCTTCGGCCTCCATCGCGAAGATCTCAATCATTTCCTCGTCTATTTCGAAGTCCTCGAAACTGTCTTCCTCTTCGTCCGATGCCGATTCGAAAACGTCCTCTTCGGGCGCTTCCATATGTTGGAATTGTTCGAAGGATTCTTCCAAGAGCAGTTCCGTTTCGGATTCAAACCCGGCACCCGAAAGGCGGAGCGTGGCGATCGCGGCCTCCAATTTTACGATCGCGTCGAGCGTTTCATTCTCAACCGCCTCGCTTGGTGCCTCCTCGGCTTCGTTTAGATCGCGGATACGCGTTTCGACTTCCTCGGCGATAACGGCGATTTCGCCCATGCCGATCATCGAGGCCGCACCTTTGATCGTAGATGCCTGCTTAAGCGCCGCCGAAAGTTCGCCGGTGGTATCGTTTTGCTCGCAGTGGAGCAACACCCCGGCACGAATCGCCGGAATATAGCTTTCTGCTTCGTCGATAAAACCTTTTAGTATTTCTGAATCCATAGCGTGCGGTGACTTCGGACCTTTGGAATGGGTTAGTTCGGCATTGACTCGGCTTGCGCCAGCGGCTGGGGCGGTCGTTGGAAGAACTCGTCTTCAGGCAATTTGAAAGGCGCGACCGATCCGCGAAGTTCGTCCGAAAGTTCTACGAGCATCTTCACGGAAGATGCGGCGCGATTCGAACCGACGTTGACGAGCTCGGTAACCTTCGAGATATTGGACATCGCCTTTGAAATGTCTTCCGAGGTCTGGGCCTGCTGCTTTGCAGAGCCGGAGATGCTCTCGATCAGTTCCGCGAGACGCGTTGAAACCTGTTCGATTTCGACTAGCGCCTGTCCGGCGTTGTCGGCGAGTGTGGAACCAACGACAACCTCATGGATAGTCTCTTCCATCGAGGCAACCACGTCTTTGGTCTCAACCTGTATCGATTGTGCCAAAGAAGCAATCTGCTGCGTCAGATGATTTGAACGTTCAGCGAGTCTTTCGACTTCTTCGGCAACGAACGCGAAACCGCGACCCGATTCACCGGCCGCAGAAGCCTGAAGGGAAGCGTTAAGCGCCAAAAGGCTTGTGCGTTCCGAAAGATCATCGATCAGGGTTACGATCTGCGAGATTTCCTGAGATCTTTCGCCGAGTTTCTTGATGCGTTTTGCCGTCTCCTGAACTTGCTTTCTAATGCCGTTCATGGCGTTGATGTTGTCCTGTACGGCCTGGCTTCCGTATCTCGCGTTGTTGAGCGATTCGGACGCAACCTGTGCGGACATCGAGGCGTTGCCGGAAACTTCCTGGATCTGGGCCGCCATGTTTGCGATGGCGGACGTTGTACGCGAAATCTGCGACGCCTGTGCTTCCGAACCTCTGGCGAGCTGTTCCGTGGTTTCGTTAATCGAAACGGCGGAGGTGCTGACCTGATATGTAACGTCTTTGACCTGCTTGATCAGCGAGCGAAGCTCTTTGGTCATCGAGTTGAAGGCCTCGGCGATCGCACCCGTCATTTCGGGGGAAACTTCCGCCTGTACGGTAAGGTCGCCGGCGGCTACCTCCGATACTTCTTCAAGCAATTTGATGATGGATTGCTGGAGCTTTTCGCGCTTTTCCTGTGTTTGAACGATTTGGCGAAGCTGATCGGTCATGTTTAGCATCGCTTGACCCAGGCGATCAGACTCCGAACGCAGATTCACCGGCGATGAAAGGTTGCCCAATGCAACCTGATCGGCGATCGCTGCCTTCTCCGCCAAATAATCCGATAGATCGTGCAAAACGAGCAACAGTTCCGAACCCGTGCCATCCTCTTCGTCCAACGACTCTCCTTGAGCAAGCAGTCCGGCCAGCCTCAGTGCTTCCCCTCCTTCTTTCTGAAGGGCGAAGTTCGCCATATGAAGTGCGACAATCGTTGCAAGCACGGTGATTACACCGACAACAAGGACACCGGTTGCAGCAAACTCGTTTTCAGGCAGGCCAAGCTTCGAAGCATTGGCGAGCAACGCGCCGAGCACCAGGAAGGCGATCGACAGCACCGAAAACACTTTTAGAAATAGATTCCAGATCGAGTTCTTTGTCATTGGCTTGCTCTACTAAACTGAAAGATTGAATTCGTTGTCTTGGCTTGGATTTGGTTGAAGATCTAGGTCTGAATCCCCATCCAATAGGTCCACTTCGAAGTTGTCGGAATTGTCGTCAAGGTCGAACAACTGCGAATCAACGGATTCAAATGGTGTTGACGAAGCGAACACTGGACTTGAATCGAGACCGTTGTCGAATGCCTCGGAATCGCCGTCCGCTTCAAGGAACGTCTCCTCTGCCTGTTGAGGATAGGCCGCGGAGTATTCTTCACCGTATGTTTCCCGGTATGAATCGGCGATTGCCGCCTCGGGTTCGGGTTCATTCTCCGTGCTGGGTCCTGCTGCCAGGGAAGCTTTGTAGAGGTCGAAGACCTCGTTGTCATCAAGCTCGGTTTCGGCAGAACTGATGTCGCTTGATTCGTCGAATTGTGGTTCAGCAGGTTCGCCCGATACCGATTCCGGGTGGTTATTGGACGAGTCCGCGGTCTCCTCGCGATAGGCGAGTGCATACTCTTCAGAAGTGAATCCCTCTTCTCGCGAATCCTCGGTGTCGAGGGGAGTGTCGAAATCGTATTCCGAATAGTCAAATCCCCCTGATTCGTCGGATGCGAATTGGTCGTAAACGGGGAGTTTGGCTTCGGCTTGCGGATCGCCTTGATATTCTCCGTTTTCAAAATGGGAGGGAGCGTCAGCGGCTTCGAATTCGGCGGTGGAACCAGCCGAGGCATTTCGAAATTCGGCCGGAAACTCATCCGGTTCCATGTCGGAATTCGCTTTCCTTGGCAGTATTTCGCCTTCGGATTTTGCTTCGGCAGTTTCGATTTCGCGGCCACCAAGCCTGAATTCGCCGACGAGCGATTTGAGATCCTTTGTCACACGAAGGAGCGCTCCGAGTCTCGCGCCCGAGTCTTTCAGAGTCGCCACCGTATTTTCGGATTCGTCGATCGACCCGACGAAGATTCCAAAGGCCTCGTCCGTTTCTTCCGATTGATCCTTGGAATATGCGATAAGGTTTTCCTGTAGGGTAAGAAACTGGTTTACATAGCGTTGCATCTCGCCAAGTACGTTGGAAGTATCGATCGCGAACTTGGATAGGTTTGCGACCTCGGCCATCGTGGATTCGGCGGCGGTTTCGACCTTGCTGATTTCAGCGAGTATCGCCTTGTTGAGCGTTGAGATTTGCTTGTTGGTGCCGTTTGCGCGCGCGGCGAGGCGTTCAACCTCTTCGGCGACGAGCACGAATCCGTGGCCTTCCTCTCCAAGTTCGGTCGCTTGGATTGACGCGTTGAGCGCGATCATGTTCGTTCGGTTCGCCAGATCTTCGACGGTTTTGGCAACACGTTCGATATCATGCGAACGCTCGGTAAGATTTTGAATGCGTTTGACGTCCTCTCGAACCTGCTTTCGAAGCGTGCTGACTGTCTTTGAGTTGTCGCTGGCGACCTGATATCCGTGCCGGGCCTTCTCGATTGTGGTACGAGCCGATTTGGCGGACGAGATAAGGTCTTCCGTGATCTTGTTGATCAGATTGGGCACTTGCTTTAGCGCGATCGAAGCTTGCTGCAGTTCCTGCACGCGGGTTTCATCGCGTTGGATGACTTGCTGCAGATCTTCCTCAACCGCTTTAATTGCAAATTCGGTGCTGGTGGTCGAGTTTTGGATCGAACCGATGAGACGTGTCAGGTTGTCGATCAGATATCTGAAAGTGTCGGCCAATTCCTTCGTATGCGGGGATTCGCTTTTTACGACGACATCGAGGTTGCCGCTTCTTACACCCGAAACATCGAGTTTCAGTTCGCCGACCGCCGCCTTCAATTCGTCAAGTTCTTCTTTCGCGTTGATCGATTCGGAAACGCGTGCGAGCAGTTTCTGGAATGATGTGCTCAGTCGGTCGGTTCCCTGGAGCGGTTGTATATCGACATTTCCGGTCGCGACCTTTTCCATAAGTGTCACGATCTTCTGTATCTGTTGGTTGTTGCGCTGGATCGTTTGCAGAAGCTGGTCGGTTTCAGCCGAACCCGAGGTGCGGGGAATCGATGTCGATGTGCTTCGCTCCATGCTCTTTGCGAGCAGCGTCACATTTTCAACCGGGCTGACGATCTCGTTTGAGAGCCACCAGCCAAAGATCATGACGGTAAATGCGAGCAAAAGGAATGGTATGAAGATCCCAGCGAATGAATCCTTAACCAAAAGCGAAACAACGAGATAGGATATAAGTCCAAAGGTGCATATAAAAAACGCCAACACACCCGTTGAGATCCATATCTTCCCACGTAGCGAGCCAAGCATCGAATTGCCGGTTTGTCGTGCCATATTGTTCTCCGGAATTTTCCGAACTATTTAGCGCAAGGAGATTGAGTTGATGATGTCTTGAACATTCAAGATTTTGACCGAACCATTGGCCTGTTCGACGATGCCGGAAACATGCCTGTTTTCGGTCGAGGCGGGGCGACCGATCATTTCGTCCGCAAAAACCATGATTTCCCTCAGCCGATCGACCTTGAACGCAACGTTCTTGCCGATACCGGGTATGCTGAGGACGATCAGTTTTGATTTTGCAAGCGGAATTTCCGACGAAATGTTCAGAAGGGCGTGCGGATCGACGATCGTCAATATGTCGCCGCGCAGGTTTGCGATTCCCAGATAGCCGGAAGGCAATCCGGGGACTTCGGTCAGCGGCAGCATTCTAACGACTTCGGAAACATTGTCCGCAGGTATGGCGCATGCCAGGTCGCCGATTTGAAAAACGATATATTTCTCGCCTTCCGGTTCGGCGTCCAGATCTTCACCGAAGAACGGATCGGGCATGCTCGTAAAGCCTTCCTGTTGAATAGCTTCGAGGTCGAAAAGGTCGCCTTTTAGGGATTCAGCCATAAGAGTTTGTTGACCCTGGGTGGAATGTTAGGTGGGAATGGCTGTGAGGGATGCGTGATGGGGGCAAAGGTGAGGGGTTAAAAAGGGGCACGGCGGACCGTGCCCCGTTAGGTCAAGCTTACTGGATGTATTCCTTGACGGTCTTCATCAGCGTCTCAGGTCCGAACGGCTTGGTTATATAATTCGATGTGCCTGCCATTCTTCCGCGGACCTTATCGAAGAATCCGTCCTTTCCGGAGATCATGACAACCGGAACATCCTTTGTCGCTTCATTGCTGCGAATCAATTTGCAAACCTGATATCCGTCCATACGGGGCATTGTGATATCGAGCAGAATCAGATCGGGAATCACTTCGTTGATTTTCGCCAGCGCGTCCATTCCGTCAACGGCGCAGATCGCCTCGTGTCCGCTCTTTTCGAGCTTTCCAGAGATGAGCTTGCGGACGGTCGGGCTGTCGTCAACAACCAAGATTCTCTTGGCGGCAACCGGAGTATCGTGGTTGCGTTCGTGCTCTTCGACTTCCGCCAAACGTATTGCGAGACTATCGAGTTGCGATGCAAGTACAACGTCTTCGGGGTCTTTCTGCACTGCTTCCTGCAAATACTCGACTCCCTTTTTGTAATCCTTCAGATTGAGATATCCGATACCCATTGCCTTGAGGCTGGCTGCATCGACTCCGCGAAGCGATTTGTCGGATTCCATCCGCTGGAGCGCTTCTGAAATGACTCCGCTATCGGCCTTGTCGTGCGAAAGCAGAACTTCGGCGTCAGAGATCGTAAAGAGCGCCTTGCAGCCATGGCATGCAAACGCTTGATTGTCGTTTTCGGTTCCGCAATAGGGGCATTCCGAAATTCTGTGAGCGTTTTGACCCGGTAGTTCCGGGCTGAAATCGTGATTGCCTTCGAATGCTGGCATCGCGGGTTCAAAACCGGCGTTGGCCTTTTCGAAGTATCCGTCTTCTTCATTGGATTCCTCAACGACCTCGAATTCGACATGCCCGGGTTCGTGCATCACTTCCTCTTCCTCGGCGGAAAATCCGTCATTGGATTCGAATTGATACACGTTCTCAGCCGCCGGCTCCGATTCCGCAGCCATTTCCTGAGCTTCGGCTTCTTCCTCTAGCGGTTCCGCGGCTTCCGCTTCATACTCGTTGTTTTCGACCGCTTCCGGTTGAAAATCGGCGAATTCATAACTGTGATCTACTTCGACATGAGCTTCCTCTTGCGTCTCAACTTCGGATTCGCCTTCGAATTTGACGTCTTCCGCGATTTCCGAAACGGCTTCCTCGGCAACCGCTGCTTGAACTTCGACAACCGGCGCTTCTTCCGCGTCAAACTCAAGCGAAACTTCATCCGCATCGTCTTCCGCATCGAAATCCGCCTGAAGTTCTACCGCCTCTTCGGCCTCAAGATTCTCGGCGACTTCTTCATACGGTACCGATTCCTCAACATGTTCGGCTTCGGCCTCGAATGGCATCATTTCGGCGGTGGATTCGAAATCAACCTCTTCCGCCGCTTCGACCGGTTCTTCTTGTTGAGCTTCTTCCCGGGCAGCTTCAAGTTGTGCGGGATCTTCCGATTCGGCCGCCATTTCCATCGCGGGTTCTTCTTCGTGCTGCTCAACGACCGCTTCCGGTTCGGCAACCTCAAATTGTTCGTCGGCCCGAGCCTCGAATTCCGCCGGCGTTTCCTCAACCGCTTCTTGAACCGATTCTTCGACCGCGTTTTCTTCTTCGTTGTGGAACTCTCCGACACTTCCCACGAAGGACTTGAGCGAATCGATGTTGGCCTTTGCGACCGGGTTGTTGGGGTTGATTTCGAGCACGCGCTTGAAAGCGTTCAATTTGTCGATAATCGAATCCGCAAGATGCGCCTTAAGCATCCACGCGTCTTCAAAATTCGGAGCGTCGTTGATGATCTCTGCGAGTACATCGTTGGCGCGGCCCTTGTCTCCGGCGATCGCCGCCGCGTTGGCCTTCTTGAGATTCGCCTTTGCGGCGTTCTCGCGTGCCAATTTCAACGACGTCATCGCATTTTCGTTTTCGGGGTTGATCGAGAGAACCTTGTGAAGGTGCGACATCTTCTCTTCAACCGATTCAGATACCGATGCCAACCAAAGCCATGCAAGCTCGCTCTCCGCATCGTGAACGATCGCCTGCAGGAAACACTGTTTGGCGAATTTCGTTTGCTTTTCCTTTGCCGCTTCAATCCCTCTCTGGACAAAAGTCTTTGCAATCAAAGCCTTTGTCGCCTTCGCCCATTCCAATGCGCGCTCATTCTCGGGGTTGATCGCGAGTACGTTGTTGAGGAATACCAGAAGTTCCTCGGGATATTCGCTGATCGAAGCCAACCACAACCAGGCGTTCTCATTCTTCGGATCATCTTCGGTAACTCGAAGAAGAAGTGTCCTCGCTTCGGCCCTTTCTCCGTTCTGGGCCATTGCGATACCGTCCCTTAACATTTGCTCCACTTCGCTGGAGTCGTGTTTGGCGTCAAATGATTCGGGAGCTGGGTTGTTAAGCAAAGGGGAAGAAACCGCGTTCGATTCAAATTCAAGTTTCATAGTGTTGTTTATTGCGCTGGGCCGTTTGAAGGCCGACAGGGTCGCAATCAGCCGGAGAGACTAGGGAAGTGACAAAAAACGGCATGATGCCAGTGACAATTACTGACAGTTCACCGGGTTGCCTGAAGGTGCAGTTGGAGGCTGATCATCTGTAAATACGGTACTTTCATGTATTTCTGACGATTCGCAGTAGTACCGCCGGAATCCGAGTTCGCAATTAGCGAGCCAAAGATCCGAAGCTAAGGCATGACGAAAAGACGCCGATTTTAAGTTGTTCCAGAATCGAGAGATGTGTTAATACGAGCGGGCGGATCGCTAACTTTCCCCGTAGAGCAATCGCTCAAGCGCAATGCCCTGAATGGCATATCGGTTTTTTATCGCGTCTATCTGAGTTTTAAGAGCGACGGATTCGGCGGGTTTATCGGATCTAACCGCAGCGATCATCCTGTTTTTTGGTGTGTGCTCGGATGCGACGAATTCGAAGATGCTTGTTTCGTATCCTTCGCTTTTGAGAATCAAGGACCGGAGCGAATCCGTAAGTATTTCCGCCTGGAGCTCGCAAATGATGCCGTCGGCCAAAAGATCGGGCATATCCTCAGGCGATCTAATCTGTTTTCTTGCTTCTTTATGACAGCAGGGCGAAATCAGTAGGAGCTTCGCGCGCGAACGGATGCCTTTGTAGATCGCCTCATCGCTTGCTGTGTCGCAGGCGTGAAGCGCGACGAGTATATCCGGATCGGCTCCTGAAAATTCGCGGATTTCACCCGATTCGAATCCAAGTCCTTCGAAACCGCATGCGGAAGCCAATTCATTTGATGCCGATACAAGTTTCCGGTTGGCATCGACGCCTGTGACGGAAACGGCCCCGGGTTTTATCGTGTTCAGGAAGTCATAGGCCGCAAAGGTTAGATAACCCTTACCGCAACCCATGTCCGCGAGAGAGATCGATTCTTCTGCGTTCAGACCCGCCTTTTCCGAGTAGCGCTCAAGCACCTCGACAAAAGCATTGATCTGCCGCCATTTGTCCCGGGCGTCGCTTCTTACTTTTCCATCATCACCAACGATTCCCAAAATTCGCAGATAGGGGCGGTTTCGATCCACCGCCGTTACTTTTTTGCGGTCGTGCGACTTGTCCGGAAGCGACGTGAAAGTCGGGCGCGACCGCTTGAAGAGCGCGTTGCCTCTTTTTCCTATTTTGATTTGGTAATCGGCTTTGGTTGTAAAAAGATGAGCGGCCTTGAATGAGGTCTTCAAAAGATCGTCGATCAACGCAAACGCTTCGTCGGTGGCGAAGTTTCTCGCGAGATCCCGAGTGGCGTATTTATACAAAAAATGCAATCGAGGCCCCTTTGACGTGTCGATCCTTCTGATCAGGATCTTCCTTAGTTCCTTGTCCTCTCCAAAATGATTCGAAAGATTGAGTCTTACGAAGAGACCCTCGACGATCGAGTCGCGTATAAGTTCGATAGGCTGCTTTTTGGTTTCCGATGGCATAGTCCGAGGAATGAGGTTAACATAATAAAAATTACAGACGCCATTCCGTTTGGCAGACGGCCGGGCGCAAGTGGTATTCCTTGCCGAAGGAGCAAAAGCGACGGAGTCGTCAAATCGTTTGAGATTTAAGAGGTTTATCAAATGGAAAGCAGCGAAACCGCACGTGAAGACTTGTTGATGGAAGTTCTTATGATTTTGAAAGAGACCTTTGAGGGGTCTCCGCCGGGTCAGGGGAGCATTTATTTGGATAGGGGCGTCAGCATCGAGAATACGCTTTCGAGGGTTTCGTTTGAAGATGCTTCGAAGGATCGGAATGGAACCACGATCGCGGCGCATACAGAGCATCTGAAGTTTTATATCGACAGGCTGGTCGAATATATGAACGGGCGGACTGAACCTGTTCATTGGGATCAGAGCTGGTTGATCGAGACGGTTTCCGAGGATGAATGGAGCATTCTCCGCGAAGGGCTTAAGGATTCCTATCTTAACGCCATCGAACAGGTCGCCGAGTTTCGCGACAAGGGTGAATACAAGGCTGGCGAGTTGACGGCGATCGTCGCGCATACGGCGTATCACCTTGGGGCCATACGGCAGATGGCGAAAGGCTGAGTTTCTGTTGATTCGACGATGAATCGGTATTTCTGTTCGGGCATCGGTTTGGGCTCTCGGGCATTTTTGAAATTATGAAAAATGTTTTTCACCTCGCCTTTCCGGTAGATAACATCGAAAAGGCGCGTCGGTTTTATGTGGATGTGCTCGGTTGCACCGAAGGGCGGAGTTCGGATCGCTGGGTCGATTTTGATCTTTTTGGACATCAGATCGTTGCCCACAAGACCGAGAACGCGCGTTCGGACGCCGGTTCGAACTCGGTCGATAGCGATGATGTCCCGGTTCCGCATTTTGGTATCGTCCTCGAAATGGATGACTGGAAAGCGCTTAGAGAAAGGCTCGAATCCGCGGGGGTCGAGTTCGTGATCTCTCCAAAAGTCAGATTTCGCGGGACGGCGGGCGAGCAGGCGACGATGTTTTTTAGAGATCCGAGCGGAAACGCGCTCGAATTTAAGGGATTTAATGATTTTTCGAAGCTTTTTGCCACGGATTAGTGTTGTTCTATTTGTTATCGCTCTAGTATTGCCGCAGGCGTTTGCGGCACGGGGAGACAACAAAAGGTTTATCGCCATCACGATCGATGATCTCCCGGTAGTTTCGAAAAGAAACGATCCGGCGGTCAGGACTTCGATAACGCGTCGCATCACCCGAACCATCAAAAGGACGAAGATTCCGGTAACGGGTTTCGTAAACGAAAAAAAGATGTACACGGACGGCGCGCCGGATCCGCTCCAGGTGGGTTATCTGAAATCGTGGCTGGATTCAGGCGCCGATCTGGGCAATCACACATTTTCGCATCTAAGCCTTCATCGAAACAGCGTGGCGGACTTTACCGCAGAGATCCTTTCAGGCGAGAAGATTACGCGCGAATTGATGTCGGAGAGGGGTAAAACGCTCAAGTATTTCCGTCACCCGTATCTGATGACAGGGCTGACGATGGATATCAAGGCGGAAACCTATTCATTTTTGAAAGAGCACAATTATATTGTCGCCCCTGTAACGCTCGACAACTCAGATTGGGCTTTTGCCGCAGCTTATGACACGGCGATTGTTGCCGGAGACAAAAAGATGCGCAAACGCATAGGGAAGGAATACGTGCATTATATCGAGGCGAAAACGGATTATTGGGAGCGCCAGTCCACGAAGGTCCTGGGACGCGAGATCAAGCAGATACTCCTGATCCACGCCAATGAAGTAAACGCCGAATATCTCGATCGCCTGATCAAAATGTTCAAAAAGCGCGGCTACAAATTTGTGTCTTTGGACGACGCGTTAAAGGACGAGGCCTACCAAAAACCGGACAACTACGTTCGCAATGCCGGAATTTCGTGGCTTCACAGATGGGCGCTCGATATGGGGCGCGAGGCGCTGGTTCCTGACGAACCAAGGGTTCCGAAGTTCGTTATGGATTATGCCGGACTCGATTCCGAATAGCGGCGTGTTTTCCGACTGCTATTCTTCGATTCTCCTGATTCCAAGCGGATTGTTGTCGCGCAACTCTTCCGGTAAAAGCTTGTCCGGAAAGTTTTGATACGCGACCAATCTTGCAAAGCGCGTGATCGCGCGTTTCCCAACCGAAGTGGATCTTCCATCGGATGTTGCCGGGAACGGACCTCCATGGACAATCGCGCCGCAGACCTCGACTCCGGTCGGATAACCGTTGATGACTATTCGTCCGGCCTTTTCATTGAGAATGTCCAAAAGGTCCCGATGTTCCGCGAGATCGTCTTCCGAACCATGGAGCGAAACCGTGAGTTGGCCTTCGAGCGCGTTCGCCGCCATCGACAACTGTTCATAGTTGTCGGCCGCGACCAATATCGTCGAAGGGCCAAACATCTCCTCTGAATAGGCGGGTTCTCCGAGGAAATCAGTCGCCGAGACCTTGTAGAGATTCACGCCGACCTTCAATCCCCCGACATCATTCGAAGCCGCGTGTTCGACTCCCGCCCGTTTTGCCGACATCGTCTTGAAATTGTTTGTAATCGACTCGTTTAGCAGCGTCAGCGGTTCGGCGTTTCCTACAAGTGCCGCGATGCGCCGTTCAAACGTCTCGGCGCCTTCCGAGTTTCTGTAAAAAACCAGCCCCGGTTTTGTACAAAACTGACCGCAGCCTAGTGTAAATGAGGTAAAGAGACCTTCGGCGATAGATTCTGGATTGGACTCAAGCTCGTCCGGCAAAAGGAACATCGGATTGACGGAAGACATCTCGGCATAAACCGGGATCGGTTCGGGTCTTGCGGCGGCGATGTTCATAAGCGCGCGACCGCCATTTCGCGAGCCGGTGAATCCTACCGCCTTGATGCCCGATTGTTTTACAAGTTCCTGGCCAGCCGAATGATCGCTCGAAAACAAGAGGCTAAAGACACCACCGTCCAAATTGCTTTCCGAAACCGCCTTCATGATAGCTCTTCCCGCGATTTCAGCGGTTCCCGGATGGCTTGCGTTGGCGACCACGACCACCGGACAACCGGCGGCAAGCGCCGAGGCGGTGTCTCCGCCGGCTACGGAGAAGGCGAGAGGGAAGTTGGACGCGCAGAATACAGCGACGGGGCCGATTGGGCGATGCATGGAACGAACATCCGGTTTTGGAAGCGGCTTTCTTTCTGGATCGGCCCTGTCGATTCGCGCATCGACCCAGTTTCCCGCGGCCGCCACATCGGCAAACATCCTCAACTGACTGCATGTCCTCGCGAGTTCGCCTTCGAATCTCGCCTCGGGAAGGCCGGTTTCGACGGAAGCTCTCTTGACCAGATTCTCGCACTCGGCTTCAAGGTTTTCGGCGATTGCTTTGAGAAACGCGGCGCGGCGCGCGTTTGATAATTTGGCGTAACACGATGCCGCGGATGTTGCGAATCGAACCGCGCGACCGACATCCTCAAGCGAAACGGAATGATATTCGGGGCCGATGGCGTTTCCGGTCGCCGCCTCGACCGCTTGAAAAGTGGTTTCGCTGGTTTCCGACTCGATTCCGCCGATTAGGGAGAGACCCTTGAGTTCCGTTGATTCCTTTGTTCCAGTCATTTCCAATCGCCCTCCAATCGCCCTCCAGTCGGATGTTTCGACCACTAAATCCTGGCCGTTTTCGCATTCACGCCACTATTGTCGTTGTCGGCATCAATCACTATTTCAGGGCGGGATTCGATTGCCCTCCTGATCAATGCCTGAACGTGCTCCAGTTCGTCTCCCTGAATCTCCAGTCGCGGGGGCCGGACTCGAGTTTCGCCGTGACCGACTTCCTTTTGTACAAGCTTTATCAGCTGCACGAATTTTGGCACGACATCAAGGCGCAAAAGAGGCAGAAACCAATGATAGAGATCGTCGCAGTTTTCGCCGTTTCTAGCCATTTCAAAAAGCCTGACAGACTCTTTGGGAAGAGCGTTTACAAGACCCGCGACCCATCCGACGGCCCCCGCCGCCACGCCCTCGACGATAGCGTCATCGAGCCCGACGAACACATTCAGCCTGTCGCCGCACAGTTCGCGGATCGCCGAGATTCTACGTGCGTCGCCGCTCGATTCCTTTACGGCGAGAAGATTCGGATGCAATTCGGACAGCTCCTTTATCTGGGAAGCCGAAAAATCCGTACCGTACGCGACCGGGTTGTTATAGAGCATTGCGGTCAAGCGCGTGCCCTTTAGAATTTCAGAAACATGGGTTCTGGTCTCATTCCAATCACCCTCGTAAACATATGGCGGAAGAACCATGATCCCTCCGCAACCGGCAGCTTCGGCGGCCTTCGTCAACTCAATCGCTTCTCGGGTGCTCGGCGACGCGATCGAAGCGATCACGGGAATCCTGCCTTCGAGCGCCTCCACGCACGTTTCCCAAAGCGTTGCCTTCTCTTCAAACGTGAGCGTCGCGCCTTCTCCAAGACTTCCGTTGGTAACGATTCCCTCAGCGCCATTGTCGGCGAGCCACCGGACATGCGACATCAACGCCTTCCGATCGATATTCAATTCCTCATCGAACGGTGTCGTAATTGCGGGCATGACGCCCTTCCATTCAAAATCCATAGTTTTGTATTTTACATTCTTGTTGCGGAAGTTGGAATAGGGGGAGAAGAGGAGTTCCGTCCGGAAGAGTTCCAAGTTCCAAGTTCCAGAAGTTCCAAGAGTAAGAAGTTGAGTCCATTCTAAATAGTCGAATTAATGGACAAAGTTGAAAAACATCCGGAATTTCCTCTTCTGAGGTTGTCTCATAAGCAAATAAAAAGCTGAAATCGACAATTACAGTGATTGCCCAAGAATCCAAGCAAGACCCCTGCCACCTCGTGTGGCAGGTGAATAAGGTCAACCCCTTCCAGAACAACCGTAAACCGTAACACACCAAGTATTTAACAGCTGTAGCTACGGACCTTTGCCTCCTGCCGGACAAGCCGGCAGGGGTCTTTCCATCTAGCCTACTTTCACTTCCGTGATTGTTGTGCCTCTTGTTGCTAACTTCCCTTATGAGACAGCCTCAAGTAGATACAAGCCAGGGGTGGAGCGGCTTTGCGCGGAACCCCCGGTGGTCGCGAAGAAGACGTTGGAGCCACGCTAGTGGCGTTGGAATGCAGCAATTATGGGCGCTTCCCAGCGCCGGTACCCGGCGCGAACATTCATTTGTGACTTACCGTGGGTTCCGCGCAAAGCCGCTCCACCCATGGCCACATATCTCCGTGAGGCTACGCCTCCGAATAGGAATTTCCAGATTTTGAAATAAAACTGACTTTTTGGAGTGGACTCAGAAGTTGAGTTCGGTCTAAAAGTCAGCTTCCTTTTGCAATCTCCCCGCAGGCGAGCGGTTGGATCGGGTTTCTTTGCTCAAGCACTTCCTGGTTGAACAAAAAGGCGTAGGCCGGACCGCAGATTCTGCCTTGGCAGGGGCCCATCCCGCAACGCGTTAGGAGTTTTGCCTCGCGCCACGTCGTACGGTTTCGGAGTTGCTCGAATTTGACGTCTTCGCAGCGGCAGATGATCGTGTCTTTTTCGGCGAGTTCGCGGAGTTCCGGCCTAAGCATGAACGCCAAATCGAGTTTCCCGCCAAACGCTGTTTCGCGGTCGCGTTTCCGAAACAGCGGCTCTGCCATTTCATGAGCCCCGGATGCCGCGAAGCCGGCAATCGTACCCTCTGCCAACGCTCCTTCGACCCCCGAAATTCCGGTCGGTTCACCTGCCGCGTAGATGCCCTTCACCGATGTTTCCTGAAAGTCATCCGTCACAACACGACCGTTCCTGATCTCACAACCAAATGCCATGGCAACATCGGTGTTTGGAACAAGATGGAAACCCGTTGCCAGAATATCGCAACGCAGTTCGTCGATTCCCCCGGAAGGTCCGAAATTCAAAACCAATTCACTGCCATCGCGTCGTACCGAACGAATGAACCGGTTTGGTTTGATGGTAACGGCGTTCCTACCGAATAAATAATCGCGTGCCTGAAGAAGCTTTCGCGGTTGGGAAACCATTGATGCCGCAAATCGGACGAGACTGAAACTCGTGGCTTGCTCGGCAACGATGACGATCCTCGCGCCGCGCTTTTTAAGGAATGAGCCGACCGCGGGAAGCAGAGGGCCGGTACCTGAAATCGCGATCCTTTTCCCTGCAACATCGAATCCGGACTTCACCAACGCCTGAAGCCCGCCGATGCCAAATACATTCGGAAACGTCCAACCGGGAAAGGGAAGCATCAATTCACGCGCGCCGGTCGCGATAACCGCCCTGCCAAACTCGATGCGGCGCGTGCCCGCATCTGAATCAAGAATCGCGCATGACTGGTCTAAAACAACGGATATCCGTGACGAAAATGCGGTTTCAACTCCCGCGTCATTCGCACGGCGCACCAGATCGCGTTTTCGCTTCTTTCCTTCATCCAGCAGATCTTTGCGCCAAATCTGTCCACCGGGATCCGCGTTTTCATCAACCAGTAAAACCCGCGCGCCGTTCTCCGCTGCGGCAACTGCGGCGGACAATCCTGCCGGGCCGGCCCCGATTACCAGAACATCGAAATCAGCGCCCGTCATCGGTAAAAATCTCCATTCCTTCCACGACAAGCACCTGGCAGCTTCTCACTTCCCGCCGGCCGTCGATCTCCAAACGGCATTCGAAACAAACGCCCATACCGCACACCGGCGCCCTTCCTTCTCCCGAAACCGATGTTCGGAATCCTTCGATCCCGCAATTGAGCAACACGGCCGCGACGCTCAAGCCGGAGAGGCATTCCGTCTTCTGCCCGTTGATCCTGATCGATATCTTCTCTCCGGTCTTCATACTTAAACCTGGTTCTTCGATGCTATGGAATTCGAAATCCGGGCCGGTGAAAACGGATTCCTATCGATGCGGGATTCTCGTTCGAGCACGATATCTGCGACAAGTTCCGCCGTACCGGTCGCGGTCGTAATCCCAAGACCCTCGTGTCCGGCGGCGACTATGACGTCATCGTCCGGCGACATTTTGCCGATGTAGGGCAGGTTGTCGGGTGTCGAAGGGCGTGTTCCGGTCCAAATCCTAAGGATCTCCAAATCCTTTAGTCCCGGCAGATAACCGATCGCGCATTCCAGCATCGAGGCCAAAAGGCTTTCGTCGATAGAGGTGTCATCAATTCCAACCTGCCGGCTCGAACCGATAACGATCTGGCCGGTATTGCGTGGTTGAACGTTAAACGCGATGGACTCCGGCGAGTCGCCATGCGCCGATTTCAAATATCCCAACTCGATCAGTTGGTGCGAAACGAATCCCGGATATCGGTTGGTAACGGCGAGATGCCCCTTCTTGGCGACAAAGCGAAGATTCGGAGACAAAAGCCCGGCCGAGATTCCAAGCGCGTTAACGATCAACCCGCACGAGATCGTCATCCCTGAGCTTGTCTTCAAGCTCCCATTTTCATGCCCAGTGATCTCTTCATTGTAATATGCGATTCCCTTTGCGTTTTTCACAAACCATTCGGTCGCCGCCGGTTGGTAAACGACCGAGTCGTTCGGCACCAAAAGCGCGCCGGCAAGACCGCTGCGGAGGTTCGGCTCGAGTGAATAGAGTTCATCAGGCGTGAGCAGTCGGGATGAAACGCCGTTCCGCTCGTACCCGTCTCGTCTCGCCTCTGCATTCCCAAGATCCTCATCATCGCAAGCGATCCAAAGCGTGCCGCGATTTTCATATTCGCAGTTGTCGGGGAGATCGGTAGAGAGCCGGGACCAAAGATCCACGGACAATGATGCGAGTTGAAGCTGGGGAAGCG
Source organism: Pyrinomonadaceae bacterium (assembly GCA_041394795.1). GTDB lineage: Bacteria > Acidobacteriota > Blastocatellia > Pyrinomonadales > Pyrinomonadaceae > Aridibacter. The sequence continues at coordinate 48,727 of JAWKHN010000012.1, read as the reverse complement.
AATCATCCATCGCGACGATATGCCCCATCCCTCTTGAAGTAACGCCCGAAGCGGGGAAATCCTTTTCGACGAGAGCGACGCTCAGACCTTCCGCCGCGAGTCGGTAGGCGCATGCCGCGCCGACAATGCCGCCGCCGGCGATTGCGACATCATAGTTCATGAGCCGATTCCAAACCTGAAAGGATCTCCGTTTTCAAATACAAACCGTCCTTCCGATGTGATAAAGGCGCGACCGGAAATCTTTGGCATCACTCCGCGCGCCGATTTCTCGTATCTCGCCCCAAATACTCCTCCCGTAACGCTTTCCTGTTTCCAAACGCTGCCCGCATCCAATTCGCCGCGTCGGGCGAGACAGGCGAGCTTTGCGCTGGTGCCCGTTCCGCACGGACTGCGATCGTATTCGCCGCCTGGGCAGAGGACAAAATTCCTGCTATTGAAATTCTCTGAACTTCCAAACAACTCGACATGGTCGATCTCGGCATTGCCTTCGCCCGTAATTCCTTGCGCGGCAAGCGATTTCATTATTTCCGAGCTTATGCCGGTCAATTCGGGAATCCTATCCATGCCTATCGGGCCAAAATCGTTTCTAGCCAGAAAAAACCAATTTCCGCCCCACGCAACATCGCCCAGTACGGTTCCGTAAGCGGCGGTTTCGACAGCCACGTCCTGTTTGAAAACATATGATTCGACGTTTTCGATCTCGATCGTTCCGTCTTCCAACGCCTTCGCGCGAACCTCGCCGGCGGTGGTTTCAAACCAGAATTCATCGGCTCCGCGATCGAGGTACTGGAGGGTGCGGACGACACCAATCAAACCGTGCCCGCACATTTGCAATGTCGTTTTGTTGTTGAAAAAAATGAGACCCTTCGGCCCTCCGTCCCTAACCGGTTCGAGCAGGATTGCTCCAACCATCGCCGGAAATCCTCTTGGTTCGAGAAGCACACCGCGCCTGAGGTCGTTCCAAAACGCGGAATTCTTGAAATGCGAGGCTTTCTCGCCGATCGTATTGCCTGCCAATTCGGGAAAGCCTTCGATCAAAGTCCGTGTCGGTTCGCCTTCAGTATGGGAATCGACATAGCGTATGCCTGTAGGATTCATCGAGTTTTGTTGCATCGTTTGAATTCCTACGAGATTACAACATTTGCAGGATTTTTCCATCCAGCGGCAATCCCTTTAACGACAGATCCGGTGCGCGAATGCTCGGCCAATGTTTAGGCCAATTCGAACAATTCATTTCGGCCTTTGCCATCAAATCCGTGGTTTTGTGATACTTGATTCGTGAAAACCGCAATTTACTCGAATGATCTCTCGCTCAAGCACGACACGGGAAACGGTCATCCCGAAACCGTCGAGCGATACCGCGCCGTTTCGGCGGCGCTAAAGGCCAACCCGCTTGAAAACTGGGTGTTCGCCGAATCTCGGCCGGCAACGAAGGGAATGATAAAGGCCGCGCATACCGGCGAGCATTTCAAGGATGTCGAAATGGCTTACGCAAATGGGAAGTTGGCGCTCGACGCGGACACGACGATCTCGATGCATTCGTTCGACGCGGCGCTGGCGGCCGCCGGAGGCGTCTGCGGAGCGGTAACGGAAGTTGTCGAAGGTGGATGCGACAACGCCTTTGTAATCGCGCGCCCGCCGGGACACCACGCGACCGCCGAGCATTCAATGGGGTTTTGCATTTTCAACAACGTCGCCGTCGGCGCGCGGTATGCGCTTGATCGCTTCAAGGACGTTGACCGAGTTGCGATAATCGACTGGGATGTTCATCACGGAAACGGAACGCAGGGAATTTTTTACGGCGACCGCGATGTGTATTTTTTCTCGGCTCATCAATATCCATGGTATCCGGGAACGGGCTCGCGCGGCGAAACGGGTTACGGGCGAGGCTTGGGGAGCACGAAAAATCTGCCCGTCAAGGCGAACACTCCGCGCGAGGTATACAAACGAATGTTCGCCGCCGCGATCGAAGAAATTTCAAAAGACTTTCATCCCGACTTGATATTTATTTCGGCGGGCTTCGACGGGCATCGCGACGATCCGCTCGGACAGTTGCTAATCGAGGATGAGGACTTCAGGCAAATGACTGCGATCGTTAAGGAATGGGCGAAACGCGATTGCGGCGGGCGAGTGGTTTCGGTGCTTGAAGGGGGCTACAATCTCGAGACGTTGGGTTCGACGGCAAGAGCCCATGTCGAAGCGCTTTCGAGTGATTCTGACTAGCGAAAACGGCTTCGGAAAGGAGTTGACGCAGATGAACGGTGACGGCAAAAGATTTTTCGCAGTTCGGTTTGCGGTTTCAACATTGACGGATTCATCCCGAGCGTAGAACATATACAAAGATTTGCCCCCAAATCGGGCTAGTACCGGTCCTTTTTCGGATCATCCCGACGGAGTCTTACGGCGTCCGAAGCTGTATGGTAACTAAGCCAATGTGTCCGTGACATCCCCAAGTTTCCGCAGTCCTTGATGTTTGCGGAAGTCGTTCGGTACGGAGTACGATCCGAAAACCGAAACGCGGGGCATTTCGAACCTTTTCATGGTTTTGTCACCCGAAAGGTTCGTCCAAATCGCTTTAAAAGGAGGAAATACATGCCCGAAGTGGAAATTACCTGTATTCAGTGCAAAGCAGTATTCATTTTTTCGGAAAAGGAACAGGAAACTTTCTACCAGCGAAACATGATGGCCCCGCAAAGGTGCCAGCATTGCCGTTCAAAGAAAGCCGCAAAGCGTGCCGACGCACCATCGCGATATGAGATCATCTGTGATCACTGCGGCAAGCACGATACGGTGCCCTTCCAGCCAAAGGTTGGACGGTCGGTACTTTGCAAGGATTGTTTCGAAGCGACAAGGTTTAAGGCCCGGGCGTAGGAAATATGGCAACAGTCAGTTACGAACTCATCAATGATGTCGCACATATCCGGCTAAACAGACCGGACGCGTTGAACGCGCTTTCGCGTGAATTGACGAAAGATCTTTCGGCGGCGATCGAGAAAGCGAAAAAAGATGGAGCGAGAGCTATCTTGCTTGGAGCGGAAGGGCGTGCTTTTTGTTCCGGCGGCGATCTCAGGGAGATGAAGCTTTTGTGGGAGCAGGAGGGAAGGATCGAAGCATTTTTGGAAGAACCGCTGGGTGAACTTCATGCTTTGATTACAAGCATTCGCGAGACGCCGATTCCTTTCGTGGCGGCAGTTGGAGGGATTTGCGCCGGAGCCGGGACAAACCTCGCGCTGGCATGCGACATAGTTTTGGCCTCGGAAAATGCGGCATTTAATGAGGCGTTCGTGAAAATCGGGCTTTCACCAGATTGCGGAGGCAGTTTCTTTTTGCCCAGAGCGGTAGGAATGAAGGCGGCCGCTGAGATGATGATGACCGGGAACCCGATTTCCGCCGAAAAGGCCCTTGAAATCGGCATGATCAATAGAGTTTTTCCGCAGGATGAGTTGGAATCCGAGGCTATTGGCATGGCAGAGAGTCTTGCAAAGGGGCCGACTGCCGCGATCGCGAGAGTAAAGAAAATGCTCAACGAGAGCTTCTCCAACGATCTCGAAAGCCAGTTGCGTCTTGAGCATGAGCTCCAGATAGAGTCCGGAAAGGGCGCCGATTTTAGGGAAGGCGTCACCTCCTTTTTTGAAAAGAGAAAACCCGTATTTCGCGGGGATTGAATTTGGGAACAACTAGACCGGCCAAAACTCCGGGGCTTCCCCGGGGTTTTTTGTTTGTTTGAATGAGCGTTGGATATAGACAACTTATAGCGGGAAACCGCAATTTCCGGAACCTGCTTTTTGGCCAGTATATTTCGGAACTCGGCACTTGGTTCAACTTCGTGGCGGGGATCAGCCTTGTCCGCGAGGTATCCGGAGGGGCGCCCGAAGTCGCCGGATTGCTCTTGTTTTGGCGGACACTTCCGTTTGCTTTGCTGACGCCCGTCGCGGGTGCGTTCGCGGATCGTTATTCTCGGCGTACGGTGATGCTCGCTACGGACGTCGTGCGGGTCGCGTTCGCATTGCTCTTTTTGTTGGTTGCAAGGAACGAGGATCTTTGGATCGCGTATTTTGGATCTGTGTTGCTCAGTATCGCAACGGCGTTTTTCGATGCTGCCAAGAACGCCGCGATACCAAATATTTCGGGCAAGGAGGGTCTGCTTTCGGCGACGGCGCTGATGTTTTCGAGCCGGTTTATTCTGATGTCGTTCGGGGCGCTGCTCGGAGGAATTGCCGCGGCGACGATCGGCTACAGATGGGCGTTTGTAATTAATTCCGCATCTTTCGCGATTTCGGCCGTTTTTGTTTGGTTGATTCCCGCGGAAGCGATGTTTGAGCGAAGTCCGGAAAAGCGTCGTGATGATCTCGCACGAAAGGGACTTTCGAGTCTTGCCGGGACTGTGGCGGCGATCGGCCGCGAGATATCCGAGGGGGTTCGTTACACGTTCGGGAACAGGTTCGCACTGACGGTGCTTCTGATCAATATCATATGGGCAATAGGCGGGGGCGCGTCAAACATAGTCTTCGAAGCCCTGGGCGTTTCCGTGTTTCGGGATCGAGGATACACGGCAGACTACTTTTACTCGTTCCTGATGGCGGCGAATGGACTGGGTCTGGCGATCGGCGTACTCGGCGCAAAGCGGTTGGCGGCGGTTGTCGAAAGACGCAACCTCGTCAACGGTTTTATGGGTTGGGCGCTGATTCTCCACGGCGTGCTCTTTGCGCTTGCCGGTTTTATGCCGTTCGCTTGGCTCGTGGCGCTGTTCGTGCTTCTTTCAAGGGCTCTGATCGGAGCGCAGTACACGGTTCAGGAGACCCTCTTCCAAAGAATGCTTCCGGATGAAATACGAGGCCGCATCTCGACTTTCGACAGAGGCGCGGAAATCACGGTCTATTCAATCTCAAGTCTCGCCTCGGGGCTCGCGCTGACAAGCCTTTCAGCGCCCACGGTATTCGCTGCGAGCGGACTCCTCGCCGGCATGAGCGGAGTGGTGTGGTTTCTAAGGATTCGCAAAGGAACGGGGATCGAGGGGATGGACAAAAGGCTATAGTGTCCGGAAGAGTTCCGTCCGGAAGAGTTCCAAGTTCCAAGAGTTCCAAGTTCCAGGATTTGTCGCGAAAATTGAAAGCTATTTTATTAGCGTTTTGTAAATCTAGAGTAGATCTCTGTTTTAAAAACTGCGGGCCGTCACTGTGTTCCAACCAAAATCACAAACAAGGCTTGTAACCAAATACTTGGAACTTCTGGAACTTGGAACTTGGAACTCTTCCGGACACTACTTCTTCGCCGATGCCGTAATCACTACTGCTTTTAGACCAAGGAGTTCGGAAAAGTCTTTTGTGAAGATCGTGTCCACACGGCGCAGATTGCCGATTACCTCGACGATGTCCTGGGTTGTGACAAAGTCGTTCTCGGTATGCACAACCGCCCAGATGGGAATGTGCGCCGCTGTTAGGAAGAAATCCTCAAGATGGCGGAGATATTGCGATTTGGTTTCGACGCGGTCGCCAAACTGACCCGCCAAAGATTTTTCGGTTTCCGGCCAAAAACTCGCGTTTCCTCGGTAGAACTCTTCTTTCCAGGCGTCACGTCCGAGATACGCCTTTAGGGCTTGATTTCGGGGTTGGCGAAGCTTTAGCAGCAGGAGATCCGTATAGACCTCGGCAATAAAGTCTTTCGCCGGTCGATTCTGGCACGAATTTTCGACTCCGTTGTTTACCGGAATCGGTCTGATACCAAGGAACTTCCTGAAAACCTTTGAAAAGGGCTGTCGCAACCGACGCGCCTCACCCTCAAACGAAAGCGCGTAGTCTCCAACCTTCATCGCGGTGTCGAGCGCGATCGCCTTTTCAATCGGATCCGAAATCCTTTCGATGCTCGAACGAACATTGTTGAACCACCAGCCGTCGGTTTCGCCAAACCATTCGGCGAGCGCGGGATTACGAAATTCGTATCCGGGTACATACGCGTCTTCCAGCAGGTTTTCAACCAATTCATCGGAGAGAATCACATCGTTGTTCTCAATCGCCGATGTCAGCTCCGCCCAATTCGAGCCGAGAACATCGTTTGCTGTAACTCTCGCGCCCCAATTTTTTAGATATGCACCAAGTTGCGAAGAACCCGCGTTTGGCAATGCGGCGGATTTGAAATCCAGCCTTCGAAGGATGTTCAACTCAAAAGCAAGCCAGCTTTCCGGAGCTTTGGAAGATTTCGTCATGACGCGATCAACCCCCCTTCGCTTTCATTTACCGCTTCGAGTTCCGCCAATCCGGAAAGCGCGAGAAAAGTCATCACAACACCGGGATCGAATTCGATTCCGGCCCATTCGACGAGAAATTGCTTGGCTTCCCTTGATGTCACGGGGATGTTGTACGGACGGACGTCGGTCAAAGCGCAATACGTATCACAAACGCGAAGAATTCTCGCTCCCAGCGGTATCGACGTGCCGCTCAGGCAATCGGGATATCCGCCGCCATTCCACCATTCGTGATGCCATCTGACCAAAAGCTGGACCGCGCGAGGGAGACCGCGTTTTGCGGCTTCCTGTTCGCCAATCACCGGATGCCTCTGCATATCGAGGCGCTCGCGTTCGGTTAGTACCCGATCGGCGGAAAAATAGTCTCGGTTCATTACGAGCTCGCCGATATCATGAACCATCGCGGCGACTTTCAGTGTTTGTCTGTCGTGTGATGCGAGATTGATGCGAGCGGCGACGGCGTCCGCCAGTCCGGCGATGCGGCCGGCATGCGGATTCACGTAACCTTCGAACGAATCAATCGAACGGGCGAGCGAAATCAGATTTTCGTCGATGACGGCACCGACAGCGGAGTCATTCATTGCAATTGCACTCTGACAGAATATAGAACCTGGACTAGAGGGATAAATTCCCAATAGGTAGGATATTCCGAAAATTGAATATTAATTTTTATCTTCGAGACTGTCGAGGAGTGCAAGCGCCTCTTTGTTGTTTGGAAAGAATTTCAAAAGCCTGTTGAGTTCGCCCTTGGCGCGAACGGTGTGTCCGATATCAACGAGGAGTTCCGCGAGCATGAGCCTGTAATTTGCGTTCTTGGGCTCGAGTTTGATCGCGGCCTGCAATTCCCCCTCGGCTTTGCGGTAGCTTTCGGCCTCAAAAGACAATGCCTTTCCGTAAAAGGCCCTGTAGCGGGCATTGTTGGCGTCAAGATGCACCGCTCTGGCAAGGTGCGGCAACGCCATTTTGAAGTTGTCTTTTAGGAGGTAATCGTAACCGGAATCGAAGTTGTCCCTCGCCATTTTGTCATGGCTGGTGACATCGAGATCGTCTTTCGTAAGCTCGGCGCCCTCGCCTGATTGCGACTCGCGCATCTGCTCGATAACCTTCCTCAATTTGAAATCATAGACTTCGCGGCTTTCCGGATCGCGCAGTGTTTCGTAAGCCTGAGCAAGTTCGGTGAACGCCCCCTGAATTCTCGATTCTGTTTCCGGATCCACTTGTCTGTGGAAAAGATCGGGGTGAAACCTCTTGGCCAGCGAGAAATATGAATGCTTGATTTCACTCAGCTTGGCTTCGGGAGCGACTCCAAAGATCTCGTAGTGAGTGGCGGCGTTCTCGATATTGTCGAGATACTGTTCCAAAGACAACTCGCCGGATGTCGCGACGGCGCGCGCCTTTTCCTCTTCGGCGAGGCGGCGGCTTTCCTCCTCTGCGGCCAGCTGTTTCGCACGTTCTTCCTCGTAATCCTTGGCGGATTTTTTGAGTTGGAATTCCGAACTTCTGAGCCTCTCAAGTATTTCGTGCGGAATCGCGTTTGCGTAACCAAATCTTGCGATGAGCCCCATCAACCATAGCTTGTAAAGGATCGGTCGCAAGTAGGCATCCGGCACACCGCTGAGTTGGATTAGATCACTCAACCCCTGCTTTTCAGCAGCAAGCCGCGAAATTACATAACCCTCTTCGTTTGTAAGCTGATACAAACCGAAGTCGGCCTCATTTTCCAATGAGAATTGCTCCCTGGCATCATCGATCTTCAAACATCGCTCGGCATCAGTCGTTCGCTCAAAACAATCAAGCAGATACGCTCTCAGATCAAAACGAAAATGAAGATCCGCCTTTATTCGTGCCGCTGCGCTAAAACTCCAATCGCCATCACGCCAGCCCCGAACCTCATTTAAAATCGTCAAAAATTGAAAAGCGAAAACCGAGTCGATGGCTTCCTTTGGGAAGTTTCCCGATTCTGTCAGCGTTTTCGCGAGATGCAGATCATTTGTAAAACCGTCTATTCCGGCCAGTGCGGCTTTGTCGATCGCTCCCTGTGTGAGAAGTATTTCGAAAAGCCTGTGCCTTCTCGCATTTGAAACCGCAAATACGAGATTTCCCTGATCGAAATAAATGACGACCTTAACCTCGCCGGAGGCAAGCCTCAGCGACCCGCTGATTTTGGCATTTGCGAATTCGGCCAAAAGGTCAGGCAGGTGGTTTGTCGATAGGGACCCTTTGATTTCGAGGGGTTTTTGAGGAGTCATTGAGTTTGATTGCCGTTCGAGTATCGCTCGACCGTCTTTATTAGTTTACCAAACCGCGCAGGGGCGCGTTAAGAAAAATCTTGTCGCGGAGCGCGGCGAGAGTGCTAATCCAAATTTCGTGGGGCCACCTTTTGTAATGTCAAAGTTTGATTTCGCAACAAATCCTTTTTTTGTAAGAAATGCGGAGTAACGTATTCGAAGTTTATGCATACAAGAAAAAACAGAGCGTGGTTGCCCGCCCGCAACTCCGGCTTCAATTATTAGATCAAAAGGAGATTCAATGACATTCGAACAATTGCTGGAAAAAGAGCTCGATCCAAAAACATGGAGTTTGATTCAAAGAGGCCTGCAAAGCCTCGGTTTCTATGAAGGCACCTTTCTCGGCATTCCGCAGGAGAAAACCAAAGCTGCTTATAAAGCATATACAAGAAATGAGGATTCGACGCCCGAATCGACCCCGTGGATGATTTCTGCGGAGAGGGAAATCGGTGTCAAGGAATTTCCCGGGGAAGCCGATAATCCGGAGGTCGTGAAATACCTCAGATCAATTAGTAGTTTGGCTCAGGTGTATCAGAATAATGATGAAACTTCATGGTGCAGCGCTTTTGTCAATTGGTGTCTTAAAGAGAACGGGATTCCGGGTTCGAATAATGCCGCCGCGCGCTCATGGCTTGCTTGGGGAAAACGGGTCAACACCCCCAAACGCGGCGCGGTAACCGTGCTTTGGCGCAATAAGCCCGAGAGTTGGGAGGGTCATGTCGGGTTCTTCGTCAAGGAGGAACAGGGACGAATCTTTCTGCTTGGCGGAAATCAAAGCGACGCGGTAAATGTCTCATCATATCCGAAACACCGGTTGCTTCAGTATCGGATGCCTGGTTAGCCCGCATTCTCGAACAATAAACCCCTTATTTGCAGATTGGAAAAGCGCTTGAGAAAGATTGCGCGTTTTCCCTTGATACCGGTTCGTTTTTTGGAATCCCGAATGCGGAAGAAATTGGAGACAAACTATGAATTCTATGAGACAAATCATTCAAACCCGTGTATTTCTCTTGTTTGCCATTATGGCATTCGCCGGTGTGCTCGAAGTCGCCGCCCAAAGCACTTCCGCGGAGACGATTCAGGTCTTAAAGGGAACGGAAAAGGTCTATCTCGACGAGATTCTTCGTGAAACCGTGGAACTTGACGGGCATGTGATCAGCCTCGAAGCTGGCGAATCGCTCTCAGTGGTTCAAACGACAGGCACCGCAAGAAAATGGAGGCTCGTTTCCTCCGATCCCCTTGCTTCGGTAAAGCTTTCGTCAGACGAAGAAACACTGATAGCGATCAAGAAGGGGGGACGGGCGCATATTGAGCTAATCGACAAAGCTGGAGCAAAGATCGAATTGGCAGGTGTCAAACGAATTTTGATAGACGTCCGGGATGAGCAATCGAGGCAGATAACCAGCGACACAACTTTTCTATCTTACAGGGACGTGCGTGACAACTTCGGCAAAAGAATCAGTGAGCAATACATGGTGGTGCAGATCACGATCAGGAATGACAGCGCTCACGACCAGTTTTATCTTCAGGATATTTCGGTGATGCTCGATCCGAGGCAGTGCCGCAAGGTACAGGAGTACCTGTCGGACATCGGTCCCTACAAATATGAGAAAGAGCGCACAGGGAGTGGGGGTGAGGAAGACACAATTGGGAGCGAAAGGCGGTTCAAGGAATGCGTGGACTATTATTTCGACACTTTTGTAATGCCGGCGCAGATGAATCCGGTCGCACGCGATATCGTTTTGGGTGTTGGAGATGCGGGATTTGCTAGAAGCAAGCGTCGCATTGGCTTTTCTGCACTGAAATTTGCGGCGGAACTGGGAAGCGTGTTTACCGGGCTGAAGCTCCTCGGTCCCGACGGCGTAAAGGGTTTTGGTTTTCTCGGTTCCACGATACTGCCCTCGGCGGACACGGCAATTCCTGATATTTCGGCTGCAAAATCAACGCGCCTAAGGGATTCGATGGCATCCGAAGCGACTATCGTCAACAGCCGTGACTATCGTGTTTTGAATATCTTTCTTCCAAGAGACAGACTCCTTTCAAGCGGTAGCTGGAATAACTACAAGATTTCAAACGGAAAGAAAGTAAACGATAACGCCTTCAAGCTAAAGGTCTATCTCGAGTTGTTTCTCGTCGCGCAGGTTAAAGGGATTCTAATCACGGATCAGGCGCCGAGAATCACGCTTGAGCCAGGCGGGGGAGCCAACAACCTGGTGGAGTTTTCACAGTGATAGGCCGAGTTTTATGATTCAAATTCTAAGGGACGGCGCGAAGAAAGGGGATTTTCAACGATGAAAAATCTTCATCAACCCGGATTGTTTTATGCGCCTTGCAATGACGGCATCACGCGGTTGGTGAGCTTCTCTTTTGGCAACAGGCTTTGCGACCGGTTCCAACTGAAATAGGTGGAAGCGAAAAATGTGAATCCGTCAGCGAAATGAGGTCTTGAAAAAAAGACCTGGCCAACTTTTCACACGAAGGAGATACGCTGTCGGGTAGATGCCATTTCGAAATATTGCCCAAAACCTCTTGACCATAGTTTAGCTATGCTTCAGGGAGTTTTGGGCAAAACTTCTTCGTAGGTTTTCCCGTTAAAGCGTTTCCTTTGTGGGAAATACGGGCTAGAATCCTTCCACGGGTGTCAATTCACTTTTCTTTGACAACTCTGTAAGATTTGCTATGTCGTTTGGTCGCCGGGCCAATCGGACGGGGAATTGCGTATTCGATTTCTATTGGGCGGATTCCGCGCAATGAGTTGGTTTTGGCCGCGATATGGAACTTGCGAAAGGGATTGAACTTAGGGTTTGCGATTCGGTTGAATTGCTTGAGGGGTGCGTTGATTTGCAACGACGGGTATTCGCATTGCCGGAGCTCGAAATTTCTCCTGTCCGTCATTTTATCGTCACGATGCACGCCGGCGGATTTACGCTTGGTGCCTTTGACGATGGTCGTTTGATCGGGTTTTGTCTATCGGTGCCCGCCGTTTTGGGAGGCGAAAGCGCGTTTTATTCGCATATGACGGCGGTTGAAGATGGCTACCAGGGTGCGGGAATCGGCGCCGCCTTGAAATGGAAGCAGAGGCTTGTTTCGCTAGAAAGGGGCGTGAAACTCATCAAATGGACGTTTCAGCCCGAAAAATCACGAAACGCATACTTCAATCTCGAAAAACTCGGCGCCGAAGTTCGTGAATACATGCCGAATTTCTATGGAACCGATTATGGTTCCGATCTAAAAGGCAATACCGATGTGCCGCTCCAAAGCGACAGGCTTTTCGCGCTTTGGCGACTCGATTCGGCCAAGGTAATTGCGTTCGCTGATAAGCAACCGTTTTCCGAAGCAGTGGAGCCCGTTGCGGAGATTCGCGGCGTTCTAAACTGGAATGACCTTGTCTCGACGGATCGTGCCGAGGCGGCGAGAGAACAGGGGCGGCTCCGTAAAGAGTTCGGCAACATGTTCGATAATGGCTTGATTTGCCGCGGATTCAGGAGAGAGGAAGCGAGAGGTTCGTACCTTTTCTTCGAAAAATAGGCCTACGCTCAAACGGGTTCTCGCCATCGAACCGCTGTTTCAAAGACCGTTTTGTTGTGGTCCCGGGAGAAGCCACCCAATTCCGGTAATTCGTCCAAGTCGATCGGTTCGAAATTCTCGGTTGATTTGAGTTGTTTTCGCCGGAAATCCGTTTAATGAAACTAAAGGAAATATCGTCTGAAATCGGCATGGCAGAATGCCTTGATCCCCGCTTTTATGTATCGGGCGAGGCTTTCGAAGCGTCAAAAGCCAGGATTTTCAGACCCAGCTGGCAGTTTGCTGGTGTCGAGCAAAGAGGTCTTCGACACACGCCTGTCACGATCCTGGAAGATTTTTTGGATGCCAGACTGATTCTTTGCTCGACCGATGCGACTGCGTTTTCCAACGTCTGCACTCATCGCGGTAAAATCCTTCTTTCCGAGTCAAATGACAACGAAACGATCAGGTGCGGGTATCACGGCAGGACTTTTGACTGTGGGGGAAGGTTTCGAGCGATGCCCGGATTTGAAGGAGTGGTGGGATTTCCCGACGAACGTGATTCTCTTGCGCGGTTTTCGAGGGCGGACGCGGGACCTCTTGCGTTTGTAAGGCTTGCATCGGGTGGGGAGTTCGAAGAGTATTTTGGTTCGATCGATCCGAGGCTCTGGGATTTTGTGTTTGGATCGGGTTTCAAATTTGACGAGAAGGTTTATCAGCTTGACGCAAATTGGGCGCTTTACTGCGAGAACTATCTTGAGGGCTTTCACATACCTTTCGTACACAAGACTCTCGCGGCCGAGCTAGATCTTGCGAGCTACAAAACCGAGTTGTTTCGGTATTCGAGCCTTCAAAAGGCTGCTCCGCGCAACTCGGGCGAGCCGTCGATACTCGGCTATTCCGCGCTTTACTATTTTGTGTTTCCAAACCTGATGCTCAATTTTTATCCGTGGGGACTTTCGATGAACGTCGTCGAACCGGTGGATTTCAACCGGACACGAGTCCGCTATCTGACGTTTGTCGTAAATCGGGAATTGGAGGGCGCTGGCGCAGGGGGAGATTTGGAAACGGTCGAGCTTGAAGATCAGGCGGTCGTCGAATCGGTTCAAAAGGGAATCGAATCGGGACAATACGAACGCGGTAGGTATTCGCCGGAGCACGAAACGGGAACACACCATTTTCATCGACTGATCGTAGAGTTTATGAATCGGAGGACAGAATCATGAGCGAGCCGTCGCTTTCGAGTGCCGAAGCCGTGCGGGAGATCCGTGGCCTGAGGGCGGAAATAGAAAGGCACAACGTGCTTTATTACCAGAATTCGGATCCGGAGATTTCGGATGCCGAGTATGATTCTTTGGTAAAAAGGCTCCAGACGCTTGAAGCCGAGTTTCCTGAACTTGCCTCCGATGATTCTCCAACCCAAAAGGTCGGCGGAAGGGCCGAGGGATTTGAGACTTTCGTCCATCTTGTGCCGATGATGTCTCTCGACAATTCATACAGCCTCGACGACTTGAGGAAGTTTGACGAGCGCTGCAGGAAGCTTGCGGACGGCAGGGAATTTTCCTATGTCGCCGAACTGAAAATCGACGGACTTTCGCTTTCGCTTCATTACGAGAAGGGCGTGTTGGCAATCGCGGCGACGAGGGGCGATGGCGAGAGCGGCGACAACGTAACACAAAATGCGATGACCATCCGTTCGATTCCGCACCGACTAAAAACCGAGTCTCCGGAGAAGATCGAAGTACGCGGCGAGGCGTTTATCGCAAGATCCGTTTTTCGCGAAATAAACAGGGACCTGGCCGAGCGCGGCGAGAAGACCTTTGCCAATCCAAGGAATTCGGCTTCGGGGACGATTCGAATGCTCGACTCGGCTGTTGTTGCCTCGCGAAAACTCGACATGTTTCCATACGACGTATTGGCGGGTTCACGAAAGGCGTTTGACACACATTGGGAGAATTTCGATTTTCTCGAGCGCGCCGGTTTTCACGTCAACCCCCACCGCGAGCTGTGCTCCGACATCGACGCTGTGATCGCGTTTTGCGAAAAAATGGAGGCGCAGAGGGATGACCTCGATTACGACATTGACGGCGTGGTTGTAAAGGTCAATGAAACGGCGCTTCAGGATGAGTTCGGCTTTACTTCGAAAGCGCCGCGCTGGGCTATCGCCTACAAGTATCCGGCGATGCAGGCGACGACAAGGCTTTTGGACATACATGTTCAGGTCGGGCGCACGGGAGCGCTTACCCCGGTTGCAATTCTCGAACCTGTGCAGCTTGCGGGGACCACCGTTTCGCGTGCCTCGCTTCATAACCAGGACGAGATCAGCAGGCTTGGCGTTAAGTTGGGCGATTACGTTCTTATTGAGAAATCCGGCGAGATAATTCCCCAGGTATTGAAGACCATCGAGTCGAAAAGAAGCGGCGACGAGAGGGAGTTTGAATTTCCAACTCGCTGTCCGGTCTGTTCGTCCGAAGTAGTGCGCCCGGAGGGCGAGGCCGTCGCGCGCTGTTCCAATGATGTCTGTCCGGCAAAGATAAAGGGTCGTTTGGCGTATTTCGCGGCTCGAAAGGCGATGGATATCGAGGGGCTTGGCGATGTTCTGATCGAACAGCTTGTCGAAGGGGGGCTTGTTTCGGACATTGCCGATCTTTACAAGCTTGATCTTGAAACGCTTGCTTCACTCGAACGGATGGCGGAAAAAAGCGCCGGAAAGGTTGTGGATGAGATTGAAGCTTCGAAACAGAATGGCCTGCAGAGACTTTTGTTCGGCATGGACATACGGCACGTTGGAGAACGCTATTCCAAAATCCTTGCGAACCAGTTCGGCTCGATCGAAAAGCTGATTGCGGCGGAGGTAGCGGAACTTGTCGAGATTCCCGAGATCGGCGAAAAGGTTGCCGAGAGCATCTACACGTATTTTCGAAATCCCGCGCACCTGGCGATGATCGAACGTCTGCGCGAGGCCGGCGTGAAACTCGAGGCCGACAGCATTTTTGAGGGCGAACGCGATGAAAGGTTTGTCGGCAAAACGTTTGTACTCACCGGAAAGCTTGAAGCGATGACGCGCGGCGACGCGGGAAAGGAAATCGAGGCAAGAGGAGGCCGTGTGGCGTCCTCGGTCAGCAAGAATACCGACTATCTCGTGGCCGGTGAAAAGGCCGGGAGCAAACTTGCCAAGGCAAAGGAATTTGGCGTCGAGATTCTCGATGAAGCCGATTTGATGAGAATGATTGAGGGGAACTAGGGCTGCGCACTGAGAATCAGCCGCGTCCGAATCGTTTCAGGATCAACGATTGGAATTGGTCGAGTTCTCTGACCTTTAAAAGTTTCGCCATAGCCACAAACGTCAGACCGCCGATGACTATCGGTACGAACGCCTCGTAAAGCTTGACCAAGAAAGGTTTGGTCGGAGCGAGCGTTGTCAGATAGCGGTACGTAACCCAGCACACGACCGACATTACCAGCGAGGCTACGGCAATTCTTATAAAGGACGAGATGATCTTCCTTGCCTCTAGCCGCGCGATCTTTCGTCTCATCAGCAACGTCAACGCGAAAAAATTCCCCAACGAAACCAGCGAAGTTGCGAGAGCGACCCCGACATGACCGAAACCACCGGGAGTTTTGGGCGTTACACCGATACCCGAAAACAGCTTTAGGAAAAAGTAGCTCAGAAAAACATGTACGCCGATTGCGGAAACGCTTACCATCATCGGCGTCTTGGCGTCTTCCAACGCGTAGAACGAAGGCGAAAGCACCTTGATGGCGGCATAAGCCGATAGACCGACGGAAAACGCCGCCAGCGACCACATCGTCATCAGAGTGTCCGTCGAAGTAAATCTGCCGCCCTCAAATACGAGCCGGACTATAGGTTCTCCCAAAACTATCAGTCCGCAGGCAGATGGGATCGTCATAAAAAAGACAAGCCCGAGGGCGCCCGAGAGCGTGGAGCGAAATCCCGATATATCCTTTTTTGATCCAAGCCTTGCGAGTGTTGGCAAAGCGGCGACGCCGATCGCAACTCCAAATACACCTATTGGAAACTGCATCAGGCGAAATGACAAAGGCAGCCAACTGTTTCCACCTGGAATCCCCGACACCATAAACATATCAACGAGTACTTTGATCTGAACCGCGGAGGTGCCGATTATCGCCGGACCCATAAGCCGCATAACGCGACGAACTCCCTGGTCGGTAAAACTCAAGATGGGTCTGAACCGAAATCCGACCTTCCACATGGAAGGAATCTGTATTAAGAGCTGTGCCAGTCCGCCTATGACCGTCCCGATCGCCATTCCGACGATCGCCCTCTGCGCCGCATCCGAAGGAACCGATACGATATCGGCCGTTTTTTCCCATCCGCCGCCGCTAAGAAGATAGGCAAAGCCAACTCCCGCCAAAATCGAGGCGATGTTGAAAGCCGTTGAAGCAGATGCGGGTACGCCGAAATTGCCCTTTGTATTCAAAATTCCCATTGCCACCGCCGCCAATGCAACGATGAGGATGAAAGGGAACATGACCTGCGTCAGCGTTACCGCCAAAGCGGCCTTATCGGGTGGGAACCCGGCGGCGAGAAGCGGTACCAGATACGGAGAGGCGAAGATTCCGACGACCACAACGAGACCAAGAACAAGGGCGAGGCAATTGAACACAAGCGCGGCAAGCCGCCACGCCTCCTCTTCGCTGACATTCTCCTGATAATCGGCGAATACCTTTACAAAAGCCACCGACAATGCACCCTCGGCAAATAAATCGCGAAGCAGGTTCGGCATCCTGAAGCCGACCATGTAAGCGTCCAGCAAAAAGCCGGCGCCAAAAAGGCGTGCGAAAACGGTTTCCCGAACAAGTCCGAACAGACGCGAAAAGAGTACTGCGATTGAAACGATGCCGGCGGCGCGCGCGACACGCTGAGTTCCTACCGCCGAATCGGTTTTGGTTTCTTCTTTTGGTTCCGTATTGGTTTCCGTCATTCGTTCGATGCGCACTTGGGTGTCCAAGGCGCACAATCCACACTCGAAATGTCCGTACACGAAGTCAGTTCCTCCTGCACGAAGGGCAATTCTGCATTATTTGTGCGCCTGCAACAACCGCCGAAACATAAAAAACCGGAAGTGAGATTTCACTTCCGGTTTCCTTGGATTCTTCAAAAACTCGTACTAATCTTCCGTGCGCGAACGGCGTCCGTCAGGATAAAGAATCCGCGTATGCGCAAGCCTTTTGTCCATCGAAACCGGAACATACGGCATCTTTACGGCTCCGCCCAAAACATTCTGCAGCAGGGGCACAAACGAATTTTGAAAACTTCTGAATCTGCCGACGCTTCCCCTTTGGTTAAAGATCACAAAGAGATAAGTTCCGGTTCGGGTCGTCACCTGTCCGGATAGCGTACTTACGCCGCTGTCGGTTCTCGGCAATGTACCGGTTTTTCCGACCACGCTGCCGATATTGAACGCGTCGTTGTATCTGCCCTTGAGGGTTCCGTCGTCAATTCCCGCAACCGGCATCACATCGGTAAACGACATCCGGTTCTTTTGCAGGAAGCTTCTAAAGGTACGGAGCAAGCGGATTTGAGCACGCGGCGTAACTCGGTTGATTCCAAGACCGCTGCAGGTTTGAAGCGAAAACTCGCCGGGCGACACTCCCGCATCGTTATGGACCTTTCTCGAAACACCGTACGCCCCACCGAGCATATCGCCGAGTCTCTCGGCCAGAAAATTGTTTGAATACGACATCGTCACCTTGACGATTTCCTTTAGCGGAGTCGATTCATGGGAAAGCAGAAGCCGCGCATTCGTCGGGATGCTTTCAACGTACAGATCGCCACCGACCGAAACACTCGGGATCGCCTGCGTAGAAACAACCTTGCCGGTGTTTATGCGATGTTTTGCCCAAGCGGAAGCCGCGGCATTGGTCCGCTTCGTTCCATCAAGCGTACGCTGCAGCAGGTAGCCGGACTGCTTCGATGAAGCGCTGTAGTTCATGGCGAAGTTGTCGGTGACGATCAGATCTCCCTCGATCTTGTTGACACCCATCGCATTCAACTCATGAGCCAAATGCACGCCATGCTCAAGATTAAACATCGGATCCCTGCCGGAGACATACAAATTGCCGTTCAGGGTTCCGGTCGCAGGATCGACCTCGCCATCGGTCCAAATATCCGTGCGAAATCTGTAATCAACACCAAAAGTGCTCAAAACCGCATATGCAGTTGCGACTTTTACATTCGAGGCCGGATTGAATGCCGCGTCGCCATAACTGTCGAGCAAAACCTCGCCGTCGAGACTCTCAACAAGAACTCCCGAGTATCCGGGAATATCCACTTCTGCGAGCGCCTGAATCGAAGTCTTTCTATTAGAGGCTATCGGAGCCGCGCCGATTGGCTGCGAACTGCCCGTAGGTCTGATGCCAGGGGTAGGAGTCGGAGCGGGACGTTTCCCGTCGGTAATGACGATGTCTTCAAACATCGGCGGACGCGTCTTTTGCTGGGCCAGAACCGGCAAAACTCCCAGCAGGGAGGCGATTGCAAAAAACGTAAGCCAACGTGGTGTCGATGATACTAAATACTTCATAGCTATCCGGCTGATTTCGCTATATTAAGGAATTTTGTGGCTGGACTCAATCGGAGAAATCAGTAAGGCGACGAGCCAACCAAATTATAGCATATTCAATCTGCTGAAAGGATTCGGCTCAAACGCCAAATCAAACCGTCCTTGAGATGTAATGTTCGGATATGAGGATGCTTCGATTAAGCATTGCTTATGGAAGCAATTCATATCTCTTATACATTAAAAAAGTGCGAATGTGAAGCGCTTTTCGAAGTTTTTTGGAGTCAAAGCGGTTGCTGTAAAGATTTCGGGTCAATCCAGCGGAAGCGTTTGTCGCAGTTTCAAGTCTTGCTCAAGAGCCTTGTGCGATCATTCTCGAGGGGAGGTTGTGGTATTGGTTCGGATTCGTTTTGTATAATTCGCAGTTAACTTCCAAATCAAAGGGTCGCCGTCAGATGGCGTGGTTTTTGTTGTAACAGCTATGGAATTGGTGGAAAAAGCTTCTAAATCCGAACCGATTACCGAGGCGCTTATACGTTCGCATTACAAAAATGTCGCGGAAAGTGCGAGGCTGCGTCTCGCAGAGTTTCGTGCGGTGTGGGCGCGAGGGGATGACAAGGAGCTCTTTGGCGAGATGGCGTTTTGTTTTTTTACAGGGGGCTGCTCGGCGAAAATGGGAATTCGTTCGCTGGAAGCGATCAGACCTTTGCTTTTGACCGGGACCGAAAAGCAGCTTGCCAAAAGGTTGGTTGGGGCCCATCGGTTTCCCAACGCGCGCGCGAGATACGTTTTTGAAACCCGAGAGTTTTTAAAGCAATCATGCGGCCTGGCGATTCGGGATACTCTTTTAAAACTTGATCATGAGGGCCGCAGGGAATGGTTGGTGAAGGAGAAAAGAATCAAGGGGCTTGCATACAAAGAAGCAAGCCATTTTTTGAGAAACATCGGCCTCTCAGGATATGGTATTCTTGACAAGCATATTCTCAATTGTCTTGCGGAATTGAAATTAATTTCCGACCCCAAGCCACCAAAGAACGGCAAAGAGTATCAAAGGGTTGAGAATATTCTTAAAAATCTTGCTGACCGGCTGAATATCGATTTCGATGAAATGGATTTGGTGCTCTGGTCTCTCAAAACAGGAGAGATTCTGAAATGAGCTTGCCGACAATCTGTTTCTGGAAAGTACGACTATGGATTTCAGATCGGACAAAACTGCCAAACCTCTTGGATGTCGCGCCTTTTTATTCGGCGTCTTACTGATTTTTGCGGGCGCGCCCGCAGTTTTTTCAAATGCGGCACCCCAACCAACCCCGGAAACTTCGAAGCAGATCATAAAACAGGCGAAAAAGCTTGAAAGACGAGGGGATTTGTCAGGTGCGGAGTCTTCAATTGCGTCCGCTCTGCTTTCAACGCCGGAAGACGTGAGTCTCAAACTCGCACTGGCTTCGGTTTACCTAAAGCAGAAGAGGGTTTTGAAAGCATTCGACATCGCGTTTCCGATAGCCCGCGACGATCCAAAAAATGCCGAGGCATTCGCCATTCTTGGAACGGTATATCTCGCAACGGGTGAATTCAAGATCGCCAGAACGTTGCTGGTCAATAGCATCACGCTCGACAAGAAACAGGCGCTCGCCTGGGGATCGCTTGGAATGCTCGAGTTCTATGAAAACGACATTCCGGAAAGCGTGGCCAATCTGCAGGAAGCGACCTTTAGGGATCCCCGTGAACCCGATTATCATTTTGCGTTGGCGCAGGTCACGGCAAGAGGCGAGCGATACAAGGAATCCGCGGAGGCGTATCGGAAGTTTCTGAGCGTCGCTCCAAAGAACGACAAGGAACGGCGAGACAAGATTAAGGGGCTTATTAAGTTTCTTTCCTTTCTGGGATCCAGAAACTTTATCTATGGTGTCGGCGGCGAACCGGAAACTTCCGTCGATGTCGAGTTGATAAACAATCGTCCGATCATCGAGATAAAGATCAACAAAGACAAGCGACCTCTCAGATTTGTGCTGGACACAGGATCGGGCATTACGGTGATTTCCGAGAAAACCGCCCGTGAATTCAAGATAAAGCCGGTCGCAGCCGGGGGACTCGCACGGGCTTTGGGCGGTGGCGGCAAGTTCGATATCGTTTACGGATTTTTGGAATCCGTGGATGTCGGCGAGGCGAGGATACGAAATGTTCCGGTTTATATCAGGAAATTTCAGGATGTCGGTACAAAGGTCGATGGTTTTATCGGGCTTTCGCTGATTTCCAAATATCTGACGACGTTGGACTACGGGAAAAAGAAGCTCATCCTGTCGATTCGCGACAAAGCGGACCCCGAAATCGCCGATCCAAGGGCCTTGTCGATTCCGCTAAAGCTTACATCCAGCGGCTTCCTTAGTGGAAACGTAACCTTGCCCGGAGTCGAATCTGATCTGTATTTCATAGTCGATACTGGGGCAAGCGTTTCCGTCGTTTCCCATACAGTGGCCGAGATGGACGAGGTTAAAAAGCATCTTCAGGAAGAGCGGTTGAGGGTGATCGGCGCCGCCGGCGTTACAGAAGGCGTTCCGATGCTTTTGTTGAAAGACGTGCAGTTTGGGGGTTTTTCACGGTCGGAATTGAGGGCGGTTGCCCTAAATCTCGACATAATCAATGAGGCGGCGGGTTTTATGCAGGCAGGAATACTTGGTGGAAACTTCCTAAAGGACTATCGCCTTATTTTCGATTTCAAGCGTTCGAGAATCACTTTGGTACCTCATGGCGACTCTTGATTCTTGCCGCGAGGCGCTTCCGCATATGTTCGGACCGGGTGTTCAAACGGGATCTAAATTCCAATAAAAAATCTCCGACAGTCGCTTTCGATCAAAGCGGCTGTTTCTTTTTAAGCGGGAAATCGGTTCGATTGGCCGAGGGTTTGATAACGCATCGCTTCGGAGTACCATTGAGCTTTGCGCGGGCAAGATGATCAATCGTCGGGCTTGGCGGCGTTGTAGTGAAATGAAGAAGAGCCTTTATCTTGAAACATCCGTAATCGGTGCATATCTGGACAATGGAGAGCCGTTTAGAAGGGATCTTACGATTCGCTGGTGGGAGCACGAATTGGATGAATACCGCGCCTATTCCTCGATCCTGGTCAGAAGAGAACTCGAGCGCCTGAAGGAGCCGCATCGAACCGGATATCTCAACCTGATCAAGAGCCTGACCGAACTTCCTTTATCCGAAGAGGCCGCGATACTAGCGGAAGGCTATATCTCGCGGGGGATTTTTCACAGGAAATACACGGGTGACGCGATGCATGTCGCGCTCGCTTCGGTTCATAAGATCGACTACCTGGTGACTTGGAACTTTGGTCACATAGCGAATGTCAGAAAGCAGGCGAGGGTAAGGCTTTTCAATACGGCCGCCGGCTTTTTTGTGCCGATGATCGTAACGCCGGAATTTTTGGTCCACACTCTGTAGAAGCTGGATCCGAAGATGAACGGGCGACGGTCGGGTTCCGGATGTCGCTAACAACTCACGCAATTCGAAACTCCCGCATGACGACTGCGGGTTGACCATCGCCAGTCGCTTTCCTACTATCGTCATAAAGATGTACAGAAGACCGAAATTCCTTGAACAACTCCTGGAGATTCGCGAGGAAATGTCGCGCGAAGCCTTTTATGACGCTGATCTTTTTGCCGAACAGGTAAGATCGGGGAAGGTAGTAATCTCCAAGAAAGTGGAAACAAAAACCAAAGTGAATTCAAAAACTGTAAGGGACGGGAAGAAGAAAGTAGGCTCGTGATCGGTTGTGCAAGCCGCGTTTAGACAACAAAAACGCGGATTTCAAAAGTCTTTATGTCCAAATATTTGAAATTGTCGATCGCCGCCGTCGTCATCACAGCAATTGGCGTCGTATTGGCTTTTCAGGCGGTCAATTATTGGACGCACCGTTTTGACGAATTGATTCTGCGGCATGCCCAGGTTTACAGGGTCGAACCAAAGCTCGTTTGGAGCATCATCTACGAGGAAACCTATTTTCGCACGACGGTGACAGGCGATGCCGGCGAAATAGGCCTGATGCAGGTTACGCCCGCGGTTGCTAAGGAATGGGCTACCGCGACCGGACTCAAGGAATTCGAAAAAAGCACCACCAAGGATCTCGACAACTTTCTGACCGATCCGGAGCGGAACATTCAGATAGGCTGCTGGTATCTTGAGAAAATCGGCGGAAGATACAGGGATTATCCTGCGAGGGAAGCGATGACGCTGGCAGCATACAACGCCGGTTCGGGGCGTGTTGAGGATTGGCTCAAGGACGCCGTTCCCGAGTCGCTTTCCGAACGCGAATTCATCGACCGGATTGGAATTGCATCCACGAAATCATACGTATCTTCGATCCTCGCGCGATACAGGACGACCTCAAAGTGATCGCCGAAGAATGCGCATCTACAAAGCAAAATACGTATTACCTGTAACGTCAGAACCGATCGAAGATGGCGCCGTTGTCGTTTCCGGGGCGCGGATCGAGGCGGTTGGGACCGTTGATGAGATTTCCGCGTCCTTCACCGCGCCCGTTTTGGATCTCGGGTTTGCGGCGATTTCGCCTGGCTTTGTAAACACGCACGCGCATCTTGAGCTTACGGGTTTTCGCGGGAGCGTCGATCGCTTCGACGGCGAATTCGTCAAATGGTTGACTGAGATCACTAAGCTCCGGGCCGAGAAGGAAACCGAGCAATCATTGGTCGAGTCAGCTATTCTCGGTGCCGCCGAAGCCGCATCGTCCGGTGTTACATCAATCGGGGATATTGGCCGCTCCGGATTTGCGGGTCTCAAGGCGTTGCGGGACGTAGGTTTGCGCGGAGTTGTGTATCAGGAGACGAAGTTTTCACCCGAGGACGCTACCGCGAACGCGGATTTCGATGCGTTGCTATCGGTTTTCGAGCCGTTGGCCGAGGAGTATTCGGGCAGGGTTGCCGTCGGGATTTCGCCGCATTCTCCGTACACTGTCAGTGGTGCGCTGATCGCCAAAATTAGTAAATTTGCACTCGAAAATGGGGTCAGGATCTCGACTCACGCCGCTGAATCGTTGGCCGAGAGGGAAGTGCTGGAAACGGGCACCGGGCCGATCGCAAGACTTTACGAGGAAAGAGGGGTAGCATGGAAGGCACCAAAAAAATCAACTGTTTCCTATCTCGATGATTTGGGATTGCTTGAGACGTCGCCGATTTTGGCGCATTGCGTGCATGTTTCCGAGGAAGACATTGGGATCCTGGCCGGATCAACGGCTACTGTCGCGCATTGCCCGAAGTCGAATCTCAAGTTAGGTCATGGTCACGCTCCGCTCTCGGAGTTAAAACTTGCGGGTATAACCGTTGGAATCGGCACGGATTCCATGGCCAGCAACAATTCCTGTGACATGTTTGAGGAAGCGAGGTTTGCATCGCTTTTATCGCGATTGGGCGGCAATGGGATTTTCGAGCCTGAAAGGATTTTCCGTATGATGACAATCGAAGGGGCCTCGGCACTGGGATTGGAAAACGAAACGGGAAGCATCGAGCGAGGCAAACTAGCGGATTTGACGTTCATCTCACTTGACGGCATTCGCCAGCAACCTGTTTACGATGTGTATTCGGCGTTGCTTTTTGCAACAAGTGCGGATTCTGTAACACATACTATGGTCGATGGACGGTTTGTATATGAGGATCGAAGACTCGTGAACGTGGTTGAGGACGAATTAAAGGGGCGGGTCAGAAAGTTGTTCAGATAGGTTTGAAGCGGAGAATTGTTATGAAGAAAGGAATTGTCGCGGCGGTGATGTCATTTGCGATGCTGGCCACGAGTTCGGTGCTGGCGCAACGGACCATAACTTTGGAGGAATTGCACAAGATGTCGTCTTCTAAGAAACCCCAGAGCGAAAAGAAATCGGAGCCCGGCGACACCAGAATCGAATATCCAAAACCGGAATCCGCCGGAGACAATTTGAAGTATCTCGCTGAAGGCACGATGAGTGATGTCAGATCGCCGTTTATTTTTGTAGCGCGAACCAAAGCCGCATTTGCCGAGTTGAAAAAGCTGGTACCGTCTTTAACCGAAGATATGGCGGTCGACTTCAATAAATCTGCGGTGGTTGCGGCGTTTTCAGGCGAGAAGATGACGGGCGGATACTCGGTTTCGATGCGATGCGAGAATGCCGTTTGTCATGTTGCTGATGAAACGCCGGTCCACGGAGCGATTGTCACCGAGGCGCTTACTTATCCGTACATTGTTGTCGAAGTCCCTGTGGAAGAGATGGCTCCGCTTTCGATCAAACCGGGCGAGACATGGAGCAAGGCGATGGATCGATACGTCGTTGACAAGGGGGAATTCAATTTCTCGGGCGGATTTTTGGGGATCAGCAAATCCTTCGAACTGGAGGGTGATGTCGCCGTATTGAGAAACGGTGAAACCGCCACGCTTTTCTTCGACATAAAACGGAAACCAAACGAGGCTGGTTCCATGTTTGTAGAGGCCGGAACGGGATTCGCAAAAAATGAGGAATTCTTGTTTGAACGGTTTGAGGCGGGAGATCTTTTTGACAGACCTCATACGCCGTTGGTAGTGAAATTAAAGATGTTGACCGGTCGTCTGGAGATGGAAATCAAGCCGGGATCCAGAGATTATCAGATCAGCGACGGTTACGAAGGC
The DNA here is from genome assembly GCA_041394795.1 of Pyrinomonadaceae bacterium. Lineage (GTDB taxonomy): Bacteria > Acidobacteriota > Blastocatellia > Pyrinomonadales > Pyrinomonadaceae > Aridibacter. The sequence continues at coordinate 23,498 of JAWKHN010000012.1, read as the reverse complement.
AGGGGGAGCATTTCGGCTGTAAAGGCGATGTAGTTGGAGCCAGATGACAGTTTATTGCGCTTTCGCGACGGCCTTTTTGTCCTTCGAGGAATCTCCGAGCGAGTCCCAAATGATTTCACCCTTTTGATTTATATACGCAAGCCCGCAGACTTTTGCGCCCGAAGCGGCAACCTCGCAGTTTTCTACCGCCGCGACGCCGAGACTGAAATTACCGCTGTCATTAAACTTGGGAGGGATTTGAAACTCCCCTTTTTTGTCGATATATCCCCATGCCCCGTTGGAGAAAGCGGCGGCAAGGCCTTCATAAAAATTCCCGACGCGTATAAAGGCGGGCTTGATCTTCATGTCTCCGGATTGATCGACAAAACCCCAAAGTCCGTCAACCGCAACAGGAGCGAGTCCATCGGAGAACCATCTGGCGTTGTCATAATCGGCCTTGATCGCAAATTTTCCGCTCTTGTCTATAAAACCGTATTTTGAGCCGACCCGCACTGCTGCGAGTCCTTGCGAGAATCCGTCTGAATCATCAAATATCGGCTCGATTATCAGATCGTCAAAAACATCGATATAACCGCGCTTTCCATCGATTTCCACGATCGCAAGCCCTTCAGAGAAATTGTAGGCATGCTTGTAGAACTTTGTCAGAAGCACTCCTTTTTCATCGATGAAGGCGAATCTCCGGTCTTTCTGCACGCGGGCGACTCCGCTATGAAAGTCCGACGCGGTTTCGTAAACGGGTGCGATCGCAATCGTTCCATCGGGATTCAGATATCCCCATTTCTCCTCAACAGAGTATCTCGCGAGGTTCTCCGACAAAGGAAATATACGAGCCGCCATCGGCTCGAATTGCGGACGGCCCTTTGAATCGATGAGGGTCATTCGCCCGTCCTTTAATTCGACCGCGGCGTAGCCTTCCGAGAAGGCAGCCACGCTTGAATAAGCCGGTGTTATTACAACGTTGCCGTCTCTATCTATGAATCCCCAATTGCCGTTTTCTACAAAAGGAAAAAGCCTTACATTGTCGCCTGAAAAAAGTTGCGCGGAAACGGGTGGGAGCAAAATGAGGGTCAAGAAGAGTGTACAGAGTACTTTCTTCATATTTTCCCTTCCTACGCGACTCGGGATTCCCGATGCATTCTCGGGCACCGGGTATCCGAGCCGTGTTCATTTGCTTTTGGCGGTTATGACGCCAAGAGCATTGTAACACGCGCGGACGGGATGTTAAACAAGTTTTTACGGTGCTATTCGGACGCGGAATCGTCTTCTGATTCTACTTCCATCGACGCCGACGGTTCTTCGGCCTCAGTTTCCTCTATCGAAGCTTCCGGCCCGGAAGACGCCAAACTTGCATTCGGGTCGTTTGCTTCGTGGATTACCTGGAGGTTTGTCAGCAACTCTCCGTTTTCCGAAAGCAGCACTGCAAAGGGCTTTGTCGATTCGAACTGGGCGCAAACGATCATCAGGATAACCGTGACGGGAACGCATAGAATCATTCCCGTAATTCCCCAAAGCGCACCCCACAAAGACAGCGCGAGAATCACGACAAGCGAGGAAACATTGAGGCTGCTCCCCATCATTCTCGGCTCGATGAGGTTGCCAACCACCACTTGTATCGCACCGACGCCGATGAGGATCACAAGAAATGGCGCCAGTGGATTTTCGAATTGTACGAGCGCCAGAGCGGAAGGAAACAAGGTTGCGATAAGCGAACCGATATTCGGTATGAAATTGAGTACAAAGATCAAAAATGCCCAGAAAAACGCGAAGTTCAATCCGACGAATTTCATCAGAATGAAGCTGAGAGCGGCGGTCAGGATGCTGACAGTGATCTTGACTTTGAAATACGCCCGGATCGCCTCGTTGATATGGGCCATGATCTCAAAAAACTTGGATCGCTGCGGACCTTCGGAAAACAATCCGTTAGCTTTCTTGTTGAAATGAGCCTGCTCGAAAAACAGGAAAACGAGGTAGATGATGATCAGAAAAGCGTTTCCGGCAAGCCCCGATACCGTATTCAAAACACGTTCGACGATTCCCGTCAGCGTCAGGTTTTGTTGGTCGAGGATACGCGTGAAGTCGTCAAATGATTTCGAATTCGCAAGCGATTGGGCGACCTTCAAATCGACGGGTAGCGCGACATCGAGTTTTTCGATGATATCGACGATGTGTTTTTGATAGACCGGGCCTGCCTCTACCATTCCTTTGGCATTCTCTATGATGAGATTTGTGGTGATCGAAATCGCCGCCAAAATCACAAGCGCGGAGACAAAAACATGCGTCCATGCGGGAAGAAAGCGTTTGACGACGGAAAAACCGGAAAGCCAGTGGCTGAGCGCGTTGATTATGTACCAAATCAGCACGGCCACGACGAAGGGGATCAGGAGCGCCTTGGCGGTATACAAAAACGTTACCGCAGCCGCGATGATAATTACGATGTCCGCCGTCTTTCTTAGAGTCATTTTCTATCTTGAGATTTCGGTCGCCTCTCTTAGGCCCTTTATCAAGTCATCGGGAGTCCAGTCGTTTCCGCTAAGGACTCGAAGAACTTTTCCATCAGGCGCGACCAGCATCGTTCTGAGCGAATGATTGAAAATCAGTTTGTTGTTCTTGTCGCGCTCATAAAACAAACCAGCAAAATCGGCGACCTTCTTGATTTCGGATTCCGAACCCGATGCAAGCTTCCACACCTCGAAGCCCTTCTCACCGGTTTTCTTTCCGAGATATCCGAGGCCATACGCACGAAGCTTCTCGGGCGTATCTCGTTCCGGGTCGAAAGAAACGCTGACAAGCAAAACCTTTTTCGCGAGATCCGCGTCATCGACAATCTTGTTCGCCGCATCCGAAAAATGCTTGGACATGAGAATACAATATTCCGGCAAAGGGCATTGAGCATAGATGAAAGTGATCGCAACCGCCTTGCCGGAGAGGGAACTCTTTGAGAGTTTTTTGCCGTCTTGGTCCGTCAGTTCGAAATCGATCAGGTCCTTTCCTTCGACGGCCTTGTCTTCCCTGAGCGCGGTGGCATTTTGCTGGCTGTTTCTGGGGGCGACCACGCCCGTTAGCTCAAGCCAGTATTTTGCGTTCTTGTTATCGACGACGAGTTCGCCCGTAACCGTCGAGCCTGGAACGAGTTCGTTCCAAATCCAATCAGGTTTCCGAATCTCAAAGTCCATCGTCATGGCTTCCATATAGCCTTCGATCTTCTCATGTTTGATCGAGGCTTTTTTCTTTTCTTTATCGACCGTTAGCACCTCGCCCTTGAACGGATAACGCTTTGCGGTTACCCCGTCCATCTCTTCCTGTGAAACGCATCCCGACGCTAAGATGAGCGACGATAGAAGCAAAACTCCGGCTAATAACTTAATAATTCTCATTGTTCCATTGAATTCCGCGAGCTCTTTGGAATTGCCAGAGGCTCGAGGTCTTGATCGTAAAGTTGCCGGTAAACGCGATAGTTCTCCATCACGCGGGCAACATAATCCTTTGTTTGTGAAAATACGATTTCTGAAAAATAGATATCAGGATCGGAGGTGTTTGCCCTTTTGAGCCAACGCGCGACACGATCCTCCCCGCCATTGTAAGCCGCCGCGACCGCTTCCGGCTTGCCTGGAAACAGTCTGAAAAGATTTCCCAGATACCTGGCGCCCATCATAACCGCGACCCGCGGCGAGTAAAGATCGTCCTGCCTGAATCCCTCCAGTTTCAGTTCCAATGCTATTTGGTTCGAGGTGCCCGATACAAATTGCATCAAACCTCTCGCCGCCGCACTCGATTTTACATCGGCCTTGAATTGCGATTCCTGGCGCATGATCGAAAGAAGAAAACGCGGGTCTATCTTTTCCTTCCTCGAAAACTCGAGCACATGGTTTCGAAACGGCGCGGGAAACAGGACTCGACTCTCATCCGGCGAAAGGCGTGAAAGCAGGGCGGAATCGCTTTTCTCCAAACCCGATTTCAGATGCCGAATTCCAAAATCGGCGAAACCGGCGCTCGCGCTTAGTTTCGCGATAAGGGCTGTCGATGCTGAGTCCCGTTGCAAAACCGCGGAATCCGCTTCGTTAATTCCAGCCAAAAGGCTGTTTGCAAAGGCCGGGACGAATTCTTCCAATAATCCCAAATCACCGAGCATTTGGAGTCTTTGAGGGATGCCCGAGATATCGGAGGTATTTGGCAAATCGGTTTCTCCATCGGGCGTCGATCGCTTTTCATCCTGTTTGGATTTGGATCCGTCTCTTAAAGCGATAGCACGTTCTCGAAAATAACCGGTTGGCGCCAAGTCGGATTCCAAGAACTTTTCCAGGGAATCTTTCTCACCCGATTTGAGCCGTGCGAGCGCCAATAAGAATCCTGCCTCTTGCCGCGAAGTTCCTCCCGCGACCGACGTACCGCCCAAGTCTTGGAGTTCGAGCAATTTGGAGAGCGTTTCGGCCGCCTCGACGTGCTTCTCCTCGGACAAAAGAATCCTCGCTTTCTCAAACCGTGCAACCGCTTCGCCTCTTTTACCCTTAAACCTTTCGGACGCGAGTTCGCACCATTTGATCGCCTCAACATTCTTGCCTGCGTCGCGATACGCATCGGCAATGTTCATGTATGCTCGTTCAAGGTTCCTGGCATTCTCGTTGCGGCGAATGTAAATCTCATAATTGGCGACCGCATTCGCCGTATCCCCAAGCGCGGCCTGCGCCCCGGCCTTGCCGTACGTTGCGGATTCCATTTCCGGTGAATCGGAAAATTCCTTTTCGACGCGTTCATAAGCGATGATCGCTTCTTTATATTCGCGCCGTTGGTCATGCCCTCGCGCTATTTCGAGAAGAGCCAATGGCCGGCGTTTGTCTTCCGCCGATGCTGACGAAAACTCTTCGTAATGGAGCCTCGCGGCTTCGAAATCCCTGTTGGACTGGTAAACGGTCGCTCGCAAAAAATGTTGATCGGGATGCAGTTTAGGTACTTTTTTTCGAAAGTTATCGATCCCGACTGAAGAAACATCGAGCAATTTGGCGGCTTCAAGAGATATGTCATCGGGGGCGCCGCCTTTCGGAGCGTTCGACAAAAGCTCTTCAAGAACCGGGCCGGCTTTTTCCATCTCGCCCGCAAAATGCAGCACTCGGCCAAGACGAAGCTCGTTTTCGCGTCGGTCGTCAGCCGACTCGCCGGTTGCAAAGGCGAATCCTTCAGACAAACGGTTCGAGACCGCCTTGAAATTTTGCGACTCGATAGCGCTTTCGGCGGTTCGCAGCGAATCGAAGGCGGCAAACTCCGGATTGTCTCCTTTGAGCAAGCATTCCGTGAGCAGCAACTCCTCAACGGCCAGATTGCCGGTGGACCGAAATATCGCGGACATTCTCCTCAGCCCGTGAGTGCCCAATGCATCAGAACTGGAGCCGACGCCGAAAAGGTCTGCTCCGGCAGATGAAAACTTTCGCATTCTGTATTTCGCCACGCCGCGCAAGTAACGAAGACCATTTTCTTCAAAGTATGCCGGTTCCGCGGTTTCAATCGAATCAAGAGCGGAGATCGTTTCGGCATATCTGCCGGAAACAAAAAGTTGTCGAGGGGAGCTTTCCGTCAGCGAAAATACGGGCGCAAGGTAGATCTGAAACAGCAAAAGGCACAAGGCGATTTTCCGAAAACCGGGGAAATCCCATGGCCTGCGCCGCCTTGGAGCCGGCGACTGCTCCTGTTCCTTAAAGCAGTCCTTCTTACGGCTAAAGGCCGATGCTGGATTTTCTGAATCAAAATTCGGATTGTTCATATCTAGCCAACAGGGCAACTGGCAAAACTGATCACTTTTTGGGGATTCCTGAACCGCCCCCAAACCGCTCACGGCCAATGGGTTCGCAATTCGAAGTCGGACGTTCGACCGGAAGTGGCAATATATTGGGAATCAATTATAATCGACGAAGAAATCAAACCGAAATCAAACAGTTATGGTTAATCAAGCGAAAATACTTGATGGCAAAGAGTTTTCAGCTGCGATCAAGGACGAAGTAAAAGTTGAAGTAGAGGCGATGAAATCAGAGCATGGAGTTTCTCCGTGTTTGACCGTAGTCAGGGTTGGAGCGGATCCCGCCTCGGAAGTATATGTAAACAGCAAGGTTAAAACGGCTGCCGAATTGGGTATCGTTTCCGAGCATCGGCACCTCCCGGAAGCCACTTCCGAAGAGGAGTTGCTTGCCGTTATCCGCGATCTCAATGAAAGGGACGAAGTTGACGGGATCCTCGTCCAACTCCCGCTTCCGAAAGGGATAAATGAAAACACCGTTTTGGATCTTATCGATCCCGCCAAGGATGTGGATGGATTCCATCCGATGAACGTCGGGCGTCTGTCTCAGGGGTTGAATGTGCTTGCTCCGTGCACGCCGGCGGGAATCATCGACATGCTCAAGCGGTCGGAAGTTCCGCTTAGCGGTGCAAATGCGGTGGTGGTCGGGAGAAGCAACATCGTTGGCAAGCCGATGGCGATGCTCCTTCTCAATGAGAGCGCGACCGTTACGATCTGCCATTCGAGAACCAAGAACCTGGCCGATGTTTGCTCGAGAGCGGATATACTCGTGGCGGCTGTCGGCCTTCCGGGATTGATCCGAAGCGAGCATATAAAGGAGGGCGCGGTCGTTGTCGATGTTGGAATGAACAGGCTTGAAGACGTTGAAGAAGCAAAAGGCTTTTTCCCCGAAGAAGAAGTCGAGAAACGTTTGAAGACGATCGAAAAGCGCGGTTCGACGCTCGTCGGCGATGTCAACGCGAAAGCGGCTATGGAAAAGGGATCGATGTTTACGCCGGTTCCCGGCGGAGTCGGGCTTCTGACGGTCGCGATGCTCATGAAAAACACAGTCACCGCGGCGAAGGCGCGTCGCGGCTTTTAGGAAATCGCTATGAAATTTTCCGAATACCAGGAATCCGCTAAAAAGACGGCGCTTTATCCTCGTCGGCTTGAAAACCTCGAATATCCTACGCTTGGGCTTGCCGGTGAAGCTGGAGAGGTGGCGAATGTCGTCAAGAAAATTCAAAGAGATCACGAGGGCGTTTTGACCGATGAGGTTCGGCTCAAATTGAAGGACGAGCTTGGAGATGTGCTTTGGTACATTTCGGCGTGCGCCGATGAGCTCGGGATTACGCTTGAGGAGATCGCGGCATACAACGTCGACAAGCTCGCCAAGCGACACGGGGCGTGACGCGGCGTTCAACCGAAAAGACCGGAAGGGAAATGATCAAGGTAGGGTTGACAGGCTCGATCGCGGTTGGGAAGAGCTTTGTTTCGGGGGTATTCGCCAACAATGGTTGCGCGGTGCTTGACGCTGATCAGGTTGCGCGCTCGGTTGTCGCCAGTGGTAGCGAGGGGCTTTCGATGTTGGTCGATGAGTTTGGCGACGGAATTATTACGCCAAACGGCGAGCTGGATCGGAAGGGACTTGGAGCGATCGTGTTTTCGGATGAAGCCCGGCGACAACGTCTGAATGCAATTCTTCATCCATTGATCATCGCCAAACAGCGCGAATGGTTGAGGGAGATCGAAGATTCCGGAAGTTACGATGTTGCGGTGATAGACGCCGCCTTGTTGATTGAATCCGGAAACTATAGAAATTTTGACAAGGTCGTGGTCGTCTGGTGCGAGCGGTTTTTGCAGTTGGCCCGACTCATGTCGCGCGACGAAATAACATCCGAGGAGGCCGAGAGGCGGGTCGCGGCCCAGATGCCGCAGGAAGAGAAGAAGTCGTTCGCCGACTACTTGATAAATACGAGCGGCGATTTTTCGGACACCGAAAGGGAAGCGCTGGATGTTCTTGCAATGATTCGTGCAGATGCCCGCGTCGCCGGATGATCAAATCTGCGACACCGTTAATTGCGGTACAATTTAACGGGAATCAAGGGCTGTTGGAAATATGTTGATGGCACCGAAGAAAATCAGCAGAATATTGACCGCAATACTGTTTGTGGCTGGTATCGCGGTGCTTGCTTCGTGCGGCGAGCTGAAAAACCCTGAACCGGAGACGTTCTTTAGCGAAACATCTCCGCCCAAAAAGCAGGTGTTTCGTTGGTCAAATGGCAGAACACCAAAATCGCTCGACCCCGCGCTTGCCTCGGCACCGCCTGAAACGGATATTGTGCGTGCCGTTTACGAGGGTTTGACGGACACGGATCCGAAAACGCTTGAAGCCGTTCCGGCCGTTGCAGAATCTTGGAAATCCGAACAAGATGGCAAGGTTTGGGTATTTGAACTCCGCAAGGATGCTTTCTGGTCCAATGGCGAACGCGTTACGGCGCACGATTTTGAAAGATCATGGAAGCGTCTTGCGGCGATGGGTGATTCGATCCCCAATCACTTTCTGCTTCACAACCTTGCAGGAATTCACAAAATAGCCGCATCTCCGACTCCTCAAACCGAGAAAACAGCAAGCGATCCCACAGGCAAACCCGCCGCGTCACCCACGGCGTCGTTGGAATCGCTTGGCAACACAAACGTCGCGTCGGCGGATCCCAAATCGACCGCCACACCTGAGCAATTGAAAGTTGGAAAGCTCGGGGTAAAGGCGGTTGGCGAGCATCGTTTGAGAGTCGAGCTTGCGGAAGCGGACAAAGAGTTTCCCAGACTCGTTGCGCATCCGGTTTTCCGGCCGATCCATGGCGATGGAGAAAATTTCAAAAAGAATCCCGTTGACTCGGGCGCGGTTACAAACGGCGCGTTTAGAATCGCCTCGATTGGAAAAGACGGGATTACGCTTGATCGAGCGGAGAAGTATTTTGGCCGGACAAAGGTTTCGCTTGAAAGGGTGACGTTTGTGCCCTCTGAAAACCCCGAGGCTGCGTTGAAGGCGTATCGTTCAGGCGCGGTTGATGTTGTGACAAATGCCGAGTTCGAGCCTTTGGCATTGAAACTCCTGACGCCGTACGTTGATTTCAAGCGGACAACTCATTCGGCGGTAAATCTTTATCAGTTCAATGTCGGACGCGCGCCGTTTAACGATCGAAGGGTACGAGAGGCGTTGGCGATTTCGATAGATCGGGATCGGTTGACGCAGGACGATATGGACGGCGCAACAAAGCCCGCCTATGACTTTCTTCCGTTTGAGGAAGGAAGAGAAGTCAAAATCGGCAAGGATCCTGAAAAGGCAAAGCAACTTTTTGTAAAGGCCGGATTTCCCAGCGGGGTCGGTTTTCCAAAGATTCGTTTGGTGGTGAATCGAAACAACGTGCAGGAGCGGCTCGCGAAGAGCGTTGCGAAAATGTGGAAGGATTCGCTGGGTGTCGATACCGAACTGATATTGTTGGACAGCGATGAAATCGCGTCCGCCGTTGATTCAGGGGAATACGATCTGGTGAGACGCGGCGTTGTTTTGCCAACGGCCGATGAGACTGCGAACATGATCGCGATTTTTGGTCACGATAGTTCGATCAATGCTTCGATTAAAAAGGATCCCGCCGGCAATGAAAACAGCGGGAATCCGCTTGAAGCCAATTCGAATGCGAATACGGCCGAAAACTCCGCGACCGGTATTGACGAGGTGATAGTCGATACGGGAGCAAGCCCGGACAGGGTTATGACTGAAGAGGAAGCCGTGCTTTCATTGCCGGCGATTCCGCTTTATTTTCCGACATCATACTCTCTGGTTAAGCCGTATGTACTCGGTTTTGAGATAAACACGCTGGACGCTCCATCGCTAAAGAGCGTTTCCATAGATCAGAATTGGAAGCCCAAAAAAAGCGAATCGAAATAGCCGTTCGCTGACTTCGGTTTCGGATTGCTTCGAGGCCGGAACTTTTGGTGATTTTGTTTGTAATTTTGGTTGTTCCGCTCGCGCAGGCCGGTCGCAGCGGAGCTGGATTCTTTTTTTGCCTGTGTGCGGGCGGTTTCAATTTGAAACGAATTTTGGAACAGATGTTCCCCGGCCAACTCCGCAATTTCAAACTTCGGTTGGGTCGGGCACGACTGTTCCATGAGCGGGGACAAATATGGCCCGGGAAACGTTTTTGTTGCGGGTAACTCCTGTAACATGTTACCTTAACGGAGTTTTTCAAAACCTCTCCTCGGCCCGTCCCGGACTAGAACTTAACAAAACTAGGGAGCGAAGCTATGTCGCAAAAAATCTTCTGCCGCATTCTTACCGGAATCGTACTGTTTTCGGTTGGAGTCGTTTCAATCGGATGTTCAAATGCCGGCAACAGCAAATACTGGGGCAAGATTGACGTTCCAAAAGAAGACAATCTGAGATACATAACGGGTTCGGAGCCGGAAAGCCTTGATCCGCAATTTGTCACCGGGCAACCGGAAGCGCGGATACTGATCGGCCTTTTTGACAGGCTCGTCGAATACCATCCGAAGACGATGCAGCCGATTCCCTCGTTGGCGAGCAGTTGGGAGACGACACCGGACGGCCTCGTTTATACCTTTCACCTCAGAAAGGACGGGAAATTCTCAAACGGCGATCCGATCAAGGCGAAGGATTTCGTTTGGTCCTTTAAGCGGGGGCTTTCACCCGAACTCGCCTCCCGATACGCGTTCCTCGGCTATGACATGAAATACGGAGAGGAATACAACTCGGGGAAGAGTTTTGTTAAGAAAAACGGTAAATTCCTTCCCGAGGATCCCGCCGGAGCGAGCCTCGACGGATGCGATCTCTCCGGTCCCAAATGCCTCGCCGTCGTTACCGACGAGGAGGGCATGAAGGAACTCAAGGAGAATGACAAGGATACGGCATCGCGGATCGAGGGAGCGGAATTTGTTCCTGTAACCGCCGACAATGTCGGAATCAGTGCGGTTGATGACTACACTCTTAAGGCGACCTTAAAGCAGCCCGCCCCCTATTTTGTAGGACTCCTTTGCCATCAATTCTTTTCGGCGCTTCATCAGCCTTCGATGGACAAGTTCAAGAAGGAGTGGATGAAGCCCGAAAACATCGTTACAAGCGGCGCTTATCAACTGGAAAGCTGGGATCCATACGATCAAATGACGATCGCGAAATCAGACAAGTATTGGGACGCGAAAAACGTCAAGCTGAACAAGATTCAGTTTTACCCGATGGATGAGCAGACGACGATGATGAACATCTACAAGGCGGGGCGCGTCGATGCGCTTTACAACCATACGGTACCCGCGGCGTGGAACGACGAGATCAAGAAATTCAAGGATGAGTATCTGCTCCATCCGGAAGTTACAATCGAGTACTACACGTTCTCGATCAAAAAGAAGCCTTTCGATAGCATCCATGTCCGGCGTGCTTTTTCGCTTTCCGTAAACCGTGCGAATCTCGAGGCGTTTAGAAAGACAATCAAGCAGACCGCCGATTTTGTTCCGAGCATTTTCCCGGAGTACGAAAAAGCTAGGAAGAAGGTCTTTGCCGAGCTGGCGAAAAAAGACGGGATGACTGAGAAGGATCTCGAGGCGCGATTGTTCGATCCAGCACAGGCCTGCAAGGAAATGAAAGAGGCCGGGTATTCGGTTACGGACGGAAAAGACGGGAAGTGCAAGGTATCTGACTTTCCGCTTGATGGAGTCGAACTTACATACAACACCGCAGAAAGCAACAAGGCCGTCGCCGAGTTTGTCCAGTCGCAGTGGAAGCAGAATCTCGGGATTACGATTCCGCTTAAAAACATGGAGTTCAAGACTTTTCTGCCGTATCGCTCGGCGATCGAGTACAAGGGAATGGCGAGGGCCGGATGGGTAGGAGACTATATGGATCCGTTTACATTCCTGAGCCAGTTTTATTCGCCCAAAAACGATAGCTCGACGGGATGGTGGAATCCAAAATACGATGCGCTCCTGGATGACGCAAACAAGGATCTCGACCCGACGTCGAGATTTGAAAAGATGGCGCGCGCCGAATACATGATGATGATGGATCAACCCGTGATTCCGCTCGGAGTTGCCGGCACGAACTGGATGAAGAAGCCGTATGTAAAGGGTCTTTATCCGAATCCCGGTACGATGCATCCGTGGAAGTTCGTTTATATCGAACGCGATCCATCGAAATGGGATCACGATGTTGACAAGATCATGACTGAGCAAAGCGATCCCGCGGTCGATGCGCAGGTTGCGGCACTTGAGAAAACTCAGCTTGATTTTGAGAAATCGCGAACCGAACTTACAAAAAAGGAATCTGGCGAAAAGGACGCTGACTAGTCCAATCCGGAGATAACTATGTGGCATTTCATACTGAAAAGACTTCTGACGATTATCCCGATGGCACTGATCGTCGTCACGGTAACCTGGGGGCTGATCCGCTTGGCTCCGGGGAACTTCTATTCCGGGGAGAAAAAGCTCCCGCCCGCGATCGAGAAGAACATCAGGGCAAAGTACGGTCTTGATCAGCCTTGGTATGTTCAGTACGGCAAGGTAATCGGGCGTATCGTTCGGCTGGATTTCGGTGACTCTTTGAAATATGAAGGGCAATCGGTAAATACAATCATCAAACGCCACCTTCCTTACTCGGCCACGATCGGAATACTCGCCTATCTTTTTGCTGTCGTCGTGGGGCTTTCGGCCGGTATCATCGCCGCGTTGAAGCAGAATTCGGGATTCGATTACGGGTCGATGGCGCTTTCGATGCTTGGGCTATCTGTTCCGAGCTTCGTAATGGGACCGATTCTCGTGCTTGTGTTTTCGCTTTGGCTGTTTATTCTGCCGCCGGCGCGGTTTACGGGCCTTTCGAGTCTTGTGCTTCCGGTGTTTACGCTCGGAGCAATTTATGCGGCCTATATCGCCCGCATGACGCGCGCCGGGATGCTCGAGATACTTCGCTCCGACTATATTCGAACGGCTCGCGCGAAGGGGTTGAGCGAAAAGACGGTGCTCCTAAAACATGCGCTTAGGGGCGGAATTATTCCGGTCGTGTCGTTTACCGGGCCGGCGCTTGCGTCGCTGCTTGCGGGAACGGTTGTCGTCGAGAGGGTTTTCGCGATTCCGGGGCTTGGCAACATGTTCGTGCAGTCGGTATTTAATCGTGACGAGCCGTTGATTCTCGGTGTCGTCGCGTTTCTTTCGATCATGCTGATGGTGTTCAACCTGATCGTCGACATCTCATATGGTTTTCTGGATCCAAGAATTCGTTACGAGTAACTTGATATGAGTGATAACAAAGAATTTGTAAAAGGTACTTCGCTTTGGAAGGACGCCTGGAGAAGGCTTCTCAAGAACAAGTTGGCGGTGTTTGGCCTTGTCGTAATGATCGTGATGACGATTTTGGTAGTGTTTGGGCCGTTCTTGTTGCTCAAGATTCTTGGGGTCGATGCCACTTCGGTTCCGGATAACCAGGATCTGCTCAAAGCGATCCCGCCAAACGCAAAGCATTGGATGGGCACGGACGATCTCGGAAGAGATCTTTTTGCCCGTGTGATTCAAGGGGGCCGGATATCTTTGATGGTCGGTGTGATCTCGACGTTTGTCTCTCTCGTAGTTGGCGTGAGTTATGGAGCGATCGCCGGCTATGTCGGAGGAAGAGTCGATAACTTCATGATGCGTCTGGTCGATATTTTCTATTCGATTCCGTACATCCTCCTCGTGATCGTTCTTCTCGAGGTATTCAAGGGCGAAAACACTCCTTCGATCATCACCGCAGTTTCCGAATTGTTTGGTGGAAGCGGGCCTCTGAACCAGATCTTTCTTCTGTTTTTCGCGCTTGGTCTTGTTTCCTGGCTGACGATGGCCCGGGTTGTAAGGGGACAAGTGCTGTCGCTCAAGAATCAGGAATTCGTGATGGCGGCAAAGGCGACGGGAGTATCGAGTTTTGGAATTATTTTCAGGCATCTCGTTCCGAACACCCTCGGACCGGTGATCGTTTACGCAACTTTGACGATCCCGAGCGTAATGCTTTCAGAAGCGTTTCTTTCCTATCTCGGAATGGGTGTTCAGGCGCCTTACGCGTCTTGGGGAAGTCTTGCCGCAGAGGGAATCAAGAATATCGCGATATTCCCGTGGCAGCTTATTTTCCCTGGCGTAACCATGGCATTGACGTTGTTCTCGCTTAACTTCCTCGGGGATGGCTTGAGAGACGCGTTGGATCCACAGACGAGAAAATTCTAAAGGAAATTGCGGCATTGGTCAGAACCCGTTTTGGGGGATGAGAAAACAAGGACAACAGATGGACAATAACGGATCACTATTATCGGTAAGCGATCTTAGAACGTATTTCCAGACCGAAGACGGAGTTGTAAAAGCCGTTGATGGAATTTCATTCGAACTCAAAAAGGGCGAAACTCTCGGAATCGTCGGAGAATCGGGTTCCGGAAAATCGGTTACCAACCTTTCCGTGATGCGACTGATCCCGGAACCGCCCGGCAAGATCGTATCGGGCGATATCGTTTTTGACGGCACGGATATCAGGGCACTCAGCATAGATGAAATACGAAAGATCCGCGGAAAGAGAATCGCGATGATTTTTCAGGATCCGATGACGTCGCTCAATCCGTTTCTGAAGATTTCGACGCAGCTTATGGAGGTTACCGAACTCCATTTGGGGCATACAAAAGAGCAGGCATACAAGCACGCTATCGATATGCTCCAGACGGTAGGGATACCCGCTCCCGAAAAACGTGTCGACAACTATCCGCATGAGTTTTCCGGCGGGATGCGGCAGAGGGTGATGATCGCCATGGCGCTCAGCTGCGAACCGGAACTGCTGATCGCCGACGAACCGACAACGGCGCTCGACGTGACGATCCAGGCACAGATTCTCGAGCTTATAAAGGAACTCAGGGAAAGACTCGGAACAAGCGTCATTTTGATTACGCACGATCTCGGCGTGGTCGCGGGCATGACCGACAAGATCATCGTGATGTACGCCGGAAAGGTTTTTGAATCCGCGCCGACCAAAACCATTTTCAGCCAATCGGCGAATCCATACACAAAGGGCTTGCTTCGTTCGGTACCGGATCCGGCGCATGAGGAAGGCAAGCCGCTTTACCAGATTCCAGGGCTTCCTCCCGATGTCGCGCATCTTCCGCCCGGGTGTCCGTTTGAGGAACGATGCGAGCGCGCGAAGGATATCTGCAAAACCGAATTCCCGCCGTTTGTCGAGATTTCGCCGGATCATCATTCGCTTTGTCATTTTGCAAAGGAAGTTTACAGGGAATCTGACGGAGGTGAGGAGTAAATGGATAACGTTAACGGCAACGCACTCTTGAGCCTCAAGGAGCTAAAGGTTCATTACGATCTTGGCGGCGGCGGATTTTTTGACAAGGTTTTTGGCGGAAGCGCCGAGCGAAGGATCGTAAAGGCGGTCGATGGGGTCAGCTTTGACATCAAGCGCGGAGAAACCCTTGGTCTTGTCGGGGAATCGGGTTGCGGGAAATCGACGCTGG
Organism: Pyrinomonadaceae bacterium; assembly: GCA_041394795.1. Taxonomy (GTDB): domain Bacteria; phylum Acidobacteriota; class Blastocatellia; order Pyrinomonadales; family Pyrinomonadaceae; genus Aridibacter. The sequence goes on along the minus strand of JAWKHN010000012.1, from coordinate 8,204 downwards.
GCAAGGCGCTATTGCGTTTGACAAAGATATCGGGCGGCCACGCGATTTACGATGATACGGATATCGCAACCATACCCGAATCCTCGATGAGGGAATTTAGAAAAAGCCTGCAAATGATCTTTCAGGATCCCTACGCGTCTTTGAATCCAAGGATGACGGTTGGAGACATCATCGGCGAACCGATCCGCACATTTGGTCTTGCCGAAGGACAAGGTGTTGCGCAGAAGGTGCAGGAACTGATGGAAACCGTTGGGCTGAGCCGTCGGTTTTACAAACGCTATCCGCACGAATTCTCGGGCGGGCAAAGACAACGGATCGGAATCGCGCGGGCCTTGGCGGTGGATCCTGAGTTTATCGTCGCGGACGAACCGATATCGGCACTCGATGTTTCGATCCAGGCCCAGATCATGAATTTGATGGAGGATCTCCAAAAGGAGAAAGGCCTTACATACATGTTCATATCGCACGATCTGCGCGCCGTCAGGCATCTTGCAGACAGAGTCGCCGTGATGTACCTCGGCGAGATCGTTGAATTGGCCGATTCGACCGAGATCTACAAAAAGCCGCTCCACCCATATTCGAAGGCGTTGATTTCCGCGGTTCCAGTTCCGGATCCGGAGATTGAGGCAACACGAGAGAGAATTATTCTAAAGGGAGACGTGCCATCGCCGATCAATCCTCCCTCGGGCTGCCATTTTCATACGCGTTGCCCGTTTGCGGTTGAGGAATGCAAGGAAACGGATCCGGAACTAAAGGAAATCCTTCCCGGGCATTTTGCCGCTTGTTTGAGAATCAGCAAGGAGAAGCCGGATATCGAATCGGTCGCGTCTGGAGCGATGTGATCGCTGTTTCGAAATTAAACTTGTACTCCCCGGCCCGCAATGACTGCTTTGCGGGCCGGATTTTTGTATTCGAACAAAAAGTTTAAACAAAATTCTGTGACGCCCAACGAGGCTGTGCGATAATCATTAAAGGCATCCTCGCTGTCCCGGCATACTTTGTGAAACTGGGGACCGATTAACACTATAAAGCCTAAGAGCGATTGAGAATTTCGTGGTCAGAATGACCGATTTTCGCTCGGGATTGGTGCTCCCGATATGAGTTCAAAACTGCAAAATCAGTTTCTCGAAGAATGGCGCAAGCGACAGGAAAGGCTTTCGACCGAAAGCGGACTTGCGGTTGTTGTGTTGCGTGAAGACGGATTGGACGGCCTCGTCGAGACGGGGAACAACTCAATCTGTTCGGTGCTTTCAAGTTCGGAAAAATTCGCCCCTCAATGCCGCAAGTTCTGTGGAAAGGCATTTGGTGAAACAAGAAAATCGGATGGTCCGCTGAAATTCAAATGTCATGCGGGTCTTGAATGCGTTGCGGTTCCGCTCGAGACCGGAAGCAAAAAGACGACGGCAATCGTTGGCAGGGCATTTACAAAAGCGGAAGATTACCGTTTGGCCACCGAAAAGGCGATATCGGGAGACTGGAGCGGGTTCGCCCCGAGCGCGGTTTTTGAGAACGTATTGCTCTGCGGCAGCCAGAACATCGAACAGCTTGCGCGAAAAATGTCGTCGATGGGCGCTTCTGATCTACAGCCATTGATCCAATCGCTTTCGGATGAAGAAGTTTCCGCAAATGAAGGCGATTCGCACCGAGCACCGGGTGACCAAACTCAGCATGCTCCGGAGAGGATGCCGAGCGGCAGGCCGGATACGCAGAATCTTAAACTTCCCAAAATCAACAGTTTTGGAAAGCCAAAAGAAGCCCAAGTTGAAGCGGCCGGCGCTGAACCGAAGCCGGAAACCCCGGTCGAGGCGGTGCCCGAAATTGTCGTTGAGGCGACGGTTTCAAATCAGGAACGGGAACTCCCGGAAAACTTCATGGTCGAACTTTTAAATCGATCATACTCAGAAGCGTGCAAGCAGATACTGGCATTTATAAGGATTGAGTTTGGAGTTGAATCCCTGGCGTGGCTTGAGAATCGCGGGGGGCGTTTGCGTACTACGCTGGCGACGGGAGGGCTCCGCAAACGGAAAATTGAGATCGGAGTCGGCACGGATGATCCGCGTATGCGAAAACTCCTGCGTGATGAGGATTCTATCGAACTAAAGGATAGAACCGCCGGTGGCGAAGATGACGGCACGATTCGTTTGTTTCCTTTTCGTGTTGGCAACGAAACCAGAAGCGCCATTGTGGTTGGAGCCAAAGCGGATGATTCTGGAATCGCCGAAGATGTTATTTGGCTAAGGGATCAAATCGGTTCCGAACTGGAAGTGCTCAGATTGCGCGAGGAAATCTCGCGCCGAACATGGCTCGACATCGCTCTCAGGAAGTTTAACGAGAGCCTCAAGATGATCGATCATGATGACTTCTGGGTGAAGCTCATGCAGACAACGGCGGAGCTGGTGCAGGCGGAAAGAGGATCGCTTCTGATCTTTGACGAGAAGAGCAAGCAGCTCCTTGTAAAGGCCGCGATCGGAAGAAAAGCGGATGTGCTCCGTGCCGGTCTAACTGACATCGGACGAAGAATCGCGATCGGAGTATTTAAGAAGGGCGAGGCGCTTGTCGTAAAAAACATGCTTCGCAGCGGTTTCGAGCCGTCGCCGCAGGAATGGAACTACCGTACGGGATCATTTATCAGCTATCCGTTGATCGTTGGGAATCGAAGGATCGGAGTATTGAATGTCGCGGATAAGACCGATGGCAAACCGTACGGCGACGATGAAGTACAGCTTCTCAATTCAGTCGTGCCTCAGATCGCCGTTGCGGTTGATCGCGCGAGTCTCAAAAACAAAGCCGGGGAGTACGAACAATTGTCGGTAACCGATCCGTTAACCGGATTGCTCAACAGACGATATCTGGAAGAAAGGCTTGCTGAAGAAATCAAAAGGTCGAACCGGCATGGATTCCCGATGAGTTTCATGATGATCGACGTCGATGATTTCAAATCATATAACGATACGTTCCTCCATCCGGAAGGAGACAAGGCGCTAAAGATCGTTGGCAGCAGACTCCGTGAAACTCTTAGGGGCGCCGATGTCGCGGCCCGATACGGCGGCGAGGAGTTTTCTATTCTCTTGCCTCAGACGACGCTCGATGAAGCGGAAACGATCGCCGAACGGATTCGCGCGAACATTGAGGAATCGCGTTTCCCGCATCGACAAGTGACGGTGAGCATAGGTATCGCAACGATTTCACGGGACGTCGATTCCCCGGAGAAACTTATTCACTGCGCCGACAAGGCGTTGTTCGCCGCAAAGCGCGACGGGAAGAACCAGGTTAGCGTTTTTCGCTCTGCCGGAACACCGGAAAGCGCGGCGGTTCACTAGGCGGGTCGGCCGCAGTTGGAGCTGATAGAAGTCCCGCACCGCCGCTTCTTTTTGCAAACGGCGGGGTTCTCGCATTTGTACCTTGAATGGCGGAGATGGCGTTGAGGTTTTTTTGATCGCAGAATGAACGAAGCAAAGGAACAAAGAGTGCTTTCGGAAATTTCGAGGGGTCTGTTTACAGGCCGCGAGAGGGAATTGCACGCGATTCTGAATCATGCCGCGGGAGACTCGCCTTCGGCAGCGATGTTTGTTCTTGCAAAGCCTTCGATGGGGGCATCCGAACTTCTGCGCCAGGCCTATGACAGGCTGTTCCTGACACAAGCCGAAATCGTCCCGTTTTGTTTCGAGTTTTCGCCCGCGGACCGAACCGCAAAGCGCGCGGCGGTAAGATTTCTTCAAACTTTCTTAGTGCAGTTTGCTGCGTTTCGAAAACGCGATGAACGTCTGGCATCCGTCGTACCCGATGTTTGCGAACTCGGTGCGATCGTTCCCCCTCCCGACAATGAATGGGTGACTTCGCTCGTTGAAAGCTGTGAGGCGGATTCGGAGTTAAACGACGAAGCATCGTTTATAAGACAGGCGTTTTCGGCGCCTCTCCGCGCCGCCGCGGCGGGGAACAATGTTTTTCCGTTGATCGGTGGAATCGAGTATCTGCCCGGTCTGGAAGGAGATGGCGCGGCCTTTGACTATTTGAAGGAGGCGCTCAAGGCATTTTCATTTCCGTATGTGCTTTCGGGAAAGCGTCGTTTTCTGGCGGGCGCCGCGGCACGCGGAACGCAAAGAGTCGGAAGCTATGAGATCGTCGAACTCGATGGTCTTGGGCTCGATGCGACTGGAGAGCTTTGCGACAAGCTGTCGATACACTATGAAGTGCCGGTAACGCTTCAAACAAAAGACTTGATCGCGCTTCAAAGCGAGGGAAGCCCGCTGATTATTTCGGCGCTGTTCCAATCGGCCTACGCCAAAGGCGAAGCGCTCGCGTCTTTCAAGGATGTCGAGGTCGCCTATGTACGCGAACTTTCGGGCGGACGGATTCGCGGCTATTTCGATTCATGGTTTGAGGGCTTCTCGCCGTCTTCGGGAATCCAGCGTCGTCTTGTCGATCTGATTTTTGGCACCAACGAATTTTCGCAAAGACCGTCTCGCGCCGAAGCGTGGAACGATGTGCTCGGGATTGGAGAAAAGAGGTTTTCCGCTCTCTTGCGTTCGCTTCACGCGCACGAATTTGTAAACTGCTCCTCCAACATGATCATGATCGGCACGGGATCAACCGTCTTTAACGATTACCTCGAGATGCGTTTCAGGTTGGAAGTCGAACGTGCTCCGCGCTCGAAAGTTTTTGGAGATCTTCTCGCGAGTTCGCTGAAAAGAGCGCCGGAACTGATGGCGGGATATTATCGGAGCAATTCCGCGATCGGACTAAAAGAGCTGATGGCCCTTTTCGACTGCCAGGAGATTCCCAAGAGCCTGATTGATTACGGTTTGTATCGAGAATTGCACAAGGGAGACGACGAAAGCGCTATTCTCAGCGCGGTGCGTTCTGAAACAGGGAAATTCAGGCTCCCGCAGATTGTTTACACCGTAAATTCGTCATCCGTTTATGATCAATTGAGCAAACTTACCGAAAGGGAACGCTCCGCAGTCGCTTTGGGATTCGAGGCGGGCGACTACACGACCGACAGTGAAACGGTTTGGATCGCGGCGGAAATCGATTCAAAACTCGAGGCAAATGAGGAGCTAACTTCGTTTTGGCTCGACAGACTCGAGATGGTCGCACTAATGTGCGACTACCGCCGATACAAGCTTTGGTTGATTGCTCCTGAGGGGTTTGGGGAAGGATCGAGAAAGCTCCTGAGCGATGCCGGGGCGATAGGGTCGAGCCGCAAGCAAGTCGAACTTTTGGTTCGTTATTTGGGGATTGAGGAAGAACTCGGCGAAATCAAACCCGACAATGCGTTTGAAATGGTTGTCCCGATGGGTGAAGACACCGAATTGATCGCCGCCCATGCCGTAGAGGAAATCGCGCGCCGGCACAACTTTGGTCCGAAGGCGATTAACCAAATCAAGACGGCGCTTGTCGAGGCGTGCATCAACGCGACCGAGCATTCGCACAGTCCCGACAGGAAGATTCATCAGCGTTTCGAGTTTGACGGCGATCGGCTGATAATCACGATCTCAAACCGCGGACTCCGTTTTCGCGGTGACAAAGGCACCGAAATAACTTCTGCTGAAGGCCGTCGCGGCTGGGGACTCCGTCTTATGAAGTCTTTGATGGACGAGGTAAGTTTCGAGCGCGTTGATGATGGTACGCGCATCAGACTCGCAAAAAGCAAGGCCTAGTTTTCCGGCTCCAATCGCCGGTAGCTTCCTCGCCGCACCGCAATTACCGCTTCAGTTACTTCAATTCAATTCCACACCCACCACACGCCCAAAATCGACGGTTGACATAATATTTCTAAAGTATTACTTTAACTGTCGGCGCTCCCAAACAGATCCTAAATTTCTCTGGATCGCACATTATCCGTAAAAAAGCCTAAAACCGTGAATAGCTTGGACAACCAAAACAATGTCGATGGTTCGACCTTTACGATTTTTGCCGGTGACTATTTGAACAAAGTCAGTGGCGAGCAAATCGAAAGGGAGTGCAAACTCCGTATCAAGGAAGGCTGTACAAGACTCGTGCTGAGTTTTAGGGATACGGAACTTGTGAACAGCATCGGTATTTCGATCCTTCTAGGCGTTATAGACGCCGCTTCCGAATCAAACACCGAAGTTGTCTTTTCCGAAGTGGGTGAAGACACGTCCCAGCTTTTTGAGATGCTTGGACTTACCAACCACGTCAAGCTTGAAAACTAGTCTTGCCGCCCGCTTTCCGGACGGCAGAATCTAATCCAACATCAAACCTTCCCGCTTGAAATCTATGCAAACTGCTGCCAAACCCGCCATGCGTCCCGACCAACAAAAGCTTATTCACACCTTCTCAGCGCTCGCAGACATTGGGCAGGAGGTGGCCAACAAGCGGAGTTTCGAAGAGATGATCCAAACATCGCTTCATCTGCTCCTTGGTTCGCTTGCCATCATGAGAGGCGGAGTCGCCCGATATTCGAAATTTGGGCATGAGCTCAATTTTCTAGCCGTGCGCGGGCTCGGCGATGATTTTCCGCTGGCGGCGACGCTTGAGATGTCGGATGAAAGGGAATTCCTGCTTTCGGGGATGACCGAGTTTGAGATCAGCCAGGCCAAAATGATGGCGTTCTTCCAACGGTATCAGCGTGTGTTGGAGCGCAAGCGGATCGAGCTGATAATGCCGCTTATCGTCCGCGACGAACTTGTGGGAATCGTGTTCCTCGGCGAGAAAGCGAGCGGCCAGCCGTTTTCGAAAGAAGACAAGGCAGTGATCCAGGCAATGGCTCGTCATATCGGAGTCGGGATTCACCAAAGAAACCTTATGTCGGAACTCGCGCGAAAGGCCGAGGAAAACAGGCAGCTTTACGAGGACATGCGGATGACGTACAAGGACACCGTCCGCGCGTTTGCGACAGCCATCGACTGCAAGGACAAATACACCGAGGGGCACTCGGTGAGGGTCGGAAGATATTCCGAAATAATGGCAATCGAACTCGGTTGGAGTGAGGAGGAGGTCGAGGGCGTCGCCGTCGCGGGTTACCTTCATGACGTCGGAAAACTCACCGTCGAAAAGAACATCATCAACGCTCCCTACAGAATCAACGCCAAGGAATCCAAGGAGCTCAACAAGCATCCGTCCGTCGGATACGAAATCCTTTTGCCGATCCAGCATCCGTACACGGATGTGCCGCTTGCCGCCAAATATCACCACGAACGCCTCGATGGCCGGGGCTATCCCGACGGACTCAAGGACAACGAGATACCGTTTATCGCAAAGATCGTAAACCTCGCGGATTCGTTCGACGCCATGACCACCGACCGGCCGTATAAACGCCGGCGCCCCGTAAACGAGGTGATCGAGGACATGTGCCAGAACGCCGGCAAGCAATTCGCGCCGGAGCTCGTCAGAGCCTTTTGCGGCGGGATGCTGAAAGAGGTTACGGGAGAGAACAAGAGCCGAAACTTCCGGCGGTTGCTCGGTCCCGAATACATGGAATTCGAAGGCCTTGACCGAATATTGAAAAAGGCGCTCAACGAATTGGCGCCAACATCGTCGATGACGATGGTTTGAGATTGATTTTTCGGGCTGGGCATTGATTGGCGGGCTACTTTGCGGCCAAATTCCCAAACTTATTTTCCAACAATCGCGCCGCTGATTTTCTCGAGCGGAAGTACTTCTTCGACCGCCTCAAGCTGAATTGCGGCCTTTGGCATCCCAAATACGACGCAGGTGTGCTCGTCCTGCGCTATCGTATGCGCGCCGCTCTGTTTCATCTTCAAAAGTCCCCGCGCACCGTCCGATCCCATCCCGGTAAGAATCGCGCCGACCGCGTTTGATCCGGCATTTTTTGCAACCGATTCAAACAAAACATCGACACTCGGTTTTTGGTACGAAACAGCCGGACCATCTTTTAAGACGACCGAATACTCGGCGCCCCTGCGCCTTAAGAGCATGTGTACTCCGCCGGGCGCGATCAAGACTCGTCCGGGAACCACGACATCGCCATTCTTGGCCTCAACGACCTCAACTTTGCAGAGATCATTTAGTCGATTCGCGAAAGCCTTCGTAAATCCGGGCGGCATGTGCTGGACGATAACCGTGCCGGGCGAATTGACGGGAAAATTCTTCAGAAGCTTCTCAAGCGCTTGGGTTCCACCGGTCGATGCGCCGATGGCGATTATCTTGTGGGTTGTTTGGAGCTGGGTTGTCGTCTTGGGTTTTTGGTCGGTTTCAGTTTTGCGCGGCGCATAAACGCG